>NZ_JBGUIH010000014.1:0-18838 GCF_045112895.1 Methanobrevibacter sp. | reverse complement strand
TGTTACATTACCAGAAGCATCAGAAGGCAACTTAACAATGACCTTTGCAACATCACCAACACAAATATCCCCAGCAGAAACAGACATGGACGGAACAACCTTACTCACAGTAAATTCGCTTGCTGCACTATTAGCATTATATTTGTCATCACCGGAGTAAATAACAATAACTGATTTGGTTCCACTAGTTAAATCTGATATGCTTATGGTAGCTTTACCCTTGGAAATACTTGAAGAACCAGAATCAACACCGTCAATAAGAGCATTAATTGTACCTGTAGCGGCAGATGGTGAAATAGAAACAACAATTGATGCTTTTTCACCAACATTAATGTCATTTACGTTAATTTTTAATGTGACATTGAGTTTATTTACATCAAGCCCTGTTGTAACTGGATTTACTTCATATTTATCATCATCAGAGTATATTATATGAGCGGATTGAGTACCATTAGTTAAGCCATGTATTTTTACAGTAGCTTTACCATTTGAAACTTTACTTGAATTAGATTTCCCCGCAATTGTTACTGTAACAATACCTGAAGCATCAGAAGGCAAATTAGAAACTTGAACAATAGTAGTTTCAACATTACTACTATCCATAGAAACTGTCATATTTTTAATAATTTTATTAACTTTAAAAATTTCAGTACATGACTTTTGAATATACTTTTCATCTCCAGAATAGCTAACCGTAGCTTCTTTAGTGCCACTAGTCAAACCAGGAATGCTGAGAGTCACTTTACCTTTCTGAACCTTACCAGAAACAGACTTACCATCAACATTTGCTGTTACATTACCAGAAGCATCAGAAGGCAATTCAACAATAATCTTTGCAACATCACCAACACTAATATCTTCTACAGAAACAGACATGGACGGAACAACCTTACTCACAACAAAAACCCCAGTACCATTGCATGAAAGATACTTACCGTCACCGGAATATGTGATAGATGCTTTCTTAGAACCGCTAGTCAAACCAGAAACACTAACACTAGCCTTACCTTTCTGAACCTTACCGGAAACAGACTTTCCATCAACACTAACAGCCACATTACCAGAAGCATCAGAAGGCAATTCAACAATGACCTTTGCAACATCACCAACACTAATATTTCCTACAGAAACTGACATAGATGGAACAACCTTGTTCACAATAAAAGTTTTTGTTTTAGTGCTTGAAAGATACTTTCCATCACCGGAATATGTGATGAATGCTTTTTTAGAGCCGCTAGTCAGACCAGAAACACTAAGTGTCACTTTACCTTTCTGAACCTTACCAGAAACAGACTTACCATCAACACTTGCTGTTACATTACCAGAAGCATCAGAAGGCAACTTTACAATAATCTTTGCAATATCACCCACACTAATATCTTCTACAGAAACAGACATGGACGGAACAAAATTATTCCTTTCAACGACTAAAACCTGCTCATAAGCAACTGTAGTTGATGATTTAACGCCTGAAATGAACCATGCCTCATTATTTTGATTGATTAAATTAGTTACATTGTAATCATATGGACGGCAATCATTAGGAGTATAACCTGCAAACGGATTTGCAATTGTCATATTATTGAAACTTAAATTATTATTCAAACTACTTGATCCAGAAAATACATACCAATTAGCTTCATGCAATCTAGTTAAATCAACATCATTGAAATTCACGACAAATTTTAGCAGATCATCATATCCATTCTGATTATATAACGGATAAAATACATCGCAGATATCACTAAAGTAAACATCTTTAACCATATTGCTGTTGGTTAGATTATACAATACATACAAAGTAGAAGGATATAACGCACAATTGCCTGTTTTATTAATTATAAAACTATTATCTGCATTTGCCTTATAATAATCAGTTACATCAAATACTAATAGGCCATAGTCATATGCTCCCCATACGCCAAGATTGCCCCTATCAGTTTCATGAGAAACATATTCATTGAGGATATTATGATTATTGAATTTTAATGTCCAACCATCTGGGAAGAAAGATGTATCCCAATTGTAATTAAAGTATAATAGTACTTTAACAATTTCAGCATTCTTTGGAGTTTTAATATTCCAAGTCTCATTTCTAAATCTGCTGAATTGATCTTTATATACCTCTTCATCTTGTGTAGCTATAATAATATCCCCATTAATGGTATATTTTCTATTAATAACATTATCATGACCACCATATGAGTATGTCTTATTGAAGTAACCATTATATGCAAGTATTTTATCAACACTGACTGTGGATATTGTTTCTCCATCATATTTCAATTTTACATTAAATTTAATTAAATTATTCTGGGCATCAGGCCATACGGTTTTTTCTGTTATTTCGCGAATTGTATTATCCACGATTGAAATTGTTGAATTTCCTTTATTAATTGACCCTTTGAAACTGCCCAATACTTTACTGGATTCATTAGAAACCAACTCAATAACTACATTATCAATTTTGCGATTCTCATTATTTATTAATTTAATATCAAATGAATTAGCTACTCCCGAATAAATACCTAAAGACCAAGATGTGCTTACCTCATCAATGGTTAGTTTAGGTATTGCATTTTTAACAACAAAGGATAACACGTTTTTAATGCCTAGAACATCTACTGTAATCACTTCACTGCCGGGAACTGTTGGATTGTAAATTGAAGATAACTTATTGTTAATTGTTGTTTCATTAGGAACGGCGGTGCCCAAATTAGCATTAATATTAATAGGCAACTCAATTAAATTATTCTTAACATTGCCATTTTGATTACGATTTAGAGAGGTGGTAATTGTAACCTCATCTCCCACATGAACAGTTTTTTTATTAATAGAAGTCTCCAATATTAAATAGGAATTTACATTTCCATTTGTGCAATTTAGTGTAGGGCTTAAGTCCCTATTCAGATTATTATTCCCCCACCAATTATCTTCCAACAATGCTTTCGAAACATTTGCAATTTGAACTGATGACGGACCATCTAACAAAACAGAATTTTTAATTGTCAAATCACAATTCTTATATTGGTTAATTGATTTTCCATGACCATTGCTCAGAATTTTATTGCTGGTGAAAATTGAATTTAATATATCTAACACGTTATTTTCAGCATTGATTGCCCCACCGTTCAATGCGACATTATTATCAAAGTAGGAACCATTGATCTTTGCTGTTGAAGACTTCAAGTTAATGGCTCCACCATAACTATTGCTATTTCCAGCCGTGTTATTAATAAACTTACAATTTTCAATGTTTAAAACTGAATTTCTTGCCCATATAACGCCTCCGCGCTTAGCATTAGCATTTGAAGCATTGGCATTGGCAAATATTAAATTGGATAAATTTACTGTGAATCCATCAATATAAAATATTCTGCCTGCATTTTTTGCATCAATGATTGCATTATCCCCAATACCAATGATAGAAATATTTTTAGAAATAGTCAACCCATTGACGCCAGTATTATCAAGATAATTTATGCCTCCAGCCACATAAATAGAACTGTCCTCTGCCGCAATATCCAATGCATGTGAAATGGTTTTAACCGCTTTAGACCAGCTAGCACCGTTATTAGAATCCGAACCAGCAGTATAATTGACAAATAAAGTCCCTATTTTCGGCAGAACATTGATGCTTAATATGGAAGTTACGCCGTAAACATCAACGGTAATATTGTCATTGCCCACAGTTCCGGCAATGTAGTTTGTTTTTGCAATTCCATTAACCATCTTAGTACTTGAACTGTCAAAATTACCATTAGCTGCGGTGAATAAAACTGGAATGCTTTTTGGAAGGCTATTCACATCAACTGCCTGATTATTCTGATTTTTAGATAAATCAACTTTGACTGGAATTTTATTGCCGCTCACGACACTATCATTGGATGAAATAGACAATATCAGATAATTATTGGGATTCCAGGTATTCTGATTATAAACGAAATTTTCAAAAGCAGGTGTGTTGCTTGCCCAATAACAATTTTCTAAAGTAACTGTAATCTTATTACCATAAACTAATGAATGACCGTCAATAGCTGTGTTATTTATAAAAAAGCAGAACGAACCACTTATTTCCTTATTATTTAAGGTAGATAACGCACTACCTCCTTTTTCTGCATAATTATTTACAAATACATTGCCCGTGCCGAGAGCGATTCCATTTGCTCCATGAATTGCTCCCCCATAACCATACCTATCAAATGCCTTATTTCCTTCAAATAAGTTGTTATTACCGATAGCGCATGTAGAACCGGACCCTAAATAAACTGCTCCACCTCTATTATCTGCAGAATTATTGATGAATTTACAGTCATTGATATTGGATAGGGAACCTTTTTGTTGAATTGCAATGGCCCCTCCATTTGAAACACTACTATCATTTATAAAAGTAACATTATTCAGATTGGATACTGAACCGGTATTTGAATAAATTGCACCCCCTCGAGAGGTAGCGTGACAATTTGATATTATGGAATCGGATATTGTTAATTTGCCATAAGATGTTTCGCTGCTACTTTCAATAGATATGGCTCCACCATTACTTGAATCCCCCTCAGTCAAAGTTAAATTAGAGAGAAATACATCTGCATTTAAGCCAATATTAAAAATCCGTTTATTTTTATTTCCGGAAATCACAGAATTAACACTTTGACCAATTATTGAAACTTTTTTATTGATATTGATGCCCTCACTGCCAGTGGAGTCGCTTAAGTGAGTAACTCCATCAGCAATATAGATTACACCATCATCATCAATCAATGTCAAAGCTTTTTCTATTGTTTTAACAGCTTTACTCCAACTAGCTCCAGAATTGGCATCATTTCCACTATTGTAATTAACATAAACTTTAGAAGAGGCTCCGGCATTTAATGAGATTGAATTTGTAGCTTTCAATACATCTCCATTTTTTGCATTAGATTTATGAATAGGACTATTCACTTCGGAATTTGTGGTTTTATATTCTTTCAAATCCACTGATAAATCGCTTTGAGAAGAATCGCTATCTAAATCCTGATTTGAATCTTCCATGCCCAGTTCATCAGAATTGTAATTATCATTGGCAAAATCAGGACTTTCAATCAAATCCAAATCTTGTTCATCATCCATTATTTCCATTGTTGAATTATCAAAATCAGTCGCACAAACATCAGATAATGATAAGAACAACGTTAAAATCAAAATTGTAAAAAATAATAATTTGAAACTATTCTTCAAGATTTTGCCCCCTCTAAAATTAATTTTCAACCATGATTAATTTGCCCGATGAAGGGTCTTTGTAAACCTTACCCATTTCCATATAACCCTGACCTGAACTATTGGAAGTGTCAGGAGTATCATTTAAAACTTGGCCCTCTTCAACCTCGGTTACGCTAGGAGAAGAATCGTCAATTGCTTTTTGCTGCGGATTGTCCTGAAAAACAACACTTTGCATATTCCAACTTATTACAACAAAAATCAACAGTCCAACAGCTATAACCAACATTGCATCAACAAGATTTGTAGTTCCGGCCATAGGATCTTCTTCACCTTCAGAAAATCTGTTTTTACATTTTTTTCTAACCATGACCAAAACTCCTATTGTTTTAACTTATCGATTAATGCATCAGCCAAAGCATCCAAATTTGATAAATATTCCTCATACCATCTGCGCCTTACCTTAGATACGAAATATGCAACAGCCCCAGCACCAATACCTACAACAGTTGTATCAAATGCAACAATGATAGCGCTGGCCAGTGTGTTAACGTCCCCAGCCCCTAAAGCCGCAAGACCCGGACCCATAGGAATCAATGTACCCATTAATCCCAAAGTAGGGCCTATACGAGTGACAATGTCAGTTCTCTCAATTTTTTTTGCAAACTTATTCTCTTCAAACTCTATTAATTTTCTAGCCAATGTTTGTCTTGACTCGTTTGTTAGTGAACTTGAACGTAAAATTTTAATTAGAATAATTTTTTGAGACTCGTAAATCTTTGCGTTTTTAATCACATCCCTTATTTCCTCCAGTGAATTTGCATTTGAGATAGAATAGATTAACCTTTCAATCAATTCAGAAGAAATGTTCTTCCTAGAAGTGTATTCCGATACTAAACTTCCAAGAGTAAGCACAGCAAAAACTGCAAAAATTATTAAAAATATGATTACAGGAATCTGCAAACTCTGAGAAATCATGTTCAAACTAGATGTTAATATATCGCTACCAGGAATTGTTGTTACCATATAATCACCAATTAATCAAAATTACTATTTTTCTTAGATATAATACCGCCTATTAACATTATAAATAATATTAAAATTAAAACAATTGACACATTGTCCATTGAAGAGATTGTAATTGCACCCATTGGATTTTGAATCATTGCAGTAATATTCGGAAGGAACAATGCTGAAATTAAGAAGTACATTCCTAAAAAGAACATGAAATTGCCTAAAACAATAGGATAAGGTTTATCAATAAATCTGACAATGATATTTGATGCAAAATAAGTAGCTACAATAGTTAAAACCAAAGCTCCTGCAACATAAATGCTTAAATCAAACAACCCTAAACCAACAGTCGGTGCAACTAACATGATACTAACTATAATCGATCCAAAACAACATGGACATGGTGCTATGACTGCCATACAGGTAGCGGCAGTCGTATTTCTTTCAAAAACCTTATACTCCCTAATTGTAAAAATGCCTGCCAAAATCATGATTGCAGCCATGATTAAAAAGAATTCAAAGTTATAGGTGTAAATCAAATTAGTTATCTCTTCTGTGTAAAATGAAGAAATTTTAGTTAAAATTAAAACTCCTCCACCATAACCTATTGAGACCAATGCCAAATATTTTTTAGACATATTAGCCAAACCGGTTGCCAATCCCAATTTGATTCCGAATATTAAAACAGCTGACAGTATCCCCAACTGCCATAACAAATTAATTACTTCCATCTAAACACCTACATTTTTTCACTGAAGAGTTTATCTAAATCAGTGATTTTTTCATCATCATCTTTATTTCTGAAATATCCAACGGCAATTACTCCTATTAAACATAAAACACCGAGAACCGCAATTATTGATAAACCAACTTCACTTGCAGACTGTTGAGTAATAGGATTTATTTCAATTGATTTCTTTACATTTGCATTTTCAGCATCACTTACTTCATTTACACTGGAAACATCTTCTCCCTGAACATTAGGATCTCCCACAGCCTCATTTTGGCCATTAACTCCAATGTTTGAAATTGTCTGACCATTTGAATTTTGCATGTTGGAAGAGGATGAGTTTGAAACAACATTAGAAGAAGTACTATTAGAAACAGCTCCTGAATTTGTTCCAGTTCCTTGCCCAGGGTTTGGATTTGAAGCCTCTTCATTATTTTCTGGATTATCTGTTTGTTGATTAGAGTCTAAAAATACAGGATTGTGTGTTGCTTCATACAGTTTAGGAAGTAATTGGGCTAAAATATCAGGATTTACATACTGTACTGCCCATTGCATCATTGCAATGTTTCCACAGCTACAGTCACAGCATGCAACACCATTTTGAACAGTAGCTTGAGCCCAAGAGTTTGCAATATCCCTTATAGTAGCATCACTTGCATCCCAATATCCCTCATGGATTGTAGTTAGCATTGTACCACTCATAGAAATAAAAGAATATGCATTATTTCCAGTCATTAACCAATCTTTAACGCCTAAACCATACTTATCATTATAGTATGTATTGTAAACCCTATTCCATAAATCATCTGAAACTGCAGAAGGTCTTGTAACTTGCCAGCCGTATAAATTACTAACAAACTTATTAGACATGTATCTGGCACCGCTATATCCTTCACCCATCATTCCTTTAATCCAATCAGGATTATCATATCTGGAAGCGATTTCTCTATACATTACCTCTTCCAGTGATGCAATATATGCGCCATTCCTATTTGCATACATCAGCACATTCATTTTTGGAGTCTTACCGGATACGTGCTCAACGGCCATGGAAAGACCTCCCCAATAATCAAAGAAGTCATCATTATCTAAAACACCATACTGATTAGTATTACGACTTGTTACAATTGTATCTGAGTTGGATAAAGCCCTAAGGAAAACCAATGGGTTAGTATCTCCCCAATAATTTTTAGAATACATATTACCCATCCTTCCTAAATAAAACTCAGCCAATTGGTCAGTGTCGTTCCAGGTCCAGGACATTGAAACCAATTTTGAGATTCCTGCACCATAATCTCCATTTGGAGGTGCAAAAATACGGGTTATCGCACATTCTCCAGCATATGATGAATTATATCCTATACTTAAATAATATAGGCAATCCTCCACCCAATGTTTTGCAACATAATTATCATCCAAAGACTCGCGGGCAATACCATAATATCCAATGCCATCCATGACAAAATCAATAGCTTCTTTTATTTGTTTTCCATATGGACTATCCATTAAAGTATTGTTTGAAGTGATTGTCAAGTATGATCTTGCCAAGGCCACTCTAAATGCATTATCCATAAGAATTGATTGAGAAGAATATAAATCTCTAAATAAACCACTAGTGATAACAGTTACATCAATTCTTTTTTTATCCCAACCATCTGGGCGAGTTAAATCATCCAATAGAACATATTGTGGCATTGATTTGGTTTTCTTACCCATTTCTTCATCATGTTCATGATTATCACTGAACCCTGCACTTGGAGAATCTGTCCATACCGGTTTCATACCGAGCAAGTAAAGAACGCTAGCAACCAATGCTCCATCATCCCTTGCAGTTTCAACACACCATATTCCCATTATAACTTTCTCGGTAGTGTCATTCAATCCGGATAAAGTTAAAAGTGCAAGAGTCTTTCCATACTCCCAAGCATCTTCAGTAGGAAGCTCACGAGACTGATCCTGATACATATTCCTACCGGTTGGAAGAACAATTGGCTTAAGTATAATCTCTCCACCTTCACTAATCGGGATGTACCTGCCATTTAAACCATCAATCATCGCATTTAATTCTGTAGAAATACTTGCATCGATTAAATTAATATAGTTTTTACCTAATTTAAGGCAATAAAGGAAATCTGAGTTGTTAAATTTACTGTTTTGGCTAATTAATGTAGAATATACAGTATCAACATCCCAGTATATCAAAGCTTTACAGATATCATAGGATTTATTTAATATGACCTCTCTTTCAAGAGCAGTTAAACTGTCATAACTTTTAGAATATAAATAATCTGATAATTCTTCGAATAAATTGGTTTCACCTTTATAATTCTCTAAATCAAAATCATAGGACAACATTGCAGTGACTGTACTTGCCAAATCCTCTTCAGACCAATATTGGCCTATTGCATGAAGTCCTAAAGGATATAATGTAGATAATGTTTCTTTTAAGAAAGTATCAACCTTTTCAACGAGCATCTGAGAACTTAAATTCAGAACTTCTTCCTTAGTAAGGCCTATATTTGTAGAATAGTCCTGAGTTACAATCAATTCACGCAATTGGTCTGCAAATTCTTCCTTTAAATCCTTATTCTCAATGTTAGTGTAATAATTTACTAGATTAGCTGCAACCGTTAAATTGCCATATAAATGAGTATAAGACATTGGAGAAGTTAAATGAGAAATTAAAACTGCAAACCCTCTTCTTTTAGCTTGAATAGCTTCGCCCAGACCATCACTGATATAGAAGTATAATTGAGGGACATCTCCAACAACAATTGATCCGTAATCTGTTGCAGACAAAAGAACCTCCTTGCCCGGCAGCCATTCGTGAGTTGCATGTCTTCCAACAAATACCATCGCATTTGGATGATATGTCTGCATATAATAATAAGCCGCCAAATACTGATGTGTTGGAGCCACAGCGGTACAGTGATAAAGATTTTCAATGTCCGCTTCCCAACCCCTTTGAGGTTCTGGGGCAACAAAAACATTTCCAAATGTTAATCCCGGAATAACAAAGTAATCTGTTCCATTCCTATTTACTACCATCACATCTCCAGGTGACTCGCCCCATCCATTTAATCCTGAAACGTTTAATTGCTTAAATTCCTCATAATATTGCAGGAACAAATCATAATATTCCTCTGAAAAAGTGCTGGTGTATTTTTTCAATGCATTAACAATTTTTTTCAATACACCTGTGCTTTCATCCATATTTTCATCAGGGAGCAATGCTGCAACTTGATTATACCAATCGTCAATTGTATCGCTGATTGTTGCATTATACTTCAATTCAACAGCCCTTTTAGACAACTCACCGATATATGCGACAGGACCTTCACGAACTTGAATTTTTACAATTTCATCCAAATCATCAAACCATTCTGTATATTCGCTTACGGGAAGCAATACAACATCAGATTGATTTGCCAATTTTTCAAGCTCTCCTGGCGCCCAGGTAGCCACATTAATACCGCATTTTATCATCATGTCTTCAAGTTCAGAAACATTTGACGGCAAATCGCCGACATCATATCCTTCATCCTTTAAAGCATAAAGCATATTATAGATACTTGTGATGGTATCCAAATAACTTGATCCGATATTCTGCTTTCCGGGAGGATAATTATAATAAATAAGTGAAATGGCTTTTTCACTATTGAGTGCATATCTTAAATTCACCCATGAATCGATTCTATCAGCCAATAAGTCAATATTTCGGGTGTATGGAATGTATGTAACGATTCTTGCTCCAGTCAAATTTGAAATATAGCCATCAGCGCCTCCAATAAATGTTGCATCAATTATTCCCTGTGCTTCTGCAATGGAAATGTGCCACCATTTATCACTTCTTTCGGTTGTCAATCCTGTAGTTCCCAATTCCCACTGCTCATTTGAAACATAATCGGAATGGACTGCCCTGAATACAGGAACACCAACCTCTTCAAAAAAGTCGTTTGTGTAAGAAAAGTTTTCTCCGCCTACCCCATATGCAACAACTGACACGATTGCATCGACATAAATGTCATATTTGGAAGAATTTTCTAAAAATCCGGAAATATCTCCGCCAGCACTGGTAAAAGACTCGACCATTACTCTTAATTGGTCTGCAGTACCTCCGGCTGCAAATACGGGTATGACATTATATCCCCTAGCCTCCAAATCCTCAATTATCTGATATGTAGGGTGCAGCTGCTGGGATGAAATGTACATTGTACTTTCCAAAATTCCGACAGTACGGTTATAAGAAGGATTGAAGTAAGCTGCAATATACTCATCTAGACTAAACCATTTGTCCCTATAAATTCCATATTGGAGGGAGCCCGAAAAGCTTGGCTCATCATAGTCAACATCAAAACCAAAATAATTCAAGACATATAAAATTTGATTTTTTAAATTATCCTTATCATTAATGTCCTTGTTTAATACCATTTTATTAAATAATTCACCGAATCTAGCTCCATCACCCTCTAAAAAGTTCACAACATCATCATATGAAGATCCCCTTTTTGTATTCTGGAAATAAGAAATTAATTCCTCACTGCCAAATGATGAAAAAATTTTATTATAATTTACTGCAGAACTTTTTATTAAAGATATTGAAGAGGATTCTGAGTTTAAATTACCTGAAGGAGGTTCCAATATAAGAAACAGCTCCTTATTTGATAAATCAGGATACTTTTCCAATGTGCTTGTTAAAACTGCATCGACATCAGTACTAACCCATTCGCCTATAAATCCATCACAAGAACCTAATAACCTGACAAATTCAGATTCATCCATTTCCTTAACTTGAGCACCGCTCCTTACAACAATATTTACATTTTCCTTTAAATTTGGATGCTCATCAAATAGGTCAACACTAGCGGCATCCAATATATTGGTTCCCGGATTATCGCTAACAATGAATAAGGTCAAATTGGAATTTATTTTATTATCCGATGAACTTGAAGAGACGATTTCATCATTAGCAGAACTTAAAGGCTCATCTAAACTAATATCTTCAAAATTTGAATCGTCCATTTCATCGACTATTACATCTTGTTGGGTTAAATCATTGGATATATCAGCATCACTACAATTATCTTGAGCATAGACAATATTGAATGAAATAGAAATTAATATTATAAAAACTAACAAATAGCAATATTTCTCTTTTTTAGATATCATACAACAACCAACATTTTAAGGATTAATACGATATCTATTTATAAAAATTATTATTAATAAATATAATTAAAGTATTACTAATCAGATGAAAATCACGTGAAAAGTAATAATGAATGAATAGTCACAATGACAAAATGTGAAAAACAGATATGGTCGCTCTATTGTGATTTAATAAATGAAAAAGTAAAATTTAATTTTTTTTAAACAATGCACATAACATATATTTTAGCACCAAATTACATAATATTTATAATATTAAAACACAATATAATTAATTGATAAAAGGGATAGTTATGAAATTCGGTAAGGGTATTGTAAAAAAGTATTCGAGAGAATATAATCGGACGCTAAAAAACGGTTCACGGAAGAAATACACAACCGAACAGATACAGATTACAGTTCCCAAGAACGAAGACATATACGATAATGGAGAAAATGTTTTAATTATCCCAAATAGAGAAATACAAAATTTTAAAGACATGCAAGAAGAAAACGAGTCTTTAAAAATAGCTAATTATTTACATGTTGAGGAAGTGCAACAATTGAGGTCACAATTAGACGAAAGGGTAACAAATTCTGTTTCAGATTACGAAAGGGAAATTGCAAAACTAAAAGCTGAAATTGATTCTTTAAAAGAAATCGAAGACGAATACAACAATATGAAACAGAGCAATATTGACTCATTAAAAAAAGAGAATGAAACAATAAAGGATAAGCATTCCAAATTAATTCTGGAGAATGAAAACCTAAAAACAAAATTTGTCAATATTAAAACTGAAAATGAAAACCTAAAAACCAAATATGGCAGCATCAAAGAAGAGAATAAAAATCTCAAAACCAAATGCTCTAACTTAAAGGAAGAGCATGCTTCCATTAAGGATAGTTTCAATCAAGTTTCCACAAAATATGATCAGTTAAAACAAGAAAACCTCAACACAAAAACAAGCTATGCCGAAATATTTGCAATGAACGAAGATTTAGAAAAAGATTATGATGCTCTTCGTTTGGAATATAACGATTTAGTTGATAAATACAATGATTTAGGGGAAGAATTATATAATTTAAAAACAACTAAATCTCATGATGAATACATAGCTAATAAAGTTAAAGAATTTATTTTAAAAAGATAATTAAAGAGTTTTATAGTCGTCTTGAAACTCAGGATTCCATCTCTTAAGTCCTGGAATAAAAGTGGCTGTTATGGCAGTTGCATGAGTTTCAGGCAATCTATCATTTTTTGCCATCATTTCCTTTGTTTTTCTGACAATCATCTCTTCTAAAGTTATGTCAGGTTCTGTATATTCACCATTCTGATAACAATCACAACAGAACTCGGGATTCAAACTACCGTCCTTGTTAGTCCCGTAATCCTCTTTTACAATTGGTCTTCCACATGAATTGCAAAATCCCATGATAAAAACTCCTTTAAAAAAAAATAGTTGTAAATTAGAATGAATCTAATTTACTAGTCTTTCACTTCAATATTTTCGTCTTCGTCCATAGCAAGTCTCATGTTGTCTGGATCAGGTTCGAAATGTTCCAAGAAGTCTTGTGCAGCCCTTCTTACATCTCTTGAACCGATAATGTATCTACCGGCGATAATGACGTCTGCACCTTTTTCAATAGCTTCTTCAACATTGTTAGGTTTGATTCCACCAGCAACAGCAATTAAACCGTTTTCACCGAGAATTGCTTTAATGTCTTTAATGTTACCCCATTCAGTCATGTCACTAGTGTCTTCACCGTGTTCTGCTCTGTAGGTTTCCATATCAACATTTCTGTGTAACAAGACAATGTCAGGTTTCAAGTCATCAGGCAATTTAGCCAATTTTTTCTCAAACTCTGCAACATTCATCATATCAAGGATGGAGTAGATACCTTGTTTTTGAGTCTCATGGATAGCTTTAGCAATGGATTCAACAGTACCGAGACCGGAAATAGCTACAGCATCAGCAGTTTCATCAGCTGCCATCTTGACTTCTACACGACCAACGTCTAAAGTTTTCAAATCAGCAATAATGAATGCGTCAGGACGTAATGCTCTGATTTTTCCAATGATTCCAACACCGAATTTCTTAACGAGCGGAGTACCTGCTTCAAGCAAGATTCTATCATTGTCAGGCAAATCATTGATGATTCTTTCCATTGCAACTTCATTGTCCAAGTCAAGTGCAACTTGCAGGTATGGTGGTGACCAAAGCTTTTTGACCTTGAATCCCATAATTGGGTGGGTTCCACGGTCTTTTTCCGCGAGTACTTTTTCGATGGATGGGTATCCTTCCATTGCCCTTCTGATAGCCAATTTTGTTGCTCCATAATTGTACTGATAGATTTTTCTGTAATCTTTAGCAGAAGGATCAATAAATACGCTTACGTTGATAACAATGTCTTCCACGATTTCTTTTGGAATGTATCCGTCTTCCACTGCATCAGCCACTGCTCTTGCAACAGCGGTTTGTGCAGGTCCAAATATTTTACTTGCATCTTCTAAATCACCAACAGATACTTTAGGAATGATTAAAGTAGCTGGTTTGGTCATTAAGTTTGGTCTGATTACGCTTGTTAAAGGAGTGTGTCCAACAGATAAATTGGATAATCCATTAGCAAAAGCTTGACCAACAGGTCCGAATTTATCACCAATCAATAAATCAATGTGTGCTAATTCAGGGCCGTCTCCAATAAGAGCTTCTCCTATTTTATACATTGGGTCCATTAAATTTCCTCCGTTAATAATAACATTTTATAATATATCTTAATTTGTAAATATAATTATTGGAAGTTAATCCTTCTTGAAATATCCTTAGGCAAAGGCAATCTTCTGAAAGGTTTTCCTTCGCATTTCTCATTAATTTCAGCTATCAATTCATCAACAGTCATGTCAACCTTTTCACCGGTTTCACGAACGGTGACTTGGAATTTTCCAGATTCCATTTCCTTGTCTCCAACGACAAAAATGTATGGAACCCATTCCTTAGCCGCATTTCTGATTTTCTTACCTACGCTTTCATCTCTATCGTCAACATCTACACGAATGTTTGAAGCGTTGATTTTCTCATATAACTCTTCAGCAAATTCTTTTTGATTTTCACCAACAGTTAAAATTCTAGCTTGAATCGGGCTTAGCCAGGTTGGCAACATTGGAGCCTTTTCATTTATTTCCAAAGCTGTCTTTTCAAGCATTGCACATAATACCCTTTCAATACTTCCGGTCGGTGAAGTGTGTAGGATTGTCGGGTGGTGTTGCTCGCCGTCTTCACCCAAGTAGGTGATTCCAAATCTTTTACCGCTTTCAACATCGATTTGAACTGTTGGGTTTTCGATTGGACGGCCTAAAGCATCAATGTTTGCCAGGTCGATTTTGCATACCCAGTAATGGTGCCTTTCAGGCAAGATTTCCAAAAGAATAGGCTTTCCGAATTTACGGGCAATATCATACATCCACTCTTCGTTGTCTTCAAAGAAGTCTTGGGTTGCTCTGAAAATGACTTCAAAATCAAGCTCTAAATCTTTTCCTGTTTGCATGCACATATCGGTTTGGTTGGAGAATTCCTCTAAAGATGCCTGAACATCAGTGCAGAAGGAATGGCAATCAGGCATTGTGAATGCTCTTAATCTTTTAAGACCTACAACTTCTCCCTTTTTCTCGTAACGGAAACTGTAGGTAGACAGTTCATAGATTTTTGCAGGGAAGTTTTTCCAGGTCAGATATGAATCGGCCATCAATCTGAAAGCACCGAAACAGCATGCAAATCTAAGCATCAGATTCTTTTTGGTGTCTGTTCTGTATTGCCTTTCACCGAATTTGTAGGCATGCTGGTAGATTGCCTCATTGTCCAAATCATAGAAAATTGGAGTTTCAACAGGCATCGCTCCACGTTCAACAGTTAAATTGTAAACATAATCGGCAAGCAAATCCCTTATTAATCGTCCCTTAGGATACCATCTAAGGTTTCCGACATCAGATGCAGGTTCATAATCACAAATTTCTTTTTCCCTCATCAATTTTACATGTGGAGGTTCGCCTTCATCAGATGCGCCTTGTCCAAGCTCATAATCAACAAGCTGTTTGAATGCCCTGTTTTCGAAGTTGAAGTCTTCGATTTGAGTAATCTTATCCCCTTCAAGGATTTGCCAGGTTGAAGGCTTTCTTTCAGCTTTGGCTTCCTCAGCATCATCGGCAGTGATGGACCTTGAAAGTTCGCTCAATGGGTGACCTTTGCAGGAAATCTCAAATGCCTTATACCATCCGAAAGGTACCCTTTTAACATTAAAGTCTTCAGCAAGCAAAGCCTCTTCGGCATCTTTTAAGATTTGTACTGCCACTTTTGGAGAGCTTAATGATGAAGACAAGTGAGCATATGGGTACAATACTATATTTTCAGCTTTGACTTGATCATTAGTCTTTTTAACTTCACTTACTAAATTCTTAACGATACCTTCTGGATTATTTTCATCGTCTTTTTCAACAGCTGTAAATACCACTAAAGAGTCATCGAAGGAACCTTCTTTCTTGGCTTCCTCGATATCTTCGGCTACAGGTGTCTTATTCTTTACATTGTAATTTAAATAATCAGAAT
Source organism: Methanobrevibacter sp. (assembly GCF_045112895.1). GTDB lineage: Archaea > Methanobacteriota > Methanobacteria > Methanobacteriales > Methanobacteriaceae > Methanocatella. Next base: position 2,152 of record NZ_JBGUIH010000014.1, on the reverse strand, counting down.
GAATCAGTAAAATTCTCATTTAACCACCATATATTATGATTTAAGATTTATTTTTAATATTATATAAAAATATAGATGATTGAAAAAACGGCAATTATGAAGCAATGGATGTGGATGTAAAAATTCAAAAGCATTTAGAAAATCATCAAAGTACTGAATTATATAAAAATCGAATAATATACTGGTCGTTGATAATATAACTAGTAAAATTATAAGTCATGTAAATAATTAAATGATGGTTCTGAAAAAAAGAAAAAAGAAAAAATGGAATATTGATTCCATTTTTCAAACTGTTTTTTTATGATATTACTACTGTACTAGTAGCACTAGCTGTTTCGTAGACACTATCGTCGATGAAAGCAACAAACTCATATTGGCCTTTTTTCAAGGTAATAGGAGAGGATACAATACCGTTACTATCAGTATAATACTTATAGGTTTTTACAGTATTGTTAACTTTAACACCGACTCCGGAAAGTGGGTTACCGTTAAGATCAGTTACTGTTACTGTGTAATTGGTACCGTCCCTATAGGTCATGCTGATGTCTTCAACTGATATTTTAGCATTGACTTTATTGACAACGACAGATGCTGTAGTGTTGCTAGCTTCGTAAAGTTTGTTACCATTGAAGCTAATTGTATAGTTGTATTCTCCCGGTTTAACATTTACAGGAGCATTTGCAACACCATTGCTGTCTGTGCGGTATTTGTAGACTTTGCTACCACTGTCAAAGTTGATGGTGACATTATTAATGCCGTTTCCATTCATATCAGTTAATCTAGCAGTGATATTACCATTATTATAGGTAACATTTACATCAGAAGCCTCTAAAGTAGTCGGAGCTTTAGTAACGTTGACTGTAATGGTTGCGTTTGCTGCATCGTAAATACTGTTTCCAGCGAAAGTGATTGTGTACTCGTATATGCCCGGATTCAATTTAATAGGAGCGCTTGCAACACCATTACTATCAGTATGGTACCTGTAATCATTCACACTATTGGTGAATCTTACAGTAACGTTTTTAACCGCTTCTCCAGCAGCATCGGTTAATGTTACGGTTACGCAAGATCCGTCATTGTAGACAACAGTCATGTCAGATGCATCTATTGTTACAGCAACTTTGCCGACAGTAACTGTGCTGGACATGTTGGAAGCCCCATAAATGTTATTGCCTGCATATGAAGCATTGAATCCATATTCACCAGGTTTTAAATTAATAGGAGCGGTTGCAACACCGTTACTATCAGTGCGGTATCTTAAGGTTTTTACACCATTGTAGAGGTTAATTGTAGCTCCTGAAACAGGGTTACCGTCAATGTCAACCAATTTCATGGTGTAATTAGTACCATCTTGATATCCTACTGTAGCATTTTCTATTGTTAATATAGTGTCAAGCTTATTGATAACAACTGTCTTAGTAGCGTTTGAGCCTTCGTAACGACCATCATCATTGAAGCTAATTGCAAAGTTATATTCTCCTGGTTTTAAGTTAATAGGAGCATTAATAGTACCTTGAGCATTAGTTCTGTATTTGTAAACTGTTAAAGTATTGTTTACATAAACGAGACCGTTAACGACAGGATTGCCATTTTCATCAGTCAAGTTGATTTGAAGAACCGGATTGTGTTTGTAGGTAAAGACAGCATCGCCAACAGTAATAACGGTTGAAGATTTGTTCATAGTGTATGTAGTGCTTGCGGTTCCGTTGTTGTATTTATCATCACCAGTGTAGATAACATCTACAACATGTTCTCCTGCAATTAAATCTTTAACTGAAACTTGAACTTTACCTTTGTTAATTTCACGGTATCCAACTTGTTTGCCGTCAACATTGATTAAAATGTATCCAGTAGCATCGGAATCGATTTCAACAGTGATCTTACTTGGATTGACATAATTACCAACTTCAACGCTAGGAGTGATAGTAGGATCAACTTTGCTTACAGTGAAGGAAACACTGCCCATTGCGTCATTGTAGTTGTTATCATCAGTTAATTTAACGATTACGGTATGACTACCAGCAGTTAAGCTGTCAAATGGAACAACATAGTTGATGCCATCATAGGAATCAGCAATAGCGCCTTCACCATCAATGGTAACGATTACAGTACCAGTAATATCCGCAGGTAAAGTGAATGTTACATTGATTTC
>NZ_JBGUIH010000013.1:0-58802 GCF_045112895.1 Methanobrevibacter sp. | reverse complement strand
TGATGACGAAGATTCTGATGATTTAGATGATGAGGATTGGGAAGATTATGATGACGAAGATTCTGATGATTTAGATGATGAGAGTTGGCAATTCATCGATGATGAAAATAATTCTGAAAATGCCACATATTATCCTGTTACTACAGACTGGGCATTTTATGACGGTCCTGATGCTTACAGCAATAATTCATCTGTAAAGTATCTAAATAGAACTCTTTATTATAAAGCTTATGCTTATGGTGCTGCTGCATATTCCAATGGCATGACACCTATGGTTACATCATCCGCTTCCGACAATGCAAATGATAATGATACCACTAATAAAACTTCCAATGATAAAGAAGTCACATCAGATAATACAGAAAAAAATTCCAACGACAAACCAGTAACTTCAATGGGACCTGATTCATCTAATCCTATTAATAATAATCCAGTTTCAGTTTCAAAAAGCATTTTAACATCATCTGCAGTCGTGGCTAGCGACAATACAAATGATGATCAAAACGCTAGCGAAAACAGTACTGAAGAAGTGAACAATGATGCTGAAGTTGCTCCGGAAAACAATAATCATATATTGGAAATATCCGGTTTGATTTTAGTCTTATTGATTGCTGCTATTGTAGGATATAATAAGTTTAATTAGGAATACTTTTTCCTAATTTTTTTATTTTTTTTTAATAATTTTGATAATTAACAGCCGATTTGATATAGTTCAAATCCTTTGTTCTCTATTTTTCTGTCGTAGATGTTTCTTCCATCAAATATGATTTTCTGATTGAGCTTCTCTGAAAGCAAATCGAAATCGGGGCTTCTGAACTCTTTCCATTCGGTGATTAGAATCAAAGCGTCACATCCATCTACCGCATCATATCTGTTATCTGCAAATTCTATTGAATCCAGATATATATCATCAAGGGCATTCATAAATTCCTGAACTGCATGTGAGTCATATGCCTTGATTTTAGCTCCTTTTTTGATTAATTCAGGTATGACTACCAATGATGTTGCCTCTCTCACGTCATTAGTATAGGGTTTAAAGGACAAACCCCAAACTGCAAACGTAAGGCCTGTCAAGTTATCGCCAAATCGTTTGACTATCTTTTCTGCAAGCTTCATTTTCTGTTTTTCATTTACGATTTCAACATTCGAAATGATTTTAGGTTCATAGCCATTGCATTTTGCAGTGTTGATGAGTGCCTGAACATCTTTCGGCAAGCAGCTGCCCCCATATCCGCATCCCGCATAGATGAAGTCATATCCTATTCTTTTATCTGACCCTATGCCTATTCTTACATTCTGGATATTAGCGCCTGTAGCTTCACAAATGTTGGATATCTCATTCATGAATGAGATTTTGGTTGCAAGCATTGCATTTGCCACATATTTGGTCATTTCAGATGATTTGATATCCATAAAGATGAATCTTTCATGATTCAGTACAAATGATGAATATAGATCTCTCATTATCTCAAAGACTTCATCCTCTTCGGCCCCTATTACTATGCGGTCAGGATGCAGGCAGTCGTTTACGGCGCTTCCTTCCTTTAGGAATTCTGGATTTGATGCAATGCGGATTTTTACGTCAGAATCATTTTCATTCAATATGGATTCGATTTCCTCTTTAACTTCAAAACATGTCCCGACTGGAACTGTTGATTTTACTACAACAAGTGAGTCATGGGTTATATTGTTTGCAATATCCCTTGCAGCATCGAATACATAGTCCAGATTTGCGCTGCCGTCATCTGCCATAGGAGTCCCTACCGTAATGAAGATGATGTCGGTATTATCTAGAGCTTCCTTGATGTCGGTTGTGAATATCAAATCTCCGCGTTCCTGTGATATTTCAACAATGCCGTCAAGCTGCGGCTCGAAAATCGGCAGAATATTGTTCTTCAGGTTTTCAATCTTCTCTTCAATAATGTCTACACAATAAACCTTGTTTCCCATCTTTGAAAAACAAGCGCCAGTTACAAGGCCAACATTGGAAGTTCCTATTATCGTTATGTTCATCAGCTCACCTGAAATATATAATAAGTTATACAGTTTATAAGTTAAATAGTTTTTATAAAAAAAGAAAAAAGGAATACTCAATCAGAAGTATTGAGTACCGCTTTCAGGACTTAAGGAAACGCTTTGAGTATCCAATAGGTTGCCTGATGTATCAAAAATCTTTATTGTTGCAAAATCCGGATAATACTTATATGCATCGGCACTTCTTACATTAATGTATCCTGATGAATCAACTGTTTTTGGAACCATGTTTCCCTTGTTCAGGCTGGATCCGTCTCTGGAGTATTTAATTTGGATTTTTATGTTTTCTCCGGAATGTTCAGGTCCGACATAAATGCTTGCATATGTCTTGTCAGACAAACTGCTGCCTGTTGAGAAGGAACCGCCACCTATTTCCATGCTGCTCTTTGCGGGAACCGAACTTGATTGTGCCGGCTGGCTAGATTGAGTAGTCTGGCTGGCCTGTGATGCTTGTGAATCATTGTTAGGCACTTGTGCATTGTTTTCCAGTGGAATTTGAGAATTATCATCACTATGATTATTGTTTGCAAATCCGACATATGCAAATACGCCGGCAAGGGCAATCGCAATAATGGCCAAAGCGATAATGATGTATTTTGTAGTATTATCTGAGTCTGTCTTCTTATTATTGATTGAATTGATCATGTTCTGATGGTCAATTGTCTTCTTTTTAAGTGGAGTTCCACATTTTTTGCAGAATTTTGCGGAATCGCTGTTTTCACTATTACAATTTGGACAGTTCATTTCAAATATCACCTTTAAGAATAATAGTTACTTAATAATATGTTATTAACAATATTAAATATTTTCATTATATGACCTGAATTTATCTATGAAATATTCAAGCTCCTCGCTGATTTGGTCCAGCGTAATTATTGGCTTATATGTTACAAGAGAGTTTAAGGCAATCAGGAATGGTATTGCCTCTCCTATTCTGATATTTTCGAAAATAAGGTTCTGATAAGATATATTGAACTCCTCTTTGGAGAGCTGGTCTATCTTCACCCCGTTTGGAGGGAAACTGATTTCGCCTTTTTCAAGCATCTCCTCAAGAACCTCCGTTCCTTTCAGGATATCTTCAAATTCCACCTTGTCCTTTTCTAAAATAGGTTCAATGAAATCAAATCTGATGTCATAGTCATATTTGCAATAATTGTGTCTGAAATAGTTATCGACCATAAGATAATTGACAAACAATTCGTGATTCAAAATCGAATATTTCTTGTTATCCAGAATGAACTCCATGTTTGTTATATAGTCGTGGGTAGTATAAAAAACTAGTTCAATTATATAGGATAACTTCATATAGTATTATCATGGAAAGATTGAAGATAGCCAAAGCGATATCAACGTTCACAAATCCGCCGATTCTGTGCATTCCATTATTTTTGATTATCTGTCTGATATTGTCATTTGAAAACGGCGCTTTTGACTTCTACAAATTTATTGCTTTGGAACTCATTTCACTTGTTTTTGCATCAGTTTTGCCTATGGCAATCATACTTCATTGGGTTAAAAAGCTTGATACCGACAGCGACATTTCAAATAGGGAGGACCGCTTCACCCCGTTGATAGTTGGAATCGTCTCATATTTCATCGGATTTCTGGTGTCTCTGTTTTTGGGCATTGACCATTTTCTTACCGCACTGCTTTTATGCTATGCTGTCAACACAGGCGTTGTGCTTTTAATCACCTTCAAATGGAAGATAAGCGTTCACACAACTGGCCTTTCAGGTCCGGTTGGCGCTTTGATATTGCTTTTGGGACCGATCGGCGCACTCTTTGGAATTCTATATCCTATTCTTATCTGGTCACGCGTCACCCTTGAAAAGCATACAATGGCCCAGGCCGTTGCAGGCGGTGTTCAGGGATTTTTCCTGACAGTTCTTGAGATGTATCTATACATCTGGCTCTTCAGATTCGATGTTGTTCCTTTGACACCATTGCTCGAATGCATATGGCTTATTCTTGCAGTCATATTCACTCCGATAGTATTGGGCATATTGTCCTACATCAATGTCCTAAACAAAAAAATGCTGTTCGTGGCATTCGAGATTCTTGGACTCATATTCTTTTTGATGTACTGCCCATTGGCGGTGGTTGTTGTGTATATAGCAATTTCAATGACCTGCATATTGGTCAGCATATATGCCGGCGATGATTATGCCTGGTTCAATGTGATGAAGTCATCATAGTCCTTTGAACTGATTATGTCCTGAAAAAACTTTTTCTTGACAGGGCCAAGGTTTTCAAGGAAGTCCTGATAATATTTACTTTGTTTAATTGAAAGATAGTCCTTTTTAATCAACTCATAAAGAGGAATCTTGCAGTTTTCTTCAATGTCCCTTAAAGCAAACCGAGGACCATTGATTTTGTATGCAAGCAGGTCAAATTTGTATGCATCATACCATCCATTTTCAATGAAAATTCTCATAAGTTCCTGGCCCGCAGGCACGGTATCGAGGAACTTGCAGTCAACGACATGGGTTATTGATGCATCATGCTTTCTTCTGTAGTAGAGATGCCTTTTTATTATTGAAATCCTTTCTGCCTTAAGAAGGACATAATAGAAGAACGGCATGTCCTCAAAGAATATTCCTTCCGGAAACTTCGCATCGATGCGCCTTAAAAATGAGGTATTGTATATCTTCTGGCATACTCCAACGGACATGTCAAAGATTGAGCCTTCATAGTCGCTTGCCTTGAAAACGGTGTTTTCAAAGCTTTCATCAAAGATGGTCAGGTTGAACCAGTCGTTTTCGTAAATCTTTCCGGTCTTGTCGTCATAGTTAATCATTTGATAAAAGGTAAAATCAGTGTCTCTGCCTTTGGCTTCATGATATGCAACTTCAACGGCATTCGGACTGTACCAGTCATCCCCGTCAAGATACATCACATATTCGCCCTGGGCAATTTTCAGGGCCCTATTTCTTGAGGCTCCTGGACCGCGGTTTTCCTGGCTGATGAGTTTAATTCTACTATCATCAAAGCCGTTTATGATGTCTAGAGTACGGTCGGTGGATCCGTCATTTACAACAATCAGCTCCAGATCTTCAAATGTCTGAGCCAGAATGCTTTCTATAGCCTTTCCAATATATTTCTCTTCATTGAATGCCGTTAGGATAATAGAAACCTTTGCCATATTTTAACCTATCTTTTTTTAAGACTCCTGAGGGGTTTGGTGATTTTCCAGCTGTTTGAAGACAATATCTCTTCATTTTCGGCTTTGAGCTTTTTGATTTTCCTTTTCAATCTGGAGTTCTGGGCTTTGAGTCTGTTCTTTTCATCAAACTCTTTCTTAACAATTCCATTTAAATCGGTTATTCTCTTTTCAAAATATCCATCATCAAAGCCACAATCCTCATCCTCATATCCGTAATCCTTTAGGATATCAACCAGAACTTTCCGTGACTGATTATAGTCATATATGGATGATTTGTATTTTGCCTCCGCTTTCGACAATGTGGAGTCCTCTTCATATATTATCCACATGTCTTTTAGGGAACCTTTGCAGTCTGACAGCTTGGACGGAAGATATGGATTGACAGCGAACCTGCCTTCGGTTATAGTATCATTGATGAGCAGTATGTCAAATCTGGTTGTTGCATTGAGGAATTCGAGATATTCCAAAGGCTTTCTTATGATGATATTGTCTTTAAAGTCCAGTTCGCCAATAAGAACGTTTATGAATTCATCGCTGTTGAGGAATATGTGAAACTTTATTCTGTCCTTGAATTTGTGATTGAGAGACTCATATGCATAGAACAGTGGTTCGAAATGCCTCAATGTATAGTAAAATGTGCCGAAGTATGCTATATTGATGTCATCATCGCTTAATTGAAGGTCGCTTTCCTTCAGGTGATAGTACTCTTCGCTTAATGTCGGATGAGGAATAATCTGTGATTTATTGATAACCAGTTGTTTTATCTCATCATCATAGGGTTCCAGCATCATGTCCCTCTGATTGGCATTGGTGAAAATGATAGTATCCGCAAAGAGGAACGTCATATACTCGGCAATGTGGAATGTGTTTGCAGGATTTTCCAGTGTCTTGAAATTGAGCTTTTCAATTTTGGCATTGAATCTGTCGATATATTCCTGATTATCGAGCTGTGCAGACCTGTAATCTTTGATGTTTCCCTGCATGTTTCTCAAGATAGGGTCTGAAAATTCAGCAGTCCAGACCACATCGGGATGCATGAATTTGTATTCAAGGGCCAGATAGTGGTTTGACATGTACCATGACCTGCTGTAGATTTCGCGGTATTGTCTATTTCCAATCAAATCCAATCCCTGATTTTTGAAATTAAATATGCATTCAACAGAGTCCCTTTTCGAATCGACATATGTCTCCAGCCTTTCATTTATTAGATCATCAAGCTTTTCGAAATTCAGGGATTCATCATCAACATGATTGTGCAGCACATCGACTTTTGAATTATCATTGATAATCCTTTTGGCAACAACGATTCCGCTGATGTCGCTATCAGGCGGAAACTTGAAAGAAATAATTAACTTATCAGCTTCACTCAATATAATCACCAGATATAGTAATGACTATATCGATAATAATTAAAATAAATTTCTAAAAACAAATAAAAAAAGATAGGATTAAATTAAAAATTTAATCGTTGAATTTTCCTAAAAATTCCTTCATTCTTTGATTGTCGGATGAAAATACCTCTTCAGGTGAACCTTCCTCCACAATCACACCACCGTCCATGAATATGATTGTATCTGATACGTTTCGAGCAAAATTCATCTCGTGGGTAACGATAACCATGGTCATGTGCTCAGCAGCCAGCTGCTTAATGACTGTAAGGATTTCTCCTGTGAGTTCCGGGTCAAGCGCTGAGGTAGGCTCGTCAAAGAATAGGATATCCGGATTCATCGCAAGGGCTCTTGCAATTGAAACCCTTTGCTGTTGGCCCCCTGACAGTTCGCAAGGATAAGCGTTTTCCTTATCCTCCAGGCCCATCTTCTTAAGCAAGTCACGGGCATGAGCATAAACTTCGCTTTTTTCCCTTTTTTGAACCTTTAAAGGAGCATTTGCAATATTTTTCATTACGGAATGATGCGGAAACAAGTTGAAATTCTGGAAAACCAAACCGAAAGTTCCGTCAAAGTCGATTATTCCGCTGTCTTCCTCTTCAAGACCTGTAATGCATCTGAGCAATGTTGATTTTCCTGATCCTGACGGACCAATGATTGACAATACTTCACCCTTTTCAACCTTAAGTGAAATGTCTTTTAGAACAACATTGTCTCCAAAGCTTTTCTTAAGATTCTTAATTTCAAGCAGACTCATAATACCCCTCTAATCATAATAACTCATTCTATTTTCTAAGTGTTCCATGGCAAATGCAACAAGTATATTGAATATGTAGTAGAATAAACCAGCAACGAGCAATGCTGCAATTGATGCGTCCGCTGCTGCAATTTGCTTGGCCACTGTAAACATTTCCGGAATTGCAATAACGAATGAAAGAGAAGTATCCTTTACAAGAGTGATTACTTCATTAGTTACTGAAGGAAGAATTATCTTGAATACTTGAGGCAGAATAATTGTAAAGAATGTTTCCAGTCTGCTGTATCCTAAAACTTGAGCCGCTTCATATTGTCCTTTAGGAATAGCTTCAATTCCCCCTCTGTAGATTTCAGCAAAATAAGCCGCATAGTTCATTGTAAATGCAATGATAACTGCAACAAACCTATAGTCCGCTGAAAGGTTGATACCGAACACATAATACGGAGCAAAGAACACAACGATTAACTGCAACATCAATGGTGTACCCCTCATTATTGAAATATAAATCTTCATCAACCATCTGATAGGTGTGAAACTGCTCATTCTTCCTCCGGCTATCAACAAACCGAGAGGAAGAGAGAAGAGCAATGTAAGCAAGAATATTTCAATTGAGGTAACCATACCTCCAAGCAATTGCGAAATTACATTACTTAAAATCATAAGTCCAATTCTCCCCTCGCACTAATCAGTTTATTTAAGGATTAAAGATCCTGGAACACCGGAATCACTGTAGTTTTGAGCGATTTTAACAACGGTTCCGTCTTTAAACATTTCATCTAAAGTTTCTTGTACTTGGTCTTTTAAAGCGTCGTTACCTTTTTTGAATCCAACACCATATTGTTCAGATGAGATTGATTGACCTATGATAAGGTAATCGGTAGGATTATCTTTTGATGAAATTTGGTATTGTGCTACACCGATATCGATAGCTACAGCATCACATGCACCTGATTCCAAGTCCATGAATGCGGTGTTATAGTCAGCCACTTCGGTTAAAGTTTCAAAGGTATCAGCTAAAGTTTTGTTGTCACCTTGGAGTGAAGCTAAAGCTGAAGAGTCTTTTTGTGTTTCAACAGTTTTGCCAGCTAAGTCTTCTAAAGTTTTAATGCCTGAATCTGATTTTACAACTACAACTTGTTTGTTGTCGATGTATGGTTCAGACCAGGTGTAGTCGTCTTCTCTTCCGTTGATGGTGAATCCGTTCCAAATACAGTCGATAGAACCGGAGTCTAATTCAGCATCTTTTGCATCCCAATCGATTGGTTGTGCTTGGAATGTCCAATTGTTTCTTTCACAAACCTCTTTCGCTAAGTCTAAGTCGAAACCAACATAGTTTCCACTGTCGTCTTTATATCCATATGGAGGGAATTCAGCATCGAAACCTACAATGAAGGTGTCTTCATCGTTAGCGGTTGCGTTTGCATCGTCACCACCCATAAAGTCAAATAAACCTGCGCTTACGGTAGATACCATCATCAATGATATTACTACCAAAGCTAAAATAAAACCTATCTTTTTATTCATTTAAAACACCAAATAGTTATAACTATATGTAGAATTTTTTTCTACAATTATAAGTTTTATTTTTTTATATATTTATGTATTTATCTTTGGATTGTATAATGTATTAAAAAATGGAGAAAATTTATTAATAACTTGAATGATTTATAATTTTTTCATCATTTCGGAATATTGGTTTAAAAAATAGATTTATAGCAGTTTAGATAGTGCATCCAAATCCCTTATGATGCAATCCTCATCTATTATGCCTTCGACTTTTGATTCTGATTTGGAAAACAGATGGAAGCTATCGCAGGCATTGTCGAATATCAGGGCCCGTTCCAAATCATCGGCATCAAAATCGATTATATGTTCAAATTTCAAATTACCATACTGCTGTTCGAATGTCCTTTTGAAGAATCTTTTCAGGGAATCGTCATATTGGCTATTGCCGGACAATTGATTGTATTTCAGTTTTTCCCTTACTGTAGGCATCAGGTTATAGCTGAAAGGCAAAAATCCGATATTCTGTGGGATGTCTTTGAAAATGTCTTGCGGATTTTCCTTTATGTTTTTCATCCAAGGGCAGAATGAAACAAATAGATTATACCTTGTGGTGTCAATCCTTTCAACAAATCCATTTAAAGAGTCAACGGTGCCCTTATCTGAAAAGTCTCCGGCATAAAGCAGGACATTAGGCTTGCCGTTTTCAATCATCTCCAATTGGGAGGAATTATCGTTCTTGAAAATGGCCTCGCATATATATTTGGCCGCCTCCATTCGCTCATATTGACAGAACTTTTCAATAAATTCTGTATCATCATAATCTTTAGGGCTGTTCATTTCGCTCATCAGATCGCTTACGCTTTGAACCTTTGGAAACGGCAGGTCTGATAGAGGGAAATACAGTCCGCGATCCTTCAGATATTCCTCTTCATCATAGTTGAAGATGATAATCTTTCTTCTGGTATTTGCAAAGTCAAAGAAGACGCTTGAATAGTCAGTAATCAGACAGTCGGCCATATTAACTATATCATAGATTTCAAATCCGTTGGGGAAAGGTTTTATATGGTCGAATCTTGAAAAGTCGATTTTTTGTGTGTTATATGGATGCAGTTTGGCAAAGAGAATCTGGCTGTCCTTAAGGTTTTCATCAATTTCCCCTAAGAATTTATCTACATCATCCTTCTGCTTTTCATTTTTCCTGTCATCCACAAGGCCCTTGAAGGTAGGCATGTAGATGAAGATTTCAAAGTCCTGCAGGCCGAATTCATTTTTGAGTTCATCCCTTCGTCCATCATCCAAAAAGACACTGTTTCTTGGATATCCTTCAAGCAGCATCTTACCGGGATATATCCCATCAAGCATGAAGGAATTCAGCAATCTTTCTTTGAGATAATCGCTTGGAAAGATCAAATAGTCTGAAAAAAGAAGTGAACGCTGAATTATTCCCATTGTAAGCCTTTCATGGTTGTTGTCAATGCCCATCAGCTTCATTATTGTTCCATGCCATGTATTTACAAAAATCTGGCCTGGCTTTTTTACGTATTTGTATCTGATTCCTGAATCAGTAAATATGTATTTGGCGGTGTGCAAAATCTCTGAAGCCCTATCCGGTGAGGTGATGATTTCATATATCTTCAGGTTATGGCTTTTCATGAAATCTTCGATTTTAGGCTTTACGTGGCTGTGTGCGAATACATATATCCTGAAGTCACCGTAATCTCCAGTTGACAGCTCTTCAACGATTCTGAACATGTTTCCTGCAAAATCAAAACCGTTTCTGGATTCGACATAAACGATCTTTTCGTTAATATCCTTATTATAATAAGCATCATAGATGGCAGAATTGATTCTGCATTCATTCAAATTCCTGAATTTGTCCTTAAAGCCCATCTTATCACAAAAAAAGTAAAAGGGATGGATTAGTCCTTAATATGAATATCCATCATCCACTGCAAATGCAAAATTGCTGTGTGACTCTTTTAGGAACAGTGTCCCATTGAAGTTTGCATGAACAGTATAGTTTCCGTTTTCCAATCCAAGAACCTGTATATACCCTCGGCCAAGCTCATCTGTTGTTACATTGTACTTGTATGCCCAACCTGAATCATCCAGAATCTTCAAATCGATGACCTGATCGGGAATGACATTCCTGTAGTCATCCTTAAGCTGAACGGTGATATAATCCCCATTCTTTATGGTCTCATTGCATGTGATTGCAACTCTGGTATGGGCTGTGTTCATGGAAATGTATCCTACAGCCAGAATAGAAACAACAATGATTGCTATAAAGGCTATAAGAGCTATCTTTTTTATATCCCTATCCGTATCCATCTAGCTCACTCCTGATAATTCAGTTGTTGTGGACCAATAGGACATCGATTTCCGCAGTCTTTAGAACCTTTTCAGCGACACTACCAATAATGAACTTGTGGAGTCCGCTTTTTCCTGAAGATGAGATTACAATTAACTCGACACCTTCCTTTTCGGCAACCTCATTAATGGTTTCAGCTGGAAAACCTGTCTTTACCATAGTCCTAACGTTATAGCCTTCAGGGAATTTTTCCTTCATTTTGGCAACGTTTTCCTTTGCTTCCTTAAGCATTCCCGCATTAACTTCCTTGACATTCCTTCTGCTTTGGAATGCACTTGAAGTCAATTTCCCTGCAACGGACAGGACAATGATTTCTCCATCATCAGAAATTAATTTGGTTACCCTATCTATCTCCTGGTCTGCATAACCAGACCCATCAGTTGGGAGTAAAATTTTCTTATACATTTAAACACCTTTAATTATATCTATTGATTTAATAGTTATTAATTGTTATAGTTTAAGGCCATTCATTAGTCAGTTCCAATAATTCACCCAAAACAATTTTATTGCACTTCATAATCAACATTTATTGTTTTTCACCTTTTCAGGCATATGCAATACATCACCATCATACTGCTAACTGGCATAAGAACCTTTAAAGAATAAATTGAATATTTCATCGACAACAATATTCAAAAATGTTGTGACAAAGTCTCTTGAGAGGACAAAAACGATAATTAATGATATGGCAAATACTGAAATCAATGCCATTGCGGGATGAATTGCGTAATATGGCTTGAGGATATCCAAAAGAATTTTGAGTGTAAAGAGATGGAAAATATATACGCTCATAGAGTTTTTACCGAATTTTGTCAGGAATATGTCTTTGTTTGTCATAAGCTGATTTAGAATTAAGGTGGATATGATTCCAAGGCATATTATTATGGCCCTTGATAGCATCTCATATAAATCAAATCCATGATAAGGGTATTTGAGGCAAATGAGATTTATCGAAAAGGCATTTGCGCAGATGACCAATGCCAAAACAGTCAAGGCGGCCAGTATCAGTATTACCTTTCTATTGCATAAGATTGAATATATTGAGCCATATTTTTTTGAAAATCCTGAAGCATAATCCTTATAGTAGAATCCGATGAGAAAAATAGGCATATAGACGAATGTCCTTGAGATTCCCAGGAAATTGCAGTCGATAAATCCTATTGCAATCGCCAAAACAAAAGATGTCAGCACAGGATATCTCAATTTGTCCATTACCGGCAGCAGCATTTTCATGAAGAACAGTGAAATCAGAAACCACAATCCGTAGCCCGGATTAATGAATAATGTTCTGGGATGTCCAAGAAGCACATATTTCTGAAACAGCCAATATAAAATGCAGAACAGCATGAAAGGAATCATCAGCCTTTTGAAGGACTTGATGGGTTGGTCTTCATCAATCTTTGAGAAATATCCTGATACAAAGAAGAATATCGGCATATGTATTATATAGATGAAGTTGCGGATGAGATCGATTTCCTGTGTCTTTTTCAAATAGATCAGGTGGCCTACAACAACCAATATGATTGCTAAGCCCTTGAGGTTGTCAAACCTGTTGATTCTATTTGAAATTGCTGCAGTTGTCATATGTTAACTATTATATAACAAATGCTATTTAAAATTAGCATAGAAAAACAGAAGAATAGTGACAATATTGGAATTGTCACCATAAGAATTTATAATTCAGTTTACAACAACAGACCTTGTTATGCTTGAGGGTGCATAAATCCCGTTTCCATCAAAACTGATTTCATAGAAGTATTGTCCAGGTTTTGCTTTGATAGGTGCAATTGCGATTCCGTCACTGTCTGTGCGATACCTATAGACATTTAGTGAATTGTTGAACTTAATTGTAGCACCTGATATGGCATTTCCATAGAAATCAGTCAGCATTGCAGTTAGATTGCCATTTTTGTAGGTAATATTGATATCTGAAGCCTCCAATATAGTTGGAATCTTGTTTACTGTAACGTTTACTGTAATGTTGGAAGCTTTGTAAATGCCATTACCGTCATAGCTGATTGTGTAGCTGTATTTTCCCGGTTTTGAGTTGATTGGGGCATTGAGAAATCCATTTTCATCTGTGTGATATCTTAAGGTCTTAATTCCATTGTCGACTTTAACAGTAACGCCAGACAATATCTTTCCATAAGCATCTGATAGTCTTGCAGTTAGATTCCCATTGCTGTAGGTAACATTAAGATTATCCACATCAATTACAGTCTCAACCTTATTTACAGTAACGTTTACTGTAATGTTGGAAGCTTTGTAAATCTTATTTCCATCAAAACTAAGAGTGTAGGCGTATTCGCCAGGTTTAGCATTGATCGGAGCAGTTGCAATTCCGTCATTGCCTGTATGGTACCTTAAGGTCTTCATTCCATTGTCAACCTTGACGGTAACTCCAGAGACAGGAGCACCATTGCAATCGGTTAAAGTGAAATTCAAAGCAGTCCCTGAATTATAAGTGATGTTCAGATTTTTGGCTTCAATGACTGTTGCGGCTTTTTCAACATTAACGGCTATTGTGATGTTGCATGGATTATAGAATCTGTTTCCATCAAAGGAAAATGTATAGTTGTATTCACCAGGCATCAGGCCAACAGGAATATTGGCAATGCCCTCTCCATCAGTATGGTACCTTAAGGTCTTTATTCCATTGTAAACCTTAACGGTAACTCCTGATATTGCATTGCAATCCTCATCAGTTAGTTTTGCAGATACATTGCCGTTATAGGCAATAACTACATTTGAAGCATTGAAAATTGAGTTGGCCTTATTTACGATAACTGTTTTAGTAATGTTGCATGGATTATATATCCTGTTTCCATCAAAGCTGATTGTGCAGTTGTATTCTCCAGGTGCTAGATTGACAGGAATGCTTACAGTACCTTGAGCATCCGTATGATACCTTGAGGTCTTGACGCCATTGTCAACCTTGACTGTAACTCCAGAGACAGGAACACCGTTATAATCTACTAAAGTGAAATTCAAAAGACTTCCGTCACCGTAGTTCATTGTAAAGCCTTCAAATGAAAAGTTTGTCTTAAATTTGTCCTGAAAGACATTTTCCAGGAAGTATTTTGCAAATGCATTTCCGTATTGTCCATAGGTATACTTTGAGAAATGCAAGCTGTCTGATGATGTATATGGGCAGTTCTCTTCATTTACTATATCGTAGCTTCTTGTATCAACTTTATAGAATATCAGATATTCGCTTTTGTTCAGCCATTTGAGGTATTGTTTGTTCAGTTCATTTTGATAATCATTCAATGTCAGGCCAATCTTATTGGGAGTGATGTCCCTGTTTTGCCTTATTTTAGGAGAATATGTACGATCTGAATAATACAGGTCAATGAAGACTACCTTAATCGGTGATTCTCCCCCGTCAACACGCATTTTACTGGCATTTTCAATTTTTTCCATTATATGATTGAACGCGCCATTGAATGTTATTGTATCATTGCTGTCTTCAGGCCCGAATTCCGTATTGTCAATATAATCATTGGTTCCTGCCGCCAAAACGACAATATTGTAATCATCTATGCGTGTGTTTGTCACTCCTTCACTGTTTTCTGCAGTATCAAGGTCTTCCCAGTTTCCTGGAAGTTCGCCGATTGCAATCTGGTCGACAACCTCTCTGCAGATACGGTATCTGTAATATTTTGTATTTTCAATATTCACTCCATCAATCTGTCCCAGGTCATGGTATGTTGAACCCGGTATTGAAGGATTGTAATAGGCGCATCCAAGCAATTGAGCTATTCTGTAAGGTATTGAGAATATATGTCTGCTTGCCGGTGACTTATACGGTGAACCATATGTGATGCTGTCTCCAAAATATAATATTCGATATTTGGAATTATCTTCAGAATAGTTCATCAGGCTAAATCCTTCATCAAATCTGCTGTACTGCATTTCACCGTTTTTAATAGCGTAAGCCTGCACGGAATAATAGGAAGCATTGTCTATCTCGTCAATGGGCATTGAAAGTGTAGTGGAACCTTTTTGATTTGCCTGACCTATTATCTGCCAGTTGTCTTCAACCTTTTTAAGCACATTATAACCATCGGCCGTAGGCACTCTGCCCCATTTTATTGTAGTGTTATTGAGGGAAACTATTGTAGGAGCTTCCAGATTGAAATCACCATCCTTCAGGTACAGGCCATAATTTATGCTGCTGTCATTTCTTATGCAGCATGCACGAACCGTATAAAACAGGTTGTTAAAACTTGGATCGCAGAAAGTTTTACTATTGAGTATCTTTGACAATTCATTTGCGGATTTATAGTAATAATCGACATAGCTGCTTTGATTTGCATCTACAACAGCAATACATTTAAAGCTTCCATCACGCCCCATCTTTCTGAATATGCGGTAATTGGTGGCATTTTCAATATTTCCCCAAGTAACGTTAGCCATCAGATTTTGAAAATCAACAGCAACATCAGGGCTTGCAAGCAATCTCAAGCCTTCAGCATCATAAGGACCATATATTCTTTCACTGTCATTCTTTTCAATTACTTCCCTTACTGAATATGCATATGAACAGTTATCTGTTATCCTATCGAAATAGGCCATTTCCTTAGAATCTGCAGTGACTGTAGAGATAACCTCAAAGTCTTCCGCATCTTTCCTTAGGACTTCATATGTGCTTCCATTAGTGGAATTCCAGCAGAACTTTGCATAGTAATTGTTGCCGCTTGGATAGTATTGCAGTTTTATTAACTTAGGCGCCTCGATGATTTGGGAATCATTTTCATCACTGGTGTTTCCTGTGAAGTTATTTTCCGGAGTGCCGGATTCATTTGATTCGTTTCCATTAGTTGAATTTTCAGTACCGTTTGATTCATTTGAATCAGATAGAATTTCGTTATAAGAAATCGGTGAATCATCAATTGTGAGTTCTTGTGATATGTATGCATCTGGATTGATTTCCAATGTCTCATTGCCTGAATTATCATCGCTGGCACAAACCGATCCAATTGATATGAGCAATGTTAGGAATATTGTAAAAACAAGCATGAATTTCTTTAAATTTTTAACCGACTTCATATTATCCTCAATGATTATTAATAAATTATGTATAATTTATCTTACTTGTCATATATATACTTATTTCACTAATTTAATAAATAAAATTAAAATATTCTATGGTAATATTAAAAATAATTTATTAATTTTTCAATAAATATGAACATAATTACATTATATTAAAAAAAACAATATTTTGAAAAAATAGAGACAAATATACAATTTATCAATTGTTTATTAAATATCATATAATGTATGATATGATTGTTGTTGTTTCATTTAAAAAAAAATTAAGATGTTCCTATGTTTAAAATATATGATGTTCAATAAAAATTAGAAAATATAAAACAGAATTGAAGGATATAATTAAAAAAAATTATAAAAGGGCCCTGATGGCCTCCTTTACATCATCCAAATCTTCGGTCGGCTCGAACCTTTGACAGACATTGCCTTCGCGGTCGACCAGAAACTTGGTGAAATTCCATTTGATGTCGTCATTGTCCATGTAGTTACTATCAATGGATTTCAATACAGACTTGAGCTTTTCTGCGTCGTTGCCTGTGATGTCCTTGAATGGCTGTTCCTTTTTTAGATATTCATATAGCGGCTCGGCGTTCTCGCCGTTCACGTCAATCTTATCAAAGATTGTGTATGGAACCAGCCATTTTGAACGGCAAACCTCTCTAATCTCTTCGGCTGTGCCCGGGGCTTGGCCTCCAAACTGATTGCATGGAAAATCAAGGATTTCAAAGCCATCATCCTTGAATTCATTGTAGATTTCATTCAATTCCGTATATTGGGGAGTGAAACCGCATTCGGTTGCGGAATTGACAATCAACAATACTTTGCCTGTGTAGTCTGCAAGTGAAACGGTATTTCCGTCGCCGTCCTTAACTTCAAAATCGTATACTGACATAATTATCACCATTAATTATGGATATTATATTTCAAATATAAAAATTTATTAGAAGCCCTAAACAAAATTCATTATTATGACAAGGCAGGATACAATAGTCAAGACAAGCATAATAGGCATTGTTGTCAATCTCATTCTTGTGGCGTTCAAGGCAACAATTGGAATACTCGTAAACTCAATAGCAATCACATTGGATGCGGTCAACAACCTGACCGATGCGCTGTCATCCATAATTACAATTATAGGCACAAAGCTTGCTGGAAAGGCCCCCGACAAGGACCATCCATATGGATACGGCCGTATAGAATACTTCTCATCTGTAATCATTGCAGCAATTGTCCTGTGGGCCGGAATCACCGCGCTCATGGAGTCATGGCCAAAGATATTCAATCCCGACGTTACATCATATACGACCATTTCCCTGATTATCATTGCCGTTGCGGTAATAGTCAAGTTCCTTCTTGGAAGATACGTCAAGGGAGTCGGGGAAAGGATTAACTCACAGGCACTTGTGGCATCCGGAAGCGATGCGTTTTTTGATGCGATACTCTCCCTTTCCACACTGATTGCAGCTATAATATCCATATTCTTCCACATTTCCCTTGAGGGAATATTGGGTGTCATCATTTCCCTTGTAATCATAAAGGCGAGCATCGACATGCTGAGGGAAACCCTTGACAGCATGATCGGCGCAAGGGTTGATGCAGATTTATCCCGCAAGATAAAGGAGTCAATCTGTGAGGTTCCTGGAATCTATGGGGCATATGACCTGTCATTGCACAACTACGGGCCTGAGGACATGCAGGGCTCAGTCCACATTGAGGTTGATGATGACTTGACTGCCCATGAAATACATACAATGACACGAAATCTGGCATATAAAATCTATGATGAATTCTCAATCATTCTGACAATAGGAATATATGCAAGAAACGATGAATACAGGGATATCCGCGATGATTTGTATGAAATCGCTTCACAGTATGAGGAGGTCATTGAAGTACACGGATTCATTGTAAATGAGGATGCAAAGATTGCCACTTTCGACATAATCGTTGATTTTGATGCGGACCGCGAAAGGGTAAAGGATGAAATCCTATCAAAAATCAAATCAAGGCATCCCGAATTCGACTACTATATAATCGATGACTATGACATAAGCGATTAAATACTAGTTTGTCAAATATATAATAGTATAAAGGTGTTGAACTATGAAAACTACAAATATAATTTTGATTGCAATCGCAATTCTCGTTATTGCCCTTGTAGCGGTTGGGGTTTATACATTCACCTCCCATGACGGTGACTTGAATCTTTTAAACGTTACAACCGAAGACAATAACACAACAGATTTTATTGATATTGGCACCATCAACGCAAACGACACTAACAACACTACTGTAGTCGGCGACAACTCACCTCGTGAAAATGTCACCAACAATACAGGAAACAATACAACCTATAAGGTATATGATCCTCAATCTGATTCATATGTGCCTGTAATCGGCGAAAAGTATGATGATGAAGTGAACAGATGGTATACTTATGATGCTGATGGTGTGAGATACTACAATACAAGAATTAATCATTAATTCTTTTCTTTTTTTCTTTTTTTAGTCAGAAACACTGCACTGATTAGATTATCCCTGTATGTGGTTTCGTCTTTGAGGGATTCTATGTGGTGTATTACATTCAGCTTCAAATCTTCAAGCTTTATACGGGTGTCTAAATCATCAAAGTCAACGTTGAAGATGAATACGTATTTGATGTTCATATCGTAGTCAAATATAATCCAATTAGGGCCGTTTATGTCTAGAAAGTGGATGGACCACTTAGACATGATGTTCGTGATTCTGGATGTGATGTCGTCAATGCTGAAATCAGAATCAATGATGACTTCCTTCATCATTGATATAAATCCTCAGTGGATTCTCCGACTTGAGGAACAGCGATTTCAATATCCTTCTTGTTGAATACGCCGAAAGCGGTAATCTCCTTTTTGAGAATGGACATTGATTGTGAGAACTCTTCGCTTTCAAGTGAGATGATTGCCACATCAATCCAGTTTTCGTCTTCTGAAAGATATAGGCATGGCTCAAAGAGATGATATTTTGAAACGATGGTCAATAGCAATTCGTTGATTGCAACACTTTTTCCTGTATGTTCGTAGTTCAGTTTTAAAATCCTTTCTTGAATGTTCATAATAGTAATTATGTTTTTGGACTTAAAAATTTTTCTTATATTCTTCCAACTTTTCGATGTTGAGGCTTGCAACCTCAAAGCCCTCGCTTAAGATAAGCCAGATTGCCTGCATGAATCCCCTGCCCTTCAGCTTGTTGCAGTTTTCCATGGCCAGCATACGATAATTCGGTGATTCACGGGTCTGCATCATGAACAGATCCTTGATTTCCTTTCTTAAATCATTATCTATATATGATTCAAGGATTTCCTTGATGGACAGCGAAAAGGTATTTCCGATAGACTTTGCAATCTCAATCTCATCTCTGTCCATTTCGCCTTCCAGGGAGTTTTGAATTTCAATAAATGAGGAGTAGTCCTGATAGCCGTATACGGTAAACCTTCCCTCGACGCTGTGGGCGGAATATTCGTCAATCAGCCTGTTCAGCGGTGAGTATATGAGTATGAATGTTGCGATGGCATCGATTGAGGAGTTCTTGCTGCAGTCGAGGATTTTACATAGTACAATTGAGAGGATTTCCTTTAAAAGAAAGTGTGACAGCTCGTGAATAAGGGTAGTAATCTGAAGGGATGACATCTGCCTGTCATCAATCTCAATCTTATCGAAGGTGAATGTTCCAAGCTCCTGGCCGAATGACTTGTAGCCGACCTCCACAAATGATTTTGAAAAGAGAAGCACCTTGTCTGAAATGTCCAGGTAGTCAAGGACAAGCTCATTTGACTTTACCAATCTGTCGAACTCCAGAAATGCAGTCCTTTTGATGTCTTTGATGATTCCATCATAGTCCTTAACCCTTAATCTGGAATTCTTTACAAGCTCAATGTTTTCAGGTGTGAATATCTCTTCGAATGCCTGGAAATCGTTTAATCCAGCAAAGGTGAATTTGGGATGGGTTTCTATATCGCAGACATCTATGATATCGGATATGTGCTTCAGCTTGACAAGGCAATCGAAACAGAAGTTTTCCTCTTCAGGATATTCCCTGTGGCACTGCGGGCAGTATTTTGTCAAAGCCTTTAGTGATGGAGCCTCTTCATCATAACAATAGTCACAGGTATCCCCCAATGCCTTCTCGCGAAGAATGTCCTCCATTCTAGGACTTCGCAATACGGAATACTCACTTAGCAATGGAGCCAGCAAGTCATCTATCGCTTTTTTCTTTGGCTTGTCAACCTGCAGGTATCCTGATAGGTCATTGAACATTTGAAACACTTAGTATCCCATTAGCTTGAATGATATGAACCATATCACTGCTGATAAGGCTATTATGATCTTACCATGTAGGGATGCCTTTTCGGAATCCTTTCTTGTCACCAGGTAAACTCCAATAAAGACTCCGATTATAGGAATCAGAATAGCAAAGACATATCCTATAATGATGGCTATCTTATGGTCTTCTTCAACCTTTTGGACTTCATAAGGCGGCATTGTCTGCTGTGTACCGGTTGTCTGCTGAGTTTGCTGTTGTGTTTCCAAGTTCATTCCGCAATTCTTACAAAATTTAGCGTTGTCCGCTAACTGTTCTCCACATGATGGACAAAATTTTGACATTCTAAAACCTTCCTAAAATAATTTTTCAATCAAATGATCGTCATTTTTAAAGAAATCCATTCTCACATAATTAATCAGGTTATGTGGTGATCCAACAAGCTGTGCTGATGCAAAGAGCGGTATGTATACCATTTGTGCGCCCTGTTCAACACATATTTTCATTACTTCGGGCAAATTTTGGCAATGTTCGCTGCCGAGTATTACTGTACCGTCCCTCAAACTCTCATTATTTTTGATGGATTCATTTGCTATCAGTTCCTGTAAAGCAAATGATGTAGGTTCACCGTCACCTGTTATATTATCAACTGTAGTTTCATTATTATTGATGGATAATTTGAATATGTCTGTTCCCTCTATGAAATACACTTCGCCGACATCAATTTCATTGTCGAGAAGGGAACCTATCCTGAATGATTCGTCAAGCTCGAAGTCTTCAGTGGAATCTTCATCTTCAAGAGCATCCTTATAGGACAGGATAAGGTCTCCAAAATCGGGAGTCAGATTTATCACGGAATCATCTTCGGGTTTTTCGGCTTCGCTTCCATCAGCTATTTTTTTCAAAAGGCGAATTATTTCATCATTCTGCCTTTCAATGTTTCTTGCAATTTCAATAAGTTCGGACAGTTCAGACATGATTAATAGTATTGATTTTTTTATTATTATAATTTTAGATTGAACATGTAATACATTGACTCGGACAGCCTTTCGTCATTTGCATATTTCTCAAAACCCAGCGAATATTTAAGAAGATTATATCTTGTAATCAGCACATTGTCGGATTCCGGATTCAGGACTATGCCGTCCAGATCCTCGCACAACACGAAATTGACGAGGGTTGCAAGATTTACAATCTGTGAGTATTTGTGCTTATCCGTTCTAATGGCAGTCATTTTCTCATCTGAGGTAAAAAGAGTTGCATAGATTCCGCCGACCCTGTCCATATGCATCTGTGCAATCGGACCTGTCTTTTTAAGTGAAATCAATGAGCTATCTCCTTTAATATCAAGATCGCTTAGCATGAGCATCAGCAGCGTTGAGTTTGTCATGTGCTCAAAGAGATTCTCGATATCTCCTATGTTATTGGGGTTTTCAATGAACCTTTCCAGCTTCTCATTGTCTATGGAATACTTTAGGCCAATCAGTTCCTCTTCGGTGTAGGGATTTGTTGTGTAGAAATTGGTCTTTGGGATGTTTGTAATCGCCAGAATGAATTCTTTTTTAAACAGATATTTTTCTGATGACGGATTAAGAATGTATCCTTCAATGTCAGTAGTCTTTAGGATATTCTGATAGAGCTCAAATGAGTTCTGCAGGACCTGAATGTCTGCATCTGATTTGTAGAACTTCCTAAACTCATCCAAATCGGTGAATAATGGTGTTATCTTATCCTCTTCATCCTCATAAATGATGAAGTTCAGTGTGCCGTTTTCCCTTTTGGCCGGAATGTAGAGGTTGGAATATCTGAATTCGTTAATCAGCCTTAATGTAAGCTCTTCAGTCAATATGTTGCCGTTTGAATATATGTCTTCGATAACGGTACGCAGGTGTTTGTGGTTAGTCATTGATTCTAGTTTGTCTATTGTTGTTATAATAATTATCCATTGCCTCATTAATGACCGTCTTCAGTGCCTTTGCATTATATGTCCTGAAGGCCAGTGCCTTGTCCTTTAAGGTGAGGACTACCAGCTCGTTTGAAGTGCTCCTGTCAACGCTTACATACTTGATTTCATCAAAGTGAAGGGTGAATCTGCCAGAAATAACAAGCTCCTCACTAAGAATCACCAGTTCAGAGGCAACCCATGATAGCTCATCGGAACTGTTGGTCATTACGCTTCCGATAAGTGCTCCGGCACCAGCAATTAGAAGGCCTGTTCCAAGTGTCGAACCGATTAATCCGACGGTTGCGGCAGCTCCGATGAGTCCTCCTGCACTTCCGACGAAATCTGGAGAAAGCATCTTGGACAGCTTGTCCTTTGATTTTGAGTCTACAGGAAATTCGACCTTGGACTTCTTATGCTCTCTGATATATGTCAAGGACTCCTCATATCCCTTTTGGGGAAATGGAGTTTCATCCTTTTCGTGGAATATGATGCCTGCGGTATCCTCTACAAGGCCCTTTGTGAACTTGAGAGTTCCCTTGATTAGGGGTTTTTTCCTGGATTTTGTTTTAGGCTTGATTTTGATTGGAATCTCATCGCTCATTTTGCCACCTAGAATATTTTGCCGACGCCAACGCCGTTTGTTCCGACTGATACGAAAGTGTGGGATGAATCGTCACTTGGATAATCTACTCTTTGGGATTCGATTGCATCGACTATCTTATAGTTTTGATATTCCTCATTCAATATGTCATAGAACTCCTTGTGACTATAGTCCGATTTTGAGCAGCTTTTGACCACTTCCTTTATTGTCGGAGTGATGTTGTGGCCGATCCAGTTGATGTAGTAGAATTCCTCGCCTGCCGAAAACCATAGAATCGAATTGTTTGTATCGTCCTTTCCATCCTCATAGGTGAAGTGAACCGCATCATGGCCTGCAACGGTCACTTTCTTTTGAGGGTACTTTTCTGTAAAATAACCGTATAGGCTCATCATATTAGGATTTACATATCTGACCGTAAAGGTATCGATGTCATCCTCATCATACCAATATGAGTTGAAATCGCTTTCGTATGGATTTTCGCTGTACTTCGGAGGTATCTTGAATGTTTCATATCCGACTTCCGCAGTCGTCCAGTTTGACGAGTCTATGGCGCTGACTGCGTTCATCAATATGAGCAATGCAAGCGCTGCAATCAGAATCTTTTTAATCATGTTAATACCTTTGGTTTGAATTTATTTAAATATATCATTTGAAAGCAATTTATCATCATAAAATCATCATTTATTTCAAAAGTCGATTGTAAAAGCTTCAAATATCATATAAAGTTAATATATATTAAAAAATAATAAAATAAGAATTTATTTTTGAATTTAAAAATTTAAGAACAAGCCCAATAATTGGCTTAAATTAGCTCAAATAATTGGGCAAATCAATATCCTGGTCGATTGCAGAATCTGCTTCTTCAATTTGATATTGATTTAAAACCATTAATTCTTGTAATCCTTCACCGAATTGATGAGATGGTCCATGCTGTGCATGAATCCTGTAGGATTCTTCTCCTTCTTGTCTTCCTTGCTCATGTTGACAATAAGCTCGTCGATGAGCTCATCCATCTTCACGACAAGTGACTCGAGGACGCCCATTCTTGAAGTGACTTCCTTCCTGATTTCAGGATTGTCGTCTGATCCCAATTCAAGAATGCCTGAAACCGCATTTGCATTTTCATTGAAGACCTTTGTTGAGTTGTCCACGTTTGCGATGAACCTGTCATAGGTCAGCTGTGGAGGTGCAAAGCGCTCTTCTATGAGCTTTCTGGCATTGGTTTCCTTGATTTCGTACATGGCCTTAAGTTCGTTGAGCCTTGTCCTGTACTGGTCGAACTCCTTTTCACTGGATTTGACCTTGACTTCCTTTTTGGCGCCTACCTGTTTGGTATTTCCCAGAAGTTCGCCGATAGGATCGGATGTTGTGAGCCTATGGATTGCATATCCTATAAGGAATGTCGGTGTTGCAACTGAAAGGCCGAATAGTCCAAGATAGAAAACGCCTGAAAGGCTGAATATCCCGCCGAATGACGCAAACAATAGGAACACCAATACGGTTAATGATTTTGTTTTAGAGAATGTGTATTCTCCTGTGGTCTTGTCCTGCCAGTAGAAGAACAAGTGCTTTAAATCGCTCATTAATCCATAATTGCTGTTTTCAATGACTGCTCTTGACATCCTCTTGCTTGCGATGAGGTCATGGACTGCATTTCCTGCTACATACACCAAGCCTGCGCTTATCAAAGCGAAGAGCCATATTCCAATATTCCCCGGTCCAAGTGTCAGGACCAAAAGGAATGCCAGAACTGCAGCCACCTTTGATTTTGATATGATAAAGTAACTGTCTTGATAATCATAAAATAATTTATAAGTTAAACTGTTGTTTGGTTTTGTAATCTCATATACATTTCGAAATGAGGTTGATCTGCACTTTGGGCAATGGTTCGAACGGCTGTTTACTATATTTCCGCAATTATTACAAATTTTGTTAGTCATTTTCATCAACCAGAAAATCTTCGTATGTTAACGTATTTAATTCTTCATCTGTTATATTGCTTTTAGGAGCTAATCTGTTTGCCTGATTAGTTAGTACCTCCTCAAATAGGTTTCGAACTGCTCTTCCGTTAGCAAAGTTTTTTGACCTATTTTCATATAACATTTTAAAGTAGTCCTTTATATACTTATCGGCTGGACCGTCCAAAGTTAGGTTGGATTCCTCGCACATCAGCCAGAATATGTTATAGAGTTCATCGTCGTTGTAGTCCTCGAAATAGATGAACTTGTTGAATCTGGACTCCAATCCTGGATTTGAGTACAAAAACTTCTCCATGAGTGCAGGATAGCCCGCCACGATGACAATCAAATCGTCACGATGATCTTCCATTGCTTTAAGTAAGGTATCTACCGCTTCGGCGCCGTAGTCGTTGTCGCTTTTGGATGTTAATGAATATGCTTCGTCTATGAAGAGTATCCCTCCCAGTGCGGACTGGATGACTTCCTGGGTCTTTATTGCGGTCTGTCCGACATAGCCTCCGACTAAACCTGATCTGTCGGTTTCTATTAGATGGCCTTTTGAGAGCAAACCTATTGCATGATAGATTTTAGCCAGTAAACGTGCTACTGTAGTCTTACCTGTTCCAGGGTTTCCGCTGAAGACCAAATGGAGACTCATTGCAGGCTGTTTGATTCCGCGCTCCTCCCTGAGCTTTCTGATTTGAACTAGATTGATTAAGGAATTGACATCCTTTTTGACCTTTTCAAGACCTACCAGTTTGTTCAGCTCTTCTAAATATTCATCCAATGAGCCGGATTGCTGGGTTTCCTCCAATTTTCCGGTTTCTTCAATGCCTTTTATGTCTAGAAGCTGGATTGGTTTCAAGTCAACATTTTCCTTTTCGAGCAGTTTTTCCAGGTTGGCAATGTAGTCATTGTAGAGGTTGAAGACATCCTCGTTGAGCTCGTTGTCG
The DNA here is from genome assembly GCF_045112895.1 of Methanobrevibacter sp. GTDB lineage: Archaea > Methanobacteriota > Methanobacteria > Methanobacteriales > Methanobacteriaceae > Methanocatella. The sequence continues at coordinate 32,772 of NZ_JBGUIH010000013.1, read as the reverse complement.
ACTGTGATAAAGAACTTTCCGAATACCTTATAGCAGTTGTAGAGCTCATTTGCGGTGTTGAGCTCAGTCATGTCGAAGTTCACTCCGCACAGGTCAAGCTCATGGAGGCATTTGAATGACAGGGGCATTTCCCTTGAGATTTTCAAATCAGTTAGGGATAGGAGGTCCTCCTTTGTGAAGCTGGTATCGAGAAGTGAGTTTATGAACTCCAGTTCGTTGTCAGTTATCTTGTCGTCGCCCAATCCAAGATAGGCAAAGTATTTGAACAGGTCATCGACTATCAGGCTTTCCAAAGTGACATTCTCAAGGTCCCTGATGGAATCGCAGTATGGCGTGAATATGCCTAAAGTTTTCACAAGGAAGTTCAGATTGGTCATATAACCGGCCAGATAGTCCATATGAATCTTATCGACATCACTGTTGCAGCTTGAGCAAGTGTTTTGGGAGTTGTCCAAGATCTTTCCGCAATTTTTACAAACAGTCCACTCTAACATAGAAGATACCTTATATTTTTCTAATTATATATTTTTTGATTTAGGATAAATAAGTTGTGTTTAATTTGTCAGGCAATCGGGATTCTTCAGGAACTGTATGATGTTTATATGTTCAATTCCGTCACGAGAATAGTCTGATTTGTCCATGCTCAATACGTATTTCGGATAGTTGTCCTTAATTTTTGACAGCGGTTTGAATTCACGTTTGATTATGTCTTCATCCTCATTTATGAGATAGCAGACCTGCACGTATATTTTCCTATTGTTTTTTCTGCAGACGAAATCGATTTCAGAGTCATTTACCTTTCCAATGGTAACCTTATAGTCCTGTCTGAGCAATTCCAAATATACGATATTTTCTAAAACATGACCAGTATTCTGCTGCTTTTCCTCCAATTGTGATTTGTAAAAGCCCAAATCCATCAGATAATATTTTTCAGAGCCAGTGATTTCCCTTTTGCCAATTAGATCTTCACGGGTTACCTTTGACAATACATATGCCTCCTCAAGATAATCCAGATAATTGTATATAGTTGTTTTTGAAATGCCTGGCAGTTCATGCTTTAGATATGCATATATGGAATGGGCTGAAATCAAATTGCCGATGTTTTCTATTAAAAACTTTACAATCCTATTGAACAATCCGACATTTCTTATATCATGGCGCTCTACAATATCATGTAGCAGGATTGACGAATATAAATCATCCAATATTATTTCCTTATGGTTTTTTAAAGCAATAACTATAGGCAATCCACCATATGCCCTATACTCTTCAAAATAGTTTTCAATCTCGCTCTTCAATTCGTTTGCAATTATCGGTTTTTCGTTCAGTTCATTTTTGTAATCCAAAAATTCAATGAATGAGAACGGATACATGTCTATTGAAACATATCTTCCAGTCAGATAAGTTGATAATTCGCTTGACAGCAGTTTGGAATTTGATCCTGTGATGAAGATTTCCACGTTAGGCAGTTTGAAATAACTGTTTATTGAAATCTCCCAGTCTTCAACATTCTGGATTTCATCGAAAAACAGGTATGCCCTACCCTCATGGTCATTGATATATTCCAATACGATATCGTCAAGCTGAGTGTTTAATTTGATTCTGTTATATTCCGGAAGCTCCAAATCTATCAATAATATATTTTCTTCATCGACTCCACCATCTATTAATTCATCTATTATCAACTTGAAGAAATATGATTTTCCGCAACGCCTTATACCGGTTATCACTTTTATGATGTCCCGATTCATGAAACTGTTAATCTTGTCCATGTACAGTTTTCGCTCGACCATATTATCAGCTCCAAAAATTGTCTTTTATAAAATACTTTTCTTATATAATTATTAGATTAGTATTATATATAATACTTTTTATTATAATTTAGTAAAAAAGTATTCTATAAGATACTTTTATCATTAATTTTTATTTTCAATTATGATAATCAGTTAAGCTTAGAAAATTGATAACAAATAAAATAACAAATCATTTAAATAATAAAGGACACACTAACCTAGCCCCAAAACATCCAGACATAAAACACAAAGAGCAATATTGAAAAACAATGTCGAATGTGAAATCGAAATTGAAACAAAACACAAAACCAAAGTTAATTAAAATTAAAAGCCATCTAAATCATCACAAAACCCATTATTAGAAATAACCCATACTTGAAAGCTCATCCAATCTCTTTTTAAAGTAATCAATATTATTGGATTCAATTCCTGAATTCAGAAACTGCATGATAATCTGGATTTCCTGTTCGTATAATTGGGATTCATGATATACCTTTGTTAGATTCAGATACGGATAGTCGTCATTTATGAACAAATCGTTTTTTAACAATCTTCTGAAGAAATAGAATCCCTTTTCATACTCGCCGCTTTCGATGTAGGCATCGCCGATTTCCATCAGCTTTTGCTTTTCTTTCTGGTCAACCGCATATTCCTCAATTGCTTCTTTAAATGTATCCGGCAGGAACTTGTTTGCCCTATTGCTTCTGATGTATGAGGTAAAGCGGCTGTCGATGACATATGTAGTGCAATAATCGTCATCATCCCTCATTCCCCTTCCGTGGGTTTGGACTAAACTTAAACAGGTCTTGAAGTCATACCATTCAAGGTCTATGCTAGACCTTTCATAAATCTGCTTGTCACCCCAGTCTGGATATGGAATCTTGTAGATTATCTGAAATCTGCACAGGTTGCCTGGAAGATCCACCCCTTCTCCCATGGACGGTGAGACCAGCACAAGGGGTTCAGCCGAATCGATGAATGTTTTAAGCCGTTCCTGCCTGTTTTTAGAGTCATGCCCAATCAGCCTTGGATTGTCAAGATTTTCCAATATATAATCCATGCATCTGCTGCTGACTGTATGTATGATTCCCTTCTCATCCTTGTGATTTTCCAGTATCTCATTTACTGTCCTGATGGTTTTGGGAGCATTGCCTTTGATGAAGTTCCTTGAAAGATTATGGCCCTCATAAGTAATAATCGGATTCCTTTTGATGTCGAATGGGCTTTTTCGCCTTATTGAATATATCTCATCACTATCAATTCCAAGCCATTTGGCAAAAAGCTCATCGTCAAGGATTGTGGCGCTCATGAAAAGCACAACATCCGCATACTTGAACAATGTATCCTTTGCATAATGGTTTACCTTCAGCGGCTTGAACTGGGCTGTTTCGGTTGAATCGTCCCAGTCGAAAATCCATGTTTTCGGATCGATTACAATATGGTCGATGAATCGCCTGCAGTCGTTTATCTGATGTCTTATGAAGGAAATCTTTTCTGCAAGCTCCTCCCTTTCCAGAGATTCCAGCTTTTCAAGCTCCTTAGCGTATTCGTCCCTGACCTTGTTGATGAATCTCATCCATCTGGTGTAGCTTTGGGTGTTGAGCTCCTCAATCAGCTCTTCTGTCAAGTCGAATTTCAGGTATTCTTCCAGATCGGCTTTGGAAAACTCCAGAGTCAGCTGGTCCATCAGCATGGCCTCGAGGTTGTGGGCCTCATCACAGATTAATAAGTCTCTTTTTTGAAAGTCCTTGACATAGTTGAGCTCCAGAAATAAATATGGATAGTTTGAGATTACTGATTTTGAGTTTAAGGCCAGATACTTCTGGTAATAATAGGGACAGGTATTGTCTTCTGTTATCTCATTTGTCCTGTTCTTAAGTGAATATTTGCAGTCATGGCCTTCTGTTATGCACTTGCCTTCGCTGCATGGCTTTGGGGCAAGCGTATTCTTGTATTTGAGGCAGTTAAAGTTCTGCCTGCCCTTGACGACCTGCATATTGTTGAAGTCCCTCAGGTACTGGTCCTGGAGCTGCTTGGTGATGGTTAAAATGTAAGATGACTCGCAAATCGAAGCCAACGTTGCGGCTATTGCAGACTTGCCGGTTCCGGTTCCGGCTTCAAGGACAATATACTTATAGCCACTGTCAATCGCTTCAAGAATTTCCGATACTGTTTCAAGCTGGCCATCTCTAGGATTGGTGAACGGAAAATGCTTCTGTGCTTTTGGATTTAATCTTGAGTAGTCGCTATATTGCCAGCCTGTCATTACACTATCATATATGAAATCGCATATAAATACAATTTTAGTGAGAGCATTTGAAAAGTAATGTCAAAGTGAATTTTGACGGCAACATGAAAACAAGAGTTTTTTAAAAAAAATAGTTTATTCAAAAGTGAGATGGTTAAAGATCTGTTCCATGTGGTTTATTGCATCGGATACATCAGTTGGTGTTAAATCAGTGTAGGGTTCATAATCAGCTTTTTTTCTTAATTCTGATAATTTTGACAATTTATACCCTATAATATTTTTGCCAAAATCCTTTAAAGCATTTCTAACTTGAACATGCTCACTGATTCTTTCTTCTTTTGACTTGAATTCATTTATTGGTATGGGTCTGAAATTCATAACATCATCAAGCCATAATTCGCAAAACAGATAAGAACTGAAATAAGCCCTATTGATTATTGTAGAATTTATGCATCTGTCATCACAATCATCTGGAATCAATCGACTTTTAAACCTTAAAAGCTTTAAGGTCAGCAGATATAACTGAAATTGAGGGTATTTTCTAATATCCATATATATGCCTCCTATAACCAAATATTTACTGTTCTGTTAAAATTCTCAATATTGTTGACTCTTGAAAATTCATCCATATGACCACATATTTCCAAAAGAATCCTGTCCAATTCCTCTTGAGGTGTCCCGTTAACCTTTTCAAAACAGTAGACATATTCCTGGGTGTCAATATCAGGCATTTCCTTTAATGTCATTTCACCTAAAGCATCATATTTTTTTGCAAAATCAATTAATTCTTTTGTATATATTTCTTTTGCGGGTTCCATTCTTTTCCTAAAAAGATCCAATTTTGTCACCAAATTATCACCTTGCTCTCTCTAATTCGTATAAAATCCGAATTTTTCCGATGGAAAAAGTACAATGATATATCTGATTTCCTTAAATATAAATTTAACGTTTTTAAGTTCGTTAATATTGAAAATAACGTATTAAAATCAATATTTTATTATAAAGGCAATTTTGTGAAATGAATGCAATTTGTAGTGTGGTGCAAAAATTTTTTCTTTGTGTCAAATCCTCGGATTAAAAAAATAGGAAACAATAATTGAAAGCCTATTCAATTATTATTGTTTCGTTTAAAGTTTGTGTTTTTCCATTGCTGTCTGTGAACTCTACGGTCATTTCATGTTTTCCCAGGAACTTTTCGATGATTTCAAAGATTACCTTAAAGAGGTCATCTCCGACATCGCCTTCAAAGACAAGGATGCCGTCAATCCAAACCTTCAGATGCCCATTTGTCAGGTTGAAGTCAAACAGATCAATCAGATTCTTCAGTATGACAAAGTTTGAGTGGCAAATAAGCTTCATGTCGGATGCGCGGTATAGCGTGTATGCATGTCCGGCAGCTTTTGAGCCGAATCTATCAGGCATTCTCCACTTTTTGCCTGCAGCCGGATGATTGCCGCCATCGTTGTCATCATCTTCTTCATCTTCATCATCGTCTGTGCGATTGCCTGTGCTATTGTCTGGCAATACGGTAAGGGTGTTTATGACGCATTTGCCTTTATAGACCGTTTCGATTGCATAGACTCCAGGCTCAAGCAGAGGCAGTTTGAATATGGCGATTCCATCAGCACCGCTTTTAGCGGTCAGGACGTGTTCGCCGACCATGACAGTGACGCTTGCATCGCTTTTGCCGACATCCACGACAAAGGGCTTGTCTTCGGAGTAGTATTTCTGCATATCCTCAGTAATGAATGACTCGCTCATGGTGTAGACCTTTATGCAGGCCACAATACCCCTTGAGATAAGATCGTCAACCTTACCATCCATGCTTACATATGATGTTGCGTTTTCCAAGTGAAGCCTGGTGTACTGAAGGAAAGGCACGGCATTCGCCTCGACAGTTACGGAGAAGATGTCACCTTCCTTGATGCTGATTGCCTTGTCAAGGACTATGGTATGGTATCCCATATATGATGGTTTTCCGCTCTGGGAGTAGAGCACATTGCCGTTGACGGCAACATATATGGAATAGTCTGTGCATTCATCATCGAAGTATGTTCCGACGGCTGATATCCAGTCATCGCCGATGGATTCATATTCATTGGTATAGTTGAGAATCCTTGTGTAATTTGCTAAAAATCCTTCGAAGCCTGCAATGTCATACTCATATGCCATCTCATAGACATCCGTATTGTTTATGATGTATCCGACAGCATTCTGTATCTTAATGACGTCATCATAGTATGAAAGGTAGAAGTATCCCTCATCTCCCCAGTCTTCGCCCCAGCTGTTCTTGCATATCCATGCGCCGTCACCCGGCGGGGTTATTCTGAAAGATTCCTTTGGGAATGCATCGTCCCAGCCAACAACGGCCACCAAATGATTTCCCATGGATGCGTTATTGCAGTACACCGCATTGGTTTCGGGATTGAAGAATACTGAATTCGGGTCTGCCCCATTGACGAATACTGTCAATGCTCCGTAATTGATTAGGGCCTCCTTGACTGCATACCGATTCTTGGTATCGACAAATGCCACATCTTGAATATGATAGCAGTTTGGAGTGAAGAGAATTGGAGAAATCTTTCCAAGCTCGTCATATGTATCATATTCGGCATCCACGATTCCAAGCCAGCTTAGATAGTAGGCAAGGCCCATAGCGAGGTTTCCCTCTTCGGAAGTATACGGATTTCCATAAATGGAATACTTGAGAACAGTATTCTGAACATTGTTTTCCGAAAGGTCCAGTGTCATGTTTGTGGCAATAAGGAACGCCGATTCGACAGCGGCGTTTGCGCCGAATGCCCAGCAGGCCCCATTAGATCCCTGATTCTTGACGGGAGTTACGGCATTGAAATCCCTCAAGTCAAAGTGGGGGTCAGTGACGCTTCCTGTGATTTCAATCGGATTGAGGATGATTTCATTACCCGGAAGGTCTGAAACATAAACGTAGTCAAGATTATCCAAATCGAAGGTATCGGGATTCTTTTTGGCAACAGTGATATTTTTGTAGTATGAGCCGTCCTTTAAAAAGACCCCATGGATGGCTTCGCCGTTATTCAGGAATTCTGAACCTTCCACTTCAAAATAGGCGTCATAGGCATAGATTGCCCCACCATAATCCGCTGAGTTATCCTCGAAATGGGAGATATTGATTTCAACATTACAGTCATCGACAAGCATCGCTCCGCCAATCAAGAACAATGCCTTATTTCCTGTGAAATTGGCATTCTCCAAAGCCACGCTTGCATTTGATGCGTAAACGCCTCCTCCGCTATAATCCGCAGTGCAGTTGAGGAAGGTTGAATCAGCGATTGCGAGATTGCCTCCAAGCTGCAGAACGGCACCTCCGAATTCGGATTTGCAATCCTCAAAGAGTGTCCGGTTGATGAAGGTAAACCCATCCGGAAAATATCCTACGCTGTTGACGTCGGCATATACCGCTCCGCCGTTTTTGGAAGCGGTGACGTTGATGAATTCGCAGTTCTCAATGTTTGTGTATTCGCAACCCTTGAAGGCAAGAGCACCGCCGGTGGCATCTGCATACAGGTTAACAAATCTTGTGTTTTTGATGTAGTTCTTTCCGCCGTCGTTATAGACTGCAGTTGCATATCTTGAAGTGAGATTGGCAAAAACGCAGTTGGCGACAGTGAATATGGAATCGGATCCCTTGATGAGGGACCAGCGAATCGGCTCCTCATTGATGAACAAGGAATCGTCAACTGAGACTTTGCTGTACACGGAAAGGATTGCTGAGCCATCAGGGGCATAATTGTCTATGAACCTGTCATTGAAGCTGTAATAGTCGCTATGGAATGCGAATACCGCACCTGCGCTTTGATTGTTTGAATTGTTTTCAAAGGTTACATTCTCTGTAATCAATTCGCAGTTCCTAAACATGAGTGGAGAATCTGCGCAGTTTGTAAACGTAAGGTTTCTTATATAAACTGAGCCGTTTGTAAATCTGAAGGCTCCTGCACCATTCTTCCCGTCAATCACATGGCCGTTTCCGTTTATGGTCATGCTATGTCCGTCATCCTGGGTCACATCAACATAGGGTTCGTCGCCTTCCATGAACTCATAGTCGTCGGTCAGGTCCAGGACGTTTTCTGACTGTGAAATTTCGTAAGTCAAATCGGAATATGATTTGACTTCAGCATCAGAAAGCATGCCTGAATCGTCAATGTCAGTCTGATTTGCATCAGCGGCACCGACAAAACCGACAGAGACAAACAATAGAAATATGATTAATAAGGATATTTTATTAAATTTCAATGTTGTTCCTCCAGTTTAAGTTATGGTTTCAATGCATATAAGGTTTTGTTGATTTTGTTAAAAAAAATAATTATCTGTTTGCTAGAAGTGCAGCTTTGATTGTTGCATAAATATTCAAAAAAAAATAGAAGGTTCAGACAAACCCCCTGAATATAAACTATTTCTATTTCAAATAATTTTCAATGAAATTGTTAAATGCAATGTTATCTACAAAGCCAGCACTATAGACAATTCCTGCCCTTTCGTATCTTCTGTGATATGTCTGCAGGCTTGATTCATATGATGCATCCAGTTCATGGTCGTGCCTTTCTTCTGCTAATCTTTTACATATGGATGGAATCATGTTGGAACATCTATAGGATCTGCCTCTTGACCTTTGGCGGTTAGGTTCGTATTTGTCTGATATCGAAACGACCCTGTAGACTATTCTTGAGTTTTGAAGAAATTCTCTGATATCTAAAAACTCAACATTCTGCTTATTTTTTTGGTAGTATTCCTCATATATTAACGGCAAGGCTATTGTTACGGTTTCCAGAGGTTTATGGGCAAGGCCGTTGAGCATCTTGTCTGAGTATTTTGATAAGACCTTATCCAGTAAAAAGAGTTCATGTTCAAGTTCGTCATTCAGCCTTTCGTTTTTGACTTTCAGGTTGTCTACAGCTTCAACGAGAGTGCATTTTGTTGAGGCCTTGCAGAGAAAATCACCCTTGAATTCAATCAGGAAAATGAAGAAATTGTCCTTTTCCTTTTTATACCATATGGCGTCGGTGGTCTTTGGAGTGATTCTCAATCCGTTTTCCTTAAAGATTTGACAAGAATGGCAGATATCATCCAGAGCATACATCTTGAACTCATTTTCGCCGTTTTCCATTGGAAGAATTGAAACTCCTTTGGAGCTTTGGGCAATTTCATGGGCTTTTTTATAGAATTGAGGAAATGATCCTAGAAATTCAACGAATTGGGCTTCCTCTTTAGTCAATGGCATTTTTCTACTCCTTGAACAATATTTTTGCTTTTAATTTGTCAAGTTCGTCGTAAGGTTTTGTAAGGTTTTCATAGACTTCACCCATGTTTTTGGGGTTTATCTTTTTGAAATAGAATTTGTCATCTGTCGTTTTTTGGGTGAGATAGAATTTAGTGTCTTTCAATAAATCATAATACTGTGAATATAGTGAAATCGCCTCGATAAACATTGGACTATGGGAGTTTAGATATATATGGACGTTTAAATCTTTGACTAGTAAAACAAGGATTTCTGCAAATCTTATTTCCCATTCAGGATGAAGGCTGCTTTCCGGTTCATCAATGATTAAAAAGGAGTTCTCCTTTAATCTGTTGTTTTTTAAAAGTAGTTCTATTATTCCGATTTCTTTTATTCCAGATGAAGTTGTGCTTAAGCAATTCTCCTTAATGATATTTTGGATTATATCAATGTTTTCAGATTCCTTTGTCTCATTGCTTTCCTCTAAGGCTTCCTTGATGTGAATAATATGGTCAACCCTTAGGATATCCAAATCCTTTAAATCCAGTATCGAGATGTTATCTATGTAAAAGACCTCTTGAAGGTTTAGATTTCCTTCAAAAGTGACATCTAAATCTTTATCTAATCCTTCGCTGTCCATAAGGTATTCGAAAGATTCATCTTCGTTTTGAGATTTGAAATAACAGTACAACAGTTTTGATATCATTGATTTACCGCTTGAGTTGACACCGCCGACCACATTGATTTTGGAAATGTCAATGTTTGCATTGCTGATTGGACCTACATCATTTAGCTTGATAATCATATTCACACCATATTGAAATAATATAATATTAATTATTGATTCGTAATTATTTATAATCTTACATTTATGAAAAAATAAGCATTCTGAAAATTATTTTTAATTATTAATTCAATTAATCCTTTGAAAAAAATAGGTATTTTCCTCGCCAAAACCTTTGGATTCTCAACCATATCAATTTTCAACAGTACCATAACTAACATTGGCCGGCACTGATGCTTCTTTTATGGAGTTTGTTTTTTGTATTTGGTTTAATTTTATTAATACATTTTTCTTTAGTAAAGAACATTTATTCCCCTATTTAATTATCAAAAATTTAAGATTCTCTTCTTTTCTACTGCACATTTGAACTGAATCAAAATCAATTTTCAATGAATATTATCCGTTTGTCTTTTTAATTTGAGCAAGTTCATTTTTTAATTGATTGACATTTGTCTTGAGCTTCGTTTTCTGATTTTTTGATTTAATTTTATAATCTGTTAATCTTAATATTCAAATCAGATAACTCTTTTTTAACTTATACATTAAAATACACCCAAAAAATCCATTATACTATATTAACTAAAATTTATCCAACTTTCTTCTCTTTTCATTAATTAAATAACATAACTCTGCTAAATATTCTTGATTGCACAGATAAATGACTTCTGGACTAGGATCCATCGTATAATCTTCTTGAGGAATTTTATTTTTCTCAAATCTACGAATTTCACGAATTAATTTATCTCGCTCTTTAATAATAGTGTCTAAACTTTCATTTTCTAGACTTTTTCTAAACGTTTTAGGGTCAATCATCATATTTTCACTTTCTACCAGCTTTACAACCAGTTTTTGAGAAATTTGTACAAACTCTAAATGGACCATATTTTCCTTCAACTTCATATGTCAATCCATCACACATAAATTCAGGACAAAAATCTAATGTATATAACAAATCTTCTGATTGATTAAATGAACCCCCATTCCAATCGCAATTATCATTTGTGCATTTAAAAAATCCTCGTCCAGTTTCTTTATTTTTTAGTAAAATAACATCTCCAGTACTGCATAATGGGCAGAATAAATCTGTGTCAATTTTTTTCCATTTTGATGGAGGTTTTTCTTTTCTTGAATATTCTGTTTTTCTTTCTCCTTTTCCATTACATTTTGTTTTAAAGTAATTACTGCAGGTTCTAAATTCACCAAATTTTCCTTCTCTTAAATATGTAACTCCATTACAACCTTCAGCTTTACAATACTCTATAGAATCAACTTTACCTGTTTTATCAAAACTTCCACCATCCCAACTACAAATTGAACAAGCAACTTTTCCCTGTTTGGTTTTTTTATTCTTTTTAATAATTACTTTACCCACTTTACATTCAGGACATTTTAAATCCGTTTTAATTTCTTCAAAATTATCTGTTTTCGGTTTAGGGATGTTATTTTCTTTTTTATAATTATCATTATTTGTTTTGAATGATGTTTTTTCTTGTTTTGAATATTTTGTTTTGCTTTGCCCCTTTCCATTACATTTTGTTTTAAAATAGTTACTACATGTTCTAAATTCGCCAAAGCGACCATCTCTTAAATAGGTAATTCCATTACAACCTGGTGCTTTACAATATTCAATCGAATCAATTTTACCGGTTTTATCAAAGCTTCCAGCATTTAAATTGCAGTTTGAACATGTGATATTTCCTTGTTTTGTTTTTTTATTAATTTTAATTATTATGGTTCCATTACTACATTCAGGACATTTTAAATCCGTTTTTATTTCTTCAAAGTTATCAATTTTAGATTTGATGTCATTAATGTTATCAGTATAGTTACATTTAACGCTGTTACAACTGTAAAATTCACCGTATCTTCCTTTTCTTAAAACTAAAATTCCACCACATTCTGGGCAGGCTTTAATTTCATTTAATTTTGATTTATTAATATTTGTAAATCCACCATCAAAATCACACCCATCATTAGAACATGTGAAACTCTTTTGATTATTATTTGGATTAATCTGAAGTGTAACTTTACCTTCACCACATTTAGGGCAATTTAATTTACTTTTAAATTTTTCAAATTCAACATCTTTATTTAAAATTTCTGTAATTCTTTTTAATTTATCACCTTTAATCTTAGGGGTTTTGCATTTGCTAGGACATCTGAAATAAGGACCATATCTTCCATTATATACTTGCATTATTTTACCACATTTAGGACATATTTCTATTTCATCTATAAGACTCATATCCGCATAATAATTACCGCCACGCCAACTACATTGTCTATGAGAACAACTAAAATATTTTGCTATTGTTTGAGAACCATCATTGAAGAAAATTAAATCCACATCACCTGTTTTACATAAAGGGCATTTTAATCCGGTTTTAAATGAATGAACTCTTTTATCTTTCATGAATTCATCAATATCATCTAAACTATCATCAAAAGAATTTTCTTCTGATAAAATATCTAAATCAGATAAATTTTCTTCCAATTCTAAAATGAATTCTGATTTATCAGTATCTGGAGACAGTAAATAAGTATTATTCTTTGTTCTTGTAAGTGCTACATAAAACAATCTTCGCTCTTCAGCATATTCATACTGATCACTTGTTTTAATAACAAATTTCATTAATGGATCATCAGCCATTTGATTTGGAAAACCAACAATGCTATTTTCTAGATTAATTAATATTACATTATCCTCTTCCAAACCTTTAGATTTATGGACTGTTAAGAATCGAATGTTTAAATCTTTATTCTTTTTATATATTAATCTAAATTCATCATTTGTTCTTTTAAATAATTTTGCATCAATAAAATCTTTTATATCGAATTTATTTCTTCCTAAAATAAGAATATTATTAGATTTTTGAGCAATTGTATCAACAATTAATTCCATTGTTTTAATCTTATCTTCTTTACTATACTTTTTGTAATAGGCAATTTTAATTGGTTTATGGGTAGATGATTTTTTAGATTCTAATGATTTTTTACTTTGATTTGAGTTTTTCATTATGAATCTACCAGAAATATCAATTAATTCCTGACTATTTCTGTAAGTTGTTTCAATATTTAATTTTTTAGGATTTTTGAAATAATTTTCGAATTTTGTAAATAATTCAATATCACAACCAGTGAATCTGTAAATAGACTGCCAATCATCACCAACAACACAGACTTTGGCATTTGTTTTGTCTTGTATTGCTTTAAGTAGATTATATCTAGTATAAGAAGTATCTTGATATTCATCAACGATTATATATTTGTAATTATTTTTTAAATTGCCCTTTTTAACTTCCTTTGTAGCATTATTAATCATATCATTAAAATCAATCTTTTTTATCTCTTTTAAATGATTTTCATAACCAATATAAATATCTTCAATAATATTGAGGAATAATTCTGTCCTTTTTTTATCAAATTCATCTTCATTTTCATTATTTTGCGCTCTCCAAACTTCAAACTTATCAATTGTATAATCATTACCTTTAAATAAACCAATGAATGTTTTTATTAAATCAATGAATTTAGTGTATCTATTAACTTTATTTTTTTCAACAATCTTTGAAATTAAGTATTGATAATCAATTTCTTTAACTTCAACACCAGCTTGTTTAAGTTTTTCTTCAAGCCGTGGTAACAATCTATTTTCAGACATATAATAAGAATAAGTTTCAATTAATTTCAATCCATATTTTGCATGTAACTCTCTTTTCCAAAAAATTCCTTTTTTATATTTTTCAGCATCTTTTTTATCTAACCATTTTGCATCACAGTTTCTATCAACACCAAAATGTTCTAAATAGATATCATTTTCTCTAAGGTAAAAATCTGGAACATGATTTTTGATTTCTATATGCTCTTCAATTTCACATAAATCAAGTAAATTTTCTATTAATGAATTTGGAATATCAGAATAATTCTTAATTTCTTTAAAACTGTTAAAGATTAAATTAAAAATAAATTCTTTTTGTTCTTTGAAATATTTATTATCACATTCAAATACTTTTTCATATTCATAATCTATTTGATGAGCAAATAAATAATTAGAAATTATTAATTCTTCTAAACTTTTAACACGTTTATTTCTTAAATCCCATTTTTCATTTTCTCCACCGTACAACTCTTTTAAAGTTCTAAAATCTCTTGCTTCTTCAATATCATAAACTTCACCAATAGTTGTAACATCTTCATCCTTAATAGAACTGTAGAAATAATAAGAATAAAATTCAAAAATATCTTTGCACAATTTTTCATTATTTATTACTTTTTCGGCAAAATAATCATTAATATAATTCTTTAATGCATCATCATCTGGTCTTGAAGGTTTATCATTATCTTCTAAAATACTGCCTCCAAGTTTATGAAAAGTTTTAATTTCAATTCCATCGGGTAGTTTTTCAACTAAATCTCCCACAGATGCTCGAGAATATGATAAACATAAAATTTCATCAGGTTTAATTCCTTTTTTCTCAATTAAATATCTAACTTTAGCATTTACAGTTAAAGTTTTTCCACAACCTGCACCTGCAATGATTTGTGAATTCTGTTCATTGGTTACAACTGCAACTCTTTGTTTTTTATCTAAACTTTTTCCATCAATATCATCAAAAAACTCTTTATGTTCTTTTAACTCATTTTTTACATATTTATTATTAATAGATCTTATTTTATGCCCTAAATTTTTGTAATAATTAAAAAACTCTTCATAATCCTTATTTAAATCTGTTTTATTTCTAACCTTTTTTGTTAGATTAAATAAATCCCTGTATCTATCTTTTAAATCATCTTTTTGTAAATAAGTAATATAAAACTTAGAATTGATTAAGTTAATTATTTCCTCATTAAATTGATTTACTTCATCTAATCTTTCGTATAATTTATCTTCAAGAATTTTTATTCCAATTGTTTCATTGATTTCATCAATTATTGAATTTAAATTATCATAATCCTTTATAAATTTTTTAACACTTTGTTTTTTTGAAGAATTTAATTTTGACAACTCATCATCGTTCCATGCATCATGATATGGTTTAAATTCTAATTTTAATTCATCGATAATCTCAATTGAGATATAATTATTGGATTTCTTTAAACTGTCAATTTTTTGATAAAATTCTTTAATTTTATCATCACTTTCTTTGATAAATTTTTCATGTCGTTTTTTCTTTAATTCTTGATTATGTAATTTAAAAGTATGATTAATAGTATTATATGAATATAAAAAATCATCGATTTGTTTTTTTGAATCAATATTCAACTGTTTTATTTTATCGGAATCAAAAAAATCAAAAAGAGATTTATAGTTCAATTTTAATTTATTTTTATGAATACTATTTAATGAAACATCTGAAGATAATAATTGATTTAAATCTTCATTAAATGAATTAATTTCATTAATTTTTAAATCAATATCTTTAAGTAATTTTTCTGATTTCTCAGTTTTAACATCAAAATCATTGATAAATGATTTAATTTTTTTGAGCTGTAATAATTTTTTATTTAAATCTTCGTCTTTATTGATTTCATCTATATACTTAAAATCATCTAATTTCAGAACTGATGAGTATTTGTTTTTAAATTTTTCTTTATCATATTTACCTGAATTTAAACTAATTAAATCTTCATCAAAACTATGTAAATCATATGCTAAATGTATAAATTCATCGATTTCAGAGTTAATATTATCAATTCTTCTTTTTCCAAAAATTGATTTAAATTTATCCATGAAATTTTTATCCACTTTTTTTGAATTAATATAGTTAGATAAAATAAGAGACGCACCACATTCTTGACAAAAAGAACTAGATGACTCATTTTTAAAATAACAATTAGGACATATTCTATTTGACATTAACTCACCGAAACATAATATGTTTCTAAATTATGTTAATTATTCTTTAAAAAAATTACTAATTAAATATTTAAATTAATCCATAGATTCCTTTTTTTGAAAAAATAAGTATTAATTTCCTAAAACCTCTAGATTTCCCAATCACACCACTATTCAACCATGTAATAACTTACATTTGTTATTTTGAAGCTTTTTTCAGTTAATTTATTCAAGATTAATATTAGAAATCTTCATTTTCTTATTTTCCAAATAAAATCTATTTAACTTTCTAGCTGGAAGCATGATTACTTGAATATTTTCCAAACCTAAATCATGAAGTATTCCAATTTCAACATATCCTTTATTTTCAACTTTAGAATCATATGTAGGCATTAAAAAAGCATTTTTAACACCTTTAAATTTATATTTCTTAATAAAATCCCTGTAAGCTAATTCATATAAATATTGTTTTGTAATATCGCTCAAACCAGGCTGCTTTTCCAACTTTTCAGAAATCTTCAATTTATAATATTTAGCATCAAATATGACAAAGTAATCATTCCAAAATGTAATCAAATCAGGCCTAAATGTATCAACTTTGAAGTCCCCTTCAGTTAAATGCCAAACAGGTTTTTTAATAAAATCAATTAGTTTTTTACTGGAATGAGAATCCTCAAATAATTCCCTTAACGGCTTATCCAACTGATCTCTGAAAATTCTTTTACATATATCTTCCCAGATTACATGATAAGAATCAGTACCAAAAACTGTTAAATAATTCTCATTTGAAAATGAGTTTTTACCTGCTAGATATGAATGCATTGACCTTAAAAGCTTTCGTTTTCGAGTCATAAACTCTACATTTAACTCTTTTTCAAGATTTTCTAAGATTTGTGTAATTTCACCAAAATCATCCTGTTCGTGGGGGGATATCTCAACTGGAGTTAGGTCAAACAAATCAATTAAACCTGCTTTTTCTAATCTTCTAGAGCAATCAGTTATAACATATTCATGCAATAATCTGAAATAGTCAAATAAATCATTGATTTTATATTTAGTGTGAAAGTTAATGTAATATGGCTTGTTGTCTTTTATAATTGGGTCTGTGTAGTTAACAGTACGGTTCCAGTCGATTTCACCATTACCATTAATTTCTAAAATATTTTGAATGTTAGTGTATACTCCATTTTCAAAATAATCTTCAAGGAAAAATACCATCATTGACAGCAGATTAAATGAAATATCCTCTAAATTCTCATTTTGATAGTCAATTTCCTCATTTAAAGAGTTGTATTTCTTAATGACTCTAACCGTTTGTTTAAAATCATCTTCAATGTTGTCTTTATTTGGAATGTATTTGGGATAACAGTTTAGGACAACTTCATCAATAATGATTACTCCAACGAATTTGAATTGAAAGCTGCATTCATCTTTAGTGATAATTGCATATTTCAAAAGCTTGTCAAATGACTTTTCGTCAATAATTTCAAGAATTTCAGCTTTGGAGTAATGCTTTAGCTCTTGAATGTATTTAGTATTCATTCATCATCACTTATGAATTTAGATTTTATGCTGTCGCAGAATATTTCAATTCCGTCCTTGTCGAATTTTTCACAGATTTGAGAATAGGTTACATAATTACTTGTTTTTGCACCACTGAACAAGTCGTTACGTTTTGCTCTTGCAGCATCCTCAAACAAATACATGATAATTTTATTTTTGAATATATCTTTGAAAGTATCAACTGGAAGTTCTTTATCCTTGAATTCATAAAATGCAAAGAACGGCCCCATAAGTTTATCTTCATTGATTTTGTATGATAATAATTCATCGTTTATTGCTTTTCTGAGGGTGTTCCAATTGATGTTAATATCGTTTAACGTGACATTAATATCTTCAATTAAATCTTCATCGTTGTTGATGCTGAAATAGTTAAAGTCCCATCTTCTCTTGAAAGCAGTATCCATTGGGAAAACACCTTGATCTGCTGAGTTCATTGTTGCCCAGATGAATAAGTTTTGAGGTATTTTGATTTTATCTTGGTTAATATATGATTTCATGTCTTCTGATGTATCAATCGGATACATTGATTCGTTGTTTTCATCCCTATCCAATAATTGGAATACTTCTCCAAAGACTGCTGCGACATTTGCTCTGTTGATTTCTTCGATAACTAATATATACGGTTCAGAAGGTTTCTGAATTGCTTTTTTAAGCATTCTCATGAATGGGCCTGGAACGTATTTGTATGTAATTGATTCGTTTTCAGGTACAGGTTTATAAGTTCCAACAAAATTAGCATATGAGTAGTCAGGATGGAAAGTTACTCTTTCATAATTACCAGGATATTTTTCTAAAAGATTATTTTTATCCTGATTTAGATTGTAAGACTTACCTGTTCCTGGAGCTCCAAAATATATAACGTTTCTTTTTACTTTAGGAAATATAGATTTTACACAGTCCTTTAACTCGACAAGTTTTCCATCTTCAATTTTAGTCCAAACACCACCTTCAAAAAATAAACTCATAATCTCTTCACTAAATAATGAATAAATCTTAATGCCTGATTCATTAGCCAATTGATAAAACTGACCATCATTAGCATAATAACCATTTACTGGATTAATTCGAAATTTACGAAGAGTATATTTTCTCATATCCCCTCCATGAACTTCAGGGAACTTATCTGGAAAAATTAGAACATAATATTTATGAATCCAATTATTAGTAGGATTGACAATGCAATTCTTAAAAATATTTATTAAATCTTTTTCCAGTTTGATATAATCACTAATTGAATCTAATTTAGCATTTTCAATATGTTTAGCACCATTAACAATAGCATCTCTTATTTTAGATGCAATTTCAATTGCTTCACTTTCACTGACAATTTTTTGTGATTTTGATGCACCTGCTTTCCATTCACGTGTTTCTTTAGTTTTATACAATGAATATTTAGTTGCAAAACCTCCTCCAATTCCACCTCGATTAAATTCCTCATTATACTCTAAATTATAACATAAAGTACTTTTATCATTATCATGTAAAAATATATAATTTAAAACATCTGCCCCCTCAAGTTTTTCTAAAACATCAGGACCAAACAGCTTTCTAAATTTAGCACATACATCATAAACATTATTATTTGTGAAATCACCTAAATTATGCTCATCTAGATATTTTCTAATTATACAAGCTGATTTTTCAATTGTATCCTTATTTTCATTGAAAACTTTTAAAATATCTTTTTTTGCTGCATCATTAATATTAAAAACAGTATTATTTTCACCAACAGCTTTTTGTGTTGGTTTTTTTAAAGAATCTCTTTGAATCTCCCATAACCATTCAACGTTTCGATTATCAAAGTAATTGTCACCAGATGAATCAGTTTGGGTGATAATTTCAGATCTATAATAATCAGAAGTGATTTTACCTATAAAATAAGTTTTGGTTTTATTATTAAATGAAATTACATAATCATCAATGTTAATATCATTTTTAAAATGTAAAACTTGTTTAATTGCATGTAATTTTTTATATTTCTTTTTGAATAAATCTTTAATTTCATCATCTGATTTATCAGATAAATCACCTAAATCCCAACCAATAGCTACAATATTATTTTTTAAAAATTCATCTATTAAAAAAGAGTCTGGGCCAGCTCTTACCATCCACATGTTTGTCATTATTTCACCTTAATCATAACTTTTCTTCATAAGATTGACTAAACAATTCTAAAAAATAATCAAAATCCTTTTCTGATTGTAATTTGAGTTCATAATCGCCAACACCCCAATGACCAATGTTAGAAACATCTTTACATAAATTTTTATAATCGTCTAATCTTTTAGCATTAACATGCATTTTTAGAGATTTGGAAAGTGGAGTGACGCTTGCAATGATTTTTTTGTTAACCTTAAAAACAGCATATAATTTAGTTATAACAATCTCAATGTCCTCAAATTCCGTAAGAATACGTTCTTTTAGAGTAGTATATAATTCAATACTGTCTTTATTTTCAAATAAATCCTCTTCGGAGTATTTTTTTATTTCTTTGGTGATTGATTGTTTTTTATCCCCAGTTGAAATTTGGCTAATTGAAGCAACAGCTTGAGAATTATTAATCTGGTTGAATAAAACCGTATTATTTGAAAATTTTGAAACTTTCCATAATTCAAATGGAATATCAGAAAATTCAACAGATTTTAATTGGTATGTAGTGTATGATGGTGCAATAAACATTACACGAGTTTGTGAAAAGTCAAAGTCCTCTTTTCCTGCGTTTTCGTTGAGAACTTGGTTATATTTTAAGACAAACTCCGCTTTATTATTTAAAAGAAGAGCCAAATAGCTATAACCTTGATCTATTACACTGAAATTTTTAGTGTTTTTATACTCTATTATTACAAAAGAATTTGTTTCTTCACTGTATGCTAACGTGTCAATTCTTAAATTGTCCACTTGAAATTCAGATTCAATGAATTTAAGATTGAAAAGTTCTTCAAGGTTATTTTCAGTTAGTCTTTGAAGTTCTCTTTCGTTTTTGAAATTGACTTTTTTGATTTGGGTTAATTTGTTATCATTAATGTTGTAGATTGGCATGTGCATATATTGGTTTTAAAGATATTTAAAATATTATAAAATAACTATTTTAATTCATTAGGAATTTCTTTTGCAAACCTTGGAAATGCATTTAAATTATCATTTTTTGATTCTTCAATATCTACCATAGCCATTAGATAAATTATTCCATTCCTAACAAGTTTTGCTAACTCAATTGTCGTATTGTATAATTCTTCTTCAGTCATAACCTCTTTTTCATCATCTGATACTAATTTTATTTTTAATACTCTATGTGTTAATGCATTACGAATATCACTGAATTTTTTTTCATCTCCATATAAAATATCTTCATGAATATCAAATAATGCTTTTAATCCATTATTATTAAAATCTAAATCTTCCCGTAAACGTTTCTTCGTATACCATATTCTCTTAAAATCAATCTGCTTCTGATTTATACCTAAATCATAATATTCATTTATAAAAAATGCAATCTTATCTAAAATATCATAAAAACTTTTAAATGAATTTTTAACTAATTGGATATGAATATTATGTAATTCATTATCAAGTGAATCAATAATTGTGACATTATTATTAACAAATTTTAAATCTAATTCTTTATAGTGATATAAAATTAAATTTAACCTTGCAGATATAAAATCCATTTTAATTTGATTTAAATATGAGGACAATACTAAAAATAAATCATTTTGAATTTCTTCGTTTTTAATTGGTGTAGTCATTCTTCTAATAGCAATTGTATCACCAATAGAATTTTCACATTCTTGACAGAAATTACATAAATTCAGATATAACTTGTTGTTGTAACAAAAAATATTTGATAAACTTTCTAAATCTGTATAATTAAGATTTATGTTCAATTTTGATTTTCTTTTTTTAGCTAATAAAGATGGATTATTATAATCTTCAAAAATTTGAATGACCTTTCAGCAGATATCTTACCTTGATAAGTTAAATTTGAATCATTTAATGCATCTTTGAAACAATTATATACTTCCAATAACATTGGAGAATCATGATTCATTAAGTTCCTATATTCTATTAAACTTTGACCTTTATTTAATAAAGCCATACCATGAGTTGAATTTAATTTTAAAGCAGCTTCATATAATTCTAATGCCTCAATATGTCTCCCAAAATAATTATAAAAATTTCCAAAGTTAACTAAAATTTCAACTGCCAAATCCTGATTTTTACAATGTTCAAAAGCTTTTTTGTATAATTTTTTAGTTTTAATAATAATGTTCTCATTGTTAAAAAGTTTATTTTTTGTTAAAGAATAATATGTTGAATAACCATTAGCTAAATTAAAATATAATGATGAAAGAGTTATTATTTTCATCATTTTATCAAAATTATTTTCAATTAAAGAAATACCCTTAATTATTAATTTTTCATCTCCTTTAACAGCCCCTAAATCAATATATAAACAACTTAAACAAACTTTAGAATTAATTACATCATATTTTTCTAAATCTTGTACAAACTTACTTACTTGATTTAAATTATTATTTTCTAAATCCTCATAAGCTTTTTCATATAATTTGTTAATTTTTTCAATTTGATTTTTCATAATATACTAGGTTTTCATGAATATGTGTATGTGAATTCATCATAATCTATACATACATCATATGTTAACTCTTCTATTAACTCAAAGTGTTTTCCACTAAATAAATTTATTATTCTATAAGATATCTTTCAGAAAATTCTTTATAATCAACACATACATCATATGTTAACTCTTCTATTAACTCAAAATGTTTAAATCCACATTTAACTTTATTGGCTTGAGGTTCAGGTAATTGATCAACATGAGAAGTTCCTTTAGTTTCAATAACAAAATATGTTTCTTTTTTTCCATCAATATTAGTTGTTAATGCCCAATCAGGATTATAATAACCTCCAGGAGTTTTAATTTTAAACCAATTTGGTAATTTAATAAAGAATTCAATATCCTCTTTTTCTTCCAAATCTTGAGCAAATTCAAATTCAAAATTAGAATCGCATTTAACATAATCATAAACAGACTTAGTTGCTTTAACTAATTTACTAGCTGCAAAATCATTATCTTTAACCCATTCATCGAAAGAAGGTTTAAAATCTGTAGAATCATAATTTTGACCATCAATTTTTTCATATTCTATATTTTTAATAATAACCTGATTCAAATTCCTTTTTATAATATCAACAGTAATATTATAAAATTCAGTTGGATTAATCAATAATTTTTCAAATGTATCATTACGAGAATTACTTCTCAGTAATATTTCAATGATTGTGGCTTTAGTTAAATGGGTTGCATCATGCAAATCTTTAACAATATTCGGAATCTCATTACTTTCAACATCGATAAATTTTTGACGATCAGTTCTGGTGATTCCTTTAACTCCATCTTTATTGATTTCAATATCTCCTGTTACATGATGAATTTTAGGTTTTTGAATATGTTTTAATTCTAAACCCATATCTTCTACACATTCTTCAATCAATATTTCAGTATTTAATTTTACTGAATAAGTTGATTGATATTTAATTTTATCCCATAAATTATTAAATTCACTAGATTCAATTTTATCTTTATCTAATGTAACTGTTATTCTATCCTTTTTATTTTTAATGTAATTTTTAGCGGATTTACTATTAACTTTATCAATTATTGAAAGTTTAAAAGATCCTTGCATTTGAGGTTCTATAGTATCCAATACTTTTTTTGGCAATATAACCTTATTTTCTTTTATGGCTTTGTCCCATTTTTTAGTTAAATGACCATCTTTAAGAATTAAGCCATCATTAAATAATTGCCCCCAAATTAATTCTGCATGGTACCTTTCAGTAGTTTTATCATTACCATTTTTATCCATGAATGGAATATTTATAAAATCTTCAATTTTAACATAATTAAATTCAATTCCATCATTAATCATTTCTTTTTGAAGTGATTTTGAAAAATTTTCAAAACTTTCATTTGCAAGAACGGTTAAACGATTAATATCTTCAAATTCATCTCCATAAGATTCATCTACCCTATTTCCATCACCATCTACACATAATCTTAATCCACGACCAATTTTCTGTCGTTTAGATAAATCTGATTGTGTTTCAATGAATGTACAAATCTGGAAAACATTTGGATTATCCCAACCTTCTTTTAAAGCAGAATGTGAAAAAATAAACCTTAAATTATCTTTAGGATTCAATAATTTTTCTTTATCTTTCATAATTTTTTCATATGTACTATCATCTTTTGTAGTTTCACCACTAGTGTTGGTCCATTTTTTCTTGTCAATGGAAAAATAACCATCATGAACTTCCTCAGGAGCCATATCTAAAATATATTTAGGTAAATCACTAAATCCATCTTCTTTAATAATTTTATTATAATATTCTTCAAACCAACGAGCATATTTTCCTTTATGAGATCCTTCTTCATCATAAAAACGATAATTCTCAACTTTATCAATGAAAAACAAACTTAAAACTTTAATATTTTTCTTTGCATATTTTCTTTCTTTTTTTAAGTGTTCTCTGATAGTTGCTTCAATTTGGGCTTTTCTAATTCCCTCTTGATTAATATCATTTATACTTTGATTTAAATAAACAGCATTACCATTTTCAAAAATTATCCTCTCTTCACCTTCTCTAACACTAATATCTTCCACAACATAACCATCATCATAACTAGAATTATTAGACAGTTTTTTTACACTTAAATCATCTCCAATTTTAACATTCTGATTAGCTGTATTTAAACCAGTGTCTGATTTTTTAACAAAAGTAATATTAGCACTACGTACACCTTGCTTATTTTGTTTTACTTCATTTAAATGAACATACGGTTTTCCCTGATAATCTGCAGCATCAAATGAATCAACTTCAATTTTTTTCACTAAATGTTTGTTATATGCATCAACAGCATTTAATCTATAAATTAAATTAGTTGTATCTTTAGGAGTTGCAGAATACTGTAAAGTAAATAATGGGTTCAAATCAGCAATTGCTTCTTTTTGCTTTGGAGTGCTTGATGTGGATTGGGGCTCATCAATAATCACAATAGGATTAGTTTTAGTAATATAATTAAATGGTATTACTCCATTTTCACATTCTTGACGTATTTTATTTGATTCCCGATTAAATGATTGAATCGTAATAATCATTATTTGAATATTGTCATCTTCCATAAAATTTTTAAGCTCTGACATTTTATCTGAGTTAAAAACAAAATCTGTATAACTCGGATTCTTATATAATTGTGAAAAATGTTTTCTAGTTATATCAATAGTCTTTTTAACACCCTCACGAATAGCTACACTAGGAACAACAATGACAAATTTAGAAAACCCATATTGTTTATTTAGTTCTAAAATTGTTCTTAAATAAACATATGTTTTTCCAGTACCTGTTTCCATTTCAACAGTGAAATCTAAAGATTCTAAATCATCATTAACAACCAACCCATTATCTTCTTGAATTTGAAAAAAGTTATCTTTAATTTCTGGAATGCTTATTTCAAATAAATTTCCAGTACCTTTAATTGGAGAAACTAACTTTCGACTAGTAATAGAAATTTCAGAAGGAATTTTAGGTTGTCCTTCAAATAATCGAATAACAGAATCGACAGCATCAGTTTGATATTGTAATTTATCTTTAAATTTAATTTCCATACCTAGACCTCCTAAATTGTGTTGAAGTCTATGTTGTTTGTTTTTAATTTTTCGTAAATGTTTATTGATGATGTGTCATTTAAGGCTTTATCTCTTAAAATTACTTCGGATTTTTCAATGAATAATTCATCTTTAAGGTCTATTAAATCAGAGGCTATAGTTTCATCAATATTTGATTCTAAACAAACTAATAAACCACCATTATCCACAACATAAACTTTATGACCATTTACCTCTTTTTCATCAATTGGACAATTTAAATCCAAATTCCTCTTTAATAATAATTCATAGATAAAATCTAATTCAGATCTACCTTCAACTAACTCATTACCAGTAGATATAATCGCTTGTTCAATAGTATCTGAATTTAAATCAGAATTCCAAGGAATAAAATTAGACTCATCAACCTTAAACACTTTAAAACCAATATCTAAATCTTTATTTCCTGTTTCTTCAACAATCTTATCTCCAGATCTTCTAATACGTTCTTTACCTAATTCTGATAAAATCAATGGTTTATTAATTTCTTTTAGAAAATCAATAGATTCTTTTAAACTTTTTTTGGTATTCGAATCCGTAGCTTCATTAAAAGACTTGACTAAATCTGAATTTAATTGCATCATAATAAATCTACGTTTATTAGAATCAGAGTTATTAAGATCCATAACTGCATGGGCTGTTGAAGAAGAACCCGCAAAGAAATCTAAAATTATGTCATCCTTCTCAGTAGTCATAGAAATAGCTCTCTTTAATAATTTCAATGGTTTTTTTCCATTCGTAAATTTTACTCCACCCTCTAAAGCAATACCCCCTGTGGTTTTAATATCTTGCCAAAAATCACACGGATTTTTATACATATTTTCATCAGCAAAAATTACTTGTAAACGAGGCTGTTTTGTGTTACGATTAAATTTAGTAATGTAATAAAACATAACCCCATTAGGGGATTTAGCTACGGCCAAATCTGAATTTGGAATCTCATCAAATGTTTTAACTAAATTAAATAAGCTAGATGAACCTGCTGTTTTAAAAATTCTATAACTATTATCAAATTTCCAATCATTTAGATTTTCTTTTTTAATATTTTCTTTTTTGATGAAATTTGTAATAGTTTCAACTTTTACTTTATTGAATATTTTCTGAACTATTTGTAAATCTTCATCAGTTTTTTCAGATTTATTTTCTATTTCTTTAAGAACATCTCTATCGTCTTTAGAAAAATTTCTTAAAATTAAATTATTTTCTTTATCCCACTCTTTTACAAAATATTTATCAATTTTAACAAATCCTGAAAAATTATTTTTAGAATATAATAATAAATATTCTTTAATTTTTGGAAATCTATAGTTCTCATGTTGCATCTTAACGCCTGA
The DNA here is from genome assembly GCF_045112895.1 of Methanobrevibacter sp. Classification (GTDB taxonomy): domain Archaea; phylum Methanobacteriota; class Methanobacteria; order Methanobacteriales; family Methanobacteriaceae; genus Methanocatella. Next base: position 6,233 of record NZ_JBGUIH010000013.1, on the reverse strand, counting down.
AGGTTCACTCATTTTAACAGCAATACAATTAATAAAATTTTCTTCACCAAAAATTTCATCACAAATTTTCCTTAAGTTTACAACTTCATTATCATCTATACTAATAAAAATAACTCCATCATCAGTTAAAAGTTTTTTAGCTAAAATCAACCTTGGATACATCATATTTAACCAGTTAGAATGGAATTTACCATCCGTTTTAGCATTTTCAAATAAAAATCCTTCCTCATTTAACTGGCCCGTGCTTTCAAGATGTTCTTTAGTTGTTTCATGAAGATTATCTTTATAAACAAAATCATGACCTGTATTATATGGTGGATCAATATAAATCATTTTAATTCTATTACGATAAGATTTTAAAAGAATTTTTAAAGCATCAAGGTTATCTCCTTCAATATAGATATTTTCAGTTGAATCCCAATTTTTACTATCTTTAATAGAAGGTCTTAAAGTTTTAGTAATAGTTTCTTTAGCAACACGTTTAGCTTCTTTTTTACCCCACCAAGTAAAATTATAATGCTCTTCACCATCATCAATTACAGTTTCATCAGATTTAACTAACAAATCTCTCAAATAATCAAAATTTATTTCATTATCCCCAGTGACAATTTCCGGAAACAAATCCTTTAATTTTTGAATATTATCCTCAACAAAATCAAAACTTTCACCATTTAATTTCATACTATTCCTCTAACTTTTTTTGTAAATTTCTAATTTCAATTCTTCTAATTCGTATATCGTTATTTATCCTCGATTCATCACGAGGTTGTGTTGCATTTTTTAAATCAATTCTCAAAGATTTTATTTCTTTATTTAAAATTTCAATTCTATCATTTATTTCTTTAAGTTCATCTACAGGTAATTCAACTTCCTCCCCAACCATTAATGAAGCATTGTATTTAATAACATTATCAATAAAACTATTATAAAATTCATAAAAATTTTCATGATTCAAATTTTCAATTTGAATGTTATTAAATAGTGTATATTCTAAATCATTTATATTTTTTGTATCAATCCAATTATTAGTAGAAACTATCTTATCCAAAGTTCTTTTTTTAGAATCTACTAAATTTACAGTTATATGCGAAGTAAATATTCTAATCATTGACCGATATTGAACAACTAGAATTTGAGGAAAAGTAATCAGTCTTAAGACTATTTCAACTATTTTATCAATTTTTTTATCTTCATTAAAAAATTTATCTTCATTAGCAGATTTTGAAATATTTTCATCCTTTAGAATAATATTACAAACTTCTACTTCACCATATCTTTTTTTATCATCAAAATAAGGTTGAATATTTATATTACTATTATGAAACCTATAACACCATTTTACTTGGCGAACATAATTTTTAAAAAGTTTTTTATCAGATGAATTTAATGAACCAAAATTATAAAATTTTTCTTTAGAAATATATGAATCAATTAAAAATTCATCAGAAATATTTAAAAAATCATTGAAAAGAATTTCTCTATTATTTGACATTTAAAACCCCTAATTCATAATTAAAAAAGTTATTAACTCAAATTCATCCAAACCATCAATATCCATTTTTTCTAAAGTAGTGAAATCTTCTCCACTAAATAAACTATCAATACCAACATCTTGTTTTTTACCTAAAATATCTTCAATAGTTTCTACCAGAAGCTCTGAATATTTTTTCATATCCTTACCATCATTAGTTTTTTCATTAAATTTTTGAATTAAATCAGGAAAAATTCCTTTTTTACCAACACATAATTTTTGATAATTATCTAAAACCTTTTTAGAATGAATATATGAAAATTTAACTTCACCCAATTCACTAATATAAACCAAATAATAAGGAGTTAAAGGATTTTTTTCATGTGATTCCGTTGAACCTGAAACTTGTTTAAGTAAAAATATAACTCCGGGTTCAATTTCATCTTTTAAATCTTCAGGAATATTAACAATAGAGTAAATACCTGCAGGAGCTTTTTCAAGTTCCTCCAAATGTTCATTCATGTAATCCATAAGTTCAGTTTTAAAATCGTTGAATGTTAAATCAGTAATCGAAATAGAATTTGAAATATCCTCTAAATCAAGAACTCTATCTTGCAATTCTTCTAATTGTTTCTTACGGTATTCCAAATCATTCATTGTTTGATTTTTACTAATGGGGTTTTCCTCACCCGTAGCAGATACATCAACCATAATCATACGATCTTTTACTCTTGCTTCAAGGTTAATATAATCATTCAATTCCAAATTAGGCCAGAAGTTAACTAATTGAATTTCATCATTTTTAGATCCAATCCTATCAATCCTTCCAAATCTTTGAATAATTCTTACAGGATTCCAATGGATGTCATAATTAATTAAATAATCACAGTCCTGCAAGTTTTGACCTTCAGAAATACAATCAGTACAAATCAAAAGATTAATTTCATCAGTTGCCTTAGGATTAATTTTATAACGTTCCTTAGAAATAGGTGAAAAATTAGTCAATAAATCATTTAAGTCTTGTTTGTTTTTTACAGATTTTAATGTTGTCTGATTTGTACCTTTACCTGTTATCAATGCAGAATGTACATTAAACTCAGTTAATGCCCATTTATGGATATTTTCATATAAATATTCTGCAGTATCAGCAAATGCAGTAAATACAACAACTTTTTTATTGTCAGAATTTATTGGATTTGTAATTTTTTGAGAAATTCTATCTTTTAAATCTCTTAATTTAGCATCTCTATCAGGAGTAATCACTTTAGACTCATCAAGCAAATGTTGAAGTTTTTCCTTATCCATATTTAAATGCTGTTTCCATTGAACTAAATCCATATCTTGAAGTAAAATCTTTCTTTTTTTACCAAATAACAAGTTTTCGTATTCATCTTCATCAGGGTCAATCAAATCAATATCAATATTCGGATCAAAGTTTACATCATCAATCTTATCCAATATATTATTAATGTTATCTAATAATTTTTTAGTTGTGAGCCTAAATGATTCAATCGAACTTTCCATCCTTTTTAAGAGATTTATTGTCATTAGTCCAACTAGCGCATTATCTTTTGCACTTTGCTTAAAAACAGCTCCACCTTTACCAATTGTAGAATATTTATCCTCATATTTTTTCAATGTTTCATCATCATCAATATAATTCATTGGAGTATAAATTGCTAATTTTAGTCTTGAAATTTCTTTGTTAATGTCACCTATTGAAGGAAATTCCCCTTTTAAATCTATGTCAGATTTAATATTAATTGGAGTTTTTCTTTCGGGAAAATGACCAATTTCAGATAAATCATAATACTTTTCAATATGGCGTCTAGAACGTGCAATTGTTAATGTATCCAGTAATTTGAAATATTCCAAATCAACTAAATCAACAAAACTAGCACCCGTTCTTTCAATCTCTGGAAGTTTTGTCCACTGATTAAATGAACCTTGCGCTTTTCTTAATGTTTCAGAAATACTTTTAATTCCCACATCAACTAAAGCATTGTCATCATCTTCAGTAATGAAACTAATCTGATTTTTAATATCATTCATCTTATTGTTAACTGGAGTTGCAGATAACATTAAAACACGTGTTTTATGCCCTCCTTTAATAATTTCATTCATTAATTTTTGATAACGAGTAATGCGACCTTTAAATGAAGGATTGTTTCTAAAGTTATGAGATTCATCAATAACAACTAAATCATAGTTCCCCCAATTGATTGTTGAAAGGTTAATCCCATTTGATAAACCTCCCTCACGGCTCAAATCAGTATGATTTAAAACATCATAATTGAACCTGTCATCCAAAAAGATATTTCTCATATCATTTTGCGTATATATAATCCAATTATCGCTTAATTTTTTAGGTGTTAAAACTAAAACCCTATCGTTTCTTGACTCATAATATTTAATTACTGCAAGTGCAGTGAAAGTCTTACCCAAACCAACGCTATCAGCAAGTATGCAGCCATTATATTTTTCAATTTTATCAATTATACCAATTACAGCATCTTTTTGGAATTTATATAATTTATTCCAAATCTGAGAATCTTTTAAATCATTGCCTTTACGGACGATTTTATCTTCATCCAGAGAATCCAAATCATTTGAAAAGATATTATAAAGGGATAAAAAGTAAATGAACTCTGCAGGATTTTCCTTATGCATAGTTTGCATCTGAGCTAAAACTTCATCTTTAACATCTTCTAAAAGTTCACTATTGTTCCAAAAAGCTTCAAAAGTCATAGAAGACATTTGTGTGAATGCTTGACCAAAAGCACATTGGTTCATATCTTGCCTATTTGAATCAGTGATTCCCAAACCCGCAGTAGTAAAATCAACACTACCATTAATAGCAATACTTGAATCATTTCCATTATCAACACAAATCATACGAGGTTGTGCTTCATTTGGAATCTTAAAAGACTTAATGTCAACTTTATTTTTTATCCATTCAGCACATTCTTTAGAAATTGATCCTTGAGTCATTTCATTTCTAAGCTTAATTTCATACTCATTACCAAAAATACTGTTGTTATCAATATAATATTCTCTTGATTCTTTAATATTGTCTCTTAAAAAACTAGGTTTGGTGTAAATAAAGCGCATATTGTCAATTTTATCCAAATTTTTTTTTAGATAATCATACGCATACATAGAAAAATAAGCAGAAATGACTGATAGTTTAGAACCCTTTTTAATAGAGTTTTCAAGTTCTTTAAAAACAAAATTGTTTTTATTATCTAAAATTTTAAATGAATTATCAGTCAATTTAATCAACCTTTAACAATATTGTTAATTGGTTAATATTCTGTTATGAAAAGAATATAAATTTTTATGATAATCTAAGATATTCTTTTAATAAAAATACCATCCTTTCATTATTATCTAAAAAAGGTTTTTTTCGATATAATTTATCAATAAGAATATCTAATTCATGATGAGCTTTTTTTAAATCATCAGGCATTAAAATGGGATCATATAAATCAGCCAATGTTTCTTCTGAATAAAAATTTCTAATATTTAAAATATTATCAACCTGTTTTTTAACATTATTTTTTTCTTTCTCAGAAACTTCATGCGGAAATGGAAAATTATTATAAACTAATGTGTTTGAATATCTATATCTACTTTCTAATCTACCACAAACATATTCCATCCATACCATATGCATCTTTGAGGTTATTACTCCAAACAGAAATTTATCATCAGATTCTATAAATGAAGCAGAATTATTTGCAATAATATTCTTATCAACAAAACCAATTGGTAAATATTCTCTATTTTCGGATGTAGTAAGAGGAATTAAGATATAATCTGTTTTAGGTTGTCTTATTTCAGCAAATTTGCTAGGATATGCTGCTAATTTTCGAGTTTGTTCACGAGTACTATTCAATCTAAATTCTTTAACCTTATTAATTCTATCTAAAACAGTAGGCATGCTTTTTAAATCACTAGGCAAAGCATCTACTAACCATAAACAATATCTTTTTTCATTATTTAAATATTCTTTAGTGCTTATTAGACGTTTAACATACTTTTTAGACAATGGTTCATTTTGAATTAATTCTTCTTTTTCTTTAGAACTCAGAATTAAATTTCCACCATCTCTTGGAATACTACCTAAAACCATTGGAGGAACGTTGCATAATGGTTTATTCCTTTTATCTATAATCACATCATCAAAATCTACTAAATAACAATTAATATTTTTTACAGTATTACATTTAGGTGAAGAATTCAAAGTCTCATAAGTAAATAATTCTTTTTTATTAGATTCAAACATGCTAAAACCAATTATTACTACATTTACACCAGCATTATTTTTTGCTTCATTACTCCATTTAAATGACTGATGCGCAAAATTAATTATAATGCCATTTTCTTGAAGAATTCTCCAGAGTATTGGTGGTTGCTCACCTTGACAGATACTATTTGTTGAAACAAAAGCACATTCAATTTCAGTACCAATAATATAATCCAAAGCTTTTTTATACCAAGCTGAAACATAATCCAAAGTTCCTATTTTGTCATATCCTCTGAAAACAATATTCATATCATCTTTTTGTTCATTATTTTGCTCTTGTTTACCTACAAATGGAGGATTCCCCAATATATAAACATCATTTGAAGGTTTTAAAATTTCATTCCAATCTATCCTCAGGGCATTTTTTTGATATATATTTAAAGATGATTTTAAAGGTAGGTTATCCTGATGGATATCTAATGTTTCATACATTAAGTTCATTTGGTGTTCGAT
>NZ_JBGUIH010000012.1:0-51881 GCF_045112895.1 Methanobrevibacter sp. | reverse complement strand
ATAATTAATTGATTTTCAAGCTAAAAATAGTTAAGTATTTCAGAAACATCATCAATAGCTTCCAAAACATAATCGTTTTCAAAGTCCTTTTCGTTTCCATAGCCCCATTTGACAATCAAGCAGTCAACTCCTGCATTTTTGGCTGTTTCAATGTCTGTTGAAGAGTCTCCGATGAAAATTGCATCCTCAACAGAAACTCCTGCCTTTTCAATGATTCTGTTGACGCCCGCTGGAGACGGTTTGGTTGGAATATCAAAATCATGCCCTTCAATCGATAGGAAATCAACATCCTCCAAGAACTTTTCTACAAATGACTCGATTGAATCGGTAAACCTGTTTGAATTGATTGCCAGCAATACTCCCCGGCTTTCCAATTCTTTCAAGATGTCATGAGCGCCCGGAAACGGAAGGCTATTCTCCTTTTTTGATCCGTAATAAATCTTCAGATAGGTGTTCTTGAAGCTTTCAAGATTTTCAGGAGTGGCATTATCCTTCAATACCAATGAGACTATTTCATCAATGTTTCCGCCCAAGCTGCCGATATACTCCTCACGTGTTACGGTAGGAAAACCATAGACTGTCAATGCCTCATTGAAAGATTTGACGACATCATCTACTGAATCAAATAAAGTCCCGTCAAAATCGAAAATTGCAAGCTTTTTCATATACTAAACTTTATAGTTCATCATACAACTATTTTTTCGATACCTTTAAATATTATCAAGCACAATATACACACAAGGTGATAATATGTATATAACAATACTTTCAATGGATAGATTTCACGGACCAAAACCATTAGCATTAAACAGATTAGTAAAATTAACAAAAGAACCGGATAATAACTATGATGCAGAGGCAATATCTTGTGAAATGAGACATTTCGGAAAAATAGGATACGTTGCAAACAGCACCCGCACCGTAGCAAAAGGTACAATGAGCGGTGGAAGACTATATGACAAAATTTCAGATGAATACATTGCAAAAATACAATTTATAATAGGAAAAGAGGCTATTGCAAAAGTACTATCAACCGAAGAGTTCACTCAAGAAGTGAAAAACCCTGAAAGCGACATACACTTCCTATTCGATGACTTATCAAAATTACACGTGGAGGAGAAACAATGATAATCATAGGAGAAACCGAATTAAACTCAGACATTGAACTTTTAACTCCTCAATCACATGAACATATGGCGATTATTCCTTTAAAAACCCAGCCTAACTATAAATTAGACATCCTAACACTAAAAAAAGGTTTGGAATTAGGCCTTGTTGAAGTTAAAGAATGTGAACACTCAACCGTAAACACATTGATCGTCAAAAACAATTCCATTACCCCTCTCCTTTTAGTTGATGGCGAAGAGGTGGTTGGAGGAGACCAAAACAGGATTGTAAACTCAACAATATTGGTAGCACCAAAATCAGAATGCAGCATTTCCGTCAGCTGTACCGAACAGGGCCGTTGGGCATACAAAAGCGAATTTAGAAGTTCCGTGCATATTGCAGACTATAATACCCGCCGAGCAAAACTAAGCGCAAAACGCCATAACAGGCCCGTGCAGAGTGAAGTCTGGTCATCAATCAGAGACCTTGAAAAATCAATCGACTTTTCATCCCCTACAGGTGCAATGTCCGAAAGCTATGATGCACAAAAAGTAAATCATGAGGAATTTATAAAGGCATTTAATCTGGCCGAAGGTCAAACCGGCGTTTTAATCATTGTAAACGGTGAAATAAAAGGATTTGAATTATTCCTAAATCCTGAAATTTACAGCCATTTTCATGAAAAAATTATCAAAAGCTATCTGATAAATTCAAAAGTTGAAAACACCACATTTTCAATAAACGTTGATGAATCAAGACTCGTAATTGAAAATGCAAAGGACTCAACATTTGAAGATAAAAAAAGCAATGGCTTGGAAAAGGTCTATGAGTTTGAAAATTCACAAGGATTTGGAAATCTCTATACCTATGAACAGGAAATTCTTCACTGGTCCTACTTTAAAAAGGACACTGCTGAAGAAGAAACCGACGATGTTGCTGAAAACATTGAAATAAAAGAGGTATACGACATTTAAAAACCTTTTTTTTATTTTTTATATTATTTTTTCTATTTTCAACAATTCTATTTTTTTATCCAAGCCGGCGGCATATCCTGTCAATTTTCCGTTTGATCCCAAAACCCTATGGCATGGAATCAGAATGGATATGGGATTGTGGCCTACCGCACCGCCAACTGCCTGTGCCGACATTTCAGGTGAAATCTTTCTTGCAATCTCGCCATATGTCAATGTCTCGCCATATGGAATTTCAGACAATATATTCCAGACTTTGAGTCTGAACTGGCTGCCATCAGGTTTCAGCTTAAAGTCAAATTCAGGGTTTTCACCTTTAAAATAGCTATCCAACCACTTTTTAACATTATCAAAAATAAGCAAATCGTCCTTTTCAATAAAATCCTCCAATGATGGAAAATGCTTCTGGCCATAAAACCATATGCCGCAAATTGCTTCGCCATCACTTACGATAAGCATCTTACCTAAAGGTGAATCATAATCAGTTGAAAAATACATTTTAATCCATATATGATTTGAAGAATTCCTCAAATTCCTCATCGCTCATAGGTTCCGGAGTTGAAATCTTTTCATTGGCCATTATATTTGAAGCAAGGTTCGAGTATTCTTGTGCTTCTGCGCTTTCAGGGTATTTTTCTACAACGGTTTTTGCATCTAATTCAGCATCCTGAATCAAATTACTTCTATGTATCGTTCCAATAACATGTGTGCCTATCTTTTCTGCAAAGTCATTGACAATTTCCTCCTCATTGTCGACATTTCTGCAGTTGCAGACAATGCCGCTCAAGTTACCCTTAAGCTTCTTAACACCGCGAACAATATTGTTGGCCGCATAAAGTGACATGTACTCACCTGAAGTTACAATCAAAACCTCATCCGCATACTTCTCCCTCAGAGGCACCGAAAAGCCGCCGCATACGACATCCCCCAAAACGTCATAGACCACAACATCCAAGTCCTCATCAAAGATGCCCAATTGTTCGAGGCGTTTCATGGCAACGATGACACCTCGCCCTGCACATCCTACACCAGGCTCAGGACCTCCACTTTCGACACATAGTATATCTTTAAAGCCTCTGAAAACCAAATCATCCTTTTCAGGCTTTCTGTTATCCTTCAAAGTATGGACAACTGTAGGAATTCTTTTACCATATAAGGTACGTGTAGTATCCGCCTTTGGATCGCAGCCTATTACAAGACAATTCAAATCCTCACTTGCCCAAACAGCAGACAGATTAGCTACTGTAGTACTCTTTCCAATTCCTCCCTTTCCATAAATGGCTATTTTCTTAATCATCAGAATTCCTCTCAACTAATTTATAAACAAAATCGTTTTCCCTTACTTTCTGCTCAATGGCTATTGCCACATTGCATCCTCTTTCAACTTCACTAACGCTTTCACCTTCGATTTGCATAGAATCAATCGTATGGGTGATGGAACCGGTAGTGGGACCCTGAATGATAATCTTATCACCAATCCTTAAATCATCCCAAATCCTTAACTCGGCCGCCTTTACTCTATTGTAATAGTTAACAACCTGTCCGATGTCCTTTTTGATATATTTTGATTGGTTGTCTTCGCTTGTCTCAAATGGAGTATTGAAATAAAAATTAGTGTCAAAACCCCTATTGAATACGCTAGTGAGCTCTTTCATCCATTCGTCCTTAACTTCATAATGCAAGGGGTCTTTTGAATAATCGTCAATCGCTTGCCTATAGATTCCTGTTACCATCGCACCGTAATCGGGACTGCGTGCCCTTCCCTCAATCTTGAAAGATGCAACGCCGCTTTCCATAAGCTCAGGAATATGTTCAATCATGCACATGTCCTTTGGTGAAAAGAAGTTAGTCCTATAACTTCCATCATCGCTTCCGGTTACGATAAATGTCTCATCTTCAACATCCGAAAAGTTAACGACATTGTCTTCACCCTCTTCATATGTCAATGTCCAGTTTTTTCTGCAGGGCTGCAGGCAATCGCCGCAGTTTGCGCTTCTTCCATAAAGGCCATAGCTTAAAAAGCAACGCCCGGAAATCGCCATGCAGATTGCGCCATGAACAAAGATTTCAGTTTCGATTGGGGATTTTCTGGCAAGCTCCTCAATCTCCCTTAAGGAAAGTTCACGTGACAGAATTGCCCTTTTGGCGCCTAATTTTTTAAGAGTTTTCAAAGTATAAGAATTAGTAACGTTTTCCTGAACGCTGATGTGGGCCTCAAGGCCATGGGATACTGTATCCTCAATTAATCCTATATCCGATAGGATCAGTCCGTCAATTTCTGAATCTGAGATGATTTCCAATTTGGATTCGAGCTCTGAAGCTAAGCGTTCATTCAAAATAATATTTGTGCCCAAGTATGTTTTAGCCCCATATTCCTTGGCAATCCTTGAGACATCCCTTAAATCATCTAGGGAAAAATTTTTTGCATTGGCCCTCATGTTATAATCTTCAAGGCCAAAGTAAACTGCATCTGCACCATTTTCCAAAACAGCGCGCAGAGATATGAAATTTCCGGCAGGAGCTAATAATTCAACCATGATATCTAAGGCTTATAGTAAGTTTCAGCTTCAAGACCTTCAGGAATCTCGGTAGGGTATTCCTCATTGACGCAACCCAAACATAAGTCCTCTTTAGGCATTCCGATTGCATCGACCAAAGCATCAAGAGTAATATATCCTAACGTATCGATGCTTAATTGCTGCCTTATCTCTTCAGTAGTGTAATTCGCTGCAATCAATTCTTTTTTGGTTGCCATAGCCACTCCATAATAACAAGGTGAAATAACTGGCGGACAACCTATTAACAAGTGTATTTCAGCCGGTTCCGCTTCCTTTACAAGATTGAGCAATTGTTTTGAAGTGGTTCCCCTAACAATACTGTCATCTATCAAAATAATCTTTTTGCCTTTCAAGGCTGATTTAATAGGATTTAATTTGAGCCTAACCGCCAGCTCACGCTCTTCCTGAGTTGGCATGATGAATGTCCTTCCGACATACCTGTTTTTGATAAGACCCTCACCATATGGAATTCCGGAAGCCCTTGAGTATCCGATGGCCGCAGGAATTGATGAATCAGGCACGGGAATTACAACGTCGGCATCAATAGGATATAACTTTCTTAGCTGTTCGCCAATGTTCATTCTGGTCTGATAAACGTTAATGCCGTCAATAGTACTGTCAGGCCTTGCAAAGTAGACATATTCAAACATGCAGTGTGAAAGTTTGCATGTTCCTGCGCTTTCCAGCATGTGGGAGTTGAGTTCGTCGTTTTTGAAGTAAACGATTTCACCAGGAACGATATCCCTGATATATTCTGCATTGATTACATCAAAAGCAACAGTCTCAGAAGCTAAAATGAATTCATCACCCTTTTTTGCAACTGCAAGCGGTTTTATGCCCATAGGATCTCTTACACCATATAACTCGCCGTCAACTAAAATTGTTAATGCATATGACCCTACAATTTTTTTACATACAGCTTCGATAGCCTCTAAAACATCCTTATTGTTATCGTAATGCTCTTTTTTAAGCAAATAACAGATTACTTCAGAATCGGAATCGGATTTGAAGTAAAACCCTTCACTGATAAGTTCATTCCTTAACTCTTCAGAGTTTACAATGTCTCCATTATGAGCCATTGCAATAAATCCGTCACCAAAATCAATTACGAAAGGCTGTGAATTTTCCAGTTTTGATTGGCCGGTTGTTGAATATCTTACATGTCCGATGGCCATATTGCCTTTTAGATTTTGGATTTCATAATCTCTAAACACGTCAGTAATCAAACCCATTCCACAGTAATATTTTAAACCGTGGCTTGAATTAAAAGTAGCTATTCCTGCTGATTCCTGACCTCTGTGCTGTAAAGCATACAAACAATAATAAACAAAAGATGCGACATCTTTAGAATCATCACTTGTGTGAATTCCAACAATACCACACTTATCTTCCATCTCACCTTGCATTTGCTAACTCCTATTAAATAGTATAATTATAATTATCTTAAAACTAGTATAAAATTATAATTGTTTTAGGGTTCAGTCCCAAAAATTCTCAAAGGAGCTGGAAATATCATAGTCATCCCTGACTTCCGGAACTTTAGGTTCGCTGTCGGGAGTCGGTTCCTTAACCAGATCATCGGAATTGTCATCTACAAAAATCAGTGCGGTTCTGACAATTTTTAACCATTCTATAGCTTTAGGTTTAGATTCGGCTGCGATGAAACCCTGGCCAACAATGATATTGTCGGGTCTAAATTTGTCTGTTGCAATGACAACCCTCTCCTCATCTTCCAAATCTTGCCTGAAAGTATCCTGCCATAGATCATATAGATTAAAGATTTCGAGAATTTCTCTGGAGTAGATGTCCTGGTAACGCAATTTAAAAGCATCAAAATCAGCCCGGACTTCTGAGATATCCTCTCTCAACTCATTGTTCTCTTGACTTAACACTTCATTCTCTTTAATAATCTGGTTGTAGTCGTCCAAAAGATTATTATAGTTATGAGTCACTTTCATCAGCTTATTTTCCAATGAATGAATATTGATTAGATTCAAGGAATAGGACAATGTTGACTTTATTATTGAATTCAGAATCTCCTTTTCGGCCAGCTTAAAGTCAATTGATTCGTCTTCAATGATGATGGCATTATAATCGAATAAACCTATATTGTTAAAATCGGTTTTCAGTTCATTGAAAAGAATATTGTATGTTTCATCATGACCATATCCTCCAATCAAAAGGATATCTGCACCGCTGGCTACCTTTTTAACAATGTCCAGTTCTACAGTAGGTATTATTGAAGAGACGATAATGTTATAATCCCTTTCAAGCTGAATGTTATTTACAGCTTTTGAAACAAGCTGTGCGATATCCAGACCTGACACTATTATGCGAACATCAATCTTTGTCTCATGATTTTCGTTTTCCATGAATATTACCTAAACTACACTCATTTTTTTATGCCACTTCCAGGCAGACTCTACAATCTGTTCAAGATTATATTGAGGAGCCCATCCCATCCTTTCCTTGATTTTTGTTGAATCGGCTATTAGAATATCCGGATCGCCTTCACGGCGTTTGTCTATTTTGACCTCAAAATCACGGCCAGTGACCTTTTTGCACATATCAATTACTTCACGTACAGAATATCCCTTTCCGTTTCCTAAATTAAAGACATCTGACTCATTTCCTTCACATAGATATTCATATGCCCTGATATGCGCATCAGCCAAGTCATTGACATGAATATAATCGCGGATGCATGTGCCGTCTGGAGTATCATAATCATCACCGAAAATGGAAATGGATTCGCGCTTTCCGATAGCGGCATCCAAGACCAATGGAATCAAGTGAGTTTCGGGGTCATGCAGTTCCCCGATTTCACCGTCAAAGTCACAACCTGCTGCATTGAAGTATCTGAGAGACACATAATTGAAATCACCTTTTTTGGCTTCCCTTTCAAGAGCCTTTTCTGTGATGAATTTAGAATGTCCATAAGGATTGATTGGCTTCAAGGCCTGGTCTTCTGTAATAGGAACCTTTTCAGGGTTTCCATATACTGCAGCGGTTGAAGATAAAATAAATTTGTCCACACCAAATTCCCTCATAATCTGCAGGAGATTTAGCGTATTCTTATAATTATTTTTAAAGTATTTTTGAGGCATTTCAACTGATTCTGCTACAAGCGAGAAAGCTGCGAAGTGAATAACACCATCGATGTCATATTTTTCAAAAACCTCTCTCAAATCTTTGCTTCCAAAGTCATAGTTTTCAAAATTTCCCCATTTGACAAAGGACTCATAGCCCTTACAGAGATTATCCACAACAACAGTATCATAACCTGCAAGATTAAGAGCCTTGTTGGTTTGAGATCCAATATAGCCTGCTCCACCAGTAACCAAAATCAATTTTAACACCTAAACGAATTTGCCTAATTTAAGTAAGGCTTTTGGAGATACTTTAATCAATTTTTTAACGATTTCAGTAGTTGAAATCTTATCAAAGCTTTCATCCTGGAATGCATGACCGATGCTGTCCAATTCCTCATCGGATAAGGTAAGCAGGTATTCCTGAACCTTCTTATACCTTTTGATGTCGTGGTCCAATTCCGCATGTGCCATTTCATCGTATTGTTTTAAGAATTTTTTAGAACAATCTTCCTTAATAGCTTGAGCGGCAACCTGGCCCGCGCACATTCCACCAGTCATTCCTGAGATAATTCCTCCACCGGTCAATGGGTTTACCTGACCTGCGGCATCTCCGCAGACTAAAATGTTATCATCATAAAGTTTTTTGGTCATTCCACCTACAGGGTCTCCTCCCACATTCATTTCAACAGCCTGAGCGTTTTTCAAGTAAGGGGAAGTTGCAACAAAGTCGTCCAAGTATTCTTTTGCTGTCTTTTCAGCTTTATGAGGTAAAATTGCCAAACCTACATTTGCAATGTCATCGCCTTTAGGGAAAATCCATACGTATCCTCCAGGAGCACATGAACCTAAATAGAATTCAATTACCCCAGGCCTTTCGAATTCGACATTACACATTTCATACTGAACACCGGATTCCATTTCCTTAGGCTTTGCAGCCGGTTTTAATCCTGCCCATCTTGCAACGTGGCCTTCAGGACCATCAGCGGCAATCAATATCTTACATTTATAGTCGATTTTTTCACCCATACATTCAGTATAGACAATATACCCATCTTCAATCTTATCGATGCCTGTCACTAAGGTTTTGATTCTGATTTCAGCACCTGCTCTGGCAGCATCCATAGCCATATGCTTATCGAACACTTTTCTCTCTAGAATGTATCCTGCTTCAGGTATTTTGACCTCTTCGCTGGTCATCCAAACATCGGTTCCATCAGGAGTCTGAATTCTGATTCCTTCTATTTTTTGAGTTACCCAACGAGGGGAAAGTTCAATGCCTAATTTTTCCAATCCTTGAATTGAAACACCTTCAGCACATCTTTTTGGTGAACCTATTTCAGATTTCTTATCCATCAAAATTACTCTTGCGCCACCTAATGCAGCGTGTTTTGCTGCAGAGGAACCTGCAGGTCCTGAACCTACTACAATTACATCAGTTTCAATCATATAATCAATCCTCTTTTTCCAATGCGTTTATCGGACATGCTTTGATGCATGTGTCGCACTCTTTACAGTCATCATCATTAAACACTAATGAATATTCTCTAACTTGAATCAAGTTTCTTGGACAAACTCCAGCGCACTCACCGCAGAATGAGCACCAATCTTTAACAATCATAAAATATCTCCTATAATCTTAATAATTTATGTTATATTTAGTATATTTCTTATTATATAAAAAGTTAAGTAAAAAATACCTTATAAAAATGTATAAAAAAAGGAAAATAAGTTTTTTTAAGTATTATTTTATCAATAATACAGGTACTGAAGAAGTTCTTAAAAGCCTTTCTGAAACAGAACCTATTTGGGTATCTGAAACATCGTTTTCATCAAAGGACACAAATCGATGATTATTGGCTCCATGAGCATGAATGACAATCAAATCAGCACGGGTCTGGTCTGCAATGAATTTCATGTCCCTTAACGGATCTGCAGTGAGCAAGTGTTCTGTAACTTCGATTCCTAGCTTATTTGCCTTCTCAGTAATTTTTGCCAAGATTGCATCGCCGGAATCCTCTTCCATGTCATAACTATTGAATGAGAATTCCTCCAGAACATGGACTGCGGCTATTTTGGAGTCGAATCTTTGGGCTATTTCAATAGCCACATCGGCTGCCTTGTATCCATATTCGGATCCGTCAACCGGAACCATTATTACATCAAACATTGTCTAATCACCCTTGAGGTAATCCGCATGACAGAAATCAATGAAATTGTCAACAATCTGGTCGATGTCCTCACTGTCATCGATTAATTTGCCGTCATCCATAAATACCGCCCTGTTGGACAGCTCCTTGATAAAGTCGGTATTGTGTGAAATCATTACGATGGTGATTCCATAATCCTTGGAAATTGTTTTCAAAGCATTGGTTACATCTCTTAAGGTAACAGGGTCCAAATCACCGAACGGCTCATCCAAAAGCAGGAACTTAGGCCTTGAAACCAGAATCAATGCAAGCATTACACGCACCTTCTGGCCACCTGACAATTCATAGGATTTCCTATGCAGGATATCCATGTCCAAATCAAGGCTTTCGAATATGTCTGCAACTGCTTCTTTTGTTGCGGTTTCCGGGAATCTTGGGAACAGGTCATCCAAAATACCTTCATCAAGCCCAATCTTCTTAAGACGATCCCTCGCTTCGACTTCAGGCAAATCAGTGAGCAAGTAAAATGAATCCAATAGCTCTTCGCTAAGTCCTATTCTTTTAGCCCTTTCCCTGGCTTCATTAATAATGTTCTGGTTCTTATAACCTAGTCTGGTTGCAAGTTGATTCAAAACGGTTGCATAATGGCTTAAGGCGAATTCCTGATGCATGAATCCTAATTTGGATCTGATTTTCATACGGCCCATGCCGGGAATGTCCACATCATTCCACTCTCCGTCGACCTTGTACAATACTTCCCCTTTGTCAGGGTCTTCAAGTCCGCCGAGCATTCTCAAAAGGACTGTTTTGCCGGCACCACTAGGTCCGATAATGCTTAGGATATTCTCCTTTTGAACTGTAAAGTTTACATCCTCAATCTGCAGAACTTCCCCTCCAGTCAAGAGGTAGAACCTTTTGTAGATGTCATTGACTTGGATTACGTCTTCATCGGTTGCAACATTTTCGATATCAACTATGTCATCCATGCCTTCCATGAACTTATCGCAGATTTCATCAGCAGAGCCTTCATCAACAATTTCACCGTCTTCAAGAAGAATCACCCTGTCCGCCAGATACTTCTGAACATCCGGCAGGTGAGATACGATGACCACAGTGATGTTCAATTCCTTGTTGATTTTTTTGACTGCATCCAATATCTCTTGTTTTGTTTTAGGGCATGCCATTGTTGCAGGTTCATCAAGAAGCAATGCTTTAGGCTGTTTAGCAAGTTGTCTTGCCATGATAAGCCTCTGCTTTTCACCGCCGCTTAATACAGATGCATAATGGTCTTTCTTATGAGTTAATGAAACAAGTTCCAAAAGCTCATCGGCTTCATCACCGAATTCTGATTCGGCAACTTCAAAATTAGTATCCCCTTCGTCAAAATATCTTCTGGCATACAGTTTCCTCAATACATTTTCACGTACTGTATCCGGCCAGATACCAAAGGATCTCTGAAGGTGTATTGCAGTTTCCTTTTTGAGTTTATTGTAGTAGAACTGAGAGGAATCCTGGTTAATGCTAACATCACCGACAGTTATGCTTCCCTCATCAATGTGTTCAACACCTCTTAAAGCCCTTAGAAGTGTAGATTTACCGGAACCGCTTCTTCCCATGATTCCTAAAATTTCACCTTCCTTGACTTCCAGACTAACATTCTTGAGTGCGGTAACTTTTGTCCCATCAGCTAATTCATAATCTTTACTTACATTTTCAACTTTTATCATTCTTTATGCCCCTTATATTATACAAATTTTTATTAATGAAAGTATTTATATTTTATATTAATTAACAAAAAAAAACTGTGATTAACATGGCTAGCGAAAATAAGATTGAAGAATATCAAAATAGCTTAGAAGAAGAAAAATTTATGATTGAAAGTCATTTTGTAAATATTGAAAGGATTTTAAGGGAACCTGAACCAATAGAACAGGAAAAGCTAGTTACACTAATGAATAACTATAACACCCTAAATATTCAATACGACCAGCTATGCAGTGACCTTATCAGATTTATCCAAATATTCAAAGATGACGACGAACAAGAAATCAGATTATATAAGACTGATGAACTAGTTGAACTGCTGCAGGAAAAGATTAACCAAATAGAATAGATCAATAGTTGTAATTGATTACAATCCTGCCTGTAACATTTGTAGTTGAATCTTCAGCTACAACTTCACCATTTCTTAAAAGCTGCACTTTGAATTCCCCTTCACCATAGTCATATTTTTTGGCATCGATTGCCACCCTATCCCATGGAGCACAGTCAAGTGTGAATTTTTTCGGACCGTAACCTGATTCTTTTGCAAGATAATTCGGGTTTCCCATTTCAGCATACCAACTACCTTCGTAGTCGATTACAGCAACATATGGATAAGAAGCAGTTTTGTGAACACTGCCATCATCAGTAATCACGTTCAAAGTTTCATTATGAGAGGGTTGAGTGTTGTTATAGACCAGAGAGAAGAGTAACAGCGCTATAATAATAATTCCTAGTACGATAACAATTTTTTTAGCAATACCTATGTCCCAACTGTTTTTGCGTTTTGTATTATTGATTCTGTTCCCATGAGAGTCTGTTAGAAGATAGGCACAATTATAACAATATACGGCGTTGGATGGATTTTCATACCCACACCGTGGACATTTTACCATAAATAATTATTCCTTTTTCTTTCTTATAAAAACATTATTAAAATTCTTATATTTAAACTTAATGGAAAATTAGCCATTTTTCATTAAAAATAATAAGACGCTAGTGATAATAATTATAGACATTTTCAGCCGTTTTTTGATTCATGCCGTCGGTTTTAGCTAATTCATCGATTGATGCCTTCTTAATGTTTTCAATAGTGCCAAATTCTTTTAAAAGATTAACCTTTCTTTTTTTACCGATTCCAGCGATATCGTCAAGTGAAGAGGCTGAAATATCCTTACTGCGCAGTTTTCTATGATAGGTTATCGCAAAACGGTGCGATTCATCCCTAACTTGCTGAAGCAAGTGCAATGCCTTATTGTTTTTAGGAATAATGATTGGGCGCTTACTGTTTGGAACATATATCTCTTCAAATTCCTTTGCAATCCCAATGACTGGAATATGAGTGAGATTTAATTCCTCCAACACCCCGCATGCCATACCCAGCTGACCTTTGCCACCATCAATCACTATCAGGTCAGGTTCCGGATCAGAATCGATTAATTTCAATCTGCGGGTCAACAGCTCCTCCATCATTGCAAAATCGTTTGGTCCTGGAGTTTCCATTTTGAAATGCTTATACATCTTTTTGTTAGGTTTTCCATCTTTGAATGACACCTTCGAACCAACAGCGAATTTGCCTGAAATGTTACTGATATCATATCCTTCAATCACATGAGGAACATTTTCAAGTTTGAGGTATTTCTTAAGCTCTATCAATGAATTTTCCATCTTCTTCTTTTGATGCTTGATAATTTCGGCATTTTTCTTTGCCATCTTGACAAGCCTTAATTTAACGCCCTTTTGAGGAACTTTAATTTTTACCTTGTTTCCCCTTAAGTCACTTAACCATTCTTCAAGTAGCTCCTTTTCATCAATATCTTCATCCAAAAGAATCTGTTTAGGAATGTGCCTGTTATAACCATAGTACTGCTGAATAAAAGAAAACATTATTTCGGATGGTGAGTCATATTGTGAACCGCTCATCAGAAAGTCGTCACGACCTACAATCTTGCCGTTCCTAATCGGCATTATAATGACTACAACCTCATTCTCGCCGGGAGCTATGGCTATGACATCCTGGTCCAGGTCATCGTCGACAAAATCGACAAGCTGCTTTTCCATAATCTCTTCAATTGATGTAATCTGGTCTCTTATGACAGCTGCCTTTTCGAATTCCTCATTATTGGCCGCCGCAATCATTTCCTTTTTGAGATTATCCACGATAATCGAATATTTGCCTTGGAAAAATAAGTCAATCTTGTTAATAATTTCGGCATAGTCCTCTTTGGATATTTTTCCATCACATGGCGCATAGCATAAATCGATTTGGGAGTTAAGGCAAGGTCCGTTCATATTGCGGCAAGTTCTTATCTTGAACAATGACTTCAAAAATTTAACAGTTTGCTTGACAGAGCCCACATCTGTAAATGGGCCAAAATAAACACCGCTTTTTGTAACGTTTCTTGTAATGACCAATCTTGGGAACTCCTCATCCGTAATCTTGACATAAGGATATCGCTTATCATCCTTCAGTTGAATATTATAACGGGGCCTGTGCTTTTTGATTAAAGTGGCTTCTAAAATTAGGGCTTCCTTTTCAGAATTGGTTACGATATATTCCAAGCTATCGAAATGACTCATCAATATTTGGGTTTTTGGCCTGTCCAGCTTTTCACGAAAATAAGATTTGACACGCTTTATAAGGCTTTTAGCTTTGCCTATGTAAATTATGGTGTCCTCATCATCCTTCATTATATAGACACCAGGTTTATTCGGCAAATTGTCAGGTGATTTCACTTTAGTTGACATAAAAAACACTATTTAAGTTCAACAATATCATTCTCAATTTTAACTTTATTGTTTGCTATCATTAAATCCAGGACGCTATTGATTCTGGTAGCGGTCTTTTTAGAAGTTGACCTGAATCCGAAGTTGCGTGAGGTTTCCTTTGCGATTTGAGAGGTTGTGATTTCAGGATTGTAAATCAATACCAATTCTATGCTTTTAGCTATTTCCTCATCTGAAATCAAATCGATATTCGGTTTGTTCCTTCTTCTAATAACAATATTATTATCTGAAGCATCATATAAGAAGTCTCCAATTCTGATAATGTCACCGGAGTTTTCCGCTTCAGTGATTGCTGCATTTACGCGCTTTTTCAATGTGGAGCCTGCTCTTTTAATATCACAGGAATCCTTAACCCTCTTTGTTACTTCGCTAATATGAATAGGTCCTTCAATATCCACAATCTCATTGATGGATTTGGCTACCTTCTCAATTGGCTGCTTGTATAAATCATCGGATGAATTCAAGCCAAAGTCATCAATCTCAACATAATCCATAATTTGGTCTTCCATCTTTCTTTTGCCTGGAAGTTTCTTATCATCGAATGCCTTTAACTGATTATCCTGTCTGTGCCTTTCCTTTTCTATTTCCTTGTAGTCCTCATTAGCTGTCAGAATTATATCCTCAAGAGCCTGATCCTTTAGTTCCTCTCTCCTTTCATGCTCATGAACAGGGACAATAACATCTTCCTCTTCTGATATTTCTTTTCTGAGAGCTTCCATCATCATCTCTTTTTCAATTCTTTGCTCCTCTTGTTCGGCGAATGTCAATCCTTCTTCCTTTTGAATAATCTTATCGGAATCATCATCGCTTGGTCTGCTCAGGTAATCATTAGGATCATATTCCTCTGTTCTGTCCACTACAGAAACATAATCAATGTGGGTTGGATTTTCAATTTCCTTCAGGGATTTGTTGATGTATTGCATGTCCTTTTTGATTCCCCTGATTGAATCACGAACAGATCTAGGCTTTTCTTCCTCATAGTAGAAATTATTTTTCCTAAGCTTGCTTGTTACATCATTTGACCCTTGATAGTAAGTTACTCCATCACCTATATCATCTTTAGTGACTTCTTGTTCCTCTTCAGGCACGGAGTCATTATCTTCAACAATCACTTCATCAAATTGAGGGGTTTCCTCTTTAACTTCACTATCTAAATCATTCCTTTCCAATGCTTCACTGTCATGGGGCGCTTCATATTTTGTCTCATTTTCCAAATCATTCCTTTCAAATAATCCATCATCATAAGGCGCTTCCTTTGGCAACTCCTCTTCTTTAAAGGTTTCATCTTTATAGACTTCCCTTTGCAACTCTTCATTATCGAAGACCTCATCAATGAACTCCTCTTTTGCCTTATCTACAATATTATTGGATTTTCCACCATCTTTGCCAAGTGAATCATCAGTGAAAATATTCAATTCCTCCCCTTCCGTATAGTCCATTTTAGGAGACGGCCTTTCAAGCTCTTCATCATATTTGCCAAGTGAATCGTCAGTGAAAATATTCAATTCCTCCCCATCTTCAACAATTTCGGCTTCAACAACGATGTCATCACTAGGTGCCGGCTTATATTCCGGAAGCTCATCATCTTCCATCAGTTCTCCCTTAAAGGTTTTGACTTCTTCAGCTTCCAATTTAGGTTCACCAGCCATTACATCTGAAATGAAAGATTTAAAACTTCCTCTTCCGGATTTAGTTCTTTGTTTTTCTTCATGAATTTCATTGACAGGTTCTTTCTCATCCAAATCCTCATTGAAGTCATATTTATTAGTTTCATCATCCATTACGTGCTCTTCATCATGGCTGTGGTCAACATAAATATAATCCTCATCAGAACCCAAATCAACCTTATCGTCATCTATTTCTTCAGATTTCTCATCGGGAACATCTTTAACTACATTATCAAAATCAACCTTATCTTCAAAAATTTCTTCAGATACGTTTTTAGTTGTTTCATTGACTGTCTCATCATCACTATGATCAACAATGATGTAATCCTCATCAGAACCCAAATCAACCTTATCATCAAAGATTTCTTCTTTAGATGGCTTTTTAACAGTTTCCTCAACAGCCTCATCAACACTATGGTCAACAATGATATAATCCTCATCAGAACCTAAATCAACCTTATCATCGAAAATTTCTTCTTTTGATGGCTTTTTAACAGTCTCTTCAACAATCTCATCATCACTATGGTCAACAATGATATAATCCTCATCAGAACCTAAATCAACCTTAGTTCCGAATTTTGGCATTTTCATCTGCGAATCGTCATCTTCGGGAGTTTCATCGACATCAATTGCCTCATCAATAATATCCTCAACAATAAGCTCTTGTGATTCTTTAGAAATTTCCTCATCGATTCCAGATAAAGGCTCTTCAAACTCATCCTCCAAATCTGAATTTTCGCCCAGATTGCTGGTGAATTTAAGAGATGAGAAAAATGAACCTTTTTCCTCTTCATTTTCTTCTTCATCTGATTTTAATAATGACTTGAACTTATCTGAAATAAGCTTTGAAACACTATTATTTTCCTCATCAGAGTAATCCTTTTCATTTTCCCAAACTTCAGCATTATCTTCCGGAGCAACCCCTTCATCAGACTCCCAAACTTCAGAATCACCATCTATGCCTGATTCATCTGCTGCATCATCAGAGATTTCTTCATTTGCAGCTTCTTCCTGTTGATGGAATTCAGGAGCCTCTTCAACAACGCTTTCATTTGAAGGCTCCACATCAACAAACTCAGAAGGATCCTCTTCAACAACGCTTTCATTTGAAGGTTCCACATCAACAAACTCAGAAGGATTCTCTTCAAACTCAACATCACCCCCAGAAGACCCAACATCAACAAATTCAGATGGAGTTTCATTTATTGAACTGGTTTCATTGATAGTTTTTTCCTCTTCAAAGAATTCTGAAGGGTCAATTTCACTTACGTCTATAGGTTTCTCCAACACATCATCATCAACTTTTTCGACTTCAACAAAGTCTGCAGGACCAATATCCTCAATGTTAATGTCGTCCTGTGATTCTTCCTTCATCTTTCGCTCAGCTTCTTCCCTTTCACGTGCAATGCGTAATTCTTCGGCTTTTTTCTCAGCTTCCAATCTTCTTTTTTCAGCCAGTTCTTTCTCCTCTTCAGATTTGCGTTTTTCTTCTGCACGGGTTTGGCGAATAGATTTTTCAACAAATGTTAAAAGTTTTTTACGTCCAAGGTCTCTGTTTCTGTACCAGTCAGTTGACCATAAATGATACAGTTTCCATCCCAAACCATTCAATACCTGTTCACGGAGCCTGTCTCTGTCACGTGCCACCTTACTGGATGAATACATTTTTCCATCAGTTGTAATTCCCAAAATGTATTTTCCAGGATTTTCATCATCCACAATAGCCAAATCAACTCTAAAACCTGCACAACCGATTTGCCTGTCAACAGTATAACCGTTTTCCTCTAAAAAGCTGGCTATTGCATCTTCAAATGGTTCATGGGTATATGCTTCACCAACATGAGTTCCTAAAGTCAGGTTTTCGGCATATTCCAAGAACTCTTTTAATGATTTTACACCATAAGGAGGGTTTGCAGTTAATTTCATGTCATAAGCTTTAAAGTTTGAAAATACAACACACTTTTCTCTTGCACGAGTAATTAAAACATTTAAACGTCTTTCTCCACCATCTTGGTTTAAAGGACCGAAGTTAAGTGACATCTTTCGCTCCTCATCAAAACCGTAACCAACACTGATTAGGATAACATCCCTTTCATCCCCTTGGATTGTTTCAAGGTTCTTGACAAAGAATCTTTCTTCCTTACTGTCTGAAAACAATGGCTCGAATTCCGGCCTTTCCTTACGCTTTACTTCCAATGCCTCTAGAATTGCATTCTTTTGTGCAACGGAAAATGTTCCAACACCCAAACTTTTTGTATCACCGTATTTCTCAAAGTGGTTGAAGATTTCATCTGCAACATCTTCTGCTTCAAGAGGGTTTGCTGAAGATGAACCTCTATGATATGCGGTATTTGGATTATAATGGAACT
The DNA here is from genome assembly GCF_045112895.1 of Methanobrevibacter sp. Taxonomy (GTDB): domain Archaea; phylum Methanobacteriota; class Methanobacteria; order Methanobacteriales; family Methanobacteriaceae; genus Methanocatella. The sequence goes on along the minus strand of NZ_JBGUIH010000012.1, from coordinate 33,422 downwards.
TTAAACCAAGTTCAGGGTCATTGTGTGAAGGTGAAGGGTAAACCAACAGGTCATCATCATAAAATTCCCTATTTGATACTGTAATCAGTGATTCATGGCGAGACCTGTAGTGCCATTTGAGCATTTTGACCGGGAATGACAGTTTGCACAAATGCAGGATACTTTCCATATCTAGTGAAGTTGCTTCCTCTTCATCGCTTTCGGCATCTGACATTTGGTCAAAGAAGGAAGTCGGAGGCAATTGCTGAGTATCGCCCATAACAACTGCAGTTTTACCTCTCATGAATGCACCAAGCGCATCTTCAGGCTTTACCTGACTTGCTTCGTCGAAAATGACTACATCAAACTGCAACTCTTCATTAGTTGGATCCAAGTATTGTGCAATAGACAATGGGCTCATCATAAAGCAAGGCTTGATTTGTTTTATCATGCCTCCTGCCTTTTCCAGAAGTTTGCGTACGGGCATATGCCCGCTTTTTCTTGTAAATTCACCTGCCAATATCTTTGCCTGCGGATTTTCTGTTCCTCCAAAGATTTTAGGAATGTTGCTGTTAAGCTTATGGTAAATCCTCTTACGGTTCAAGACAAGAATCTTTTTGTCCAAATCCCTGAATTCACGAATTCTGTTTTCATGAAGCTCACCGACAAATGTAGCCAATTCGTGATTTTCAACAAATAATATATTTAATAATGAATCTGCAAAGTTTCCTTCAACCAATGCTTCAATATCCTCTTTTTTAATGTTTCTTTTCTCAATGGAGTCAACGAACATTTTCGCATTTGAAGTCTTAAGAGAATTTTTAGTATTCAAATATTGGGACCATAGGTGAAGGCTTGACAGTTGTCCTCTCCAATTATACAGCTGTTCCTGCCATGCCTCAAAAGGAACATCACCAGTTTCCCTTTTGAAAATCAGTTTGCTTCTTGGATTTAGCTTGTCCTTAAGTCTTGACAATACCCTTACGAATTCCTCACCGGCATCAATATACTCTGCAAGATCCCTTTCGGGTTTAATGTCAAAGAGGTCTTTGCTCATCAGGTCAATGGTATTTTCAGAGAATGTTCCTTCACGAACAAGTGCGGTAAATTCGTTCATCCATTTTGCAATAGCCTTCAGGTCATTGATATTTGCATTCAAATGCCAATATCCTCCATAGTACTTTTGGCCCAATGCCTCATTGGCCTCCAGATTCTTTCTGATTTTAATTACTGCCTTTGCTTCCTGCAAATCTCTTATGATTTCATCAATGCTTCCGGGAACTGGAACCGCATAGTATCTTTCAACCAACTCAATGTGCTGCTTGTTGTTGAAGAATCTGAACTTTTTGTTTGAAATGCTTCTTAACTCATATATCAATCTGTCAATGTCCGCCTGGAAAATGCTCTGATTGAATTTGGTTAATATTCCTGAATATTTCTGATACCTTTCAAGCTCATGGATTAACTTAAACGCATCGTCATTGTTGTTATTCCATGCCCCTGACTTAATTATGGATCCGTCAATCAGCTCTGCATTCTGAGACTTGATTATTTCAAATGCGGAAAGCGAATTTTCAAACTCGTTTAAGGTATTCGGCTGTTTGATTCCATAAATGTCGTAAACCCTTCCACGCTCAACAAGGAAATTGTCCAAAGCGAACAGCGTATCGTTAATCAGCATTTCGATTTCCCTCAAGTCTGCTGGAAGCAGACTTTTAGGAGCGCATTTGCTCCAAGGGTTTTCTTTAGAGATTGTCTGATATAATTCCGCTAAGTTCTCCAAAGCAATCTTCATGTCATCCAAATCCTTTAATGTAACGGATTCAGGATTTTGGAATCTGACCAATGGCATTATTGTGCCCTTAATTGCAAAATGGTCATCTGCAGATTCCTTCATTCCATATAACTGGAATGGAGATAAGTTAACCGCAAAAGCGGGTTTATGAATAATTTGAGAGTAATCATCAAGCTGGCGACGTAATGTCTCCAATTTACGAATTGTCTGATCGATATTCAACGGCTCCTGTGCCCTTACGTTAGTTGCCTTCTGCAAATCCTTAAGGAATTTTTTCCTTCTTGTCTTATGGGAATGCAATTCCAAGACAAATTTGCCCAATCCCACAGCAGTCAGCCTGTCCTTTACAACATCAAGCGCCGCCATTTTCTCAGATACAAATAAGACTGATTTGCCTTCGGCCAGCAATTCGGCAATCAGGTTCACAATGGTCTGTGACTTACCGGTTCCTGGTGGACCCTCTACAACAAGGTTGCGGCCTGCCTTAACATCCTGAATGGCTGCAATCTGAGATGAATCTGCATCAAGAACCTGATACATGTTCTGATATTCCAGACGTGAGTCGATGTCCTCTTCCCTAAACGCTTCATGGTCATTTTTGGCAGGATTGAAAATTGCTTGAATCAATTCGTTTTTAGTCAAGTCAACATTGTCCGCCCATGCATCAGGGTTCAGGTCATTATACATCACAAATTTGGTAAAGCTAAAGAAACCTAAAGCCACATTGGAATTGACTTCCCATCCGTCCATTCTGCTGACTGCACGCCTTACATTAGATATGTAATGGTCGATTACTTCACCGTATCTTTTAAATTCAAAATCGGGAAGCTCAATGCCCGCTTCCAGTAATTTGGCCTTAAGCGAAATGTTTGTCTGAATATCTTCTCCGGTCCATTCAAGGTTGAATGATTCGCCGACCTTCTTCCTTTCCATTGCGACCGGAATCAACACTAAAGGTGCATTGTTTTTCTGCCTTGGCTTTGATTTGTCTTTCCATGATAAAAAGCCAACTGCAAGATATAGGATGTTATAACCCTGTTCCTGAAGCATTGTTTTAGCTTGGTTGTTTATGTAATATAATCTTTTTTGGAGTTCCTTTGGTGTCAAATCAGTGGCTAATTTCTTATCGCCTTCAGAAAACTTTGAAACATCAAACGGAATGTAATCCCATACTGAAGACTTGTCTTCCTTCTTATCCTTTTTATTGGCCACAAAATACATTTTATGTTCTTGCAGAACCAATGTCTGAAAAAGGTTTGTAGGAGATTGGTTTACTATGGTAATGGTTTTGGCCCTTGATTTGAAGTTAAGAAGTTGATTTCTTAAAGTTAAATCCAAAAGCTCCTTACGTAAGTTTTTAAATTCCTTTTCGATTATATTATCTGACTTATTTAACATGATGACCCTTTGTAGTGTTTAAAAAATTCAAAAATACATTATATACTATTATAATATTAATTAATAAAGTTTTCTAAATTAGGTAAATTTAATTAAAAGCTAGTAAAAATTAAAAAAGAATGTTAATAAAAAGCAAACAAAAACAGCTTAAAATCTGATAAATCAATTCGAGTTATAAGGGCCGGACTTTTCAATTTTCCTGCTGGCAATCTGTGAAGCAAAAGAACCTGCAATTTCACGGGGTTTGAGCAATAATTTTTGAGCAATGTATGCTGCCATATAGGTGTCCCCGCAGCCTGTCGTATCCACAACATCCTCACATTCAACGGCATCAATTATGATTTCATCATCAGAAACTATCCTAGATCCTCGACTTCCATTAGTTATGACCATCTCATCTACATCAAAGACCATGCCGATGATGCTTGCCTCATCCTCATCCAGAAATATTGAAGTGACGCCTTCTAAAACATCACTTAACTTATCAAAGTTCTCTAATTTTATAGTATAATTTCCATTTACTTCATCTGAAGGAACCCTTAAAAATCCCTGAACTGAAATGAAAACCGGAACATTGAAACTCTTTATATATTCTATGGTTTCAATTGGAAAATCATATCTGTTAAGAGGATTCAAAACAAAAGCGTCAATCTCCAAAGGTAATGCATCTTCCAAATCCTGCTTTAAAATTGGAATTCTTGCAAAATTGGTTGACTGTTCCCGGATATCCAAATTATCCTCAAAAGGATACTTATTGATAAAGTAGTGAGTATCTTCCTTCAAGATTACTTTAACCTTATCCTTTGAAGGAAAGCTGTTTGCCAGCTCAATATCAGAGCAGTTTACGATAGCCCGGTAATCCTTGTGAAATTCCTCAAAAACAAAACTTTGATAATACGTTGGCCCTCCGATTCTCTGTGATTCCTCACCACCGATAACTATCAAATCTTTTGTTACAGGGCCGATAACAACTAACGTCATAAAAAAAGATTTAACCTTTATTTCATTTAAAATTTTAGTCAACTTCAACAGTTGCATCAACATCCAGAATTCTGCATTAAGTTATATTTATATAATTAAAAAATGTAAATTATAGTAGTGATTTAAAATGGCGATAGTTGGAACAACAATATTTTCACATATCCTTCCATTGATATGTGGATTTTTTGGATTTGTATTTATAATATCCGGATCTTTGGAAAACGATAGAAACAAATTAGGATTAGGCATTGCATTATTCATTATAGCTTGCGTATTCCCATATCTGATTTTATATGTTCTAGTCTAGGATTTTCACTTCACCGGAATGCAGACTAGTTCCTATCAATACTTTTTTTATGCCCAATGACTCTAACTCACCAAGAGAGTCCTTATTCAAACCACCAGCAATGATTAATTTTTCTTTTAGCTCCTTGAATTCATCAAGCAATTCCTTATTATATCCATGTTCCGTTCCAACGCCGGAAATATCCAAAAGGATAATCTCATTAGGATCCAATCTTTTTAGAACTTCCTTAAATTCAGAAAGGGACATATCGAAATTTTTGGATAACAGTTCATTGTTCTTAACATCTACACTGACTACAATCCTTTCCTTTGGGAATTTCTCGAATATCCTTTCCATCTCCTCAATGCTTTCAAGGGTTTCTGTCGGAACGATTATCTTATATGCATAATCCAAGAAAAATTCGAAGGATTCGTAATTCTTAACACCGCCATCAAACATTACAGGTATGATTGTATTGACCATCTTCACGTCGTTGATGTTGTGTCCGACTGATTCTATAAGGTCCAAATCAGCAATGTACATTTCATCGGCACCATTCAGTTTCAGCCCTTGGGCAATTTCAACCGGATTGGCTGACGGTGCAAAAACTGTGCTTAACGGTTTATAAGTGTCTCTCATACCGGATTTGCCACTTACGGCTTGGTGTTGTTTTAAATCAATAACGGGAATTTTCTTAATCATGATAATAGTTAGATAAAAACAAGTATTTAATATTTTTAAAAAAGTTAAGGAGGTGAGGAAAGCCGACGTGTTTTTGCTTTCCTCGAGAATATAAAAAATAATGATCAATTTATAGGTAAATAACAGATTAGTTATGAACCTCTATTTATTAAGTTAATTCACATACTATATAAATGTTACTATAATTTAGAAAAATTAAAGTATACTTGAATATATGATTTTTAAAAAAACTTTAAAAAAATAAACATAATATAATATTTAATACAAAATCATTAACAAAAATTAACAAATTATCAATAAATATAAAACGCAATATTTTAGGCACATAAAAATTTGTAATAATAAATAAAATCAGATTGATAAACTCAAATTGATAAAAAAAGAATAAAGAAAAGTTTGAAGTAATGAAAGAGGGAATTTAATTTAAAAGATAGTATTACGTGTTTGACCTTAATATTGCTAAGCTATTTTGTTACTTCAAACTCTTAATTAATAATTGAATTTTTTAGTATAAATACTTTTTTATAAAAAAGTAATACTAATTTAATATAAAAAATTAATATAGTAATACTTGGAAATTTAAAAAAATAATTAAACTCTATAATTCTCATCAATATATGAATCGAACTTCAAATAAGCCTCATCAATGGCCTTAGTTACTTGATCTTGAGTAATCTCTGAAAGCTCATCAAACAGCACTCCAACATCAACATCAACATCCAGCTGTTCATTGTCATAGCTGAGAACAATATCCAAATCGATATCCTCCAATTCCTTCATGGAAATAAACTTTGAAACTTCACGTTCGAGAATTTCTCCAAAATCATCGGAAATGACAGCCAAATCATCTTGAGTTAATTGCTTTAATTTTGACATAAAAATCTAAAAAAAAGAAAAATGAAAGTATCGAACCTATTGGCCCATACCGTTCATAGCAGTTTGAATAGCAGCTTGCATTTCTTCAAGTTTTTTGACGACCCTTTCTTCCTGGCGGGTCATGGTTTGTTTTCTTAACTCGAGAGTTTCTAATTTATCCGCCATTTCAGCCATTGCGTCGTCATATTCCACTTTAATAAGTAAAGTGCCTGCTTGTTTAAATACTTCAGTTGATGAATCAGTTTTTTTAAGTTCATCTAATGCGTTTTTGGTTTCTTGAATTTGAATTTCAACATTTTGAACTTGCATACTTACAGCTTGAGCCTGTTGTTGTAATTGTTGAAACTGATTTAATTGTTCTTGAATGTTTTCAGGAATCTCCATATTATCACCTTTATAAATTATATTATGAACATCAATTGGTTAAATTATTTATTTCCAATGCCAGCTTAATCCACTTTATTGCTGAGTTAACAGAAGCCCTAAATGATGTGGAATCTTCTGCATCAATATTGATTACAATATTTGAATCATCTAAATCCAATGTCATGGATGATCTGAAGTCGGGAGCCGTATCGAATTCCAAAAGAATAGAATCATAAACTATTTTGGCTTGACTGCTGTTTTCAAATTCGATGACTATATTGCTTTTGACAGATTCAAGAGGGCTTTCATCAATCATTTGAAACCTCTAAAATCTTTTTAACATTAATCTGGAAGTTGATTTTGTCTCCAAACTTGTTGATGAAATTAATTTTAGCTACAGAATCGTCACTTTTAGAAATCAAGATATAATTTTCTTCTGCCTTATCCACTAAATCCATGTCCAGAATGTCGCTTAAGACATTGAGCCTGTCGACTTGTGATACTATTTTCAATTGGGATGGAGCAATATTCATTTTTTCGCCATCCTCAGATGCTCCAATAAGAATGGTAAGCAATAATTCTCCCTTATTAGAATAAAATGATATTCTGCTAGGATTGCCTTTTATTTCATTGACGACAGCCAAATTAAACTCATCCACTTCCAGTGCCTTAAGTAAAAGCTCACGCATGTTCATTTTTCCTCTGTTGACAGAGGTAGATCCGGTCGCATGCGCTAAATTTTTACAGAACTTTCTAGTTTTTTGAGAAGGTTTTCTAGAAGTTGAGATTAACATTTAAATCAAAAATAGTAAAAAATTTAGTAAAAGCAGATGAATTATCTTGCTTTTATGATTCTAGTAGTTTCTGGAACATTCTTAAATAAAATCCTATATCTGCATTTAGGACATTTATTTTCCATGTAGCTTTTATGGTCTACTTCTGCTCCACAACGTGGACATCTATACAATGCCTATTCCTCCACTTTAATGTATCTAATACTACGTGCTGCGGATTTTGCCATAGGAGTTTGTGGAACGTAAGCTCCTCCAGTGAAGACTGCACCACATTTTCTACATTTCCAAATTCCAGCAGCTTGTCTTTTTACGTAAGGTCTAGCGCATTTAGGACAAACATGGTCTTTTTTCATGTTTTCTTCAATAATCTTAACAGATCTTTTAGCTTTTCTTCCGTATCTTGCACCGAACCTTCCTGTAATACCCACTTTTTTAGTTCTTGCCATTTATATTCTCTCCATAATAATAAAATTTAATCAAATGTAAATAAATTGATTATCTAAAATAATCATAAAATTATCTAATATTACAATATTGAATATACTAATATTTAAAGGTTTGCTTAAAATAGGTAATTTTAAGAAAAAACACCTGTTTTAATATAAAAATATATGATTTTGATGAGAAAAATCCATTTTCCTATAAATCTTTATGCCTCATTGTAGTCTCATCAAAACAATATGGTAAGTGCCCAACTATTCAGGAGGTGAATAATTAGGACTTTCATTAGTAATCAACAAGTCATGAGGGTGTGATTCCTTAATACCGCTACTTGTAATTCTGACGAATTGTGCTTTTTCCTTCATTGCAGCAATATCTTTGGCACCGCAGTATCCCATAGATGATTTCAAACCACCAACCAGCTGGAACAGTATTTCAGCGATAGTTCCCTTATATGGCACTGCACCTTCAATTCCTTCAGGAACATATTTTGTGTGGTTCATCTTACTTTTTTGACCTTGGAAGTATCTGTCTGCTCCACCATCATACTCACTGGTCATTGCACCCATGGAACCCATTCCACGGTATTTTTTGTATTGCTTACCGTTCATGACTACAATATCACCAGGTGCTTCAAGGGAAGCTGCAAGCAAGTTACCGAGCATTACTGCATCTGCGCCAGCACCAATAGCCTTTGCAACATCTCCTGAGTATCTGATACCACCATCGGCAATGACTGGAACGCCTGAATCTGCAGCCGCATCAGCAACATCGGAAATGGCTGTCAATTGCGGCACACCTACACCCGCTACAATACGGGTGGTACACATTGAACCTGGACCGATTCCTACCTTAAGTGCGTCAACACCCATGGAAATCAAGTCTTCTGCAGCTTCTGCAGTTGCAATGTTACCGACACATAATTCAGCATCAATATTGTCCTTGATGGTTTCGGTGAATTTGACTACATTCATGTTATGCGCATGAGCGCAGTCAATGGAAATGATGTCCGCACCTGCCTGATCAAGTGCCATTGCCCTGTCCAAATCAAACGGACCGCATGCAGCAGCAACCAGGAAGTTGCCGTCTTTATCACGAGCAGCTTTTGGATATTGGGCATGATTCAAGATATCCTTAATTGTAATAATACCTACCAATTTGCCTTCATGAACAACCGGAAGCCTTTCAACCTTATTTTCATAAGCAATATTCAATGCCTCTTCGGATGAAATGCCTTCATCAACAGTCACAACATCGGAAGTCATGATGTCTTTAACAGCCTTATTCGGTTCTGATTTTAAGACCGGTCTGATATCCCTTTTAGATATGATACCTATAATTTCATCACCTTCAACGACTGGAAGACCGCTGATCAGTTCATCATGCATTTTTGCTTGAACTTCAGCAATTGTAGAATCCGGGGAAATTGTAACAACATCACGAATGGTTAAGTCTTCAGCATTCTTAACCTTCTTGACTTCTTCAACCTGTCTTTCCTGTGTGATGTTTCTGTGAATTACACCTACTCCGCCTTCCTGTGCCATTGCTATAGCAAGCTCTGCTTCGGTTACAGTATCCATAGCAGCACTTAAAACCGGAATGTTCAATTTAATTCCTTTACCCAGTTCAACTGAAATATCAATATCCTTAGGTTCCACATAACTGGCGTTAGGAGTTAAAAGAAAATCATCAAACGTGAAAGACATTCTTGCTTCTTGAACTTTTTTTGAAAATGACATAATAATAACACCTAATTAGAATGAATTTAATAATTCTTTAAGCTCAGCTACAGCAGTTCGGTGTATTTTACCGGTATTTCTGTCACCGCCAATACATGCAGCTCCTCTGATACCAACCACATCACAACCGATATCATGCAATGGCTTTAATTGGTCCTTTTTGACAGATCCTGCAAGTGCAGTCAACAATCCATAGCTGTGAGCCTCTTCAACAAACGCTTTTAATTGGTCAACATCCAAATGATCGAATAATGTAAGACCGTCTTTGACTGCAGTATCAAGCATTGCAAGGTCGCATCCTGCATCTTTAGCTATTTTTGGTATTTCCATAGGATTGACCGCACCGACACGGTGAGCATCTGCATAACCTGCAGCTACAATAATTGTATCTTCACTAACATCTTTTACAGTTTTAACAACGTTTTCCATGACTTCAACAGCTTCGTCATGGTTTTTGGTTCCGTATAATCCAACTTTAATATAATCCGCTCCGGAAACGTGAGCTCCCATTGCTGCAAGAGAAACGGTACCTGGTTTGTAAGGCACATCACCCAAAGTAGCGCTGACAAGCTTATCTTTAGGAGTTAACTCTCTAATTTCCTTTATAACCCAAGGGAAATTAGCCCCTAAGGAACCTTCCTTAGGATTTTTTACATCAACAATGTCTGCTCCGCCTTCAATAGATTCTAGAGCTTCTTCACGATTTATAGGGCTTATTAATAGAAGCATAAATTTCCTCCAATAAAATATAATATTATAATATAATAATATTACTTCTTTATTATTTATAATACTATTGTTTTTAGGAATAATTTTAAAAAAAATAAGATTAATAAGGAGAATCATTTTTGGAGATATTGTCCTTAATGACACCATGGGCTTTCGGATAAAATCCAACACCGGTTGAAAACTTCCTCATGTTTTCAATAATTTCATTTGTCGGAATGGCCAAAGGACAATTTAAAGTGCACAGTCCACATAGAGTACACATGTAAAGGCCTGAATTATAGCATGCCTCATCATCTTCAATGAATTTTGACATTGCAACGCCTCTGCCTCCCAAATAGTTATTAAATCCAAATTCATTTCCGACTGCATTGTATACCGGGCAGTGAACAACGCAATTTCCACAGCCAATGCAGTAAAGGCATTCAGGTATAGCTTCACTTCTGCCGTTATCCAATAAAATAACAACAACCTTTTCAGCACCATACATATTTTTCAAAAGTTTCTTCTCAATATCGGCAGTCTTTGACGGTCCTGAAATCACATTCATATATGAAGTCACATAGCTGCCTGTTGCAAAGATTGTTTCAAGTTTGCATACGGAGATTGCATCTTCCAGTGTAGGCACTATTTTATCGATTCCCGCTACAATTATATGCAAATCCTTTAGTGAAACTATTGAAATATTGCCCTCATTGTGCACCATTACAAGGGACCCTTCCTCGGATGCGATAGCATTGGCTCCACTTATACCTACATTTGCAGTTTCAATGCGTTTCAGCACATCACTTCTTACAAGTTCCATAATTTCTCTAGGTTCCGGATTCACATGAGCACCCAAAGACTCGTTTACAATACCTGTGATGTCTGAAATATTCAAATGGGAAGCCGGACCTGTCGGATGAACAGGATTATTGTCAGTCTTTTTAAGCTGCAATATGCGATCTCCCAAATCAGTTTCAACAACATCAATGTCTTTATCGGCCAAATGATTTTTAAAATCAATTTCGCGCAAGGTATTTGATTTGGCTTTTGCAATTGCTTTGCAATCATATTCCAAGAGCAAATCATCAATGACTTTTAAAGCGTCTTCGGAAGTTTCAGCTATTATAAGATCAATATCATTGCGTTTGAATGACTCGCAAACTTGATTTATCAACTCCTGATTGTTTTCAATCGAGTATTTTTTTATTTCACGAACCCTTTCAATCAATCTTTGGGTTGATGGCGATTCTTTAATATGGTTTGATCTTTTTTTAACCGTATCGAAAGACCTTCTCATTGTTTCAAGTTCACTGGCCTTCATCCAAACCACCATATTTCACTAAGAATTCGGTTAAGTCAAGCACTTCCAAATCATCATTTTCCAAATTGAGTTTGCAAAACGGACATGGTGTTACCAATGTTTTACATCCTGTTTCCTTTGCCTGTTCTATTCTTGATTTTCCCATTTCAAAAGCGATTTCCGGATAAGCTGACTTTACCCCGCCACCGGCACCGCAACATAGACTTTCTTCACGGATATTTTCCATTTCAACCAAATTAGCGGCTGATTTGATAACCTCGCGCGGCTCATCATATTCATCGCAATGGCGACCCAAATGGCAAGAATCATGGTAAGTAACATTTAAATCTGATTTAGATAGATTAAGTTTGCCTTTCCTGATTAACTGATTTAATAATTGGGAGATGTGTATCACATCCAAACCCTCATAATCATCCTTTAAGGTTTTATAGCATCCGGCACAGGAAGTTATGATTGTTTCTCCTTTGAGAATTTCAGTATTCTTTCTGATCTGTTCAGCCGCTTCATCAATGAATCCTGTTCTAAGCAATACCGAACCGCAGCATTTCTCATCATCCAAAACGTGATAGTCGACATCGGCTAATTTCAATAGCTTTTCGGTTGCCTCTTGAATATCCGGCAATTTCTCCTGTGCAGTGCATCCTCTAAAATATAACATAAATCATTCCTCTTTCTCATCAAGAGTGATTTCGTTGCTTAATGCCACTTCCTTAACAATCTTGTTTACATCATCCTGCAATTTGTCAATCCTGGAGTATAGCTTGAAAATTGTGTAGGCCAAAACAGCAAAAACAATGATTATTACAAAATCAAGTCCACGAGTTATACCGAATAGTCTAGCAAATGAGTTACTGAAATTAGGGAAGATTGCAAACAAACTAACTAGAACCCAAAAAATAGTCCATAAAATTGTTGTAATTAATGTATTTTTCTCTTTTAGATATCTTAACAAAAACCAAACAATAGCTATTATAGATATTATTGGAAATATGATTGAATATAATAACATTTAAATCACCTAAAATTGATGTCTAATCATCTGAATCAAAATCTTAAATGCAACAGTCACATTTGTTCCTTTTGCCTGAGTTTCGGGAGTGTAAATTGTTCTGATTGGAACTTCTTCAAATGGGATATTATTATCATTGACTTCACGTATGAACTCTGAAGAGATGAGATACCCTCTGGCATTAATGTTAATCTTTTTCAGGGCGTCGATGGTTATGGCCCTGAAGCCTGTCTGTGAATCGCTTACGTCAACCTTATAGAATATCTTTGTCAAAAGGTTCATTATGGCATTTGCTATATTTCTGCTTAATGGCATGTCCTTTAAAGGCCTTACTCCAATTACCGCTTGAGCCCTGCCAGTTATTAACGGTTCCAACACATTTTCCAAATCATTTGCATCATGCTGACCGTCGGAATCCATATTGACAATGTATTTTGGACTGTATCTTAAGACAGCATCAAATCCTGTCTGCATAGCTACCCCTACACCCCTATTGATGATATGAGAGTAGATAAAGATACTTTCAGGATATTTCCTTTGAGATTCCTTGACAACCTCCAAAGTGTTGTCTGAAGAGCCGTCATTGACTATGACCATCTTATATCCTTTCTCTGCAATTTCCTCAATTACAGGTTGAATCCTTGTTGCTTCATTATATGCCGGAAGAATTACATAAGTGTCCTTTTTATCTTCCTCTGATACTTCAAATCCCATTTTACACCTTTTATAGTGGTCCTGCATCTTCTTTTCCTTCACGCATTCCCATTCCAGCTTCTTTTCTCATTGCTTTTCTGTGATACATCATCTTAATTAGGTTTTGCGCATGTTCACGTGCCCTGTTTTCTGCAAGCTTTGCAAGTTCAACAGGATCATCTTCTTCATCTTCATGTACAAACACTTCCAAGATATGGGTGTTTGTCATAAGCTGTGCATTAATGAGACCGGTTGATGCTTCGTGAGCGCACATCTTATCCTTTTCCATTGGTCCCGGCATTCCAAGTGCCATTACAATATCACAGTTCTCTTCTTCAATGAGAATCTTTGCAGTTACAGGCAAATCTTTAACGCCCGGAACTGTTTGTCTGATTATTTTTAAATCATGAGCATTATTCTTAAGCTCGTCAATGGCTGCAGCAGCCATATCAAATCGAGCAAATGTAGTGTCACAAATTCCAATTCTCATTTTAAATTCACCTTAAAAAAAGATATGTTTTTATTAATATAAAACTTTAATTAAAAATAAAAAAGTATTATGAATTAATATTCTGAATAATACTTTAGGTTTTAAAATTATGAAAATTTAGGATTTAAAAAAAAATTAGTTTTTGTTTAACAATTTCAAAAACTTATCCTTAGCCTCATCAATTGTCAACGGATAGTCTCCTTGCATGTCAAAGCCTTCTTCCTCAAGCTGCTGGAAGAGATCTGTAACAATCGGGACTTTTAGATTGGCTTGCTCCAATATTTCAGGTTTTGCAAAAATCTCCTTAGGAGTGCCTTCCGCAATCAGAAGGCCATCAACCAGAACAAATACCTTATTGGCATAATTCGGAACAAGATCAACCTCATGTGTTGAAATAATGATTGTGATTCCTTCATTATTAAGCTCATTCAACAGTTTTGACAAATCGACCACACCCTGCGGGTCAAGACCGGCAGTAGGCTCATCCAAAACCATGATTTCAGGCCTCATTGCAAGAATTCCTGCAATAGCAACCCTTTTCTTTTGACCTCCGCTCAAGTGATGCGGTGCGGTTTTTTCATATCCGCTCATTCCTACACGAGCCAAAGCCTCTTCAACCCTGTCCTGAACTTCCTCCATTGACAAACCCAAGTTTAGAGGTCCGAATGCAACGTCCTCTTCAACAGTAGGAGCGAAAATCTGGTCATCCGGGTTTTGGAAAACGATTCCAACCTTCTGTCTGAACTTAAGCAAAGACTTCTTGTCATATTTCAATTCTTCACCGTCGATAAAGACTTGACCTTCATCAGGCTGGTAGATTCCATTTAGATGAAGAAATAGTGTTGATTTACCAGCACCGTTTTTACCTAAAAGGGCAATCATATCTCCTCTTTCAACTTTTAAGCTAACCCCTTTGAGTGCCTGATAATCAGAATTATAGGAATATTTAATATTTTTTACTTCTAACATCTTAATTCTCCTTTTTTCTTGGTTCATAAACCGGAAGTTCACCAGAATATCCTCTTGAATCTAAAGCGAACTGCAATGTTTCACTTTTATCAAGAGATCTTAAAAATATTGTACTTGCAAGAGCACCTAAAGATTTAAATGAAGACCAATAGGAATTATATCCTAGCCTAGAATCCTGCGCTTTCTGCATTGTATCAATTTCATTTAAGAATATGAATATTGTATTATACATCAAAAGAGCAATTTCAACCATTAATTTTGGAACTTTCAAAGTTCTTAAACAGTTTAAAATCTTTGCAATAGGTGTAGTAAGCGCTAAGAAACCTAAACAAGGCAAACAAGCCATTACACGCATAAATGTATAAACAGCATAATGCCAAGAATCATCAGTTATTACAATTCCCCATATTCCTGTTTCAAAAATTACATTCCCTTTTCCAAAGAAGAACAATAAAAAGAAACAGGTTATAACAAGGAATGCCATTGGAAGTGATAGGAATTTTAAGTAAGATTTATAGCTGATTCTTGCGATTGCTAATATGACAATGGACATTACAACGAATATGAGTACATCAAAATATAGATTATCAAGTGCTAATGTAACAATTAATAAGATTATTGTTAAAAACAGTTTAAAATAAGGATTTGTTTCTGTTAAAGCATTGTGATGCGCAATATAATCCATATCAAATTTCATAAAATCACTTAATCTCTAAAAAAAAAAGAAAAAATAATAAAGAAGAATTATTCTTCTTTACCTTGTCCTCTCCAGTAACCGAAGAAGTAACCAATAATGATTGCCCCTATAGCTGCTTGAAGAGCGAATAATAAACTTTCTATTTCACCACTAGGTGGTTCCCAAATTGATGAAAACCAAGGTTCGAAACCGGTTTCTTCGATAGCTTCTCCAGCTGCATCGTCAGCTCCGCCAAAGTATCCATCATCTTCCCCATGACCATTAAACATTATTAATGGTGCAATAAACAATATAAGACAAACGACTGCTAAAATAATTAAAGTTGATGTTTTCATATTTATCACCTTATGCTTCATTAGGAGCTAATGCACCGAGTTTATCTAACAATTTTGGTTTGTAAGCTTTTAATCTGTCCCAGATAATTACTGTTAAGATACCTTCACCAATAGCTAATGGTACTTGAGTTACTGCGAAAATAACTAAGAATTTAGATAATGCTGATCCAAAAGTAGGAGCAGGGAATGCGAAAGCCAATTGGAATGAAGTAGCTACGTAAGTTAATAAGTCACCTAAAAATGCTGCAAAGAAGATTGCAATAGTGGATGAAATATTAGCTTTGGTTAAACCTTTGTATACGAGCCATGCAGCTAAAGGTCCGACAATACCCATTGAGAAAATGTTTGCACCTAAAGTAGTTAATCCACCGTGAGCAAGTAAAAGTGCTTGGAATAAAAGTACGATAGTTGCGAGTACTGCGGTTACAGCAGGACCGAATAATGCTGCACCTAATCCGTTACCACAAGGGTGAGAACAACTTCCAGTAACAGAAGGTAGTTTCAAAGAAGACAAGATGAACATGAATGCTCCGCTTACAGCAAGTAAAGCTTTGGATTCAGGATTTTCATCTACAATTTTTTTGATTTGATATAAACCAAAGGCCACAACGGCGAATGATATGACGAACCATATAATACACCATGTCAATGGTAAATATCCTTCCATAATATGCATATATAATTTCCTCCAAATAACCTATCAATATAATTTGATAAACTAATCAATAAAAATTTAAAATATAATTAAAATTTATTAAAGTTTTATTGATAATGTTATTATATACCTTATTATATATAAATATTATTAATAATACTTTGAATAAAAATCAGAAAGTTAATCTAAATTTAATAAAAATAAAAACCAAGTTGATAAGATGAATGTAAAAAATAACCTAATTTTGGCACTTGACGTAATGAGTGAAAGTGAAGCTATTGAAATTTGCGATTCAATCAATGAACATATTGACACCATAAAAATAGGCTACCCATTAGCACTTGCAGAAGGTCTTGAAATAATCGGGAAACTAAAGGACCGATTCGGATTTAAAGTAATCTGCGACTTTAAGGTAGCCGACATTGATGCTACAAACTCAAAAATATGTGACGAAACATTCAAGGCAGGTGCTGATGCAATAATATGCCACGGCTTTGTTGGATCAGACAGCGTTCAGGCTTGCCTTGACATGGCGAACAAACATGGAAAAGAGCTATTTTTGCTAACTGAAATGTCACATCCAGGAGCTAAAATGTTTCTGCAAAAGGATGCAGAGGCAATAGCCCAAATGGGAGTGGCCATGGGCATCACAAATTATGTTGCGCCTGCAACCAGACTTGATAGATTATCAAGTATAAGAGATATTGTCGGGGACAATGCATTTATAATCTCTCCCGGAGTTGGAAAACAGGGTGGTGACGGTAAAAAAACCCTTGAATACTCCAATGCCATTATTGTTGGAAGAAGTATATACGAAGAAAACAATCCTAAGATTGCCTGTGAAAATTTGATTGAATCATTGAAATAAAGCCAAACTATTTAAAATAAGAAAAATAAATTTAATATTGTTCTTATAATCTGGGAACTAAAATAAATTTAAATGGGGTGAAAATGCATGGCAGATGATGTAAAAAAATTGATTATGGAAACAATCTTAGCATTAATCACAACTGCATTCGCATTTGTAGCCGGTGAAGCATGGAACAGTGCTATTCAATCATTAATCGAAACCTTCGTAGGTACTGGAGACGCACTTCCTAGTCTATTCACTTACGCTATTATTGTAACTATAATTGCTGTTGTCGTAACTGTACTCATTGCTAGAGTAGCTGGTAAAATGGGCGTAGAAGACGACGACTAAACATAAAACAAAAGGAATTCCATATTCCTTTTTAACTTCTTTTTTTAATTTAACTTTTCAAAAACAATTCCTGCAGATTCATAAGCTATCTCAAAGGATATGAAGCAGAAGAATATCCAAATATTGAATACACCACAGATAGCCAATATCAAAATCACGACTTTCATCACACACCTATACTCGAAAAACAGATTCAGAAAGGCATTATCAGTGTATTTTGAAATCAATTCATGGCCGACCTCATCGCCAAATGCCGCAAGAATGCAAATCAAGAGAATTACTAAACTTAACTCCGGAAGACCAAAGACCAGACAGATGAAAAGATAGACTACTAATGTAAGGATATGATGGATTCCATCTACCTTCAAAGCTATGAAATTGCCAATAAGAATAGCTATAAAGATATAAGCCGCTTCAGCATTGTAGATTGTGGCAAATGCAGATGCAAATGCACATAAAACACCGAAGACACTTGCAAACTTCAAATCTTGATTTTCATCAAACAGGTCATCCGAATATTTCATGAAAAATCCGGACAGCAAAAATAAAATCGCCAAAATAATATAACTCATCTAATCACTATCAATCTTATCTAATGCCGCTGCATAGATTAATGGGAAAATAACTGTAACGTCACCAACAACACTGGCAAGACTGGAACCGCATCTCGCTTTTGCCCATGACTTGGCCTCTTCAAGAGGTGCTCCACCTAAACTGCCTGCTTCAGGCCTGTCCATCGTGATTTGAATGGCCGCATCAAGTCCTCCTTTAATAACGTTTGATGCCAGGGTGTAGTGTTTTGTAAGGCCTCCGCCTAAAAGAATTGCACCAACCTTTTCTGATTCAAATACAATGTCTGAAAGATAATGCATGTCGCCTACCGCACTGATTGTGAAATCATGGTCCTGGGTGAAAATCCACAATTGAAGGCCCATCATCGAATCAATGAGCCCTGGTGCAAATATAGGCACATCATTTCTTGCAGCAGTCGCTACAAATGAGTTTTCATCATCTACCAAAAGACCTATTTCATGCAATAATTCCTGGATGGAAACTACTTTCTTTTCAGAGGCAATCTGTTCAAAAATCTTGATTATTTCCGTTTCAAAAATAGTAAAATCGTCAGAACCGACATTGATGTCTGCAATACGACCTATTCCTTCTTCATTCAGTTCCTCATCATCCTTTCCTTCATGGCGATAATGAGAGCCTCCAAAGGCCTCGACAAGGTCATGAGTAATATTTGCTCCGCTTGATACGATTAAATCGACATGGCCTTCCCTAATCATTTTGGTCACTATGTTCCTCATGCCTCCAGGTATTAAAGGACCGCCCAAACTCATGAAAACGCTCATGTCCTCATTTTGGATCATGTCGACTAGGATATTACATGCGCGTGCGACTCTGCCTGCACCCAAAACACCAGATTCATCAAATTGAGCTATTAAATCTGATATTCTCATATTGCCTTCTACATCAATTTGGTTAACTTTCATTAAATCACATAAATTAGTTTGTAACAATTGGGAATTGGTCTAGATTAGTAATTGTGTTAATTAAATCAGTTCTTGTGACAATACCTAATAGATTATTGTCGTTATCTGCTACAATCAATCTTGAAATTGATTTTTTAAGCATGACCTCAATTGCATTAGCTATCTTCAAATCTTCATTGACAATAACAACATTTGTTGACATCAATTCACCGACAGTGAGATTCTCCTTATCATTGGCAATTGCATGAACAAGATCGGTTAATGTGAATACTCCAACCACTTTTCCGTCTTTTATAACTGGAGCCCCATCAATATCATTATCTGCCAATTTTTTAGAGGCATCCTTAACGGAGCAATCCATTGTGAATGATATTACATCTCTGCTTGCAATATCCCCTACGCTTTGCTTTGGAATGCTTCTGATGGTCTTTGTATCCACTAAGAGGATATTGTCCATATCATCACGGCCGACGATTGTACCCATGATGCCCAAATTGTTTACCGGTGTGGGTCCAATGCTTACGGTATCGCCCAAGTTCAAGTCTTTGATACTTCCAAGAACTTTTATCGCCGCTTCACATTCACTAGGTTGAGGAACACTTGTAAATTCAATTCTTGCAACTGAAATATCTTCAATCCTTTTACCATTCTTATATATCGGCACTTTTGAATCCTGATCTGAAACAGAGATGTTTAAAGAATGATAAGCTTCAATTGTTGGCTTGTATCCTCCTCTAGGTCCAGGCACACCCTTGACAAGACCTAAACTTCTTAATGATTGCATCTGGTTACGAATTGTTCCGGGATTTCTCCCCATAACCTCAGCAATATCCTCACCTTTAATAGATTTGCCATCGGAAGATTGGTACAAATTAATTAAAGTTTGTAAAATTTCTTTTTGAACAGATGTTAACATGTTTTATCCCCATCTACTAATCTAATATATTAATTTATGTAAGGTATACCTTATAAATTTTAATGATTTATCATGATGGTTCTTTTGTTGTCTTTGAACAATGTTTAGAAAAAAATAAAAGATAGAGAAATGATTATTCCACCAGCTGCTTTAAATCATTTCTGATAATTGAAGTTGCATTGAATCCTTTAATGGCATCGACCATCTCAGGGAATTTCGCTTTTGGAATCAGCACATTGATTTGTGAAAAATCAGATCCGGGAGTGATTGTAGGCTCATCAGCACAAAGCTTATTGTCAATCAAGTAAGCTGAAACTTCATCAATCTTTGAATTTGCGATGTTGAACTTTACATCGAAATATTTTTTAGCGGTGATTGCTCCCAATAACTGCTCATAAATCATTTGAGCCTTATCGAGCTTTTCACCTGTACAGCTGACTCCCGCATAAAGGCCTGCTGAGGAATGCAATATTGTTTCGATTTCCTTTAAGCCTGCTTTCTTCAAGCTGCTGCCTGTTTGGGTATTGTCAACTATCAGATCGGCGCCTTTAGCGATATAAACTTCAGTAGCCCCATCGGAGTTGATTACCTGCACCATCTCATTGTCCCCATCGGTTAAACCTCTGACTTGGACAAACGGCACCGCATCACCATAGATTTCCTGATACGCTTCATTTTCCATTATGAATTTTCTAGTTAAGTTAGGATATTCAGTAAAACATAAAATTGGTTTTTGCCTGTCCTTATTCGCTCTAAATAAATCTGAAAGACTATCATATGGAGAGTCTTTAGGAACTGCAACTATCAAACGAGTCTTTCCATAATCCAAATCCCCAATCTTAACGGTATTTGTATCCCTTAAGACTGATTCTTCCTTAATCCAATCTTCGCCGACAATTGCAATATCGATTATTCCCCTATTCAATTCCACGGGAGTGGATTGCGGGCGGGTGAGAAATGCGATGATGTCATCGTCATTTAAGATTTCAATTTCGTAAGCCTCATCGCCAGGTTCATATCCCTTGACTTCATAACCTGCATCAACAAATAACTTATGAGTATTTCCTCTTTTTACATTATTTAAACTTCCCTTTGGGAGTCCTAAGATTATTTTTTCGTTCATATTAATACCTAAACTAGACTTATTAATTTTAAATTATATAATATTTTTGATGGATTACTAAAAAAAGAAAAGAAGTTAGTTGTGATAAGCTTCACAACTTTGTCTACTCAAAGCATGTTTGTGAACATGCATATGCTTGATTCCACCACTTGTTCTGATTTCATCAATAATTGTAACACCTTCATGGGAATGTGAGTGCTCACCGTCATTGTGGAAGTGATAATGTGAGTGTTCTACATTTTCGGTGTCTATCTTTTTAATTGAATCATCAAAGTGCCTGTCATATAGCAATGCCGCATTCAATACGACCAGACATGATCCTGCATTGTGAACAATAGCTCCAGTTACCGGATTCAGGAGACCTAAAACAGAACATACAATAGCCGCAGCATTGATTGCCATTGACATTGCAATGTTTGCCTTAATCGTGAATAAAGTGGAATTGGAAAGCTTTTTAAGATATGGAATTTTGCCAATGTCGTCACCTAAAAGTGCAATATCCGCGGCTTCGATTGCTACATCGCTTCCAACGGACCCCATTGCTACACTTACATCGGCCGTTTTAAGTGCAGGTGCATCATTAACGCCATCTCCTATCATACAGACTTTTTTACCTTCATTTTTGAATTTTTCAATCCATGAAAGCTTTTCTTCTGGCAGCAAATTGCCATAAACTTTGCCAATTCCAACTTTAGATGCAAAATAATTTGCGGTTTCTGTGTTATCTCCTGTGAGCAGTATAGTTTCAGTACCCAAATCATGCAAGTTTTCAATCATGCTTTTAGAATCTTCACGAATCACATCGGACAATCCGATTAATCCAATAACCTCATCATTTAATGCAACGATAATTGAAGCTTTTCCTTCATGTTTCAGTTTGTCTAATTGAGTGGAAATATTTACGTCAATATTATTTTCTGATAGAAATTTGGAGTTTCCTGCATATACCATACCATAAGAATTTGTACATGTAACGCCTTTTCCAGGATACATTTTAAAGTCTTTTGGCTCTTCAATATCAATTTTCACTTCTTTTGCATTGTTTACGATGGCTTTAGCCAATGGATGTTCGCTCAATTTTTCGCATGACGCAGTGATTTTAAGTATATCTTCTTCAGTTAAACTATCATCTAAAGAGATAACATCAGAAACCTCTAAATTACCATAAGTTAATGTTCCAGTTTTGTCGAATACTAATGTATTTAAGCCACCTAAAGTTTCAAGTGCTTCACCTGATTTAATAAGCACACCATATTTTGTTGCCTGGCCAATAGCAGCCATAATGGCAGTTGGTGTTGCTAAAATCAAAGCGCATGGACAGAATACCACAAGAACTGTTACTCCTCTTTCGACATTTCCTGTTATTAGCCAAGCCGCGATTGCGATTAATAATGCAACAGGAACAAGCCATGTTGCCCATTTATCTGCAATTCTCTGTGTTGGAGCTTGCTTTTCATCAGCCGCCTTTACAAGATCAATTAATTTTTGAAGTGACGAATTCTCACCTAAACTTGTAGCTTTGATATCAATAGCACCATACATGTTCATGGTACCGCAAAATACCTCATCTCCAACCTCTTTATCAATCGGCAGGGATTCCCCAGTCATGATTGACTGGTCAAGTGATGAAGTACCTTTTACGATTTCACCATCTACCGGAACGCTCTCACCGGGAAGAATTCTTAAAATATCGCCAATCCTAATCTCATCAACTGAAATCATTTCTTCCTTACCGTTGACAATTCTTCTACCGGTTTGTGGAGTCAAATTAATTAAGTTTCTTAAACCTTTTTTTGCCCTCTCAACTGTCCAATCCTCAAGGAGAGCCCCTAATGCCATAATCCATGCGACTTCACCTGCAGCAAATATTTCACCAATCAATAGTGATGCCACCATAGCTATTGCAATTAGTAGTGCAGATGAAATCCATTTTTCACGAATCAACCTGGTCATAGCCAAAAGCAACATTGGAATACCACTTATTACTACTGCCCCCCAAGCAGGGTTTAAATAAATTGGAGCGTCTACTCCAAAAATCATAAAAATAACTGCTATTAATAAGAATATACCTGAAATAATAGTCATCTTTAGTCCGAATAAGAAATCAGTTATTTCATCAATCATTTCTAAAACCTCAAAGTATTACTTTTTTTGAATTTATTTAAATACCCAGTATTACTCAAAAATTTTTTAAAAGTTTCACCCAAAATTTGAAACAAATCAAAAAAATTATATCCAGTAACTACCAACAGCCAAAAAAGTATTACTTTTTTTGAGTTCATTTAAATACTCAGTATTACTATTTATTATTTTGGAGCAAGAAGTATATAAAAGTATTACTTTTTTTGAGTTCATTTATATACTCAGTATTACTCAAGAAAAATTAGTATAAATTATTTTTTGCAATTTCAAATACTTCATCAATATATTGTCTCTTAATTTCAGGAGTGATCTTATCGTGGCTGGTTTCACTAAAGAAGTAAAAATTTATCTTATTCGCTTTATCGTTAATTCTGTCGGTTGCAAAAATGGTCTTGATAGCATCGATTTTGCCGTCGGCTTTCAAATCATCATAGCTGCTTCCGGTTCCAATCAAAAAGTTTACTTCATCAAACACCTTCATTGCTGATGGAGCATCATCATTATAATATCTAAAGCCATAAGTGAAAACTCTCGAAAACCAACCAACAAGCTTTGAAGGGGCATCCATCCAGAACAAGGGAAAAATGAATGTTAGAATATCAGCATCATTAATCAGTTTCTGTTCTTTTAAAACATCCTCCAAAACAGAAGATTCAATATAATTAGCCTCACGAAGATATTCTTCCTCAGAAATATCAGAATTAAAATTATCATTATACAAATCAGAAATAGTAAAATCAATATTTGACGATTTTAATCCTTTGAGATAGGATTCTTTCAACTCAAATGTCAAACTATCATCGCTTGGATGGCAATAAACAATATGAACTTTCATGATATCTAAAAAATTAAGGCTTCATAGCCAAATCCATTATGCTGAAAGGGTCACCCTCTTTTCTAGGGGCAGGTCCACCCATTCCAAATGCCGAACGGGCAAATTCCTTATTCATTCTTTTTGAAACTTCTCCAAATATCATTTTATATGCCGTACATTGCGGATCAACTGCCTGCGGTGTCTGATATGCAACAATTGCATTGTAAGGGCATCCTCCTTCACAGTATTTTACATATCTGCATTTCTTGCAGTTTTCATCAACATAATCTCTGAATTCCTGAAGTTTAGCCCATGCATCTGACTCTTTTAAATCATCAAAACTTGGATTTGTAGAAACATTGCCTAAAACATACTCCGGCATTCCGACAAACCTGTAACATGGATAGATTGAGCCGTCCGCACCTACTGCCAATGTAGTGCCTATGCAGTCTGCAAATGTGCAGAGAGTTCCTCTTCTTCTTAGCGTGCTTTTGCAAATGTGGTCCAAATCCATAATGACGAATTTATCCAAATCGTAAAGGTACTTGTCCAACCATTCAACCAGGAGCTTTCCATGTTCTTCCTGGTCAAGTGCCCATGGGTCTGCATTGTCCCCCCTTAGTGATGGAAGGGCCGCATGAATCTTCAGACTCATTTGTTCGCCTTTGAAGAACTCATACAATTCATCTGAGAAATCTTTAGAATAATCAGTAACAGTTAAAACGAAGTTAATTATCAGCCCTTTGCTTTTGGCGAGTTCATATTTTGACATGGTCTTGTCAAAGTAGCCGTCTCCACGTTGATAATCGTTGATTTCCTTTGGCCCGTCAATGCTTGTGCTTACAACGACATTGTATTTTACAAACAAATCTATTAGCTCATCACTCAAAAGCCAGATATTGCTTTGAAGAGAAAACCCTTCAAAATTAGGCAGCTTAGAAAGCTTATCCAATGCATATTCGTAAAAATCGTAGCCTGCAAGAAGGGGTTCGCCACCATGGAAAGTGAAATGAACCTTATCATCCCTGAAATCAGCTAGCCAAGTTATAATCTGGTCGATTACTTCAACATCCATCATTTCCTTTTTGTTTTCAGATCCCCAACAGTATTTGCAGTTTGATGGACAGTTGAGTGTTGGGATAATCATTACATGAAATGTCATTTTAACCGTGTACTTTATTTAATTCCATTAACAACTGTTTCTTCTCATCAGGATCCATATCCTCATTTACAAAGAAGATATATCCGCATTCTTCGCATTTAACAGCTTTCATTTCTGCATGTGCGCGATGATTGTCTAACAATCTCCTAAGAGCAATCTTATCTTTTGAACCGCATTTAGGGCATGGTGCCAATAATTCTTCTAGTTTCATATTAGACTATTTAATTTTAAAATATATTAAATTTATTAATGGCAACAATGGTCAAATGTCTAAAAATAAGAAAGGATTAACGATTTAAAATCTTTACGAACTGCCTATAAATCGGAAAACCGACATGCTGGATAAATAAGAGTATATAATGGACACCTGGAAATTCGAACTCTTTTTTTACCTTTTTAAGCTCTGAGATAATGTCTAATTTTTGAGGGCATTTCCTCAGGCATTTGCCGCATCCGTTGCACTTGCCTGCATTTCCCTCATTGCCCATGATTCCCCCAACATACTGATAGTAATCAATCAATGACTGATTGACAAATCCATTATGATTAAACAGGTACTTTTCATTGTATATCTTCATGCATTCCGGAATGTTAACTCCCTGAGGGCAGGGCATGCAATATCCGCAGGATGAACAATTGATCTTTAGGGAATTCCTCATGACCCGCTTTACAAGCTCAATTGTTTCCATCTCTTCAAAGCTCATTGACAATGGAGTTGTCTTGCTTGCAATAGCCAGATTATCATCAAGCTGTTCGAAGCTGTTCATCCCTGACAGTACGCAGGTGACATTCCTGTTATTCAAGACCCACTCCAAAGCCCAATCAGCATTGCTTTTGTTGGGATTGGCTTTTCTGAAAACATGTTCAACCTCATCAGGCATTTTACCGGCCAATATTCCTCCCTTAAGAGGTTCCATTACAATAACGCCAATTCCTTTTGAGGCGGCATACTCAATTCCTTCCATGCTTGCCTGAACATTCTCATCGAAGTAATTGTACTGGACCATTACGACATCCCAATCATAGGCATCGACAACCGTTTCAAATTCCTCTTTAGGCCCATGATAGGAAAATCCGACATGCTGGATTTTACCTTCAAATCTTGCCTTATCGATGAATTTAACTAAATTTCTCTTAAGCAGACGGTTTATTGTTTTCAAATCAACGGCGTGGATGAGGTAATAGTCAATGCAATCGATTTGCAGCCTTCTCAACTGTTCGTTTAAGATGTTTTCCATATCTTCATACTTTTTAACATTAATCGAAGGCAGTTTAGTGGATATCTTAACCTTGGATCTTATTTCATCAGTTAGGATTTCGCCTAAAAACGTTTCGCTATCCCCATAAAGATAAGCGGTATCGATAAAGTTTACACCATTATCAATAGCATGGAAAATAAGTCTGCTGGCTTTGTCTCTGTCAATCTTGCCGTTTTTAAGTGGCAATCTCATTGCTCCAAAGCCCAATGAGGATATCTCATCGCCAGTTTTTGAAATTAATCTATATTGCATTAAAATCCATAAAATAAAAATTTGGAGTTATTGAACCCCATCAATAATTTCCTTCATATATTCAATCAAGTCCGCTTTTGATTCGGAATCATCCATTGCAAATTCAATTGATGTCTTGAGCCATTCCAAACGATTTCCTATATCATAGGTTTTTCCTTCAAATGTGACTCCATAGATTGAATCCAATTTCTGAAGGGCATCTGTCAATTGTATTTCGCCTCCCACACCCGGTTCGGTTTCATTGATTTTGTCAAAAATGTCCGGTGTTAAGACATAGCGCCCCATAATGGCCAGATTGGATGGTGCCTGATGAGCCAATGGCTTTTCGACTAGCTTAGTAATGTTATAAATATTCTTCTCAACTTCATCCCCTTTAATAATACCATACCTTTCCACTTTCTCTCTAGGTACCTTTTCAAGGGAAATGGCAGAGGCATCATATTTCTTGTGAACCTCAATCAACTGTTTTGTACATGGAATCGGACCTTTTGTAATGGAATCTCCCAGCATTACTGCAAACGGTTCACTGCCTATATGCTTTCTAGCACAATAGATAGCATCGCCAAGACCCTTTTGTTCCTTTTGCCTTACATAACAGAAGTCTGCCAAATCAGTAATGTCACGAACCTGCTTTAAGCGGTCATACTTGCCTGCACTTTGCAATGTCTGTTCAAGTTCAAAGGATTTGTCGAAGTGGTCCTCAATAGACCTTTTGTTTCTACCTGTGACAATTAGGATATCATCAATACCTGAAGCAACCGCCTCTTCAATAACATATTGAATAGTAGGCTTATCATAAACAGGTAACATTTCCTTAGGTTGCGCTTTAGTAGCAGGCAAAAATCTTGTTCCAAAACCTGCCGCAGGAATTACAGCTTTCATAATTTATCACCAAGAATTTTAATTGTATATAATTTTTAATTTGAATATATAAATAATTTAGCAAAAAAAGAATTGAAATCAGAAAATGATAGTGCGGGAGACGGGACTTGAACCCGCGAAGGGACTGACCCACTAGGCCCTCAACCTAGCGCCTTTGACCGCTCGACCACCCCCGCATAAAAACAAAAGTAGTTATAAAAAAATATATTTTTTAACTTATATAAATGTAACTATTTTTCACTTAATTTTATAGTAACTTCCATGACTTTTCCATTTTTTAAATCTTCGATAAGGTTTTCATCAAGATCTTTTGCAGCCTTATCTGCCCTAATCATTAATGTACGGGAACATGTATAATCACTAGTTCTACAAACAATGTCTGTCGGATGGGTTAATGTTAGGTCTTCATGACCCCAGCCGGTTATTTCATCATGCCCATTTTCAGTATCCAAAATGACACTAATCCTTGTATCGGAATTAGCTATTTTATCCTTGAACTCTTGTGGAAAGTTTAGCATAGATTTGTCCATGTCAGTTCCAATGATGCAGTCTGCAGTCGGGCCAATTTCAACATCCTTTGTAATTTCAAAAGTGGATTTGTGAAGTGATGTCACATTTCTATGGCCTTTAGTTTGAAGTTTAAAAATCATAATTAATAATTAGTCAGGAAAAACTAATAAAAGTTTTCATGCATTTAATTAAAAATAGCTTCAATAATTCGATGATTAACTCAAAAAAATATAAAATTCTCGGTTGCTATTGATAGAATAAACAATCAGATGTAAAAATAAAGAAGTTGAATATGGCTCCCATATATGAAAAAATAAAAATAAGAAAAGTTTAAGGAAAAACTATTTTTTAACAGTTATAGTATTAGTCCTAGTCAACTTTCCATATGTAGTGTATATCTTATATTTACCTACTTTCAAATTATTTTTAACTTTGAAAGTGGCTATTCCCTTAGAGCTTGTTTTGGCGGTGTATTTCTTACCCTTAAATTTGAAAGTTATTTTTTTGCCTTTCAATATTTTACCATTAGAATTAAGGAGTTTAGCCTGGAAGCTTGCTGTCTTTGATTTCTTTTTGGACAAGTTCTTTGTAACGATTGTAGACTTTACAGTTATCTTATTTGAAACGGAATAACCTTTATAAGTTGCTTTGACTGTGTATGTTCCAGGTTTCAAATTAACAGATAATCTTGCATAACCCTTCTTATCAGTTTTGACAGTATATGTTTTTCCATTAAGTTTCATTTTAACGTTTACGCCGACAGCCACTTTTCCATTATCACCATATGCCCTCACTTGATATTTCTTAGTTCCGCCATAGTACTTTTGAATATTCTTATTTTCCATCAATCTGTTTTTAATGACAATCTTATTAGAATATTTCTGTGAAGTAACCGGATTGATAGCTGTTATGGTATAGGTTCCGGCTTTTAGATTAATGTTCAGCCTGACGATACCGTTCGGAAGTGTAGTTGCCTTATATGAATTGGATCCTATAGTGAACTTAACCTGTTTATTTGCTAACGGCTTTCCGTTTGAATCGGAAAATACTGCATAGTATTGGGTTGAAGTACCATAAACCTTAACGACATCGATTCCTTCAACAGTGGACAATATTGTCACTGTTGCATTTGCAGATGATGCGAAGTAATCATCATCACCTTCAAAATAAATTGAAGAGACATAACTTCCGGTAGCTAGATTAACATCCAATGTAGCGAGTCCTTCATCATTAGTAACGACAGTATATGTTTTACCGGCGATAGTAACATCCATTGTTGCTCCGGAAATAACCTTATTTTTAGATGAAACAAGGTAAATTGAAAGCTTTTTGGCATTTTTATAATATTTAGTAAGATTATACGCATAAATTGTTGTATTCAAACGTGTTTCCCTTACTTCAAAACTGCCTTTGTAAGAAGTTTTTCCATATATGCTATTACCGGCGTAGCTTACTGTATATGAATAATTGCCTGCAGGCAGCTTTCCAATAACAAGACTGGATTCGCCTTTCTTGACATCTATGTCATATGTCCTTGAATTTAATTCCAATTTGACCTTGCCGCTAAGGCCAACACCTTTGGAATTTGTTAATTTGAAATTGGAAACCACCCTATCCTTAACATTAACATCCTCAATTTCAACATCAAGAATAGCTCTTTTTTGAGATATGTTTAATATAAAGACAGTACTGGATTCATAGTAGTTGTTATCACCTTCAAATGTTGCACGAATTGTATATGAACCAGTATCCAATGGTGAAATGTACCAAACTGATTTTGAGTCTGTAGTAGGCTTATACCTTGGAGAGTAATAATTATCCATACTGTACAATACTTTTCCAGTTGCATTAGTGCTCAAATTAGTATAAATGATAATATTCTCATCCAGATATACATCTTTCACATAAAGGACTATTTTTGAACTGGATTTGCTGACTTTGAATGTGGTTGAATTTGAAACATCAATATAATAGTCATCACCTAAATAATTAGCGGTAATATTGTGAGTCCCGGCACCGATTCCGCCGAATACCCATTTTGCAACACCATTCTTTACGGTAACCTCTTTTGACAAGTCTTCCACATCAAATCTTATTACTCCAGATGCATTTTTATTGATATTTGCAGTAACGGTTAAATCCTTACCATAAACTCCATTTTTTATTTTTAAGGTGATATCTGTAGTCAATTCCTTAACAAAAATATAGGAATTCAAAGTAAATGCATTATAATTCCTGTCCCCTTTGTAAGTGATAACCAAAGAATGATTTCCTTTTGACAATGTCTTGAGTTTCAATTCTGTTTTTGAATTGTTGATTGCTGAATTATACTTTTTGCTGTCAATCTGAATAGATAAACTTCCAGTTGCATTATCCAAACTACCTACACTAAGAACATAATCATGCTGGTTAAAACTATATGTAAAATCAAGATCCAGTTTATTAACTTTAAATGTCTTTGAAACTTTAGCAGAAGAGTAAACATCATTTTTATAGTTAACATAAACCTTATAGGTGCTTGCATTTACTCCAGAAATGTTGATTAATGCGATTCCATTGGCAATCGGGACAATTTCATCCACTACATCCTTAATGTAAAAACGAACACTGCCTTCAACATCATCATTGAATTCGGCTTTAATTATTCCGCTTCCACCATAATCAAAATTTTCAGTAGTCAGATTAAATTTAATTTCATTAATAGTGAATGTATTGGTAATTGATTCCTCCCTATAAGTGGATACCACATTATAAGTGCCTTTGGCAAGATTTAAAGTCAAATATCCGAAACCGAATTTATTAGTTGTAACATTATAGAATTTACCGTCTACATTGACTGAAACTGTTTCATATTGAATTGGAACTCCACTATCCTCAACCAATCTTATTGAGTAATTAAAGTCATTGTGTTCATAGGCAGTGACATTGGACCCTATTATCTCATAGGTATCTACAATACCGACAGTAGTATTCCATTCACAGCCTTCATAATAGTCATCACCTTCATAATAAACAAATATGTAATTTGTTCCCTTATCAAATTCCACGTTAAATCTGGCAACGCCTTTGGTGAGGTTTAGTTTATATTCTCTAAAATTGACATAAACCCCAATTAGCCCTGTACATTTTGAAGGAATAGTCTTGACAACTATTTTTCCAGTATATTCATTTTCCTTTTGGGTTATATTAACTGTTAGATTTGAAGTTTGTTTGACGACTCTAAATGAAGTGGTGTCATTAGAACTGTAATATTGGTTGTCGCCCAAGTAGACAACACTAACATCATATCTACCCGGCTCTAAATTATAAATAGTAACATTAGTAAAAGTATCCTCTAAAAATATTAATTGTTTAACATCATTGATATAAAGCTCTGCATCCCCTCTTAAAGTTTCTGGAATGGCTTCAATAGTGATTACAGCATCTTCACCAGCGTTAATGTTATTGGCATATACATTTAAGATAGTGCTATATCTTGAAACCTCAAATGAGGTAGTTAAATTAACCGGTTCAAAATTATCAGAACCTTCATATACCAATATAACCTCATGTTTTCCTTCAGGATATTGCCCCAAATTCTTAATTGGAGTGTTGCCGGGGTAAATCCTACCGGATGCCTTATAAACACCATCGATGTATAATTTATAAGTTCCTTGAGCATCGGAAGTATTAAGAATAATCTGACCGTTTTCAACCAACTGGCCAACTTTTACATTAGGAATATCAATTTTTAAGTCAACAGGGAGTCTTTTAACCTTAACTGTTCCATTTGTGAAAGATTTGGCATAATCATCATCCCCCATATAGGTTAATTTCAATGAATACTCTCCTTTACTTAACCTATCAATTTTGTAAGTTCCAGCACCGTTTTTCAAGTTAATTGTATATTCGACACCATTTAAAGACATTAAAACATGTCCTGTTGGATTTTTTGCACCCTTACCCTTTACAGTAACGTTGATCTGGAAAATGTCTTGATAAGTCAAATCTTTAGTCACATTGAACTCAATATTAGACTTCAATTTTCCAACATCAATGAAAATTTTCTGTTCAAAACCTGTTAACACAGCTATTACTTCATATGCTCCTTTATTCTTAGTGTCATCAAAAACAAATTTTGCTTTTCCATTGACTAATTTTTTAGTTGAATTAACAGATGATGTTTTGAATGTAGTGCTGAATACTGGGAATGAGTTTAATTTTGCACTGCCTTCATTTGGTTTTAGTTCTGCTTGAATAGTGATTTTTCCACCAATGTCCAATGCGGAATAATCCGGATTTAAAGTGAATGTTAACCATGTTGAAATGCCTTCAACATTAGTAAATCTCATTGCATTAGGATTTTCATTACTTCCCCACCAGTTATTATTCAATGAGGTAACGTCTCCATTATTGTAGACATCACGTCTGAAATTAGATGTAGAAACGTCTGATGAATCGGAATACATTTGGTTATTAATAAATGCATTATATGTTAAGTTTAAGGTGCCTTCATTGTAAATATTGGCAGTATACCAGGCTGATTGTAAACTGCTTGAACGAGTAAATGTGTTGTTCTCAAAAATACTTCCAATACCTGTAAAGTCGCCTAAATTATATACTGCACCATAATACTTGTATCCTCCATCACCATATCCTATTCTATTATTTTTTATGATGGAATTTGATAAAATAAAGGTTCCCTTATTATAAATCGCGGAACCGTAAGACTGGGTAAGTGCAGTGGAATTATCAATAATTGAATTTTCCATTTTCGCAAATCCATAATTGGCAATGGCAGCACCATATGTTCCTGTTTTGCCTCCTTTAGAATTGACGAATGATGAATTATTCACATATAACTTTCCCCTATTGAATACTGCTCCACCATATCCATATCTGGAAGGAGCCATTGAATCTATAAGGTTATTACTGAAATAAGAATTCAAGATTGTTAAATCTCCAAAACTGCTTACCGCTGCACCATATATGGCATATTTCTTCAAACCATTACTAAGTTTATTATTAGAAAACTGACAATTGTCGATTGTTACGGTTGAATTTTTAATTTCTAGGGCAGCACCATAACGATTATTTAAATTCCATTCTCCTTCAGAATCGTGTAAAGGATAGGAATTCTGATTTTTTAGAGCATTGACAAAATTGATATTTTTAAATGTGACAGTTAAGTTATCATTTACGACAAACAGATAATCTTTTCCTAAACCGTTAAAAGTCGTATTTTCAGAACCTACAATATTTACAGACTTAGTAATGTTAATCCTAACATTGCCTGTTGAATTGTAATTTCCAGAAGATAAATGGATTGTAGCACCATCGGATGATAAATTTAAAGCTTGATTTATTGTTTTAACTGATGAATCCCATGATTTTCCATCATTACGATCATCACCAGCAAGATCATCAACATATATTGAATTACCAGAAG
>NZ_JBGUIH010000011.1:0-40120 GCF_045112895.1 Methanobrevibacter sp. | reverse complement strand
AAAACCTAGACATTGGAGAAGAAACAGTCTTAAATTATAATGAGGGGTTATTATGGAAAGAGTTTACACAATTCCACTTAGAAATGTAAAAGAAGTTAAAAGGACCATTAGAGCTCCTAGAGCTATCAGAGAAATCAAAAACTTCTTAACCAAACACATGAAAGCTGAAGAAGTAAAAATTGATGAATCTATCAATCATGCTATCTGGGAAAGAGGTATTCAAAAAATACCTTCCAAAATTACAGTAAAAGCAGTTAAAGATGATGATGGTGTTGTAAAAGCTACTTTAGCAGAATAGCTTTATTCACTACCATGCTTCGAGTAATGTGAGGTAACAATATGTTAAAAAGAGTAGATATTGTAGGAAATCCAAATGTAGGAGTATTTACCCTGGCAACTGATGATTTAGCTATTGTTCCTTATAATCTTTTAGACGAAAAAGCTGAAATTATTAAGGAAACATTAGAAGTCGATGTTGTAAAAGCTTCTATTTCTGGAAGTAGCCTTATTGGATCTTTAGCTGTAGCTAATTCAAACGGAATGGTTGTTTCCCCACATGTTTTAGATAGAGAAGTTAAACAGTTTGAAGATTTAGGTATTGATGTAGCTACAATTCCCGGTCGTTACACCGCTTTAGGAAACATCATTGCGGCAAACGACAAAGGAGCTATTGTCAGCCCGTTCTTATCTGAAGAAGCAATCAACATTATTGAAAATACCTTGGATGTCAATGTCGAAGCGACTTCAATGGTCGGAAGTGACATTATCGGGTCATTGATTCAAGTTACAAACAAAGGATTTTTAATAAGTTCACAAGCTGTTAAATCTGAAATTAAATTTGCTCAAGAAGTATTTGGTGTAGAAGGGGATATTGGTACTGTTGGAAGAGGTATTGCTTTAGTAGGTGCTTGTTCCATTGCTAACTCAAATGGTGCAATAGTTGCTAAAGATAGTACTGGTCCTGAAATGGCTAGAGTTGAAGAAGCATTAGGCTTTTTAGATGATGATTTTTAATTAATATATCTTGAGGGATTATATATGATAACAAAAATTTACAGAGTTAAAGGTACTTTTGTAATGGGCGATGAATACCACAAGTTTACTAAAGAATTCAAAGCTACCTGTGAAGCTGAAATCGAAGAGAAAATCTACGAACGTTTCGGAAGTAAACATGGTATTAACAGGAATCAAATTTCTATTGCTGAAATCGAGGAAATTGCTCCTGAAGATGTTTTAGACCCTATTGTAAAAGAAATCTTATAGACACGTCGAAGGTGTAAGTATGGAAGATCAGCAAAGATTAAACAGTCTTCTTAATGAAATGAATGCATACAGACAACAAGCTGAAATAATTCAACAGCAAATTGAATTGATTCAAGCTTCCATGGCCGAAGTAGATGCACTGTTCGCTACTTTGGATGACATCGAAGGCAAAGAGTCTGTTGAAGCATACGTGCCTGTAGGTGCAGGTTCCTTCATTAAAGGAGAACTTAAAAGTACTGACGAAATTATTGTAAGTATTGGTGCAGGCCTTGCCGTTAAAAAGGATGCTGATGGCGCTCGCGATATCTTGGAAGGGCAAAAAGAAAGCTTGAAAGACAGCTTAGACAAAATGTTGGCTAGCTTACAGCAATGCAGCGACATTGTAGGAAGCCTTCAGGCTCAAGCCGAGCAGATTGCAGCGGCAGCTCAAGGCAACATGACCCAAATGGGATAGATACTTTACAATTTTTTCTTTTTTTTCTATTTTTTTTAATTTATTAGATTATTTTATGTTTGATTTAAAATTAGCATTTGTTTTTACTGATTTTTTAATTCTTTTTAAATAACATGAGAAACAAACTATTAATAATTAAATTTTTAACTAAACTAAAAGGTTGGGTTAATTTTGTTTGAATCATTGAAAAAGAAATTTTCACGCACAAGTGAAAAGTTGGAAGAGGAGCTTATTGAAGAAGCTGAAAAGGAAGATAATCTTAAAGAGGAGTCCGGTAAAAGATTTTCATTTTTCTCGTTCGGTAGAAAAAAAGAGGAAGTCCCAGAGGACGAATCCAATCTGCTTCCTGAGGCCAGCGAAGAAACAACAGAAGAGGAAGTTGTTGAAGAGCCTGCAGATGAAATCGAAGAGGAAGCTGAAGAAGAGATTGCAGATGAGTCAACTGATGAACCTGTAGAGGAAGAAAAGGAAGAGAAAAAATCAGGATTTTTATCCAGAATCCGTGGAGATAAAAAGGAAGAGCCTGAGGATGAGGCTGAAGTAGCAGAAGAAGCTGTTGAAGAGCCTGCAGATGAAATTGAGGAAGATGTTGCTGAAGAGTCTGTAGAAGAACCTGTTGAAGAAGCTGAAGAAGAGAAAAAAGGCGGCCTGTTGTCCAGGATTCGTGGAGATAAAAAGGAAGATTCCGAAGCTGAAGATAAAGAAGAAGCTGAAGAAGCTGATGAAGAGGAAGAGAAGAAATCCCACTTCTGGAGCAGAAATAAAGATAAAAAAGAGGATATTTCTGCTGATGGTGAAGCTAAGGGAGGAATATTCTCTTTTGTTCGTGAAAAAACCATTACGGAAGATCACGTTGAAGATATCCTATTTGAACTTGAAATGGAGCTTTTGCAGGGTGACGTTGCTATGGAAGTCGCAACTGAAGTTGTAGAAAGCGTAAAAAATGATCTTGTAGGTAAAAAAATCAAAAGAAGCAATGACATCACCGAATACACTTATCTTGCTTTGAGAAATGCAGTTGCAGAAATCATTGACATTCCGGGCAAATCCATGACTGAAATGATTGAGGCCAAAAAGGCTGAAGGCGAGCCTCTGGTAGTGATGTTTGTCGGAATCAATGGTACCGGCAAGACAACTACAATCGGCAAACTGGCAAATTACTACCTTAAGAAAGGCTACACTCCTGTAATTGCAGCTTCAGACACATTCAGGGCTGGAGCCATTGAACAGGTTACCTATCACGCTGACAATGTAGGCGTCAAGATCATCAAACACCAGAAAGGGTCAGATCCTGCAGCCGTTGCATATGATGCGGTGGAGCATGCGAAAGCTCAGGGCAAGGAATTGGTTTTAATCGATACTGCAGGCAGAATGCAGACAAACACCAATCTTATGGATGAGATGAAAAAGATTAAAAGGGTTTCAAATCCGGATTTGGTCATATTTGTAGGTGACGCATTGACAGGTAATGATGCAACCGAACAGGCTAAAAAGTTCAATGAGGCCATTGACATCGACGGCGTAATTCTAACCAAAGCCGATGCGGACAGCAAAGGTGGAGCTTCACTTTCAATAGGATACGTAATCAAAAAGCCAATAATGTTCCTGGGTATGGGCCAAGGATATGACGATATCATGGAATATGATTCCGAATGGATGTTGAATCAGCTGTTCAGTGAGGATGAAGAAGCGGAAATTGCTGAGGGATAAGCGATGCATTTAAGAAGGAAATTATTGATTGTTGCCATAATTCTGGCATGTTTGCTTTTTTTAGCACTTAACATGACCTTCAACGATTCAAATGATTCTTCGGGCATTTTTGAAGAAAAAGAAAACGTTTCAATTGCAGTCACTGGAGATGTGATGTTTGCCCGTAACATGCCGAATGTATTGAGTCTTGATTCATCTCCATTCAGCGGCGTCAGTGATGTGACTTCAAATGTGGACTTGCTTTTAACCAACTTTGAAAATGCGGCCACAACATCCGGGGACGCCTTAAAGGGTGATGTTCCATTAAAATGCGACCCGAGCTATGTTCCATTGCTTAAGGCAAACAACAATACTGTCGCATCCCTTGCAAACAACCATGCATTCGACTATGGAATCACAGGAATGAAGGATACAATCAGCCACCTTAAGGATGAGGGCATAACCCCTATAGGGGCTGGTGAAAGTGAGGATGAAGCTCACCAGGCTGTTGTCAAGGATATAAACGGCAGAAAAATAACTATATTAAATTACATGGATTCAAACAATTTTGCCGAGTATTCCTATGATGTGATGCCTTATGCAAATGGATCCAATCCAGGATATTCTGCATATGATTCCGAAGACGCTCAAAAGCAGATTGCTGAAAATAACGATTCTGATTTAATCATCGCTTACCTTCACTTTGGAAACGAGTATTCAAACTCCCCAAATGAAGACCAAGTTAAGATAGCGCATGAGCTAATTGATTATGGGGCTGATGTCGTAATCGGGTCCCATCCTCATGTAACTCAAGGAATTGAGATGTATAATGGAAAGCCTATATTCTACAGTTTAGGAAACTTCATATTCGACCAGTCAAATCCTGCAACACATTCAGCATACTTTGTCAAGATTGACCTGGTTGGCGACACCGGCGAGTGTACAGTTTATCCAATCTACATATCCAATTACCTGCCGCAATACATGGACACTGAAAGCGGCAATTCATTATTGAATAACTTATATCCTAAAACCGATGCGCTTGAGGTCAGCAACGGCACAGGCAAGTTGAGTTTTAATTTAACAGGGTGATACAATTAAGTTTAAAAGTTTGGCTATAATATTTATCGTTTTAACAATTCTATTGACAGTATCCGCAGTCAGTGCAGAGGATGTCAATTTAACTGACGACAGTCTTGAAGCTAACCTTGACGATGCGATTGTCGAGGACCTCTCATTGACTCAGGATGACGGTGGCGATTTGGAGGCTTCACCTGCAGACAAGACTGGCAAAGCCAATTCGGCTGCTGAAGATGTGGAAGCGTCCTTCAAAACCTCCAATTGCACTACCTACATTAAAGGCGATAGCTTCAGCGTAAAGCTATTGGATGAAAAGGGCAATGCATTAGCTAAAAAGAAGGTTCATTTCACGCTCAACGGCGTAAAATCGGATGTTGTGACAACAAAGTACGGCAATGCAAAACTGCCGCTGAACGTATCCAAGGGAACCTACACAGTCAAATACAGTTTCAATGAGGCAGGTTACGTTCCAGTCAAATCCTCATCAAAGATACTGGTCATAACAAACAAGACTTCAAAATTCAAGGCCCCGGCAACATATACTGCATACTATAAGTTCAAGAATTCATTTGATGTTGTCCTGTCTGTTGATGGAATTCCATTGGCAAATCGCCCTGTGGATTTCACAGTCAACGGAAAGACATATCACGAACAGACCAACTCAAAAGGCAAGGCCAGCCTTCCTATTGGATTATATCCTGGCATTTATACAATCAAATATGCTTATGCAGGCGAGAAGAATATCAAAAAGGCCGGCGGAAAATCAAAATTGATATCTAAAGAAAGAATGCCTAAAAAGCTGGTTAAGGCAAACTCTGTAGTTTACAGAAACAAGATCTCTTCACCATTCAAGGTGAAACTGCTGGATGCTCGTGGCAATCCCCTTAAAAACAAAAAGGTAACTTTCGTTGTTAACAAAAAGAAATATGTTAAAAAGACAGACAAGAACGGCATTGCAACCTTGAACATCAAACTGAAAGCGGGAAAATACAAGATAAAGGTGTCTTCCGGCAAAACCGCATACTATAATAAGGTTTCGAAAACCTATTCCATCAAGGTCAAGCAATCCAAGGCACGAAACAACGGATTTTGGGTTTTCGGTGCGGACATGAATAAGGTGAATCTGGACAAGCTTCAGAAATACGGAACAAAGCATATTTTCCTCAACTTCAAGGCTGTGGACTTATGGGGCAAATCCGGTGTTGAAAAATTCATCAAAAAGGCAAACGACCATGATATCAAGGTCCATATCTGGATGCAGGTGTTCTATGCCCATAAGAAATGGACAAATCCTGTTAAAAATGGAAAGATAGACTATGACCTAATCAAGTCAAAAGTGAAACTCGCCAAAAAATATGCCAGCCTCAAGGGTGTGGACGGAGTTCAATTTGACTATTTAAGATATCCTGGAACTGCATATAAGTATGAGAAGGGTGTCGATGCAATCAATTACTTTACAAAGACAGCCTCTAAGGCAATTCATAAGATCAATCCGAAGATAATTGTTTCTGCGGCGGTAATGCCTGAGCCGTCATCAATGAAATACTATTACGGCCAGGATGTCCCTACGATGAGCAAATATGTGGATGTCCTTATTCCGATGGCATACAAGGGCAATTACGGTGCGGGCACCACATGGATTCAAAAGGTAACAAAGGCGTTGGTTAAAAAATCAAATGGAGCCGAGGTCTGGACAGGCCTTCAATCTTACAAATCCGATTCCGATGTAACAAAGCTATCTGCCAAATCACTAATAAAAGATGGCAATTCAGCCGCCAAAGGAGGGGCAACTGGAGTTATACTGTTTAGATTCGGATGGACAAATTTCTTTAATTTCAGCAATATATAGGTGAACATATGAAAAATAAAATATTGATTGCGCTGATTATTGTTCTATCGCTGATTTCAATTTCGGCAGTTTGCGCTGATGAAAACGTAACGGACGGTGATGTTTTACAAGACACTGGCAGTGAAATGGTCATTGATGAAGTCGATTCGGATGCAAATCCTTCAGGCGATGAGATAGATGATTCTATAGAGGAAAATCCGGACGTAATTCAAAATTCCACAATTTCCGCTTCAGATGTTGTCGGCTATGAGAAGTTCTCAACTAAAATAGTCATTAACCTGACCGCGGACAACCAATCATTGGCCGGAAAGAGCATTAGGGTTACAGTAAATGATGTTTCATATAAGAGGGCCACAGACAGCAACGGTCAGGCAACCTTGAATGTCAGGCTTACAAAGGGAAGCTATGATGTCATGTTTTCCTATGCTGGGGACGAAAATACAACTCCATGCAACGGATCAAGTAAAATAACCGTCAAGAATCCTTTAAAGACAACAATTAAAGTTGCCGATAAGGATATTAACTACAGGCAAGGATTGAAAAATGCTTTCATCGTACGGCTGCTCGATGAGAATGGAAAGGCAGTCAAAAATCAGGAAGTGACCTTTAAGGTCAACGGCAAGACCTACACCGCAAAAACCGATAATAAAGGGTATGCAGAAGTGTTCCTGAGCCTGAAAAAGGGAACATATAAGGTCAAATATTCATTCGCCAAAAACGCTCCGTATCTGTCTTCAAGCGGTTCGTATAAAATCAAGGTAAAGGCTCCTCTCAGCAAAGGAAACGGTTATTGGGTCTGGTCTTCCCACATGTATAGCGTAAACCTTAAGAAACTCTCCAAGCTAGGCACAAAGCATATCTTCTTGCATGTGCATGCGATTTCTGTTTATGGAAAATCTGCCGTTTCGGCATTTGCCAAAAAGGCACATAAATATGGAATAAAAGTTCATTTATGGATGCAGATATGTTATAACGGTGGAAAATGGGTCAGGCCAATGAACAAGGATGGCACCATCAAGTACAGCTTCTTAAACAAGAAGATAGCGGAAGCCAAAAGATATTCCAAAATAAAATACATCGATGGGGTTCACTTCGATTACATAAGGTTTGGAGGAACTGCGCACCTGTATAAAAATCCGGAAAAGGCCATCAACTACTTTATTAAAAAGGCCAGCGTAGGCATTCATAAGAGCAAGCCGAACTGCATAGTTTCAGCGGCGGTAATGCCGGAGCCTTCAAAGATGATGTATTGGTATGCCCAGGAGATTCCTACAATGGGCAAATACCTGGATGTTCTTGTTCCGATGGTCTATAAGGGCAACTTCAACAAAAAGACTCCTTGGATTACAAGCATTGTAAGCAAATACAAAAAGCAGTCCAAAAGCGCTGTAATCTGGGCGGGGCTTCAGACATACAAGTCAGACAACAATGCCAAAAAGCTGACTCATGCCCAGCTTTTGAAGGATGCCAAAGCGGCCAAGGCCGGTGGAGCTACCGGTTCAATTCTTTTCAGGATTGGAATAACACATTATCTGAACTTCAAGAAGGTCTAGTGATTTAATCACTTACCATTTTCTTTTTGACAAGGCCTTCAATCTCTTTTTTTCTATATTTTTCTTTTTATCGGACTGGAACTGTCGGTTCTGGCAACTGGTTGTAGTTTCATTGTTTCTCATCACGGTTATGAGGTCAATGGAGTTTCCGCTGCAGGCCATCAAAACCCTGATTTCCTTGTAGTCCTTGTTTATTGGAGCTTCAAAGACTGCAGCATAGGTATTTCCTTCAACGTGCTCCCAGCTGACCGGCTCTTCGTTCATAAGGCAGTCTATGACATACTGCTTTGAGATTCCGTTGTCCTGCAGCCGGTCTATGAAATGGCGGTTTTCAAAACACCAGTTGATACTCGCGGTATCCCCCATGATAAATTTGTCAAATACGTTCATTACAATTTAATATGTAAAAATATATTATATACATTTTTACAAAAATAATACTATGACTCAACAAGGACAATGGGATTCATCTCTAGCTTTTATATTTGCCATGATTGGGGCTGCGGTAGGTCTCGGTAACATATGGCGTTTCAGTTATGTGCTTTATTCAAACGGTGGGGGATCATTTTTCATTCCTTACTTTACGGCAATAGCTATTATGGGAATTCCCTTTTTAATTCTGGAATACGGTGTGGGATTCTCATTCAAGGAATCCTTTTCAAAAATCATGAAGGACATCAAACCGGAGTTTGAGATAATCGCTTGGATTCTGGTCTTATTTGTATTTATTGTTACAATCTATTATATGGTAATCTTGAGTTGGGATCTGGTATATCTGCTAAGCAGTTTCACATTCAATTGGGGAACCGACACTGCAGCTTACTTCGTCAATACGGTCGGCGGAAGCTCCAACCTTTCCGATGCAAGCTTCCTTCTGATTCCGACAACTGTCGGTGTTTTGATTTTATGGGTTGTCCTGTGGTTTATCTCCCATAGGAATGTTGATCAGGGTATCGGTAAAGTTTCCAAAATCCTCATTCCGGCATTGTTTGTCATAATGGCAATAATTATCGTCTATGCGTTGACATTGCCTGGTGCAGAAATCGGAATTTCAACGCTCCTCACTCCCGACTGGAACATGCTTTTGAATGTTGACATTTGGCTTGCGGCATTTGCGCAGATTATCTTTTCATTGAGTATGGGACAGGCCATTGCACTTACCTATGCAAGCTACCTGCCTGAAAACTCCAAATTGATAGATAACGTTTTGATTGTTGTATTTTCAAACTCCGCATTTGAGATATGTACCGCTTTCGGCGTATTCTCAATCTTAGGATTCATGTCATT
The DNA here is from genome assembly GCF_045112895.1 of Methanobrevibacter sp. Taxonomy (GTDB): domain Archaea; phylum Methanobacteriota; class Methanobacteria; order Methanobacteriales; family Methanobacteriaceae; genus Methanocatella. The sequence continues at coordinate 30,945 of NZ_JBGUIH010000011.1, read as the reverse complement.
TACCAATGGAACACCTATGGTTCAGCTGATTACTGAAGGTACTGGTTTGGTGTTCATCGTTTTCCCGATGATCTTCAACATCATGGGACCTATCGGTCGCATCTTGGCTCCGATGCTGTTTTTGGCCATCCTGTTTGCAGGAGTTACTTCCGCACTTGGATTTTTCGAGCCGATGTTGAATTCCACTGCTAACAAGTTGGGATGGTCCCGTAAAAAGGCGGCTACTGTTCTGTCAATTATAGGATGTGTATTTTCCCTAATCCTGACAACAGGAATCAGCAGCTATCTGGTTGGTATTATCGATTCATTCGTCAACCAGTTCGGTATTCTGCTTTTAATCGGTATCCAATGTATCATATTCGCATGGTTCTATGGTGTGGAACACTTTTTGCCTGCTTTAAACGAACATTCCACCTTCAAAGTTGGCAAGACATGGTCTTTTGTAATCAAATATCTGCTTCCATGCGTCTTGATTGTCATGTGGGTTATCGGTATCGTGCAGTTGTTCACAACCGCAAAAAGCTTTGAAATCATGATTGATTTGATAATCATCATCGGTGTTTTGGTATCCTCATTTTTCTTGACAAAACTCAAACCGGCCGATGAATGATTTTATCATTCATTCCTTTTTTTTATTTCAGATTTTTACCTAAAATTTCCATACAGAATAATTATTTTTAGCTTTAATTTAAAATGAGTTTTATGAATTACTAACTTAATTATCAATCATACTTTTTAGATTATCGTACTTTTAGTGAAAAATAAAATATTGCCTTCATGGCATCTATATTCATAAATTAAATTACTTGTTTTTCAATGATTTTTATAAGTGGAAATGTTTCAGTAATTGATATAGGCATCATATCCTGCATAGAGATGATAGGCTGTGGAGATTAAGCTTCCGGCGGCATTGTTTGCAAGATAGTATGTTGCCGCATGAATTGCAAGCATTCCAATAAACAGCACGATTCCTTTTTTCGCATTTCCATGCAGGCCCTGGCCCAATCCAGGTATGATGAATGATAATATTCCGTTTGCTAGAGCTTCCTTTTGCATTTAAACACCTAAAGCAGTTCCTATAAGTATTGCCAGAAATATGAATCCGTCAGTCAACAGATGGCACAGATAAGGGACGAATATGTTTTTGGTCTTGGCGTATCCGTAAAGCTCAAAAATTGATCCGAGCCCTTGGATGAGAAGCACTGAGAGAAGGGGGGTTGCCGTTTCATCATAATGGAGCAGTCCGAAAAAGATAAGGACGATTACTGATGAGACAATAACCGCAAACTTCCTGTTGTTTGTATATTTATAGATGATTCTCATGAAAAACATGAGAGGTATGAATTTCACCAGCTCTTCTCCGAGCATTGAAAATACCAAAGAGAACAATGACTCCCAGCTCACGCCCAAATAGTCTCCAGTCACTGTTGATGCCTGGCTAATCACCTCCAGGACTTCGCCTATGACGAACGCATAAATCATATATCCGATAAAAAGCATCACCGCCAACTTTATTTCACTTTTCGTTGGCTTGTGGAAGAGAAGTGAAAAGTCCCAGTTTGAAAAGTACATCAATGGTATTAAAAGTATTAAAACGAACAATATGCTTCCAATCATCTCTGAATCGATTCCAACCAGTCCATAAACCATAAATGAGATTGGAATAAGCAGCAACAGTACAATCCATGCGGTTCTTGATAGCTTCGGGTTGTGCTTGTAGTATGGAAAATCCCTTGAAGTATCTTCAAATCTGAAAAATTCGCTCATGATATCACTTCTTTTAATAGTTAATGTTATTTATGTATTAGATATATAACTTTAATGTGAGGGTGATTATGAATTTTAGACATGTAATTTTGGCGGCTTTGATAATCTTTGTTTTAATCGCACCGGTTTGTGCAAGTGAAAATGCCAGTGATTTCAATAATTCAACTAAAATAACTTTTGAAGGCATCGAATTCATGATTCCATTGGGGTTCAATGAATCAAAAGATGCCCAGGATTTTGACAACCTTGGGTCCCAGGGAAAAACCTGTTTTTACATCAATGAATATGGCGGAGAAATCATAATTACCGTTGCATCAGACTGGATGGGAATGTCACTTGATGAACTGTACAAGGAAGGCGCTTCAAAAGTCAAGATCAACGGCCATGAGGGATGGAACTATACTGAAGGCAATCTGACATACTTCGGCTATGTTGATGGAGATAGCGGAATCATCATTGGAGTGACAAATCAGACAAGGCTTCAAGAGGTTATAATTTGAAAAGATTTTTGGCGCTTCCTTTAGTGTTTCTGCTGGCTGTCGGTGCAGTCAGCGCTTCTAGTGCATTTGATGCTTTGTTGAATGATTTCAGTTCGGATGCGGTTTTTGATGTCCAGTATTTTGATGAGGATACAAATGTCAGCATTGGCGAGCATAACTTTACCATTCCAAAGGGCTATGGTGAAATTGATCAATTGGATGTGAATTTAAAGGTAAAAAACGATTCCCAATTGGTCAAGCTTTTCACAAACGGCAACGGGGATGTTTTAGTCGTTTCCATCACTGCAGATGAAATACTTAATGATGCATCAGCCTATATTCCCGACGATATTCCTTATGAAAATGCAACCGTCAATGGTCAGGAAGGTTTGAAATGGAATCAGGAAGGCAATTCATATTTTGTTTATCTTGAAAACAACGATGCAATTGTGCTGCAATCACAGAAAGATTTTAATTTTGAAGATATGATTGTCTAACCCTCTTAAATATTTTTTTAAAACAAGCAGTTTAAAAGTCCAAAGGATAAATCCTTCAGACTCAAACTAAAAATAATTTTTTAGTATAACACGGGAGTGTGTTACAAGTAATATTATGATTTAAGCTATTATTTATAGATTTACTTATTTTTACATGCCTAAATTTATTGTCATCGCCTGATTTTTAGAAAAGTTTTTTTATAAAAACTTTAAAACTGTTAAACATGAAATTCAAGTATGTTATTGCAGGATTGCTTCTATTTGCCTTGATTAGCGTAGCATGTGCCGAGACATTCGTGCCGACAGAAGGGGATTTCGCCTTTAGGGAGGTTGAAAATTTCACCCTGCACGGAATTAACTTCACGGTGCCGACCGACTATAAGCTTAAGGACAAGGGGGACGATTTTTTGCTTTTCAAGGACGGAAAGGACAAACTTAAAATCTCAGTTGAGAAAAACGGAAAGATTAAAAAGGTAAAGTCCACCAAAAAGGTAAAGGCAGGAAAGACAATGGTGGGTTCCGTCAAGGGATATCTGGTAGACAAGAACTCCAAAAGCTATACCTTCAGCTATAAGGAAGGAAAATACTTGGTTGTCATTAAGGCAAATGACCTGTCTTTGATAATGGGAGTAATGGGAAAGGATTAACTTTATTATTTTGCAATCATTGCAATGGGATCAGTTTCTGCATTGGATTTTGGTTCTTTTTTAGGCGGTGACGACGGCGAAAACCAGACAGTCACAATTGATGGAATAGATTTCAATGTTCCTGATGGCTTTATAGAAGACCCTAATCATGCAACTGTAAATGAACAGAAAGAACAAAGCGGAGTTACCTACATTACCAACGGTAAGGTATTCGAAAAAGGCGATACAGTCGTTGCCCTTTTGGTTGCTGACTACGGCGACTACAAAATAACAGATGACATCGTTAAGAACGTTGGCGGAGATGCCAAAACCATTAACAATATTGACGGTTATTTTAAGACTGATGACAATTATAAAGTCTTCAGTTATGCTAAAGACGACAAATTGGTTGTGCTTTCAGCAACCGATGAAGATGCAATCGGCGAATTTCTTATAGGATAATTTCGATTATTCTATTTTTTCTTTTTTTAACCTTAATTATTTATATACCTTTTAACATTAATACTATAATAACGGTGATTATATGAATAAAAGAAGGATAGTAGTAGTCGTATTTATCCTAATTGTAATTGCTATTGTGGCTGCATTAATGCTTTCTTCATATGGTAAGGATGGAAGCTATACCAATTTAAGCATTTTGGGAAACGGCACTATAGATGAAAACGGCACTGTTGACATTAAGCTGACCAGCTGGGAAGGCGATGCTTTAGAAAACAAGGAATTGAAAGTTGTTCTTAAGGATTCCGAGGGCAACAAAGTATTTGAAAAGTCTGCAGATACAAAAACCGACGGCGTTGCCAGCGTTGATTTCATCAATGTCAGTTCCGGGGAATATAATATCAATGTAACCTTTAGCGGAGACGAAAATTACAGTTCCAGCAGCCTATCCGAAAAATTAGTAATCGGTAATGTTACAGAGGAAGTTGACGATAACTCAACTAATGAGACCAATGAGAGTGAAATCGATGAGGATGTAGGCGTTGAAGAAACCTATGATTCATCTGATTCCTATAGTTCATCAAGCTCATATAGTGGCAGCAATTCCTATAGTCCTTCATCAAGTTCTTATGACAGTTCAGATTACAGTGAAAGTTCAGATACCTATGATGAAGATGGAAATGTTGTGGAGCCAGTGATAGATGAGAATGGTGAGTCTTCGTCTGAGGGTTGAAAATTAAAAAAAATGGATAGAGTACTCTAGAAATATTGAGTACTGCTATCAGGATTTAGGGTTACTGTCTGTGTTGACTGCAGGTTTCCGTCAAGGTCATACAATTCGATATGGGCCTTGTCAGGATAATACTTATATGCGTCAGCACTATTTATATCAATATATCCATCGTTTTGGATTGTTTTGGTAACCATATTTCCCTTATTCAAGCTATTGCCATCACGATAATATTTTATTTTAATGATGACTGATTCTCCAGGGTTACCGCCGTCGATATAGATTTTTGCGTTTGTCTTATCGTTCAGGCCGGAACCGGTTTTGAAGATGCCTCCGCCGACATAGATCTGGCCGCTTGTCTTTTTAAGTGACTTTTCACTGGTGGTCTCCACTTTCTTGCTTGTCTTTTTGCTTGTGTCTTTGGTTGTTTCTATGTTTTTCTTGTTGTTTGTCTTTTTGCTTTTCTCTTTTGTGGTTTCCACTTTTTTGGTTGTATTTTTTGTTTTGCTTGTGTCTTTGGTTGTTTCTATGTTTTTCTTGTTGTCTGTCTTTTTGCTTGTGTCTTTTGTGGTTTCCACTTTTTTGGTTGTGTTTTTCTTTGCCTTTTTGACTTCCTTGTTCTTATCGACTACCTTTTCAACTTGGGTTTCCTCTACAGGCTTAGGGCTGGTGATGTTTTTGGTATCCTTGATTTTGGCTGAGGTAATCATTTCATTTAAGACATGCAAGTTGGAGCCTGTAAGGATGATGTCGGTGTCGTTTTGGGTTTTTACAATCTGATACAGGCCATTTGATTCATAGACTTTGGTATTTGAGTCATTAGTTAAGAGGTTCATGTTTTCATGAATCAATTGGTCCGTGAGGTTCTTGTCGATTATTATCCCTTCAACTTCCTTTGAGTAATTGCCCGTATTTTTCCAGTAAACCATTCCTTTGGATGTTTCATTCAGGGCATTTTTGACTGTAAAGTTTGAATTTTCAGGAGTGTCTATTTCAAAATAGTTAAAATCTGCGCTCTTCAGCGGAACATCGATGGCAGTGATGTTTTCATCCTGAATGGTGGAGTCCTGTGTCAGCATGATTCCGCCAAAGATGACAACGATGAGAGCTATTGCAGCAATGATTATAATTTTTGGATTCATTTCTTTTCACCTAGTTGATAATTTGGAAGCGGTGTTATTTAATTTTTTCAATTATTCTATTAATTGCTTTTACTTTCTCATCTTGCTTTAACTTCATAAAATTGATGTTAAATCAAAGTAAAACTTAAATAAAGAGTCATAAATACATATTTACACAAATGTGATTTGTCACACTTCCCAAATATTAATTCGGTATGAGATTAATAATTAATTAATCATTTAAAGGAGATGAGAATATTTTGAGAGATTTTAATGAGATCATTGTTCAAAATCCTGAACCATATAATTCAATATATGTGTTCATAAAATCAAAGGTGATTCCGAAGTATCCCTGTTTGACTTATTGTTTTCAGGACAATTTTGATGAAGAAGGCAATCCAAGAATTCAGTATTACATTAGATATGCAGCTGATTTATCTATAAAACAGAGAAATGAATTGTATTTGAATATTTTAAGGGATATTTTGGATTTTTGTGCATCATGCGGCATTGTATATGATGAGAATTTGTGTGTTGACTTTATTTTGACTGTGGATGGCGATTTCGTTGAAGGGCATGGGCAATGATTTTGAAGATGTTGATCCAATTGAATTTTTTGATTTTGCTTGTGAGTTGGAGAAAATTAAAAAAGATTTAAATTCAACGGAATCTTCAATCAATCGAAATATATATGTGAGAATTTATTATGCCGTATTTTTGTTTTTGAGGGAATGGTTAAAGAAACATACATCATATCAGTCCTGGCCAAAAGGGGAACATACAAGATTAGCGAATTATATTAGATTTAAAGGCCCATTTGACAAGGAAGTGAATGAAATGATTTATGAAAATTTAATCTTTTAAAAAAATTGAGACATCAGGCAGATTATAAACTAAAAATTCCAGATAAATCCTCCCCATATTATCAAAAATGGGATTTTACAAATATAAATTCAGCATTCAAAATTGCGCAATGTATTTTTAAGACTTTTATGGAAATTTAAACTTTTTTTTTTAAATTCATGATTTTTTTTCGAAACAATTTTTCATCTTAAATTTCAAAATCATAATGCTGCCTATATTTATACTATTTTGATTAAAGTATTACATAGGGATACAATGATTTTCAACAGAAAAAATTTAATTATACTCTTAATATTATTAGGTGCTTTTTTAGTCATTGGAGGTGTTTGCGCACAGGGCGACGGCTTTTCGCTTGCAGGCATTGCAAAGAAGGCTTCAGCCACAAAAACCGTAACCGTCAAGATTTATAACTTCAAGCCTGGAGTATTGTGGGGGCCAAAAGCCACCAAATTCAAGAATGGGGATGCAATAGCAGGTTATGTAACATATACGGGGAACATGCAGTTTGACAAGGGAACAGGCGTAACCGCATGGTATATCGGCAACGGCCTTAACGGGGACATCGAGCCTCACCACACAAAACTGATGAAAGCCAAATTCTTCTTCAAGAACAAAAAGGGCAAAGTGAAAACCAAAACCGTCAAGGGAAACGGCGGAGGCCACATTTCCACCAAACTGATCAGCGGCTATACCCCTTATAAGGTTCAGGTTTGGTATAAGACTAAATAGTTTAAAGGGAATTTCATTCTCTTTTCTTTTTTTCTGCATTAGCGCAAAGGTAGAAAGATTACCTATTTATATTAAAAAAAGATATAATAATATGGTTAAAATCCAAATTGTATCTGGATTGCTTTTTTAGATATTTATTAGACGTGTGTCCGAGTGGTCAAAGGAGTAAGATTCAGGGTCTTATGCATCAGTTGCTTCATGGGTTCAAATCCCATCACGTCTATCTTTTTTTAACTTATTTAAGAGTGGAAATGACCTTAAAAAAGTTTATCATCGTTTGAACTGTTTGTTTGATTGATGAACATGCGTTATGATGGCTGTTGCATTATTTTTAGTCATGATTTAATCAATTTTGGTGTTGGTGCGTAATTTTCAATGATTTAAAAAAAATAACATTTTTACTGTGGATTCAGATGTTTTGATTCTTTTTTGATTTCGCATTCTGCATTGTTTTTCAGGATAATCTGTTGGGCTTTGTGACGGCCGCTTTTTGGAATTGGAATAGGATTGCTGATTTTTCGAGCCTCGCATTGAATTTGTTTTCCTTTGATTCTATCTCCTTTTTTCACATAAGTTCCCATATTTTCACCTTTTAATATTTGACATTTAATTTGGTCCCTTTTTCCTCCAGTTCGCTGATTATATCATCTACATCAAAAAGTTCCAGCTGCAGGTCATAGACTATGTCGGATATGTTCGGATTGTCATGGGTTCTGCAGTATTCAACCACTTCTTTCATCTGCTGGGCTTTAGGTATTTGCCTGAAGCTCATTTCCCTTTGAATTATTCCATCATTGAAGTTGTTGAAATAGGCAGTTCTTGCAATCACATTGATTGCATTTGTGTTGCTCATCTTATCGGTGTCGACATCATTGATTTTGGGAAACAACACGACGGTATTTTCTATATCTTCGATAACCGGTTCGATCTCTTTGTAGATGTCATTGAAATGGTCCAGTATCCCATTAAAAAACATTTCCTGTGAAACTCGAACATTCAGCAGCAGCTTGGTTTCTGTTGTCCAACCCAAATCATCACAAATTTCCAATGAAAGCTCATTATCTGGAAAATGTCTGTTTAAATGGGGTTCCATTGCACTGAGAATTTTCAACGTATCCTCTTTTGCGGTTAGAAATTCATTTATTTTGTTTTCCGGTGAATTTAGAACATAATTGTTGCTTAAATCTTTTAACATTTTATCCTCCGTTGATGTGGATTTGAAAAATTGCTTTTAATTTGAAATATTGTTCTTATTTTAAATTAAATCGTCTTATTTTTCGTATAATTGACTATATGATTTTCATTGATTATATGCTTGTTGGATGTGCTTTTATGATTGAATAAATATTGATTTTAGCCTCAAATCAATTTTGTAAGGTGAAAGCATTTTTTAATTTTCTCATCAGCATTCTTGAACACGATGTAACTGACGGAAAATTCATTTTCTCTCTCCAAAAATTTTAAATATTTTTCATTATATAGTGAATCCCATGGGATGGCTCTGTGCAAATGAGATAACCAACATGAGTGTTTTTAATGCTTTTGACTGTGCAACTCCCGATTTGGCGGGGCATCTGCAAGTGGAGGTGTGGGATTGATTTTCCCTTCTTAAGATTTGATTGGGTGATATCATGAAAGATAAGATAATGTGTCCTAGATGCCGCAATTTAAATGGCATGACTAAATTCTTGTTTTTTGCGGCAAACGATTGCTTGGCAATGAGGAGGAATTCAAATTGATCACTGATACTTCCAATCCGCATTGCCTTAACTGTGGAAGGCCGGCTGAAGCAGGCCAGACAAAATGCGAGTGCGGATATGAATTTGCAGATTTCGAATGCCCTCACTGTGGAAAAAAGAACGAATACACAAACAGATTCTGCATATCCTGCGGAAAAGGCCTTTGGCAATCCTCCGTAACGTTTCCCGTTATGCAGCCTCGAGGATGCAGATTTGATGACGGCATGATTCTGGATATGGACTTTCTTAAAAAAGAGCTTGTCAAGACTCCCCATCAGGAAGACGGCGAAATCACTGCGGGGGTCCTGCGCTTACAGCATGTCCAGCATGACAAGCTGATTAATGAGATATGCTCCAGATGGTGGATTGTCTCTCCGGCCAACTGCATATCCTGCAAAAGTGAATTGGATTCATTGGAAAACGTTTGTCCTAAATGCAATATTCTCCATTATGACAGTCATGATAAGGGGGTCATGGAACTGAAGACCATGAAGGACAACTATGTCAAAACCGAGAGGGATGCCAGTGAATTGAGCAGGCTGAAATGGACCTACAAATTGAGCGACACGGATGCGGGAGACTACTTCCTTTCACTGGCGCCTATGATTGGAGAGTCCCAATCGGAGTACAGAAAAAGGCTCTTTAAGGAATATGGTGAAAACTGCGCCATTTCATATCTCATAAACTGCGAATGGAACATATATTTTGAGGGTGCCTGCATCAATTGCGGCGCCAGTCTTGAAAGATATAAGCTGGATTGTCCAAGCTGCGGCATGAAAAAGAACGTGCCCGCCCTGGGCGTGCTTTTCAATGACGATTCTATTGAGATGGAAAAATTTGCAGGGCAGTTCGACGACTTTTCCAGATGCGTAGGGAGCGTCTGTGCGGATAACGGAGGAGATGTGAGCTATTTTGATGATGGAATCGTAAGCTGTCCTGAATGCTTGAACTATTTCCATTATCTGACTTCTGATTTTATGGATACCCAAAGATGCCCGCATTGCGGAGCGCATTTCTCGTTTGCCGCCACAATATTTCAGGACGAATGGGACTATGCGGGAATACCATATGACGAATATATGGAAACATATTACGGCGTCAAGCGCTGAATAGATTCTAAGGTTATAGGTATATATAATTGTTTTTTTAAAGGTTAAATTGAATGCCGTCGCAGATCAACTTAATAGGTTTTGAGCTGATGCGTACGGTATTTTCAAATCATTCAAAAAAGGGGTTAAATATGAAATCCAAAATAATATTGATGATTGCTTTGATATCATTGGTAGCCATTGTCAGCATCGGATCATGTTCTGCAGGCTTTTTGGACTTCCTAGACATGGGCACCGGCGATGTCGGAACATTCACAATCGAATGCAACGGCGCCAATGAAAGCGGGCAGATGATGATAATCGAATTCAAGGATATAGAACAGAATGAGGACGGCACCTTCAACACTTCCCAATTCGGAAATAATGACGGTGTCTGGAACGGAAACGTTGTCTACATACCTATTGAAGACGGCAAGGGCGAATACAACCTAAGCGACGATACCGAGATGTTTGCGGTAACCAGTTATATTACAAACCTCACCCAAGAGTATGAAATTGCCGACAATTCCACTCCAACCTTTGACGTAAAATACCTGTTCAACGGCGAGGAAGTGTTGTCAAGCAGCGAACATGCATACTTCGACCAATGTGACGTATCCTTTGGAGGAAACATATACTATCTCAACGGAACAGGCATGACTGAAGACGATATCTCAATCGACCTGCCGAACCTTCAGGAAAGCTATGATTTCGTAATGGAATTGTATAATACTACTGAAGAATAGCTGATTTTTTTAAGGAGAATCTTCATCTATTCTCTTTTTTCTTATTTTAAAATGTTTTATTTTCCATTTATTGACTAATTATTCTTTTTTTTATGAAATTGCGATGCAAGTGAGTACTTACATTCGCAAAACTATTTATATAGTCTTTAATAAATTAATGAGTAGGTGAGATGGCTTATCTGACTTGAAAGATGAGAATGTTCTGCCTGAAAAATATTGTTGTGATTGATATGATTGACGTTTGGACAAGGGATCTTTCCCATTAGATTGGCCTTTGGCTTTGAACTTGAAATTGTCTGGAGGTGAAAGCATGTGGAGATACTGGATATAAGTATGATGTATTTAGACTTTAATGTGAGGTTATTTTGAATTTATTCGTAAAAAGATTGATTGTGGGGTGAAAATATGAGCTGGGATGATATTTTAAACCTTTTAGATGTGTTTTCTAGAAGATACTAATTCGGATTGTTGACATTCGCAAAAGATGCCTTGGGGGTGAAAATGCTGCGAATTGAGATTTATGATTGACTGCCTGTTCGGTCGTTATGATTCGAGAGGCAGTTTTAATATTACTGTTTTTTAAAGATATTTTAATATATTGTGTGCATTTACGTTTTTTATTAATTTGTGAATCTAAACCGATATTTAGGTTAAAAAAATTTTTTTCTAAAAGCGATTTTTATTTATAAAAAAAGAAATTTTAGGAATCGTTTATCTAACTTTTTATCAATATCCGTTTATGAGCTTTCCGTTCTGCCAATCAGGTTAGGCTTGACGTTATATCCAATCAGTCTTTTTGTAGACTGTTTTTTCATTTGAGCTTGCTTTCTTGTTGGATGCGCTTGAAGTCTTCATCTTGGATTTGACGATTTTGATTGATCCCTTTTTGCTTGCGGCCTTGTAGCTTTTGGTTGCTTTTGCCTTTGCAGTCACCTTGTGGACCCCCAGGCTCCAGGACTTGCTTGAGATTTTTGCAACGCCATTTTTGTTTGTTTTTGCGGTGTATGTCCTGTATTTCTTGCCTGTGTATACCTTGAAGGTAACCTTTACTCCCTTCACGGCCTTTCCGGATGCCTTGTTTTTGACGGTCACCTTTAATGTTGTGGATTTCTTGTAAACGCCAACGGCCTTAGGCGCTGAAATTCTGTAGGGTGCCTTTTTGATTTTGATGCTGCTTTTCTTGGAAGCCGCGCTTGCATATTTGCTGTCCTTGACGCTTGTGATGACCTTATGGGTTCCGACCTTTAATGCTGAAGCGGAGTATTTTGCGATTCCCTTTGAATTTGTGGTGACTGTCTTTGTAATGTATCTTTTGCCGGTGTAGACCTTCAGCTTCAGTCTGATTCCGCTTATCGGCAGGCCAGTTTTCGAATTTGTCAGTTTAACCTTGAAGCATTTGCCTGAGGCATAAGTTGTTGTGAGTTTGGTCGGTGTCAATCTGGCGGGAGCCTTTGAGATTTTGATGTTTGAGAGTTTGGTTTCTCCGCAGTTGTAGGCATCGTTTGAAAGCCTTGCGCTTGCGCTGTAAGTTCCCGGAGTGAATCCAACCTTATATGAGACCATTCCGTTTTTTCCTGTTTTCAAGGTGACGGTATTGCCGTTGGAGAATGTCACGAATATCCTTTCGTTTGCAATGCCACTGTTGTTGTAGAGGTTGGTCAGGCGGAATGTCAGAATCTTGTTCTGGTAATATTTGCCGGATTGTGTCAGGACCACCTTTGCATTCACGACAGGGCTTTGGCTGGCATCACCGCTTCGGTTTGACTCATAGCATTCAGGCTCTGAATTGCCCTTGAAGTAGCAGTTTACAGCCGAACTGCCAAACATCACGTTGCCTAATTCAGATGCAGAACAGTTGATGAAGGTGCAGTTTGTTGCATTTGCTAAACTGATTGCCCCTCCTTCATCTTTTGCATGGCAGTTTATGAAAACGCAGTTTGAGGCAGACCCCTTGTACATCGCTCCGCCGCCAAATTCATCTATATCGCAGTCTTTAAAAAAGCAGAAGTCCGCTGCAGTATATTTCACTGCACCGCCCATTTCCTCTGCATGACAATCTTCAAAGGTGCAGTTATATGCTCTTCCGCCCTCAATCGCTCCGCCGGATTCGGCAGAACAGTTCCTGAATTCGCAGTTCCTGATTAATGTTTCGTCATTGTCGGTATATATTGCTCCAGCCTTGTGATATGATGTGCAGTTGATAAATGAGCAGCCAGATACCTCAATGCATTTGTCCTGGCTGAAGATGGCTCCGCCGAATGAGAAAAATCCGTTTGCAAAGCAGATGTTTTTGATCATGACATTGCCCTTTTGGATAAATAATATGTAGGATTCGTTTTTGGCATTCATGATAGTGTCTTCTTTTCCTGCAATAGTAACGGTCTTGTTTACCCTGATAGGATTTCCGCTGCCAGTATATAGTCCGCTCAGCTCGATTGTGTCTCCGTCCTCTGTGGAGTCGATGGTGCTTTGGATATCCTCAAATGTGTTTCCTGTGACGGTTTTTGTTGATGATAGGCTTTCCTCTTCAATCAAAGCCGTGTCAACAATTTCCTGCTGATTGTCGACGGCTACCGTGTCGGTCGAGTTCAAATCATTAGCGCTAACCGTACCCATGGCAATGACAAGAACGATTAAGATAAAAATGATTTTTCTGTTAAACATAGTATAGAATATGTTTTCATTTGTTTTAATGTTTTAGCTTTTTAATTAAAAGATGAATATTTTCAGCATTGGCATCTGATTTCAGTAAATTATGGCATTTGGAGTATGATTTGTATTTATTGCACCTTTTTGGAGTTTTTTTACACACAATTTTTACAAACTTCTTGCATAAATTTCCCGTTTTTATATAAGATTGCAATGATTTATATCTTTTTAAACACAATATTATACTAATGGTGATAAAATGGAAAAGAAACATAAAATAATTATAATTGGTTTGATTATTGTCATCATCGCATTGATTGCAGGTTTGGCAATGATGTTAGGTGGAGGCAATGTCAGTGTTTCATCTGACACGGTCAAAGATGGGATGATGATTTATAATTTCGATAGCGTATTTACTATGCAGGTTCCTAAAGGCACTACATTCAATAAAACATGGAATGATAGTTCAGAGGATGGTGGTTTATATATGGGTGATAGTAAATCATATTTGGATTTGAATAAAAAATTTGGTCTAAGTTATGTTTCCTCGCCTATGTTGACAAATGACCTTATTGATTTTTTGGTTAATGAAACAAACTCTTCTGGAAATGCTTCAGTTTATCATGAGGGTGATTTTATAATTATGGAAAAAACTAGTAAAAAATCTCAATTTGGTGATTGGGATGCTGTCAAATTCTCTAAAGGTATAGTGGTGGTTGATGGGACTACAATGATTTCAATTTATGGAAATGATTTGGATGAGCTTAAAGAAATGGCTAATACAATAAAGTTTAGAGGTGATTAAATGGATAAAAAGATTTTCTTAATTGCTTTTATTGCATTGATGCTTTCAATGAGTGTTGTTTCTGCAGCAGAAAACTTCAAAAATGAGAAATTTGATGGATTTTCAATTGATGTTCCTAAAAATTCAAGTTTTGCAAAAGCAGCAAGTGATGAAGAGGTTTCCAGTGAATTTGGGGAATTTGAATCATATGCTGATGATTCAAACATGCTTATCATTTTATATTCTCACTCACCAATGATTTCGGAAGATAATGTTGATTTTTGGTATCAAGGCTTTTTTCAAAGCATGAATCCTGATTTAGACTCATGCTGGGAAACACAACAGGGGAATATGAAATTATTATATCCAATGACAAGTTCAGAAGCTTCTTTCTCTCTTGCCGGTTTTAATGAAGGAAATCAAACTGTAATTATTATGGGTCCCGATAAAGATTTGATTGAGCTTATGGGAAGCAGTTTTGAATTTAATTAGTTGAATTTTTATTCAACTATCTTTTTTTTTAAAGAAAAAGGAGAATTGAATTTATTCTCATTTAACACTATACAAATTTTAACCAGATGGTATTGTTAAGTAATTTGAATCCTCATAATCGAGATAAAAACGATAATTTCTTTGATGGTTTATGTGATGGATTTAAAATCAATAGATGTCCTGCTAAATTTATGTAAATAGAAGTGGAAATAATGGGACACTATTAATGAGATATTAGTTTGCAATTATCTTATTCCAAAAAAAGAGGATTGTTTAAAAAAGTTGAAAGTTAATGTTTAAGTTTATTTTCAAGTAATTTCTTACTAATCATAAATGTTACTTTTGTTTTATCTCTTTTAAAGAAATTAGTATAAGCATCATCTCCTTTCACTCCTTTTGGAGCTATTTCGAGCACTTGATTTTTAAATCCGTTTGCTGAAGTGGGCAATAAACCAATATCCCTTTTTTCAATGGCTAATTTGATTTGATTGTAACTCTTTTCAAATTTTCCTAAATCATTTTCATCAAATGTTATTTTTTTAACATCTTTTAAGACTCTGTAACCATTTTTACTTTTGTTTTTTTCTTCATAACAAATTGTAATTAATGTTGTTTCTTCAAAGTAATTTTTCCAATATGAATCTTCCCATTCTTCTTCAAAATCACTTAAACTTATAGTTTTAAAAGACATTCGCTCACGGGGAGTTCCATCTTCTTTAATGGGTAAATTTTTTATTATAAAACTAGTTTTTGAAAATAATTCATCTTTTTCGGCCAGTTCATTATCTTTTCCAATCACTCTATCTGTAATCATTTTCCCAATATGTTTCGGAACATCATCACTATAATCTTTACCAGTTATTTCTTCAAGAATTTCAAGTTGTGTTTTTCCAAAATATGGCTTTAGTTTATATTTAACATATTCTTCGACAGTTTTAAAGTTATTAAATGTTGTTAATTTTGGTTCAAGATTTTCTCTTAAAATACCAGTCATGTAAGCATTTTTTAGAGAATATGCTCTAGGTTTTGATAAAATATCCGAGAATGGTTGTGTTGTTCTATCGGCAGAAGTTCTTGCTTTCGTACAAGCTCCCAAGTAGGAAGTATCCCCTTCAGATAGTTCATGAGCTCTTCCTTCTAGAACTTTGCCTTTAATTATCTCAAAATCGTTATTGAAGATTTCAAAGTCATCGCTCATATCATATATCTGATAATCAGTAATCACAAAGTCTTCAGCTTCTTTTTTTGAGTCATATTCATACCATATGATGAGCATTTTCTTGCATTTTCCAAGAACATGACTGCTTTCAAATGTTTCATTAATGATTTCATTAAAATTGATTTTACTCAAAACCAATCTCTCTTTTGCTCGCAAGCTCCCATTTTTATTTTTAACATAGCCAGTAACCTTTAACTCAATGTCTAATTCTTCAAAATCAGCTTTGCTATCGCTGTTTATTGGATAGCCGTAAAATCCAGTTTCAACAACATGACCTAATAATCCTTTGGCTTGTGTTAAACTAGCAGTATCTAACAAATGTCTGGAATCAATTTCTTTAAATGTTTTTCCTTTAATATTTGATGTATATTCCAGTAATTCTTCTTCGGTTTCAAATTTCATTTTAAATCATTACTTTTCAGATGCTCTCTAATTAATTATTAATATGTGGCTAGTCTAATATATAATATGTTGGAGAAATTGCTATGGAGTATACTGTTGTAGAATTATTTGCTGGTGTTGGAGGATTCCGTTGTGGATTCAATGAGGTAACTTTCGATGGAGAAAAGGTTATTGAGCAGCCCAATTGGGATTTTGTTTGGGCAAACCAATGGGAACCGTCTACCAAAACACAAGCAGCATTTGATTGTTATTGTGAAAGATTTGGAGAATCTGAGAACCATGTCTGTATGGATATTGGTGAAATCGATAAAACAACTATCCCTAATCATACCCTTTTGGTTGGCGGGTTTCCTTGCCAGGATTATTCTGTAGCAAGATCACTTTCAAATGAAAAAGGAATCGAAGGAAAAAAAGGAGTTTTATGGTGGGAAATCGCTGAGGTTTTAGAAGCAAAACAACCTCCTTTTGTTTTACTTGAAAATGTTGACAGGTTACTCCGATCCCCATCATCTCAAAGGGGACGTGACTTTGGAATTATGTTAAGGTCATTTTTGGATAATGGCTATGCAGTCGAGTGGAGAGTAATCAATGCAGCAGAATATGGTTTTCCTCAAAGAAGAAGGAGAGTGTTCATATTTGCATATCATGAATCTACTGATTATTATGAAAAGATGAGCAAAGTTCCTGCAGAACAACTGGTTTATGAAAAAGGAATCTTTGCAGTTAACTTTCCAATTAAAGACACGAAATTAGACGAGGGAAGGTCATGCATTTCACCACAAGACTTTGAAGATATTGTTTATATTAGCGATGAATTCGATTTCCACTTCTTCAATGCAGGGTGTATGGTTAATGGAGTTATAGATACATACAAAGTTGAACCGGTTGAGTGTGAAAGCGTAATTACTTTAGGTGATATCCTAGAAACTGGTGAAGTTGATGAGAGATATATCATTTCAGAAGAAAGTCTTAAAAAATGGAAATACTTGAAAGGATCCAAAAAATTAGAACGTAAAAAACCGAATGGTGAGACTTATTGTTATTCTGAAGGGGCTATTGCTTTTCCGGATTATTTGGATAGGCCTGCAAGAACAATGCTCACAAGTGAAGGTACAACCAATAGAAGTTCTCATATTATCGGTGTTGATGAAGAAAAGGATATCTATAGGATATTAACTCCTGTAGAAACAGAAAGAATTCAAATGTTTCCCGATAATTGGACAAACATTGAATCTAAAGCGATGACTGAACGAAGAAGATATTTCATGATGGGAAATGCATTGGTTGTAGGCATAGTTGAAAGATTAGGTCATTATTTGAAAGATATTGTTGATAATGAACAACCTAGGTGATATTGTGGCTGATAGAAGAATTGAAATGGCAAAACAAAAAAGAGATGAACTCCAAAAAAAGCTTGATAAGGTTAAAGGTTCTCCAAGGGAAGAAGAATTCCAATTGCAAATCGACAAACTTGATGAATTGATTGTTCATCTTGAAAATGAACTTAATAAATAAAAGTCAAAGATGAACTCTATTCATATTTTGTAAATGATTAAACAACTAACCAAATTGTAAAAATAATATTACATTATTTCTTTCACATCGATGATTGACAAAATTTTTCCACATTTCCAATTCTGAAATTCCATTTATTTTTTTCAACAAAGTTTCACAATTTAAAGGAGTATTTTTCAAAATGCTTCAGTCACTACCATTTTCTTGAAGTGAATTTTTTTACAGTAATCTCAAAAAAATTCCCAAAAATTTAATTTTCAATGAAATTTCTATCATTTTTCAAATCAAATTTGAATTTTTAATCTAAAATTGATTTCACTTAAAATCATAATCAAAATTCCGATTTGGGGAATTTCGTTTTTCAGGCCACTTTAACGGGATCAATTCGATTATGAAATTTGATTTACATCGATGCAATATATTTTTTACATAAAATAAAAAAATCAGGATTTTCACTCGAAAACGATTCTCATTAAATAACTCTCAAAAATACCAATCAGATAATCCACTTTATAGCTAAATATAATCCATTAAATCCAAAATTAACTTCAAAGCGATGGTTCAAAGTTATTGTAAGAATTTCAGTTGCCAGTAACTCCATATTTTTTCCACATTTCAGGGTTTTAATAACATTTTGCCTTGGTTTATAAATACTTTAATACAAACTTGAAATTCATCAGAATAGATGATTATTCGTATTTGTTTCACATTTTTATGTTTTCATTCAGAAAAATCCTAAATTGTTGAAGTTACACTTGAAATACACCTCTAATTGTGAATTTTTCCAAAAACTTCAGGGTATTACATACAAATTGTCAAATGATCTTAAAATTTCGCTGTGACGTTATGTTCACCTGGCATTTTTTTGAAAATTCGGGCCAAATTTAACGAATATTTCAACTTAAAACGATTTTTTGAAAAAATCTTGTTTTTACTGGATTCAGACTAAAATTAAAGCATGGTTGAAAAAAATAATTTTTAAAGTAAAATTCCCAAAAACACTCTAAATAATTGCATTAATTCATCATTTAAGGTAGAATGATAACTTATTGTAATTTAATTTTTACCTAGTAACTCAAGATTTTTTCCATATTTCAAGTTTTGGCGAATATCATTTCTTATTTTAAAACCTAACATTTTAAAATATTAACTGGCCATTAAAGCATTAGATTTAGCACTATTTCAAAAAAAGCCAGAATCAACCCTTTACACTTGAAATGCACCTCTCAGCAGAGAAAAAAACTTTTGGTAAATTTTATATTACATATTATAAAAAATATAATACAGTGATCAAAATGAAGATTAACAGATTTTTGATATTGTCGATTTTTGTGCTGGCTGTTATTACAATCGGTGCGGTCAGTGCAAGTGACAACATTACTGATGAGGCATCACTGGAGGAAGAAACTGCCATAGGTTCTCCAATGGATGATGCCGGAATGGAATCCCAAAGCGATGAGGATATTGATGTTTTTCCCGCAAAAGACCAGAAAATAAGGATTGAAGACTCTTCGGACGATGCAAAAGGAAATTTCACCCTCAAAATTGATGGGGCAGATAAGGAATTCACAAAGGAAAATGATTCCTTAAGATTTGACGCATCAGACCTTACTTTGGGCGGACACATCTATGAGGTGAACTTTTCAGGAGACGGCATCTGCCAACCTGCATTGAAATCAGGAACATTGAATGTTGTAGCTCCTGATGCCAGCAAGGAAATCTTCGTGTGCAGCGACATGTATCTGGAGCATCAGGTCGGTGACGATATCGACACAAGCAACCTTCCGCATTTTGACTATGGGGTTACAGTTACAGAGGAATATTTCGCTCAGGGCAACTTTACAAGGCTTGACCTTGAAATCAACGGCAGAACATATGATGCATACCCAATATATTATTATGATCTGTCCATCAGCAGGTACTTCCTCACCTATTTCGTACCGGCAAAATCATTGACCTGCGGAAATTACCTTGCCAAGCTTCATCTCGGCAACGGACAGTACAGAATATATAACCTTACAGTCGTTCCATACAGGCTTTACATTGGCGAAAACGGTGAAAAATGGGTTTACGGCAAGAATGACCATATCCGTTTCGTCTATAGCAAAAATCTGACAGGCCATATAAGAATCAGCATCAATTCCAAAGAGATGTACAATAAGGATGCGGATTACGGTGCAGGTGTCTGGTCGGAATATGCGGATGTCTCCGACATAAGACTATCTGATTACTTGAATTGGGGCGTTAATGAGGTTTCATTTGAATATTGCGGTGGAAATTATCCGAATTTCACAGAAACCTTTAATGCAGACTTTTCCTATACATTAGGTGTGGAAAACATGACTGAAAGCCTTTACATGCATCCATACTATTATTTTTTCAACGCACCGAACAGGCTGTCAAAGGATAAGCTCTCAGTCAAAATCGACGGTGTCGAGCATAAGGATGTTGATTATGGAGCATATAATAATCTAATGGACGGATTTATTGACATTTCACAATTGGATGCGGGCAGGCATAGCGTTGTCGTATCCTATGAAGGTGATGACAAGTTCTATCCTTTAACCGAAAATGCATATATCGAGATTACCTCAAAGGTTGCCCTGCCGGATACTGTAGTAAACGGGGATAATAAAATTATAATATCCAATCCAAGCAAAAAAAATGCAGCCTATAAAATCGTTGCCAAATCAGACTATGATGCCTATGACCTTTCTGTAAGACTGGTCAATGGGCAGGCAAAAATCTCATTGGCTCATCTCAACGGCGGAACCTATTTTATAAGCTTATGTGATTTCGGATATTCCCACAGGGTAATTGTCAAAAACAACAAACTGACTGCCAAGGGCCTGACCAAATACTATGGAAGCACAGCGGGCTTCAAGGTTAAGGTAACCGATTACAATGGCAAACCCGTCAAAGGCAAATATGTAAATTTCTACATCAATGGAAATCATGTCAAAAAGGTCAAAACCACAAAGAACGGATATGCGACCTTGAAAATCGCAAAGGCTCCGGGAACCTATAAGGTTTCAGCAAAATACGGCAAGGTCCAGATTACAAGAAAAGTTACAGTAAAGCATGTCGTAACCCTAAAAACAGCAACAGTCAAGAAATCAGCAAAATCACTTACATTGAAGGCGACCTTAAAGCAGGGCAAAAAGGCTCTCAAAAACAAGAAGGTAACCTTCAAGTTCAACGGCAAAACCTACAAGGCGAAAACCAATAAATACGGCATTGCAAAAGTCACCATCAAGAAAGCGATCCTCAAAAAGCTCAAGGCCGGTAAAACCGTCAAGTATCAGGTAACCTACCTGAAGGATACTGTTAGAAAATCAGCTAAAGTTAAAAAATAGGGAATCAATTTCTCTATTTTTTTTGTTTTTTGGGTTTAATTTATTATATTTCTTTATAAGTTTTATCCAATAGTTTCTCATGCTTCAATCTCAGGTTCTTCTAAACTTTTTTTCTTTTTTTAAGGAAGACACTTATTGTTTTAGGGGGTTGAATATATTTTTAAAGTTCATACCTTCTTTTTTTTTTATTCACGATTAATTTATAGAAATGTGAGATATAAATAAGATATGATATATAATAGTAATACTGGAGGCATTTAATTGGATAAAAGTTCAAAATTCATGATTTTAGGTGTGATATTGTTTTTATTTTCTTTTGTATTGTTGGTATTGTTAGGTAGTGCCATTAGTATTCCATATGTTCCTTCATTGGTGGGCCTTGTAGTGTTAGTGGCAATTTGTTCATTTTTTTATGGGTTAATTCTATTAATACGTAAAAAAAATCAAGAAAACATGGCTAAAACTGATAATAGTAAATCTAATGATGTTAAATATCAAAAAATAGAGAATAAAAATGAAAAAGAGGGCAACTCTTTACTTGAATTTATAAGAGAATATTTTTGTGCGGGGGCATTTATTATTTTTATAATCATCGGCATTTATGGCACAATTTCGGATTTGATATTTAATCCAAATGAAGTCCACCATTATATGGTTGGTCCAACCCAAACTAATGCAGAATCTTTCGGATTAACAATATTCCTTATTATATTGATGATAATTTGTGGAGCTGCCGTATTAATATATGATAAATTGAAAAAATAGTGATGTTTTGGTTTAAAAAAAGATATTGAAAAAGCTCAAGGTCGCAAAGACAGTCAAGTATCAGGCAACTTATCTTAAAGGCACTGTCAGAAAATCAGCAAAAGTTAAAAGATAGGGAATCAAATTCTCTATTATTCTTATTTTTTTCAATCCAACAGGATTTTAGATAACATTATATCTTTTCATGCCTATATTATAATTATATATTAAACTTATGCATGTGGTAAAATTGAAATTCAAAAGGATTTTTCTAGTAACTTTGATTTTGCTAGCAATTATAACACTGGGAACTGTTAGTGCCGAAGACATTGATGAAAATCTAACAGTCAATGATTTTAGTGAAGATTCGGTTGTCGAATCGGTTAGTGATGATGATTTAGGCGCTTCAGGTGGTGATGTCGCCTTAAGCGCTCAACTTAAAGATGAAGATATAGATATAGATGCTCCAAACAAGGCCAAGGCATGCCAGAACAATGAGATTTACGTGACCTTGCCGGGCGATGCAACAGGGGTTGTCACATCATATGTTGACGGTTATGAGGATTGTGAGAAAGACCTTGAAGATGGTTATGCAGATATTCCCCTAAAATTCGATTCATTTGGATTGCATGACGTTAAATTGATGTATTCCGGGGATTCAAAGTACTCAGAAAAGCTCATCTGGTCACATATGTATAATGTCACTGATTTTGTAATGGATGTCACATATCCGGATGACATCTACTACGGTCAGGAGTCCACAATTTATGTTCACCTGCCGGATGAGGTCAATGGAGACCTCAGCTTAAACCTTAATGATAACTTCTACAGTACTGTAAGCAGTTTCAACGGAGATTGGGAATTTGATGTGTATAATCTGAAACTTGGCGAAAACCAGTTCACCGTCAAGTATTATGGAGGCAATTACCATGACGTCACAGTCAAGGGAACTTTCATGGCAATACCGGTCATTGACATTCCATATACTGCATACTACAATCGGGAATACAATGTTACATTAATCCTGCCGAGTGACGCCAAAGGCAGTCTGTTTGTCAATTTCAATGAAACACTTTATTCATCCAAAATGAAGAACGGAAAGGCAAGCGTTTCACTGCCGACCAATATGGATCTGGGATATTATCTGATTACCGCATATTACAGCGGAAGCGACTATGATGTGGAAGATGCCTATTATGCATTCGAACTTGCTCCGAATGTCAAGTTTTCAAAGTACATGTGGATTGAAGGAAACAATAATATAATATTTGAAGGGCCATCATCCATGAAAGGCACTTTGAAAGTCGAAATCGACGAAAACGCGGCCAAAAAAGTGAAAATCACAAACGGCAAAGCCACAATTCCATTGACAGGTTTGGATGTCGGCGAACACAATTTCTATTTGACTTATGAAGAGGAAGACTATTCATTCAGTGATTATGAAAGCTTTGAGGTAAGGGATGTCAATCCAAACATCGATTTAACTCTGGACTTTATAGCTGAAACCAGGGTAAACGAGCCGTTTGATATTTCAACCAACATACCTGATGACGGTGACGGAATCCTTTATGTCTATGTCGATGGAGAGCTTGCTTCAAACTATGTTTCATGGGGCTTTGCAAACTATGCATCTATCGATTCGGCAAACTTGGGATTAGGCAAACATACGGTCAAACTGGAATACTGTGGTGACAGTTATTACAAAAACGTATCCAAAACAGCTAAATTCAGTGTTGTTGATGTCAAAATCATTATTCCGGAGCAGATAGGTTATGACCAAAACAACTGGATTGATGTATTTATAGCTAAAAACGTAACAGGCAACATTACCGTTTATGTTGACGGCAAGAAATATAAGATGGTTCCAATCACACCTGCCTATTATGGCAATGACGAGTACGGATACCTATATTCATTTTATTTAAATAACATTGATATGGGATTGCACAAAATTAAGGTCGCATATTCGGGGGATAATCTTCATACGGCAAAAACAAAATCTGTTGATGTAAATGTATCATATAATATAGTCATTTATGATGAGGATTTCATTTATGGAAACGGCAAGCTTTATATTGAGTTGCCGCATGATGCAACAAACAACATAACCGCTAAAATTGACGGCAAAAACTTTAAGAAGATTGTATATCAAAATAAAGGCCTGTATAGGGAAATTTATTTAGACATTTCCGATATAAAAGGTGGAACTCACACGGTTGAAGTAACATATCCTGGCGATGAAAGATATTATCCTCTCACTGTCAGCGGCAAATTCAATGTATCATATCAAATTGAAATCGCAAACAATGAGGCATATGGGCAAGGCATCACTTATGTTTCATTAATGCTTCCAAAAAACGCTAACGGACACTTACGTGCATGTTTGGATGATGGTGACTGGATAGATTCAGCATTCACCAATGGACTTGCAAACATTACCTTCGGATATTTGCCGATCGGTGAACACAGAATCATTGCAGTCTATACTGGAGAGGACTATCATTGCAATCCTGATGGGGGCGAGTACATCTTTGATATTGAACCGTACTTCTGCTATGAAGAGCCTGAAATAAACGAGCCGGGCTATGTTTATCTGGAGCTTCCTAGTGCCGCTAAAGGCAATTTGGTCGTATATGTAGATGGTGCGCTATATAAAAAATCAAAACTGACTAAAGGCAAAGCAAACATCACTATAGATTTGCGCAATGATGATGGTGGACATTACTTGAAAGTGGTATATGATGGAAATGACTATATATTTTCAGAATCCTTGAATTGGTACGTTCCATTTTCATCACAAGACACTCCATTATTTAAAGGAGATAACATGTCCATCGAGTTGCCTAGTGATTTTATAGGAAAAGCAAAAATTCAAATCAATGATATGACTTACACACCTAAATTAGTCAACGGTTATGCAACATTCACACCTGAAAACTTAAAGATAGGTGAAAACTATCTGTTTTTTAATTATTACGGTGGAAATTACGAAAATTACGGTGATGAATGGAATTTCACAGTTTTGCCTAAAGTAAGCATATCCAATGAAAAAGTCTATTTGGGACCATATAGGGGACCTATAATGTATTATAAGGCAAATGCATCAACATCCGATTATATGGTAATTGATTTGGAAGACAGCTTCAATGGTGAATACACTGTTGTAATTGACGAAAACTACTATACAAAAGGGTCATTTGTCAAGGGCGTTGCAAACATTTCACTTTCCAAAGCAAAACCTGGAATTCAGGAAATCTATGTTGACTATGAATATCAAAAAGGCAAGCACGACATGGTTTATTTCTATGCTGACATTAAACAGGCACCAAACATCTCCGTAAGCGCTAAAAACATTTATGCTGGTCAAAAACTGGAAATTGCTGTAAAGGCCCCAAGCGATGCAACTGGCAAGGCAATTTTGAATGCCAACAACAGGAATTACACTTTGACATTGGTAAACGGCAAGGCCACAAAATCAATTTCCAATCTTCCTGTCGGAAACTATCCGATTTCAGTCAGATATGCCGGAGATGAGAAATATGGTGGAAATGTTGCGGCCACCACTGCAAGAGTCCTTTCAAAAGTCACACCTGATTTGAGTCTCAGCGTTTCAAACATTAATGTTGGAAAAGCAGCAATCATAAAAGTGGCAGCCAATGCGGAAATCAACGGCAATGTCATAGTCAATGTCAATAATGTTGATCATGACGTTAAACTTGTCAACGGCCAAGGCAACTTATCCGTTTCAGGCTTGAAATACGGCAGCTATAAGGCCAATGCCAAATTTGGTGGAAACACAAAATTCCTGCCTCAGAATGCAACAAAAGCATTTACAGTCACATATGTGCCTACAATCACAGGCAAGGCATCAGCATTGTATTCGGCCAAGTATTCAGTAACAGTTCACGGCACCAACGGTAAGGTTGCCAAAAATGTTACGGTTGTATTCAAAATCAATGGCAAAAAGATAACAACGGCCAAAACCAATTCCAATGGTGTGGCCACATTCAGCATACCGACCAAGTATGCTCCTAAAAAGTACACAATTTCCGCAACCGCTTTGGGAAAAACCTTAAGCAAAAAGGTAACCGTAAAGCATGTTCCAACGTTGAAGACAGTAACCGTTAAGAAGTCCGCCAAAAAGCTGGTTTTGACTGCAACCCTTAAGAAGGTCAACGGAAAATACTTGAAAAAGAAAACAGTCACCTTCAAGTTCAACGGCAAAAAATACACAGCAAAAACCAACAGCAAGGGCGTTGCAAAGGTTACCATCAAGAAAGCAGTCCTCAAAAAGCTCAAGGCCGGCAAAAAGGTCACCTATCAGGCAACCTATCTTAAAGATACTGTCAAAAAAACCGCTAAAGTCAAAAAATAGGGAAATCCGCCTTTCTCTATTTTTTTATTCTATTTTTAATAATATTCCTTTAATATTAATCCGCAATAAAAATTGTTATTGTGATTAAAAATGAAGGTAAATAAATTTATTTTTGTCTGTTTGTTATTAGCTATTCTGACAGTCGGCGCTGTCAGTGCAGATGATTCATCTGACAACTTGACAGTTGCCGATTCAGTCATTGAAACGGATAATGATGATGTCGATTTAGAGGTCAGTCAGGATTCAGCTATAGAATCCAGTGACGATGTGGTTGATTTAAGTTATAGTGAAGAATCCGCTGTCGTAGGCAAGGCGATTAAGGACAGTGAGATTTCTGTCAATGCTCCAAAAAAGATTAAAGCATTGGAGGAATCAAAAATTACAGTCACTTTGCCAAAAGCCGCAACCGGCTACATTTATTCAAGTTTCGATGGTGGAGATGATGAATACAATGACTATTATATTGATGAAGGCGTATCAGAGATAGGCTTTACATTTAATCAGTTAGGAATTCACACAATTGATTTAAGATATTCAGGTGATGATGTATATGACGGAAGAGTCATATGGTCCGGCAAATACAACATTACCGATTTCATAATGCCGGTCAGCACAGGTTCTTTGGTTTATGGTGAAACCGCCGAAATCGGAGTTTATATGCCCGATTATGCCGAAGGCAATCTCACACTTAAGATTAATGGCAAAACTTACGAAAAGCAAATTTACGGTGGAGATTATGAATTCTTTGAAGTTTCCGATTTGAAATTCGGGGACAACAAATACACATTTACCTATTCAGGGGATGACAACTACAAGTCAAAAGTTGTCAGTGGCGTAGTGACAACCTACCCTGAAATTATAATTCCGTATGATGTCTATTACAATGAGCCAGCCAATGTCACATTGAACCTGCCGACAAATGCAAAAGGAAACTTGGTCGTTAAGTTTTCAGATAAGACATATAAGGCTAAAGTCAGCAACGGCAAAGCAGTTGTTCTTATTCCATCCACTGATTTGGGTTATTTCGATATTGAAGCATACTATGACGGCACAGATTATGAAGTCCGTGAAATGTTTGACTGTGTTTCCATTTACCCATCCGTAACCCTTTCAAGATGCATGTGGGTTAAGGATAAGAACAGTGTGGTTTTTGAAGTTCCTAAAAGTCACACTGGAAAATTAACTGTTACAATTGATGAAGAGCCATATAAAACCGTAAATGTTAAAAACGGCAAGGCTACCGTCCAGTTATCCGGCCTATCCGTTGGAGAGCATTATATCTATCTGGAATACGAAGATGATTATTACAGCTACACTTTCGATACTGATTTTACACTAAGAGAGAACAGTCCGTATATCAACCTTGAAGTGAACGCCTCCTCTGAAGTTATAAAAGGCGAAACAGTGGATTTATACACAAACGTGCCGGATGACTATGATGGGGACATCACAGTCCTTGTCGATGGCATTGACAATGGAGGTGAAAGCATAGATACATCCGAATTGGCTTACGGAAAGCACACCGTCAAATTCGTATTTGAAAATGACAGCTATTACAAGAGCGAAAGCAAATCACTTTCATTCAATGTCGTTCATTTAAGAGTGGATATTCCCGATGAGATTGTTGTCAATGGCTATGAGCCTCTGGTCAATGTGTACGCCGCTAAAGATGTCAGAGGAAATATCACCATCTATGTTGACGGCAAAAGGTTCAAGATGATGCCGATGCTTCCATCCTATTATTATGAACGGGATTTCGTATACTGTTATGACTTTGATATGAGCAGCCTATCTATAGGAAATCACACCATCAAGGTTGCATATTCAGGAGATAAGACCCATGATAAAATTACAAAATCAGGCAAGGTAAATGTAATCTATGAAATTGCATATGAGATATTTGACGGAATCTTTTATTATGGCAGTGAAAACGCCATACGAGCTGAGATACCTGGTGATGCATCAAAGGCCATTTCCGTAAAGATTGACGGAAAGGCATTCAAGAACATCATTGAGGAGGACGACTATGACACCATCAGACATTTTGAAGTAAACATTTCCGATTTGGCCCTCGGTGAGCATACTATCCAAATATCATATCCCGGTGATGAAAAGTATTCATCACTCAAGGTTTCCGATAAGTTTAGCATAATTCCTATGATTAGTTTTGAGTCTTCAGACATTATTGGAGAAGGGCGAAACGCATATGTCTCATTGAAATTGCCTGAAAATGCCAAAGGCAAATTGGTTGTAACTTTAGACAACGGTAAAAAATACACCAAGGCATTAAGCAAAGGATTTGCAAACATTTCAATCGATAACCTGCCTATGGGCGATTATGATATCAATGCATATTATACCGGCAGCGATTATGAAGTTCAAGAGGAAAACTTCTGGCTATATGTTGATGGCCAGTACTATGACTATGACCAATATTACTTAAACAAACCAGGTTACTTTTACCTGAAAATGCCTAAGGATGCAAAAGGGTCCATCATTGTAAAAATGGATGGAAAGCAGTTCAAAAAGCAAAAATTGGTCAATGGTGAAGCAAACGTCACTATAGATCCGCAATTCGGATACCATAACTTCGAAATATTTTACAGCGGAAATGATTATGAATTTTCATATGAATCCTCCTGGTCATTAAGTCCGGTTGACGTTTTGGAAAGGCCTATTTTTAAAGGCGATGCGATGGTTCTGGAAATTCCAAAGGACGCAAAAGGCAAAGTAACAGTGACAATCAACGGAAAGGCATATGATCCTAAATTCGTAAATGGAATTGCCAATTTCACACCGACAAACTTGAAAATCAATGAAAATGAGATATCCATAAAATATGCCGGCAGCGATTATGGGGATTATGAAGATAACATGACATTCTGGATTGATCCTGAAGTTACTGTAGGACATAATGATGTCTATGAAAGATTGACCTGGAGTCCTGCTGCAGGATATGCACTATCAGTAGCTAATCTCTCTTCCCAGGACAATATTGTTGTCGACATAGGGGGCAAATACAATGGCGAATATGTTGTCGTAATTGATGATGATTTCTATTCCAAAGGAAAACTATCCAACGGAATTGCAAACATTTCACTTTCCAAAGCCAAACAGGGCATTAGGCAAGAGGTTTTCATCCATTATGAATATGCCAAAGGCAAATATGAATGTTTGGTTTTCTTCCCGAACATCAAAAAGGCTCCAAAGCTCAGCATAACTGCAGATGATGTTTATGACGGGCAGAAGGTGAATATTGTCGCTAGCGCATCCAAGGATTTGACTGGCAATGCCATCTTAAACATAAACAATAAGAATTACACCCTGAAATTCGTCAATGGTAAGGCTAATTTGGCAGTTTCCAAGTTGAAAGTAGGCAAATATCCAATTTCAGTCAAATTCGTTGGCAATAAGGATTTTGCAAGTGACAATGTAAAAGCAAGCGTAAGTGTTCTTCCTAAAGTAAACCCTGGTTTGAAAGTCTCCGTTTCAGACAGTAAAGTTGGTCAGGATGCGATCATAAACGTTTCCGCCAATAGTGAAATCGATCAGGTCACTGTTAAAGTAAACAATGTCAATCATGAGGTTAAATTGGTTGACGGTAAAGGAAGCCTGTCAGTTTCTGATTTGAAATACGGCAGCTATGATGTAAGCGCATCATTTGGCGGAAATTCCAAATTCTCAGCGCAGAATGCATCTGCCACATTCAAGGTCACATATGAACCTAAGATTGCTGCAAAGGCAACATCCGTATTGTACTCAGCTAAAGGAAAATACTCAGTAACAGTCTATGGCGAGGATGGAAAGGTTGCCAAAAACATCAATGTCGTATTTAAAATCAACGGCAAAAAGGTAAAAACAGTAAAAACAAACTCTAATGGTGTTGCAACCTATACCGTAACCAAAACTCCTGGAACCTACAAGATTTCAGCAACCGCACTGGGAAAAACCGTAACCAGAAAGCTGACAGTAAAACATGTGGTGAGCTTAAAGACAGTCAAAGTCAAAAAATCAGCCAGAAAGCTGGTTCTGACTGCAACCCTTAAAAAGGTCAACAAAAAAATGCTTAAAAACAAGAAAGTCACCTTTAAATTCAACGGCAAGAAATATGTTGCAAAAACCGACAAGAAAGGAGTTGCAAAGGTCACCATCAAAAAGGTGGTCTTGAAAAAGCTCAAAGTAGGCAAAAAGGTCACCTATCAGGCAACCTACCTGAAGGATACTGTCAAAAAAACCGCAAAAGTCAAAAAATAGGGAATAATATTTCCCTATTTTTCTATTCTATTT
This sequence comes from Methanobrevibacter sp., assembly GCF_045112895.1. Classification (GTDB taxonomy): domain Archaea; phylum Methanobacteriota; class Methanobacteria; order Methanobacteriales; family Methanobacteriaceae; genus Methanocatella. The sequence goes on along the minus strand of NZ_JBGUIH010000011.1, from coordinate 277 downwards.
TTAATAATATTCCTTTAATATTAATCGGCAATAAAAATCATTATTGTGATTAAAAATGAAGGTAAATAAATTTATTTTTGTTTGCTTATTGTTGGCTATCTTGACGGTCGGTGCCGTCAGCGCAGCTGATAATGCAACAGATGAGGTCTCGCTTGAGGAGGAAACAGTCGTTGACTCCCCAATCGATGAAGCAGAACAGGTATCTCAAATCGATGATGATGCTTTAGAAAAAAGTACTTGGGATATGGATGTTGATGATACGGTCGATGTTCTTCCC
>NZ_JBGUIH010000010.1:0-40959 GCF_045112895.1 Methanobrevibacter sp. | reverse complement strand
ATGATACCTATAATATGATTTACCATTATCAAACTTGACAGTAACACCAGAAATGGCAACACCATCAACATCAGTCAACCTAACAGTAAGACTGCCATCCTCTTTATAGACCACATTAACATCACTTGATTCCATTACCACCAACGCCTTATCAACAACAACATGAACTGTCATATTTGCAGCGCCATAAAGATTATTGCCTTCAAAGATGATTGTGAAATTGTATTCACCAGGTTTTAAATTTATAGGAACCGCTGCAACGCCATCTGCATCGGTACGATACTTATTAGTGGTTTTGCCATTGACAAATTTGACATAAACACCTGAAAGTGCATTGCCATCAACATCAGTCAATCTGACAGGAAGATTACCTCCCTCTTTATAGACCACGTTAAGATCGCTGGATTCCATAACCACCAAAGCCTTATCAACAACAACTTGAATGGTCAAATTAGAAGCGGTATAAATATCATCACCTTCAAAGAAAGCAGTAATATTATATTTTCCAGGTTTTAAATTCTTCATTGGAACTGAGATATACCCGTTTTCGTCAGTCCTGTACTTATAAATTCCAAGAGTGTTATTGACTTTTACAAGAGCCCCATTAATAGGCAGATTATTTAAATCTGTTAATTTGACTATTAAATTACTGCCATCCTTATAAGTCATGTTTAAGTCTTTAGCAGACAATAATGTGTCAATAACTGTTGTAGCATTAATTTCATTGAACACTGTAAATGCTTTAATACAGGCAACCTGTGAATAGTAAGTGTGAGTTCCATAAGTTCCAGTTTTATAATATAAGTCTTCCCAATCAATACCGTTTGAACTCATGTAAGATATTCCCGGTTCGTAAATCAGTTTATTAAGTGAATAATACTCAGAAATTGGAATTGAAGCGACATTAGAATTACTTACTTTAAATATGACTTCAAATACATCCCCTAATTTAAGAGGAATTACTTTGCCTAAGTTCATGGTATAATATCCTGGATTTGAAGTGCCTTCTTTTATTGCTTTAAGTTCTCCATTTACATAAACTGACGCCGTCCAATTGGTTATTTTTTCAAAATAAGTGGATACACCCGCTAAAAATTCATCGGCATCAGCAGTGAATATGTTTTTATACCAAAGAGTATTATTGCCGGTGTAGAAATTATCGGTACTTCCACCAATATCATATTGGTAATTCTTATCAAATCTGAGGGTATCATTCAAGATAATGGCATAAGCAATGTTATCTACTCCCGGTTGTGCGAATTTTTCATCGTAATAAGAAACATAGAAATATCCTTCATTTTTCCAATCGGGACCCCAGCTGTTTTTGACTATCCATGCGCCATCGCCCTTATCCTGGCCAAGTCCATAGAAATTATCTCTTGAGTAATTATCATCCCATCCGACAATGGTTACTGCATGGTTTGAAGCGGTTGGTGACCAGCAATAATATCCTTTTCCTCTAAAGAAATTAGATGCATAATGCATAGATGTTCCAACAGCACCATATTGGAGGATAGCTTTTTTGATTGCGTCATTGTCAAGATAATCATTACGTTTTAAGAAGATGACATTTTGAACATGCATAATGCTGTTTAATATTGGAGATAATGTGCTATAATCATCAAAAGCATCGTCTGTTTCATTGATCGGACCTAACCAGCTAACAAGGTATCCAATAGGCATGTTATCATAACCGCCCTCATTAGTATCCATTTTCCAGCCGTAGTCAGAATACAGTTCAATTACGTTTTTCATGTTCTCTTCAGACAAATCCAGATATTGGCCGGATGCCTTTAAGATTGCAGATTCCAAAACGGATATTGCAGTGAATGCCCAACAGTTACCTGAACTCTGTTGATCTTTTGGAATTGTTACCAATCCTTGGTCTTTTAAACTGTAATATGAAGGAATATCAGTTATTTCAGAAACATTTTGTTTATACATTGTATAATTTCCGTTTGCAATTGTCAGATTTATTGAAGAGATTTCATATTCGTTATTATTAAAACTGGCCATGTTTTGAGTATAAGTATTCCATTGCCTTACAGTACCCATGCCTTTTAAAGTATTGCAGATTGAATAGACAGCTCCGGCAGTGGATAGGGCATTGTTTTTTGTAAATGTGTTTGCCCTTAGGAAGAAATTAGTGGAATTATCAATATATAAAGCACCACCATTATTGGCTGAGTTATTTTTAAATATGCCATATATTGATGAGAAATTTCCGTACATATGGTAAACCGCTCCCCCATCCCATTTAGCAGTGGAATTATAAACATTTAGATGATCTAAGCTCACATCAGTTTTAAGAGTTGCAATTGCACCACCAAATGTTGCAGAAGAGTTGACAATATCCACATAACTCATTTTCAAGGTGGCTTCCCTAGTATAGATTGCTCCTCCTGCATCGGCCATTGAATATGAGTTTAAAAACTTTGATCTGGAAATTGTTATTTGAGTTCCATATTCACATGCAATTGCTCCACCATAATTATAAGCAAAATTATCGATGAACATGGAATCAATAATATCTAAACTGCCCCCATACATGTAAATGGCTCCTCCATACTCCGCATAATTATCCAAGAAAGTACAATTCTTGATAGTTACAACAGAAGTATAACTTGAGCTATAAGGAGAGTAAATTGAACCTCCAAAATTGTTTCCATAGCCATTATCATATGAATTTCCGTATCCATAACAAAAGACAGAATTTGTTGCATTGAGTATTGCATAGTTCAGAATAGGAGATTCGGATATTGTTAAATTTGTTAAAGTTATTGAATTCCTATTTTGAAATATAAACTCCCCTGATTTATATTTAATAATGGTGTTATTGGCATCACTTCCAATAATGTTGACTTGACCATAATTATAGTAGCATTGGTCTAACGTATATTCTCCATTTGCCAAATAAATATTGGAATTGGATTTAATCCTGTCTGCAGTCAAATACTTATAAGGATTATCTATTGAACCATCACCCGCATCATTTTCGACTGATGCATCAAAATAATAATCATTACTACCCCCAAGAGGTTGTTCACCATCTATAATTTCAACAGCAACAGGGCTTTCTTCATCAATTGCTATTGCAGTATCGTTTTCATGAGCAAAACTAGACGGAATGATGATTAATAAAAGCAGTACTGTTAAAAATAAAGATAGTCTTTTATCAATTTTAAACAAAATAATTTCCTCCATACTATTATTCAATACTATCTTTAAATTTTATAATATAAATAATCAAATGAAATTAAAAAAAAATTAATAAAAAATGAAGTTAAAATGATACACTATGAAAGGCAGCTATTGTCTAGTTGTTGAGTTGGATGATGAAAAAACCATCAAAATAGGCAAAAGATTAGGAAAAATCAGATTTAGAGAGGGTTATTATGTTTATGTAGGCTCTGCCATGAATTCCTTAACCGCACGAATCAACAGACATTTGAGCGATGAAAAAAAGCTTCACTGGCATATAGACTATCTTTTAAAAAATGCCAATATTACAGACATTATCTTTGCTGAATCGAGTAAAAAAATGGAATGTGACTTATCTAAAGCCATATCAAACAACAGTGTTGGAATAAAAAACTTTGGATGTTCAGATTGCAGTTGCGAAAGTCATTTATATTATTTTAAAAATAGAAAGGAAGCTATTGAATGTGTTTTAAATGCATATGATTCAATAGCTATGGAATGCAAGTTTTTTAGAATATGAAACCTTTATTTTTCTTGCGATTATATGAGATTTCAAAAGAGTCCAATGCAATGCGCTTTAAAACCTCTTTATCTTCTTCACTAATGGAAACGATTTCTTCCCATTCGCTTTCCAAGCGAGCGATTTCATCGAGAACTTCAACACCCTTAGGAGTCAAAAGACAATCATAAGCCAAACCATTATCTGGATTTAAATCAATCTCAATTAGACCATATTTTTCCAGTTTTTTATATTTCTTCAGATATAATCCCAAATGAAGATTAAATAAATCATCCTTTTCGGCTTTTTCATATTCCCTAATCCTTATACGTTTGTGATGAGGTTTTTCATGTTTTTTAACTCTTTTCAATAGCTTAATTTGACTTTCGTGTAAAAACATGCTTAAATTTTCACGAACATAAGTCATTTTAGACTCTTCAATTATGCTAATAAAAGATGAAGCATCCATATTTTCAATTGCTTTTACATGAGGATGAACCATATTATCACCTTACTTCATTTGTCCGAATATTCCTCTCATGATTCCTTTTGTAACTTCACGTGCTGCTGTGTTCATTGCCTGTGAAGCCGCCTTTTCAACCATCTTCTGTGAACTGGATTTTTTAGTTCTTTTACGTGTTGTCTGCTTGGTTTGGCCTGCAATGACAGTGCCCAATATGTCTACCAGAACAGATCCTTGCTGTTGAGGAGCTTCCTGTGGAGCTTCCTGCTTTTGAGTCTTGACTTCATCAATGATTTGCTTGTCAGCTTCCGGAACTTCACTTTCAATATTTGGGTTTGATGCTATTTTATTCATTAAAAGCTCATATGCTGATTCCGGATCAACTGCTTGCCAATATTTTGATTTGAATTCAGAAATGTCAATTATTTGATTACGCAAGTCATCCTCAATTGACCCGATGTGGCTTTGAGGCGGTACGATTTTAACTTGTTCCACAACTGTTGGTGCTCCTTTTTCATCAAGAACTGATACTAAAGCTTCACCAGTACCCAAATTAGATATTACTTCTGCAGTACCAAAATTAGGATTTGGCCTGAATGTTTCGGCTGCAACCTTTACCGCCTTTTGGTCTTTTGGAGTGTATGCACGAAGGGCATGTTGAACCCTATTACCCAATTGGGCTAGAATATCATCTGGAATGTCTGCAGGGGATTGTGAAATGAAGTATAAACCTACACCTTTTGACCTGATTAAACGAACAATCTGTTCGATTTTCTTTCCGAATTCCGGTGAGATTTCATCAAATAACAAATGAGCTTCATCAAAGAAAAATACGAATTTAGGCTTATCCATATCTCCTACTTCAGGAAGATTCTGATATAGGCTGGACATCATCCAAAGCAGGAATGTTGAATATATCTCAGGGGATAAGGATAACTTTTGAGCATCCAAAACATTGATGACGCCTTTTCCGTTATCATCGACTTGCATGAAATCATTTAAATCAAGGGCAGGTTCGCCGAAGAACAAATCTCCACCTTGATCTTCAAATGCCAATAAAGTCCTTAAAATTGTATTAGCTGATTTAGGGGCAATAGCACCATATTGACTTTCATATTTATCCTTATTTTCAACAACATGATTAATCATAGCCTTTAAATCTTTCAAATCAATGATTAATAAAGATTCATCATCAGCCACTCTGAATATGATATTCAAAACGCCGGCTTGCGCTTCGGACAAGTTTAAGATTTTTGAAAGCAACATCGGCCCCATTTCGGACAATGTTACCCTTACAGGAAGACCCTTTTCACCGAAGAGATCCCAAAATTCAACGGGATATGACTTAAAGTTAAATCCTTTATCTTCAAGGGAGAACGCTTCAACGTTTCTTGCAATGAAGTCATTTGTTGCACCTACTTTTGCAAGACCTGCAACATCCCCTTTCATATCTGCTAAAAATACTGGAACTCCCATATCTGAAAAAGATTCAGCTAAGACTTTTAAAGTTACTGTTTTACCAGTTCCTGTTGCTCCAGCTATAACACCATGCCTATTAGCCATTCTTGGTAATGCAAACACATCCGTATTTTCATTACAACCAATCAATATTTTATCTTCTGCATACATTGCATTTCACCCATTTTCTATTTTCTTGATTAAATAATTAGTTTTTTTAACTATATTATTTTTATTAAATGAACTTGAAATTCTTTTAATTGCATCTAAATTTTTGACAAAATTATCCAGCCATGAGAATATATCACCAGGATATACCTGAATTTGATATTTCCTGAAGAGCTTATTCGATATATCCTGAGGGTCCTTGCCTTTCAGACGCTCATTAATAATTACTTCGGATATTCCCCTTTGCATGCAGCTGCAAAATGGTCTTTCCTGACAGTTGCACTGCATGAAGTCCGTCTGAAGGGCAATGAGGGCATCCTGGAACTTCTTGTCAACCTTTTCAATGGCTTCACCAGAAGAGATGATATCCAAAGTGGATTCCGCAAACAGCCTTGTCGAGAATTTTATTTTCAGGGCATTGGAAATCTGATTGTGGATGACGCTTGAAAGATATGCGTTTTCAAACATCTCCAAATCCAGTGCCATCGCTAAAATCAACACTTTCAATTTGTCATATTGATCCTTTTTCTTGTACATTGGGGAATGGCCAACATACCTTTTCAAGTATTCATGGTCATTTAAAGTGTTTTTAATAAATTCTGCTTCTTCAATTGATAAAAATGAAACTGATGTTGCTCTTCCATACTTTGTGACTTCCAATTTATTATTTGCTGATATATTAATTAATCCTAAATCATCCATTTCATCAACTGCTATTTTTAAAGAAATTGGAACATCAATATCTTTGTAAAATTTATTTAATTCATCTCTAGATTTAATTGATGTAGATGAAATATCCGCTAAAATCTGCTCATAGGCTGACTCCTCATCATATTCAATATAGACATCCTCATGATTGCTTTCCAAAAGGTCCAGTGCTTTTGCTTCTTCAGATTCACCTGCAAAATCATTTCCAACTTCGGGAAGTAGATATACTATTCCCCTATCATGGTAAGATGGCCTTCCGGCACGACCCAGCATCTGCGAAAACTCATTTGGATTAATCCACTTGTTTCCCATTACAAGTGAGTCAAATATTACCTGCGAAGCCGGGAAGTCCACACCCGCCGCAAGAGCCGCTGTAGTTACTACACAAGAGATTTTACCTTTATCAAAATCCTTTTCAATTTTTTCTTTTTTATAATACGATAATCCTGCATGGTATGCTTGAGCATTAACCCTTTTATTATTTAAATAATTAGCAATTTGATGGGTTTTACGCCTTGAATTAGTAAATATGATAGTTTGTCCTCTAAATCCTTTCTTAGATTTAGTATTGAATTCCTTTTGAACGAGATTTTTCATTAGATGGCGTTTTTGAGATTCATTTCTTACATAAACTAAATGCCTCTCAAGGGGTACTGGACGTTCTGAGTATTGAACTAGCTTCATATTAAATTCTGAAGCTAAAAATTCAGGGTTTTTTACTGTAGCGGAAAGTCCAATAATTTGAGTTTTAGGATATAAATTTTTTAAACGTTTAATTAAGCCGTTTAGACGTGTTCCACGGTCTTCATCATCAATCATATGGATTTCATCGATTAACACAACACCCAATCCTGACAATGATTTGGAGTTACCATTTCTTAAAAGATAGTCAATTCCTTCATAGGTTGCAACAACAATATCTGCTTTAGATACATCTGAATCTGGAAGTTTTAACTCTCCTTTTGCTTTAACACGATTCCTTCCAACTTTAATAGCTACAGATAGGCCTAACTTTTTGTATTTCTTTTTAAAATCGCGATATTTCTGATTAGCCAGTGCCACTAAAGGAGTTAAGAAAATGAATTTTTTACCTTTTAGAGCCTCTGTAATCCCCGCAAGCTCTCCAACCAATGTTTTTCCGGAACCTGTTGCACTTACAACCAGCAAATCTTCCCCTTTTAGGAGCCCTTCCTTAATTGCCAGATACTGAACAGGCAGTAATTTAGTGTTACCTGAGTCCAGTAAAACTTCTTTAAAATCTTTTGGAATTTTAAGACGTTTCATATCAACTGGAGGTATGATATGTTTTGATTTTTTGGTTTTATCAAATAACGTTAAGTTCCTATTCCTTATTGGATCAAAATGAGGGTCGAGAACTGATAGTGTTTTTTCCAAACTTCCGGTTTTTTTTAAGGTTCCCTTCAAATTCCTAAATATTGCTTTATCAAATCCTTGAAGCTTGATTTCCTGTTTGATCGTATCATATGCACAATCTTTACAAATCAATTGGTTATTATGTCTATAAGAATAAGAGGAATTGACAATGGTAATATTTCCTTCATAAGCACAAAAGTCACAAACCTGGGTTTTTCTAACTTTAATGTTAAGTGATTTTAAAAATTTTTCCACCTTTTCATCGGGTGTTGCCAGAAAAACAGCCTGTGAACGTAATAACTTAATAACTTCACTTGGAGACATTAGTTGTTCATTTAAAGTGGAGTTGTCATTGAAATTGTAATCTGCAACAAATCTGGAAATGGATAATGAGTCACCCTCATGAGAGAATTTGATATTTCCAACAAATTCCGGCACTCTCTTATGGTTTAGTGCACCTTTCGGTGAGCCAATCGGATATAATCTCCACTGTTTTTTGACCTTTTTTAAAACTAGCATTGTTTTTAATTATATTTTTAATTGTTAATATATTTTAAAAAAAGAAAGTGATTAGTCAATATAATCAAATCTTGTCTCCAAAATAATAATAATTGCAAAACCGATTATTGCAACAATAAGACATGGGAACAATCCTGCAAAGCTCAATCCTGCTGAATTCAAGATTTCAACACCCGGAACCCTTAAAGATCCAAGCATCACCCCTATAAGAAATGCCATTGTTATTTCCTCGTGGTTCTTAAGCAGGTAGTTGAGTATTTTGGAAAATCCCAAAATTCCGATAGCCGCTCCGATTACAAAAACGATGATGTCTACAATCTGAAGCTGATGAAGGGCATTCAACATGTATTTGTATTGTCCCAAAAGCAAGAGCAGAAATGAACCTGATATGCCCGGCAAGATCATTGCACAAATAGCTATCATACCTGAGAAAAATATTACAATCAATGAATGATTGGCAGCAATTGGATTTAAACTAACAAATATGAAAGTCAATATAGCACCCAAAACGGCAAACAATATATTCTTTAAGTTGATTTCATCGAGTTTTTTGAACAGTATCACTGCAGAAGCTATAATCAGACCCAAGAAGAATGCATATGTCAATGCAGTATGCACATCCATGCAATAGGTTACAACTTTTGCAAGTGTCAGGAAAGCCACGCCAATACCAAGAACCAGAGGTATGAAGAACTTGAAATCAATTTCATCAAACATACCTGTTATAAAGCCGTTGATGTCACCTTTTAGAAGCGGTTTTACGAATCCGAATTTGATTTTACTGATTGCCTCAACCAAATAGGCATAGATTCCAGTAATCAATGCTATTGTTCCTCCGGAAACTCCAGGAACAATGTCTGCAGAACCCATAAGGACTCCTCGAATAAAAATCAAAAAAGCTTCCCTAATATCAAAACTCAAATTATCACCTAAACTAATATTAGTTTTAATTAATTAAATAGGTTATTAAAAAAAGAAAAAAAGAGAATAAATCAAAAGATTTATTCTTGGAATGGTTGTGGAAGTTCACAAACTCCACTGTCTTTTGCAAGATATGCATATGCGAATGCTGCACAGATTGCACCGAGAATAGGTCCTACCAAGTATATTGGGAAGAATGCCCAAAGGTTAGCTCCACCAAGCAAGGTGTCCATCAAATATGGTCCAAATGTACGTGCAGGGTTGATTGAAGCACCGGTAAATGCGCCTAAAACTACGATTACTGCTGCAACAGTCATACCGATTGAAATTCCAGCAAAACCAGGTTCTGCCTTTTTGTCGACTGCAACACCCATTACAACCATCATGAGGAAGAATGTTCCCAAGAATTCAGCGAACATAGCTTGAAGGTAGCTTACCCCTAAACCTGGAGCTGTTGCACCGAGTCCTCCTATTGTAACAGCAGGAGCCCCAAGACATAGGAATAGACAAAGGCTTCCTAAACATGCACCGATTACCTGTGCAACTATATAGTAGATACTGTCGATTAAAGCAATATTTTTAGTGACAAGCAATCCAATGGTTACAGCAGGATTCAAGTGTGCACCGGATATCTTACCGAATACATAAATACATATCATTACAGTTAGACCAAATGCCAAAGCAATGGCAATCCAGTCACCAAGTCCTCCCAAAGGTCCAATTCCAGTAGCTCCCGCAGCATCTGTAATCAATAATGTCACGACAGCCGAACCAGTACCGAAGAATACTAGGAAGAAGGTTCCTAAAAGTTCTGCAAAGAATTTTTTTCTTATATTACAAGGCATTTAGCTCACCTATACAGCTTCTCTCCATTGACAATATTCATGTTTACCGTCTACAAGTGAAGCAGCAGCACAGTTTTTACATCCTCTTACAGGAGATCCTGGTGCCTCTTTGTTAAGTGCAATAATATTTGTCATCATTGTTGCTGTAATTGGTTCTGAAGTTAATAGACATGGGTAGTCTGCCAATCTCATCAAGGATGAGAATCTTACTGAAATTCCGCATGCAGGATAAGTGTATCTTTGTGGGTTCATTACAACTTCACTATCTAAGATAGGGCTTAAGTCAACGTCAAATCCAGTGATTTGTGGCACTAATTCACCGCCAGTGCCTGCTCTGCCTTTTCTTGCTTTCATGATTGCATTGTATCCTCTGTAAATCATGTCCATGAAGTCACAGTTGTGCAATTCAGCAGCTGCTCCTCTTGTTGGATATTGTTGTACATAGTTGTGGAATCTTTTGGAGAATAAGTCTACAATCATTGGTGCATTGAATCCGTCTAATTCTAAAATGAATTCAGTTGCACATGCAGATGCACCAGTGGACAATTTCAATACGTTGAATGGAGATTCATAATTGTCTAAGTTGTTTGTTAAAGTGTTTCCAATAACATCAGCAGTTGCTTGGACAATAGCCAATATCATATCGTCTTTGCACATGTTGTAGGTGGATTGTCCGATGTGGTGTCCAATATCTCCAACACAGTATGCAGGAACTGTTACAATGTTTCCGTAGTGTACTCCATCATCCATTGCAGCTTTGACGGATGCTGTCATTGCCTTTTTATACTTGTTCATGTAGTCCCTTACGTCAAAGGATGTGTGGTCTGCATCATCCATCAATTGACCTTGTCCTTCAATAGGAGTTTTGTAAATCATTTGCAATGCTGCAATTTCCTTTTCGGTAGCTTCAGCAGCGGTTGCACCTTCTTCGATAGCATGAGCAAATGCGTCTCCAATACCATATGAAGTGTTCATACCCCATGATTTTGCAGATAAAATTGCTTGTTTGTGAGCTACAGGAATGTCGGTTTTTTGCAATATTTGGTTTACGACATTACTGGTACTTCCAGGCATCATTGCAAAGTCAACTACACAGGTTGGTCCGTAAAATCCACCATATCTTCTGATAGATTCTTTTGCAACGATTGCTTCATTATCAGCAATAGCTTGGATAAATTTGTCTAAGCTGTCTGCAAATTCACCATCTTCTTCACATAAAATTTCTAAAACTGGAGGAGTTTGGAAATGTTCAATGAACGGATCGTCTTCACATTTCAAAGTGTCTGTAATGGAAGACAGGATTTCATAGTGGTTTTTAACAGATTCCTTGTGTAAGTTAATTACGGATTCTGCTTGGTTGTCCAATGCTTTCATACCTGCTACGGCATCGGCATATGGTTTTGCATCAACGATTTTAAAATCGTTGTACCTGTTTTCTGATATAACAGCAATGTCTGCCTTTTGAGCAGCCATTGATTCGTTAATCATTTTTTCATATAACTCTCTCATTTTTATCACCAGCGATAAGTGTAGTTAATTAAGTATTGCCTAGGAATTAATACTTAACTACCTTATGATTAATAATTATTCAAGAAAGTATATAAAGTTAGTTAAATGATTCTTAGAATTTAAAAAATTAAATAACAATTGTTTAACCATTTTAAAAAAAAATCGAATGAAATAAGAAAAATTAAAATAAAAAAATAAGGAATCAATATAAGAAAAAATCATTTTCCTATATCTTCTACCAATTCTTTTGCATATGGAGTTATGTTTTCATCAAGCATGCGCTCCAAAAACTCTCCGGTGTAGGTTCCGGACTTAGCTATCTCTTCAGGAGTTCCTGTAGCGATTACTTCACCTCCGCCATCACCTCCGTCAGGACCTAAGTCAATGATGTGGTCGGCTGTTTTAATGACATCAAGGTTATGCTCAATAACAACAACGGAATTGCCTGCATCGGTCAATCTTGCCAAAACATCCAAAAGCCTTTTGATGTCTGCAAAGTGAAGACCTGTAGTCGGTTCATCCAAAATGTATAATGTTTTGCCAGTGCTGGATCTGGACAATTCTTTTGCAAGCTTGATTCTTTGAGCTTCACCACCTGACAAAGTTGTTGCAGGCTGGCCTATCTTCATATAGCCCAATCCAACATCATACAATGTCTGAAGCTTTTTGGTAATCTTTGGAATGTTTTCAAAGAACTCAAGAGCCTCTTCGACAGTCATTTCCAAGACCTCATAGATGTTTTTGCCCTTATACCTTATATCCAAAGTCTCTTCATTGTATCTTTTGCCGCCACAGACTTCACATGGAACATATACGTCAGCCAAAAAGTGCATCTCAATTTGGACAATACCGTCACCGGAACATGCTTCACACCTTCCGCCTTTAACATTAAAAGAGAATCTTCCAGGCTTGTATCCTCTTGCCTTGGATTCAGGAGTGTTAGCAAACAGATCACGGATGTCAGTGAATACCCCAGTATAGGTTGCAGGATTGGATCTTGGAGTCCTTCCGATTGGCTTTTGGTTTATTGCAATTACCTTATCGACATTTTCCAAACCTTCAATCTCATCGTATTTTCCTGCAAAAGTGAACTTTCTAGCCAGTTTTCCTTTTGCGCCTTTATATAATATTTCATTAATCAGACTGCTTTTACCGGAACCGCTCACTCCGGTTACGCAAGTGAACTTGCCTAATGGAATTTCAACATCGATATGCTTCAAGTTGTTCTGTGCAGCACCCCTGATTGTTATGAATTTGCCGTTTCCTGGCCTTCTTGTCTTTGGAATATCAATCTTTTTGACTCTTGAAATGTATTGGCCTGTAAGTGAATCAGGATTTTTCATGATGTCAAGCGGTGTTCCTTGAGCCACCACCTTACCTCCGTGCTCACCGGCACCGGGACCTATGTCCACAACATGGTCTGCTGACAAGATGGTTTCCTCATCGTGCTCAACGACAACCAAAGTATTACCCAAGTCCTTAAGCCTTTTAAGTGCTTCAATCAGCTTTATGTTATCCCTTTGGTGAAGTCCGATACTTGGCTCATCCAAAATGTATAGAACCCCTACAAGACCGGAACCGATTTGGGTTGCCAGCCGGATTCTTTGAGCCTCCCCACCGGATAATGTACCGGAAGACCTTGACATTGACAGATAGTCCAGTCCCACTTCAACCAAAAAGCTTAAGCGTTCCTTGATTTCCTTTAGGACTTCTTTTGCAATGAAGTTTTCACGTTCTGTCAATTCCAAATCCTGGAAGAACTGATATGAGTCCTTAATAGCAAGGTCACACACATCAATGATTGACTTTCCGCCAACAGTAACGGCCAGTATTTCGGGCCTTAACCTTTTTCCGTCACAGACATGGCACTTTCTGTCGCTCATGAATTTTGAAAGGTATTTTCTTGAATAGTTTGACTTGGTTTCTAGATATAATCTTTCCATTCTAGGAATTACTCCCTCAAACTTACGGTTTACCATGTAGGACTTGTTTCTCCTTTTGAATGTGAAAGGGATTTTCTCATTGCAGCCGTAAAGAATCGTATTCTGGTATTCCTTGTCCAGTTCATTGAAAGGAACATCCATGCTGAAGCCGAAATGCCTTGAAACAGCCTCAAGCATCTGATAATAATAATTTTCCTTTTTTGCTGATTTTGACCAAGGTGCAATAGCTCCTTCGTTCAATGTCAATGTATTGTCCGGAACAATCAAATCAGGATCAATTTCCATTTTGGAACCAATACCCTTACATTCAGGACATGCCCCCTGAGGAGCGTTGAACGAAAACATCCTTGGGGTTAATTCCTCAAAATTAATACCGCAATCAACGCATGCAAAGTGCTCTGAGTATTTTTTCTCATATTCCCCGTCATCTGTTGTGAACAATACTGTAATCAACCCTTCAGTAAATTCTGCAGCGGTCTCTAAAGAGTCAACCAGTCTCCTTTTAAAATCAACATCCTTTCTGATTTTCAATCTGTCGACCACAACATCAATGTTGTGCCTATATGTCTTTGCAAGCTCGATATCCTCATCCAAATCCCTTATCTCACCATCGACACGAACCCTTACGAAACCCTTGTTTCTAAGCTCATCCAAAACATCCTTGAACTGACCTTTCTTATCCCTGACAATCGGTGACAATATCTGGATTTTGATTCCTTCACCTTCCTCGATGATTGACTCGCCAATCTGGCCTATGGTCTGCTGTGAAATTTCCTTTCCACAGTTAGGACAGTGCGGAATGCCTATTCTTGCATACAATAATCTTAAGTAATCATAAATTTCTGTAATTGTACCTACAGTTGATCTTGGATTTTCCCTTGTTGTCTTTTGGTCAATTGAAATAGCTGGAGACAATCCTTCAATTGATTCCATTTCAGGCTTTTTCATCTGACCCAAAAATTGCCTTGCATAAGCTGATAATGATTCGACATATCTGCGCTGTCCTTCAGCATAGATTGTATCGAAAGCCAGTGAAGACTTTCCAGACCCGCTTATGCCCGTAATTACAATAAATTCATCACGGGGAACACTGACATCAATATCCTGCAAATTGTGCTCACGCGCACCCTTGATGACTATCTGCTTTTTTGACTCCTCTGTCATGATAATCTCCTTAATTTAGTTATATATTATTAGAACAAACTACCTTATAAAATGTTTCAGAGAGCAATTGGAAAGTAATAATTCTAATCTATTACAGATATCCCCTGAATTTTTTTAAAATCAGAATCAAAACTTGCTATATGATGAATTTTATTTTGAATCATTGTTGATAAAATTGTACAATCAGAATAATTAATAGATGAATCATATTGTAAGTAAATATCAATTGCCTTTTCATAATCAGTTTGATTTAAATACTGAATATCAAACATTTCAGTGATAATATAAAATAAATCCTTACCTATTTTTCCACCTTTACCAGTAAATGCATTTAATGTTTCATTTAATACTGTGTTATTTATTACTTTTCGTTCAGTAATTGTTTCAGAAATCTTTAAAGCCTTATCATGAAATTTATCTGTTTTAATAAGTAAAGCAATTAAAAAACTTGTATCGACAAAAATCACTATAATTCTCCCCTACCAGATTTTCTTTTTAAATCAACAGCATCAGTTTCTTCATCAAGTGAAATTGCAAATTTTGCTAAATCAGATAAGGGTCTTTGTTTTTCTACTTCCACAATAATCACATCCTCTTCTATTCTCCAATTAAGAGTATCCTCAAGAGTGATTCCTATTTCTTTTCTAATTTTACTCGGAATAATTGTTTGAAAACCTTTGTAAATTTTTGAGCTTACAACTCCATCCATAAAATCATCTCCAATTAATGGTCTATAATTTCTAATATTTAAAATTTCAGAAATTTAATTTATCTAAAATATTTAAAAACTAATAACCATTATTATTTTCATCAAACTACTCTTAATAGATTAAATTAAATATTTGATTAAATAAAGTAAAATAATTTTCTATATGGTCCTAAAACAATTTCATATGCCTTTAATAAAAATATAACATGAAATTAAAATTATAATCATAATATAATCAATTATGAAAATTTTAAAAAAAATTTTTCTCTAAACTGAAAACATGATAAAAAATTCCAAAGAGAAAAGCTATTTATCAAAGCCCTTCAATGCATAAAGCTTGTTTCTCAAATCGGCAGCACGCTCAAAGTCAAGCCTTGCAGCCGCATCCTTCATATCCTTTTCCAAATCTCTGATTAATAAACGAAGCTCATCCTTAGGCATCCTTTCAATGTCAGCGCCTTTGACTTTGTACTTCTCATCTTCCTCAGCAAGCTTTTCCTTCAATGTCCTTTGGGTGGATTTTGGAGTTATTCCATGGACCTCATTGTATTTCATCTGCAGCATGCGCCTTTTCATCGTAATGTCATATGCATTTTTAACGGATTCGGTCATATTGTCCACATACATTATCACACGGCCGTTGACGTTTCTTGCGGCACGGCCTATGGTCTGTATCAGAGAGGTCTCGTTTCTCAAGAACCCTTCCTTATCAGCATCCAAAATGGCTACCAGTGACACTTCCGGCAAATCAAGACCTTCCCTTAAAAGATTTACGCCGACAAGAACATCGAACTTTCCACGTCGTAGGTCATCTACAATGTCAATCCTCTCCAAGGTATCGATTTCCGAGTGCATATACCTTACCTTAACTCCGATTCTTGCATAGTAGTCAGTCAGGTCTTCAGCCATCCTTTTGGTCAATGTTGTAACCAATACCCTTTCGTCCTTTTCGGCGGTTTTTCTAACCTCTTCAAGCAGATCCTCAACTTGACCAGTTACCGGCCTTATGATTACTTCAGGATCCACCAGTCCGGTTGGCCTGATAATCTGCTCGACGACATTCCTTGACTTTGCAAGCTCATACTGGGCAGGCGTTGCGGATACATAGATGACCTGATTGACGGATGATTCGAACTCGTCAAACCTTAAAGGACGGTTTTCCTTGGCTGACGGCAATCTGAAACCATATTCGACCAATGTCTCCTTACGTGCACGGTCACCGTTATACATCCCTCGGATTTGGGGAACGGTAACGTGAGATTCGTCGATTATTGTCAGGAAATCATCCGGAAAGTACTTCAAAAGAGAATATGGCTTGTCTCCCCAGTTACGGCCTGACAGATGCATTGAGTAGTTTTCTACACCTGGACAGTATCCCATTTCCCTTAGCATTTCTATATCGAAACGGGTTCTCTGCTCCAATCTTTGGGCTTCCAGGATTTTTCCCATGGCATTCAACTCTGAAAGCCTTTCCTCAAGCTCGTTTGTAATCTTTGAAATTGCCACATCCATCTTGTCCTGGCCAACAACGAAGTGCTTTGCAGGGAAAATCATGTATCTTTGAAGTGATTCCTGTTTTCTTCCCGTGACCTTGTCGATTATGCTGATTGCATCGATTTCATCACCGAAAAGCTCAATTCTGATTGGAGGAGTTCCATGAACCGGATTTATTTCTATGACATCTCCCCTTACTCTGAACTGTCCTCTTGCAAACTCAATGTCGTTTCGCTCATACTGCATGAAGACAAGCCTTGCAAGGATTTCAGAGCGGTCATAATTGTCGCCGACATTTATCCCAAAGGCAAATTCGCCGTAGTCTTCAGGAGAACCGATACCATAGATGCAGCTCACACTGCTTACGACAATGACATCATCCCTTGACAGCAATGATTGAGTGGCAGAATGCCTCATAATGTCAATATCATCGTTGATTGATGCTTCCTTATCAATGAAAGTGTCTGTTCTCGGCACATAGGCCTCAGGCTGGTAATAGTCATAATAGCTGACAAAATATTCAACGGCATTGTCCGGGAAGAACTCCTTAAACTCCTCGTACAGTTGCGCCGCCAATGTCTTGTTGTGTGAAATGACAAGTGTAGGCTTCTGGACCTTTTCAATGACATTCGCCATTGTGAAGGTCTTTCCAGAACCTGTCACTCCCAAGAGGGTTTGTTCTTTCAGCCCATTCTTTATGCCTTCGGCTAATGAGTTAATGGCTTTTGGTTGGTCACCCAGTGGCTTATAAGGTGACTTTAGTTTGAATTCTTTCATAATTATCTAGTTTGAGATTGTAACGTTGAAACTGATATGTATATAGCTCGGTGCACAGCATGGAGTGACTCTTTGGTCTCTTACTACCAGCTGCCCATAGCCTTTCAAATCCTTATTCAAGTCATTAATTACATTTGGAACAATTTCAGTATTATATACTTTAAGAGAACCTAAAAATACAGTTTTAGCGGCCATATTCATTACCGATACATCTTCTACAACATCAGGTTCCGAATACTTTTGCAAGATATCATTCGATTTGTCAACCAGTTCCTTTTTAATCTGATTCTTATCCATATTACTGCCTCAATGCATCTGCAATAGATTTTGCAATAGATACGCGTGAAGTATCGGAAGACAGACTGTTGGTACCGATGATCTTGTTTGCACCGGCAGCATAAATCCTGGTTGCGCCGTTATTTGTCAAGATTGGGTGAACGCAGCAGACATCCACTGATGATGCACCGTATTGCTTTAAGATATTGATTGCATTGACAATGGTTCCGCCGGTCGCAATAATGTCGTCAATGATGACAGCATGCATGCCTTTCACGGAGTCCACGTTAACGGTGTTTTCACTTTCGCTGTCGCATCTGACATCCACGATTTTGGTTTCAACCTTGTCCGGTCCCAAACGGACTTTTGTCAGGTATGTACAGTCACAGCCAATAATTTCAGCCATTTCCTGTGCAAATCCGTAAGCGCCCTTATCGGGAGCAATAATCAATGGCTTTTCATTTGTTTTCCTGAAATATTTCTTATCCAAGTATTCTGCAATTGCAGGCATCGCTGAGATGTTGCGGGCAGGAATGTCGAAGAACTTCAAAACGCATTCCTCATGAATATTGAATGTGATGAACTCATCAGCACCGGCCGCTTCGATTAAATTACAGATTATCTTGGCTGAAATTGTCTCTCCAGGATTGAAACGCTTTTCCTGTCTTGCATATCCCATATAAGGAACTACTGCCCTGACTTTCTTGGCTCCCAAATCCTTCAGGTTGGAGATTATGAACAGCAGTTCCATCAGGTTTTCATCCTGAGGATATCCGGTTGACTGGATAACTGTCACTTCATCTTCAATTTCACCATCGATTCTTAAGTACCTTTCCCCATCGGGAAACTTTTTAGTTTCAACATAACATAATTCTTCACCAAGCTCGCGTGCCACATGGGCAGCCAGATCCTGTGAAGCTGAACCACCAATAATCACAATATCACCAAAAATTTATATGGAATAATATATGTTTTTGATGATTAAAAAGGTTAAGTATTAATATATAAACGTTCAATAAAAACTAATTATGAAAAAAATAACTGCCATTATAATATTAATAATTGTATTAGCTTTGGCTTCAACAATTGTCAGCCCTGTTATGATAGTTGCTGAAGATTCAGCGGAGGATGCTAGTATTGATATGGCTGCAACAATGGGTCTGACCGGATTCAAATGGATTTACCCTGGAAGTTCCGTTAACTCAGAAGGGCAAACCTTGCATAATGTCCATATAAACAATCCGGATAATCCTTATGGTGCTGCCCGAGACATTATGACATACTCTTATGGCGTAACTCCTCATTTAATCCTTAGTGTGAACAATGATGCCGCTCAAGCG
The DNA here is from genome assembly GCF_045112895.1 of Methanobrevibacter sp. GTDB lineage: Archaea > Methanobacteriota > Methanobacteria > Methanobacteriales > Methanobacteriaceae > Methanocatella. The sequence continues at coordinate 21,591 of NZ_JBGUIH010000010.1, read as the reverse complement.
ATATTCGGAGGAAACATTGTAGGAGATATCCGTGCAAATGACGGATATTTCGGCTATCCCGGCAACGGAAACGTTCAAGGAAGCATGTCAAGAGGAGATGCTGTTGGAGTGGCAATGCTTGAAAATGGCGTGAACGTATTTGAGATTCCAATACAGATTATACTGGGAAACATTAAGCCCCACCTAGTATAATTTCCTTTTTTCTATTTTTTAATTCAGCAATACGTAAAAAGAGAGTGCAACACCCACAAATGAAATGGCCATCATGATTAGACCATGCCTTTTAAGTGTCGGATGCTTTGACTGAACCAAGTAAAACGGCATGAAAAAGCCAAAGAACGTGAAAGTGGCAAAAATGGTGTTCTTTGAAATGAGGCCGACGACAAATCCGCTCCAAGATAGAAAAATAGTTACAATATAAGCTGCAATTATGACTTTCCTATTGACTTTAGGCAATTCGCTCCTGTAGACATAAACTCTTGCCGGCTTCAAACCCTCGACTAAAGGAGTGCCGCATTTTGCACAAAAGTCATAATCATCCTGATTTTCAAAATTACAGTTATTGCAAATTCTAGTCATTAATTAAGATTAATATTTTTTTAATATAATTATTTTTCTAACTTCATGGCAATTTCGAAAATGGCTTCACCATTATAGCTTATGTTATTCAATTCTGTGAAATATTTAAAGCCCAATTTTTCTAAAACCCTTCCGGACTGTTTATTCTCATGCCTATAAGATGCATAAATTTCTTTAATATCCAAATCTGAAAATGCATGGTCTATCAAAGCTTCAGATGCTTCCGTTGCATAGCCCCTGTTCCAATATTCCTCGCCAATCCAATAGCCAAGCTCTGCCGAATCATCACCCCAATAATGATTGCAGTCCGGATGAAACAGCAGGCCGACACAGCCAATCGGAATATCATCCTTGACAATGGCATAGGTTTCCCTTTTAGCGAAGACTGTTTTTATGATGTTCAAGCTATCCTCAACACTTTCATGAGGAGGCCATCCTGCAATCGGACCAATATTAGGATTTTTGGCAAAATGATATAGGCATTCTGCATCATCATCCCTCCAAGGCCTTAAAGTCAAATTTTCAGTTTTCAGAATCATTGTCTAAAGGTATTTTCTTAATGATATATAAATTTTGAAAGATAGTTTTTACATTGACAAACACTATTAATTACTTAAACGAATATACACTCTATCATGAAAGTCAAAGATGGAATTATTGGTTTTGTAGTTGGGGATGCCCTTGGAGTTCCCGTCGAATTTCATTCAAGAAACGAACTTAGAATGGAACCTGTTGTTGATATGAGAGAATATGGGACCTACAATCAGCCAAAGGGAACCTGGTCTGATGACTCTTCAATGACAATAGCTACAATGACCAGTATCATAAATAAAAAAGGAATCGACTATACGGACATCATGGATGAATTCATAAAATGGATGGATAATGCAGAACACACACCACATGATGAGGTTTTTGATATTGGAAGCACAACATCCCGTGGACTGAACAGATATAAGGAAGGTTGTGATGCCTTAAAGTCAGGCGGCACTTCAACCCACGACAACGGAAACGGGTCATTGATGAGAGTCCTGCCATTGGCCTACATTGAAGGAATAGACTATGAAACAATTGAAAACGTTTCTGCCCTGACCCATGGCCATGAGAGATCCAAAATCGCATGTGTATTATATGTTGAAATAGCCAAATCAATGCTTTCAAACGAAGGCCTGAGTATAGCCGAGCACATTGAAAATTCAAATGAAAAAATAATGGATTACTATAAAGACTGTGAGGAACTGGACTATTTCTATAGAATATTTGAAAATGACTACTCCGAAGGGATTAGGAGCGGCGGATATGTGATAGACACCCTGGAAACAGTCACCTATTGCCTGAAGAACACCGACAACTATAAGGATGCCGTCTTAAAAGCTGTCAATTTCGGCGGAGATACCGACACAAATGCGGCCATCTGCGGAGGGCTGGCAGGAATTTATTACGGATATGACTCAATACCTGTAGATTGGATTAACGAAATTGTTAAAATTGATGAACTGCTTGCATTATGTGAAAAGTACGAGGCATTTTGTGATGAATCTCAGCAAAACCATTAAAAATATCAGGGCTTCCTGCAATAATTACATAGACCCTAACCTGCTTGCCTTTATCATCGATGATGACAACTACATGGGAACCAACAACATCCTGGAAGTTGAAGGATACGGCATCAATGACGATGATTCATACGAGGAAAGGCTTTTAAAGATTTCCAAAAGTGAAAACATATTTCTGCCCTTCGGCATGATGACATTCATGCCCATCATAAATGAATGCGACATATTCTCAACACAGGACTATAATCTCAAACTTTCACAAGAGGAATTTGACCTGTACCATGACAAGGAAGAGAAACTGTTTGGAATTCTTATTAAGAAGGATTCAAATGAGTATGCTATCGGAAAAACTGATGTCTGCAGCTGCAGCATTGACGCGTCTTTTGAAAAACTAGAAAAAACAGACTCTGAATTCTATAAGACAATAGAAAAAATAGTAAAAGAAAAAATAATAGATTAATCCAACTTAGTTTGTAGTTGGATTATTAATTGTAGTTTGTGGAACCTTTTCTGCAACTTTAGAACTGATGTTCTTCATTTTTGAAATCAGCTTATCTTTGGAAGATCCACTGATTAGAATGTTTTCCAAAACATCACTTAAAGTTTCGGTTGGAATGATTTCAATCATGTCTTCATATTTCTTCTCAATCATTACATCTTTCATGTTGGATTTTGGAATCAATACCTTCTTCATTCCAGCTTCTGCTGCCGCCTCGATTTTGGCAGTTGCTCCACCTATAGGCATTACATCACCACGAACATTCAGTGAACCGGTTAATGCAACGGTTTGATCGATTGGAATCTCCTCAATAGCTGAAATCACGGCTGTTGCAATACTTACGCTGGCGGAGTCACCTTCAACACCATCATAAGTTTGGATGAACTGAACGTGAATATCATAATCGGAAATGTCCTTGTTGGTGTATTTCTTAATCAATGCACTCACATTCTGAACTGATTCCTTGGCGATTTCACCTAATTTACCTGTAGCAATGATTTGACCTCCGGTTTTGGACTGTGTCGGTGCAGCTTCCGCTGCAATTGGGGAAACGATTCCGCTTCTATCACCGATTACTGCAAGACCGTTGATGAGACCAACCCTTCCACCTTCAGCTGAAACCATACTGTAGTCTTTCCTTTGCATGATTGACCTGTCGGCTATTTGCTGTTCGAGGGTTCTTGCGAATTTTTTGGCTTCGAACACATGCTCTGCAGTTACCAAATCGTCACCTTTTTCGATAGCCACATCACCAGCAGACCTTACCAATCCGCCCAAATCCCTTAACCTTAAAGTCAAGGCGTTCTGTTTTCCGGACCTTCTTTTCGCTTCCATTATGATTTCATCAAGTGCATCTGGAGCAAAGTGCGGAATTCTTCCATCGTTTTTAACTTCCTGAGCTACGAATTGGACAAGTTTCTCCCTGTTTTCAGTAGTATCTTCCATGTAATCTTTCATGAAGACTTCATAACCGTATCCTCTAATTCTGGATCTCATTGCAATATGCATTCCTTCCAATACCTGAAGGTTACCTGATGCTACAAGAACAAAGTCACACGGTACTGCCTGTGACCTTACCATTGCCCCTGATGAGTTTTCGCTTTGACCAGTAATCGCATATTGCTTTTCTTGCATTGCAGACAAGAGCTCTTGCTGGGTTTTCATTGACATTGTACCGATTTCGTCAATGTACAAAACACCCTTATTAGCTTTGTGAATCATTCCTGCTTCCACACGTTCATGTGCCGGAGTTCCAAGACCACCTGATTGGTATGGGTCGTGGCGCACATCACCGAGCAATGCTCCTGCATGAGCTCCGGTTGCATCCATGAACGGTGCAAATCTGGATTCCTGATTATTTACCAGCAATTTCGGAGACATATTAGTGGTTTTCGGTTTAATTTGAATAGATATAAGTAAAATTAAAGCTGCTGCAATAATGGACTCGAGCAATCTTCCATACATAAATCCTATAACTAATATTCCACATATTGCAAACATTGTAATAATGGTTTTCTTCTCCTCTTGACCTTTTGCAGAACCTTTTGTTGCCTTCACTATTTTCTTTCCTTCACCTGCAGGTACTGTCCTTATCAGCGGATGGTTGTTGTCTTCCATATTCGGGTATACTAAGATATCCTGCAAAACTTCATGAGGTAGGATTTGTGCCATTCCTTTAGCAAGCATTGATTTTCCAACACCCGGATCACCAATTAAGAGAACATTCCTTCTTTGCTTTGCTGCTTTTTTAATTGTTTCAATGGACTCTTCATGCCCAATAACTTGATCAATTAATAAAGGGGGAACTTCAATATCTTGTGAGCTTTTAATATTATTATAATCTAACATAGGTTTAGTTTCTTCACCTTTTGTCTCTATTTCAGGCTCAGCAACTATATCTTCAGAAGAATCATCAATCACTTCTTGTTCTTCAAATTTCATAAAACAAACCTCACTTCTCTAAATAAATTCATCATTAAAAAATTAAGTTCTATATACTATTTAAATATTATTTAAACTCACTATATATAAAAACTTTTCTATTTTAGTAAATAAAAGTTACTAAAACAATTTTTAAGTCTGATTGAAAAATTGCCTGAAAAATCAATTTTCAATATTACTGTAAATTCATATCAACAAAATAAAATTTAATGTATAAACTTTTATTTTTAAAAATAATGGAAATTCAAAAATTTATTGATAAAAAATAAATGCAAACTTAATAATAGATAATATTATATACAGAAATCAACATAAAAAGTATTACAAAATTAATTTTCAATAATTAAATTTTGTTAATCGAATTTGTTTGTATGGCAATATATCCATCAGTCATTTTTTAAATAATATTGGAATTTATTTAAAACCCCAAATAAAATGATATTATATTGAATCCATACTTCAAATTTGGTTAAATTCAACTCATTTTTAAATTATTTATAATAGTAGTTGAATATATCTTATCATGACAAAATGTATCATGGTTCAAGGAACATCATCAAACGCTGGAAAAAGCATGCTTGTAGCAGCTTTATGTAGAATCTATAAAAACAGGGGATATAACGTAGCTCCTTTTAAATCACAGAACATGTCCCTAAATTCCTACACTACAAAAGAGAACGGTGAAATTGGAATCGCCCAAATGCTGCAGGCCGAAGCGGCAATGATTGAACCGAGCGTGCATATGAATCCTATATTGCTCAAGCCAAAAGGGGATTTCACATCAAACGTGATTATCCAAGGAAAGTCAATCGGAGACATGAACTTTTACGACTACCAGCACAAATACCATGATACCGCTTTCAATGCAATAAAAGAGAGCTTCAAGATTTTATCCGATAAATATGACATCATAATCATTGAAGGTGCAGGCTCACCTGCCGAAATCAATATGCGCGACCAGGACATTGCAAACATGGAAATAGCCCACCTTGCAGATGCAAATGTTATCTTAATAGCCGATATTGAAATGGGAGGAGTGTTTGCCGCAATTGCAGGAACATATGTATTGCTTGACGATTATGACAGGTCCCGCCTGAAGGCGACCGTCATCAACAAGTTCAGGGGCAACCTTGATATCCTGAAGCCGGGTCTGGATAGGATTGAAGAGATAACCGGCGAGCCCGTTTTGGGGGTTCTGCCGTATGATGAAACCTTAAGATTGCCTGAAGAGGACTCAGCATCACTGACCACACATGAATTTGCAGAAGACAAGGACATTACAATCGGCGTCATACGCCTTCCAAAAATAGCCAATTTCACAGACATAGATCCCTTCGAATACGAAGATGACGTTGCCCTCAAGATGATTGGAATCAATGACGAAATCGGCGATGTTGATGCCATCCTGATTCCGGGAACCCGTAACTCAACGGAGGACATGTTTGCCCTTCGCGAAAGCGGACTTGCGGACAAAATTATTGAAAAGGCCAGTGAAATCCCAATCGTCGGAATCTGCGGCGGACTTCAAATTCTTGGAAACGTGATTCATGATGAAGACAAACGCGAGTCCAAGCATGGAACCATTGAAGGTTTGGGATTATTGGATATCGAATCAAGCTTTTCAAGAGCCGGAAAAATCGTTACACAATCCGAAGCAACAATTCCCGATAATCTGGAAGGCCTTGCAGGTGAAATCTTCAAGGATATTGTCGGCGAAAGCGTAACCGGCTATGAAATCCATGAGGGAACATCAGACCTTCTGAACTCAACAGCCCTTTTAAACGTTACAAAAGGCCAGGGAAACAACGATAATGGATTGATTGATGGTGCATCCAACGGCAATGTATTTGCAACATACTTCCATGGGATATTCCACAATTACAACTTCAGAAGAGAATTTTTAAATCATATCAGAACCAAAAAAGGCCTTGAAGCCAGATATGGTGAAGACCCTTACGAAACCCAAAAGGATTATTCCCTAAACAGACTGGCCGAAATCGTCGAGGAAAACCTTGACATGGACATTATCGACAAATTGCTTTTTGATTAAAATGACAAGACCCCAACTCACTAAAGACTTGAAAAGCGAAGATTTCAAAGAGTACTATTTTTTAAAGGAAGAGCTTAAGGAATTCTGCCGAGAAAATGGACTTAAAACAAGCGGGAACAAAGGCGAACTGGAAGAAAGAATAGCCTACTTTCTGGATACGGGAAAATCGCTTAATTCCAAAAGGATCAAATGCATTTCCAAAAACGATTCTAGTGAAAAAATCACACTTGAATCAAAAATCGGTGAGAACTTCAGATGCAGTGAAGGCAAACGTAAATTCTTTGAAAAGGAAATAGGCAACAGTTTCAAGTTTAAAGTGAAGTTTCAAAAATGGCTGAAGGCGAACCCCGATAAGACCTATGAAGATGCAATTAACGCATACCTTGAAATCCAGAATTCAAAAGAAAAAAGCAAAATCGATAAGCAATTCCAATACAACCAATATATTCGTGATTTCTTTGAGGACAATTGCGACAAGACCTTAAAAGAAGCCATCGAATGTTGGAAATATAAAAAAAGCATGAAAGGACATAACAGATATGAGAAATCTGATTTGGAAATCCTAAAAAAATAACTGCTTTTTAAATAATATTGAATGCTATTTTCAAATCAAAACCGCATTATTTAAAAATGTAAACCAACATAATTATAATTATCGAATTTATTGGAGATTTAGAAAATGATTTTAAATGTAAATGCAACTAACAAAAAATCTGGTGAAGTAATTTCATTCGCATTAGAAGGTGATGCAGACGCAGGATTTAACTATGAAGGAACCCATATGCAAGAAGTAGCTGATAACAAAATCAGAGAAGTGTGCAATGGATTAATCTTACTCGGTTCCCCAATCTACACTATTAAACCTGGTGAAACTGAAACCATTGAAAACATGACCTTTGTTACCGAAGTTACAGCAGAATAATTCTGCTACTCTTTTTTTATTTTTGAATTTATTTCCGCTTATAATCAATAACTATTTTTCTTTGCTTTCATTTGAGGCGGTGTTGTTAATATTAGAGAGATTGATGTTGAAAATCATGTCTTTGCGCCGTAACAAGGAACAAGCATTGGTTTGAAGGAATATTTTATGAAAACATTCATTTCAAACCCTTTGGACAAATGATTTTGTTCCTCTTATTGTATCATCACAAAAACCGCAGCTATGCTTGGCAATGTAATGATGATTGTATTAATAAACATTCTGAAACGGCGTCTTTTCCATTCTTTTTCTGTCAATTCCCTCATTTTCGGGATTTTCAAAACACTGATGATAATGCCCGCAGAGAGGAAAATGAAATAGGTGTTGATGATAAACAGATATCCTGCTCCAAGGAGCATGTCCCATCTGGCGTTTGCAATCGAATAGCCGCAGGTACATAGTGGCGGCATCAGGGCGGTTGCAATTGCAACACCGGGGATAACCGTGTTCGCTTTGTCTTCTCTAGTCTGTCCGATGATTCCTGCAAGTCCCCCGAAAAAGGCAATCAGCACATCAAAAAAGGTAGGTGATGTTCTTGCCAGCAATTCTACTGTTGGCTCTTTAACCGGAGAGAAAAAGAAATAGATTGCCGCGGCGGTAACACTGATTACAATCTGCACTACGAAACCGAGAGCATGTTTGCGAAGCAGCGGATAGTCTGCAGCCACGCTTGCATATGCAGAAGCAAGAATGCTTCCCATTATGGGTGAAATCAGCATCGCACCGATAATCACTGCAGTTGAACTCATGTTGAGGCCGACAGATGCGATTATCATTGCACATACCAGCACACACATATTTGTTCCGGTGACCTTTCCGCCATCCAGAAGGCGTGTACGGATCTCCTCATTTGATGCGGAATCCTCTGATAATGAAAACATCTTTTTGATTTTTTCCTTTATTGTTTCTTGTTCTTCCTTTATACTCATATTGTCATTTCCTTATCTTTCATAACGCATAATCACAAAAAATATTCGGTTCAATAATTCGATAATTATTATTCCTTATTAAATAATTGATTTTAATATTAATTAAAGTAATATGATTATTCCATTTATGCAATTTGAATATGAAGTCAGTTAAAAGGAATCAAATCTTCACAATGCCCTTCTTGTTATTAATGGACAATTAAAGATTGTGACGATTAAAATAAGTTAAAAATGTAGGGTATTGATTATAGCTGCAACATGGGAAATATAGCACAGGCTAACAGTGCAAAAAAATAGTATGAAATTAATGTCATGCAACCATTCAGCAGAATGACATTAAATCATCTGTTTTCATTAATTCCTGAAGGATTAGAATAGGAAACTTAAAATACTTAAAATTAATGCTACGATAACTAATCCCATTATCACTTTTCTGTGTACTTCGATACTTTTGATTATCAATCCTAAGATTGAAACGATAACTAAAAGATTAATTATTTTCAATAAGAAGAAAAGCATATCATTAACCTCCTAGTATCATATTTATTACATTTAATATAAATAAGTTAAGAAAAAAAATGATTCAATGGCACTGATGCCAACAATGCCTTGCCATCCGATTACAGTCGGGTTTTTGATTTACTATCTGTATTTCTTAAGAAATATTGCAGTGATTACAACCGTTGAGATAACTGAGATTATATTGGAGATCATTGAAGGCAATCCCAAACCTTCAGGGGCTTGCAGGATATACCCGAATGCAATTAGGGTACATACGATTGCCGGAGCTAGTCCAACGATGTACGGCTTTTCCTTTTGAATTAGATAAACAGTTGCGGAAAATAATATTATTGTAGCTACTATCAATTGAGACCAAGCAAAATATCTCCAAATCAAACTAAAGTCAATGAATGTTAATCCGAATGATACTAAAAACAATGGCACAGCCAATTTTAGCCTGGAAATTATTTTTTCGTTATTAAGCTTGAATTCGTCTGCAATTGTTATCCTTGCACTTCTAAGCGCAGTATCGCCTGATGTAATCGGACAGATAACCACTCCAATGATGGTTAAAACCAAACCGACAGGCCCCACCAATGCTGTTGCCATTTCATTGACTGCCACTGCAGGCGCCGCACTATAGATTGCCGCAAGCTGAGGCTGACCATGGAAAAACGCCATTGCAATGGCTGCCCAACAAAGTGCAACCAGACCTTCCAAAACCATAGCCCCATAGAATACTGGTCTTGCATCGTTTTCATTCTCCATGCATCTTGCAACAATCGGAGACTGCGATGCATGAAAACCTGAAATGGCCCCACAGGCAATAGTAACAAAGAGATATGGGAAAATGCTTTTGTCGGTCAAATACAATCCCTGTGTCGTAAACTCCGGAATTGTGTATGCGGGATTTATTATTACTCCACCAATCATCAATACTGCCATAATCAATAGCAATGCTCCGAAAATAGGATACACCCTTCCAATGATCTTATCGACTGGAAATACTGTTGCAACCAAAAAGTAAATGAAAATTACGGTAATGCATAAAAGCACAGGGATGTGGGTTAAGTTGCTAAGCAAGTCTGCAGCCCCTTTTGCAAAAGTGGCTGAAACAAGAACTCCGGTAATTACCATGAGAACCGCAAGAAATTTTTCAAGTCTGGTTCCAAGATACTCTGAAACAATATCAGGCATTGTAAATCCGTCATCCCGCAGGGACATGAATCCTGAGAAGAAATCATGAACCCCACCAATGAAGATTGTACCGAACACTATCCATAAGAATGCTGCCGGACCAAATAATGCCCCCTGTATCGCTCCAAAAATAGGTCCTAAGCCTGCAATATTTAAGAAATGAACTAAAAAGTTCTTGATTCGAGACATCGGTATATAGTCAATACCATCCTGCAATCTATATGCCGGCGTTTCGAGAGTTTCATCCACACCGACTATTTTCTCAAGAGCTTTTCCATAGACAAAGTATGATGCAATCAGCAATATGAAGCAGATGATAAAACTATACATGAATTATAGTTTAGCAATATAAAATATAAAAAAATTTTGATAATTTTTGCCGATATGGATTCCACGACTTCAGTTAAAAAAAAACATCATCATTAACACTTCAATCCATAGTGGGAGACGGAATCGTGAAGATTTAAATTCGTTTAACCGGCTTAAAATTTATATATCCATTTACCAAAAAATACTATCAATAGGCTAAACATGCTGATGCAATGCAATTGCCCCATTACTCATGAATAATATAATTAGATAACGATGATTATGAATAGACCAATTATTAATACACTATCCCTTTCAAGAATACTCTTCGGAGCATTATTCCTATATCTTGTCCTTTTTGATTTCAATACCATTTATCTGGTCTTCATATTTGCATTGACAATAATCAGCGATATCCTGGATGGCCATCTGACCCGCAAATATGATTTGATAACCAGCAATGGTTCTAAAATTGATGTTATTTGTGATTTTCTATTTATAATCCTATCAACATTGTCGCTTGTTCTCATTGATTTGATACCCTTCTGGTTTTTATTTATCATTACATTGAAACTGATTGAGTTTTTCGCAACTTCAGGACCTGGCGGGCTAAAATACGATAAGTTCGGAACATTTGTTGCATACATGTTCTATGCCCTTCCACTTATTGCAATACTAATAGATTCAAAGAATATAATATCCGCATTGACACTCCTTATAACCTCATGCGCAATTGCATCTTCGCTCTTAAGAATCAAAAATATGGAAGGATTAAATAACTAAAAAAACAGATATATCAGTCGATAAAAATGATTTCCCTTAGAAAGATAAATGGCATTTTAATAATTATTGTGGCGTTGATGCTTGCATACCATGCACTAATGAATACTCTGCTGTTCTTTGGACTGGTAAGTTATTCTCCCGTCTTTAAAGTCTCAGGTCGAAGGCTATTCTATCCCCTGATACTGCATATAATAATAAGTGCATATCTCTACATCAAAGAAAGATTAAGAAGATCAAAGAACTATCCGAAATTAACTAAAGATACTACACAGCAGCTTGTCAGCGGAATCTGCATCATCATATTTGCAATAGCGCATATTCTGAATTATTCCTTGGGAGATGCCCTGGACAGCAGCCAGTTCATATATCATATTATTGGAGACAATCTGTTGTTCATCTCAATAGCTGTTCATTTGCAAATATCAATTCCAAAATTGCTGGTTTCATTTGGATTTTTAGAGGGAAAAGACGATTATGAAAATGTGAAAAATAACATCACCGTAGTATTATTCATTGTTCTGATTATAATTTTCCTGGCACAGGCGACATTCTATGGGGGTTTTCTATGAGTGAAATAGTTATTGTAGGTGCTGGAATTGCGGGTTTGACTGCAGCCATAAAAGCCTCTGATATGGGCGCACATGTAAAGCTGATATCTCCAGACTACTCAGAACGTTCACAATCGGTAATGGCAATGGGAGGAATAAACGCCGCCCTAAGGAGTAACGATTCAACAGAAGAGCATTTCCAAGACACCATGAACGGCGGATGCGGAATAAATAACGTTGAGGCAGTCACCAGGTTAACTTCTGATGCGCCGGACATCATAAAATGGCTTTCAGATATGGGAACAAGCTTTACAAGGGATGAACAGGGAAATGTTGATGTAAGGTACTTCGGAGGCCAAAAGAAAAAGCGAACTGCTTATGCCGGTGCAAGAACCGGAAAACAGATTGTAACTACATTGATCAATCAATGCAGAAAAAAGGAAGCTGAAGGCAGTGTCACCCGCTTTATCGGATGGAGATTCTTATCATTGATGTTGGATGAAGGCAAATGCTGCGGCGTAATCTGCATCAACGAAAACACTTCAGAGATTAGGGAATTTGCATCAGACAGCGTGATAATAGCCAGCGGCGGATTGAACAAGCTATTCGGAAAAACCTCCGGATCTGTTCAAAACGATGGAGTTGCAACAGCAAGACTATTCATGCAGGGCGTTGAACTGGCCAATCTCGAAATGATACAATATCATCCGACCACCGTAAAGACTCCGGTCAAGAGAATGTTGATAACTGAAGCGGCACGGGGCGAAGGAGGCAACCTTTACACCCTTCGGGATGGAAAGCCATGGTATTTCATGAAGGAATGGTATCCTGAAAAGGCGGAGCTGATGCCGAGGGATGTCGTATCAAGAAGCATCTTTAAAGCATCTAATGCCGGTGAAAACCAAGTTTATTTGGACATGAGTCATCTGGATGAAAACCTGATAAAAACAAAACTGGATGAGGTTTATGAAATCTGCACAACCTATATTGATTTGGATCCTACATCCGAAGCGATTCCAGTCTATCCTGGAGTCCATTTCTTTATGGGCGGCATAAAGACCGATGAAAACCATAAGACCAATATCGAAGGATTGTATGCTGCCGGAGAGTGTTCATGCCAATATCATGGAGCAAACAGGCTAGGTGGAAATTCACTTCTGGGAGCGGTTCATGGAGGATGGATTGCTGCTGAAAATGCCGCTTCAAAATCCATTCCATCTGATTCCACAAGCCAATTGGACGAAGAGATTGAATCATTTAACAATTGGGAAAAATCGGATAGAGATTGCAGTGAAACAGAAGAGAAGCTAGCGGAGATAATGAACGGTTCAATGGGAATATACAGAAATGAAGAAGATTTAAGGACAGCACTGGCAAAGCTTGATGAACTGGACATTAATATTGGCGGCAGCTATTATGATTACATTAAATTGGAGTCATTGATATTGCTTGCAAAAGCATGCATTCTATCGGCATTGAAGAGAAAGGAAAGTAGGGGAGCACATCAGAGAATCGAGTATCCTCAAAGCAGCGACGAATATAAAAAAACCACATGCGTAACGTATGATGGCAAAATCAATGTTAATTTCAAATAGTTGGTGAAAAGATGAGCATAATTAAGGTAAAAATAAAGATAGGTGATGAATATCAGCTATTTGACTATGATGGCGATTTGAATATTCCTGTGACAACATTGCTTGAAAGATTGGAGTATCCTATAGAATACTCCTGCAGCTGTCTTCAGGGATTATGCGGGTCATGTGCAATGGTAATAAATGCCCAACCTCAATTAGCCTGCAAAACATTTCTAAATAAGGAATTGGCTGTTACAAAAAATGACATGATAACAATTGAACCTTTATCCAAGTTTCCGGTGATAAAGGACTTGACAGTGGACAGGTCTATTCTGCATGAAGCAATGATTGACTGTGAGCAATGGCTGGAAAGTGATGCAGAAACCAACACCAACGATTTGGATTTTGAATATGAAATGTCAATGTGCTTGATGTGCGGATGCTGTACCGAAGCATGCCCCAACTATGAAATGGGAGATTTTGCCGGAACGCAAGTTGCAGTTTCCTCATCCAAACTGGTTTTACAGGAAACCGACAAACATCATTTGAAGAATATGAAAAACAAATATAAAGAAAAATTTTACCCTCATTGTGTAAAATCATTGGCCTGTGAAGATGTCTGTCCCATGAAAATTCCAACACAGAGAGCCATCTCCAAGATGAACAGAAAATCCGTGTGGAGATTCTGGCAACTAATAGAAAATTATAAATGATTTGTAGACTTTTAGGCGATAATTGGTTAAATTGTGGCTAAAAACAACTTATAACTAACTAATATTATGAGGAGATAACCAATGGACAAAAAAATAATTATTATTGGCATATTACTTCTAATTATTGCCGGTGCCATTTTAGTAATGCTTACAAACTCCGTGAATTATGAGAGAATTGAAATAACACCCAACGGAACAAGCATAGATGTTCCGGCCAATCAGACTAAATTTTGCGGCGATATTGAAGGCGTTAAAATTTGGAATTGGGACAAGGGAGCATTGATTACCTACAACAGCCACGAAGGCAGCGGAATCAGCGCATTAACCGGATTAAGTTTCAATGCAATTAATGAACTAATAAAAACTGGAGAAATGCAAAACATTGACGGATTCACATGTTACGTAATAAATGCCGATGAACTATTGGAAATCCATTTGTTTGACATCATCAAGGTAAACTATAATGGCAAATTCTATTGCATTCCTCTAGCCAATGAAACATCCCATGACAACATCATAATCTGCTGCAACGACAAGGACATAGCACTGCATATGGCCAAATCAGTACAGTACAAAAATGTCTATCCGGATAATACCGATTTGGATAATGCAATCTCCACAGTGGAAAACATGACCGGAGATTTGCAGTCCATGGCAAATGATTATGTCAACAATACCGATTGGAATAATGTTGAATCCACAATAGAAAAAATGACTGGGGACTTGCTATCCAATAGTTAAATATCAAATTAATTTTTGTTACGTATCAATATGACTCATGAAATAGTTGTACCACTTATCACTTTTTGAAAAATTTTACTTATCAAATGCTCTCACTCAACTTTTTTTATATGTGAATAACATAGGTGATAAGTATGATGAACAACGAGCTACTAAAAAATTTAGCGATAAACTGCAACCACGCTGAGAGAACACAGCGTAACTATAGTAATGCATTAAGGAAATACAGCGAATATTATGGCATGAGCCTTCAGGAACTTCTTGATGAAGCTGAGGAAGATGAAAGAAATAATGTTAGATGGAAATACAGCCGTTTAAAAACTAAACTGCTTGAATACAGACATCATTTATTAGAAACTTCCGCATGGAATACTGTAAAAAAAGACATTACAATCATCCAATTTTTCTACAAATTCTATGACATTGAAGTGGGAAAACTACCTAGAATCAATCAAAAATCCGTGAAAAAATCTCAACCAATATATTTCAAGGATTTACCTGATAAAGAGATAATCAGAGAAGCATTTAAAATAGCACCACCTTTAATGAAAGCAATAATTCTGTTTTCAGCATCCAGCGGATGTGCAAAAGCTGAAACATTAGGTCTGACCATTAAAGATTATATTGATGCTCTTTCAGAATATCTTCCTCGCAGGAAAAGAGACATTTATGATATAATTGATTATCTAACTGATGCTGGTGATATTATTCCTACATTCAGGTTGTTAAGGAGAAAAACAAACAAATATTACATTACATATTGCAGTCCTGAAGCGGTTAGGGCTATCAATGCATATCTCTTAACCAGGGAAGATGAATTAACAGATGAAAGTCCGCTTTTTAAAATAAGTGAAAGGCGTCTGACTTATCACTATCAAAAAATAAATGATACCCTTAATCTTGGAAGAGTTGGAAACTACGGAAGATTCAGAAGCCACATGATGAGGAAATTTCATGCAAGCGCTCTTTATAATGACCGCATGAGTCTGGATAAGGTTAACGATCTGCAGGGAAAAGCCAAAAATTCAACAGATTCAGTTTACTTTATGACCAATCCCGAAGACTTGAAATATGAATACATTAAACATTTGCCAGCCATTACAATAAATACTGATGTTAAAAAGTTAACCATCAAATCTCCCGAGTTTATGCAATTGGAAAAAGAAAATGAAGTGTATCAGAGCAAGATACATAAACTTGAAAATGATGTGGCCAGTATCATATCACGTATGCCTGAGGCAGGCAAATAATCTATTAACTGAAAAAGTGAAATTTATACATTTCACTATTCTTTACTTTTTTTGTTAAACACCAATTGTAAAAACATCGGTGTTTTATTTTTATGGATAAACAAATCAATATTGAATTAAACTATTTTTTAAACAATATTTACTAAAATACAAAACAAAATGTTTATATATTCATTTTTACAGAAGTATAATTGCCATTATGTGATGGGAACAATTTTACGAAGTGAAAGCAATTTTTCACTCCCGTACAACTTTCCCCCGTAATGGCAAACAGTCAACATATGGAGGTAAAATATCGAGAAAAGCAATAAAAAAAGATCATGAGAAAAGGATTATAAAAAAATAATGTTATTTGAACAACGAGCTATAATATTATTTTTGATATAATCCTAAAGGGTCAGTGTGAGAAAAATAAAAATGATTAGCAAGTCGACAAACATGTTAAAAATTAATACTTTTCAAAACTTAACCCAATATCTAGTTTATTTTAAGGAATATATAAATATTTTCACATTTAAACAAAGCAAAACTTATTTTATTCTAAATATTGGGAAAAGAACGGAAAGTTGATTTTACTCCAATACTATTTTTGTTTTTCAAAAACTTCTGGCCCTGATGAGTTTTAGACCGTTGAATTTGCACACCCCAGTAATACAATGGGAAACAAGGAGATGAAAAATATGTGCGGTATAATAAAACCCCGGATGGGTGAAGTAATTATTACAAATAACTTCCAGGCACTTGAAGAAGCTATTGATGAGATAACCGAAACAGAAAACATAAGAAATGAAAGGGAATTCTTTGAGATGTACAGAATCAAGATACTGAAACTGGATCAATAGCTTAGAGGTTGAAATGAAATCAAAAATATTAAAGGAGACTAATATGTTAGAGCAAGACGTGAATGGAGTGCCTCATGTTTTAGTCCCAAGAGACGTATGGGATGACATATGGGCAGTATTAATTTATATCAAGGATTCAGGTGAATTGCATGAATAGCTATTCACCATTCAAAAGACAGGTGGCTGAGATAGCCCCTCACAATCAGTTCGATGACAACTACCACGGCATCCTCACCCACAGGGGCGAGATTAAGGTTGCCAAAGGTGATATGGAACAAGAAATCCTCTACATTGACGATAATGGTATTGTGCTTGTAGATGGCGGTAAAAAGGCCTACCAGACAATGATACATTCAAAGCTGTTGGGCTTGATTCATTATGCTGCGGCAGGTGACATTGGCCTAATCAAATTCATAAGAGGAGAAGCTTTCATAGTTGGATTTAGGAAAACCAAAGGAGATGACTGATATGCAGGAGACAATTCTTGAAATGCAAAGAAACCTTGATGATAAACATTTCATCGCTTTCATATCTGCAAATGAAAATCCTCAATCTGTAGCATTGAAATCAGATGAACTGAAATTCCCTGACAATAAAACAGTAGTAATCCGTAAAAAAGGCGGAAGAACTAAAATAATTAACTTGAATTTAATTATTGAAATCTGCATCAGGAGACTTGGTCAATATGCCTAAACCAGCAAGATTATACCCGAAACCGGAACCGATGAAGATTAATCCTAAATTGGTTTTTATTGGAAGCATGGTATTTGCTATAATAATCGGATGGATTGGAATTGCAACAAGTACAGGAGGAGTCTAACTCCTCCAATAATATTTAAGGTGATAATATGGTAAAAGCGGAACTTATAGAAAATCCTCAGGAAAATGAGGTAATGAAAGTTGTTGATAACGTTCCCGATGTCGATACGGCTATTGAACAGTGGGACGCATATCAAAAACTCTGTAAAGGACTGTTGAACGAAACAGACTATCAGGAAATCATAGTCAAAGAGAAAGATGAAAACGGCAACTATGTCAGCGTGAAAAGACACTTCAAAAAGAAATCAGCATGGCAGAAGCTATCCCGTGCATTTAACGTGGATACTGAAATAGTGGACCGTGACCTTGAAAGAACAAAAATGGGAAGGGTACGTGAAGCCTACTACTGCGTTCGTGCCACTCTTCCAAATGGCAGAAGTGTCGAATCAGATGCACTATGCTCCAGAAGTGAAAAAGGAAAAGACAAAGTTTCCGATCACACAATCATGTCCACTGCAAAAACCCGTGCGACCAATAGGGCTATTGCAGAACTGATAGGAGCTGGAGAAGTTAGTGCTGAAGAAATGACCGCTGAAAAAATGGTTACACAAAACCAGTCAAAATTTTTAAAAGAGGATGATTCCTAAATCCTCTTTAATATTATTTAGGAGAGGTTAGAATGAGTAATGACAGACAAAGTATATTTACAAGCACACAATTGGATTATGAAGAAATTGTAGAAATCCCTGAAGGATATGAAAAAGCAGAACTTAAAGACTTTGAAGACGGAAGCCTAATCACCGGAAGACCACAAATGTCTTCAGTTACATCATACACTTTCGACTATGACGGTGAAGAAAAAACCGTTAACAGATTCAAACTCTTTATCTTCAAGGATGACGAACAGCTATACGTTGAAATAAACGTTAACCTCAAAAATGATGGAGACCTTCACAAAAACATCCGCAAAGGAAGTGTACTCTTTGATTTCTTGACTTCAATTCTTGAACTGGAAAATGCAGGTTCAGTCGGCAAATCCAATGTTGTCAGAAATGTTGACCTTGCCGAATACCGTGAGTTTGTAAACAGGTTATCTGAAATGACAATCCAGGTCAAAGAAAAATCCGGAACCTACGTATACTACAGTTTCATCGTACGGGATGTCCAGGTCTAGACGGAGCAAATAACAATGAGTAATGTAGCTGAATTACCCACAAAAGATACAATAACCCTCATTATCAATCCCAAAAATCCTGATAAGGTTACATATGTATTTAAAAATAAGTTTGGTAATAAGATTGGAGAGTATCTAAACAAATCTCCAGCTACATTATCTTCTCAAAGTAATGTCGCAAAGCACTACAAAGAGATTATGGATCCCAAAGGAAAATTAGAGCCAAAGATAATCAACCGCCAGTTTTCAGAAGTTAAACAGCTATTGCAGCTCAACTATGAAAATGAACTTTCAGTCATTGAACAGGAAATAGCTGACAAACTTCAGGCAGAACAGGAAAGAGATGCTACCAAATTAAAGGAAGCTATCACTAAACTCCAGTCACTGCACTGTCCTTTGGTTTATATCGGCAGTGTTATTGAATGGCTTACTGCAGGTGAAAGGAACAATATATTGTATGCATTCACCGTATATGCTGGACAGGTTGTTCTTGGAAATCCAGTATCTGTAATATGTCTGGGTGAAGCAAGCAGCGGAAAGTCACACATTCAGGAAACTGCATTAAGATTGATTCCGAAAAGGTTCATCGTTAATGAAAAGAAAATCACAGAAGCAGCCCTGTTCAATCGTGCAAAAACGGATAGGTATTTCTGTGACGGCAAGATTGTCAACTACGGTGACATGGGTGGAAATAATGACCATGAGTTTATGGAAGAGTCCAAAAACCTCATGAAGGAACTTCAGTCCGACGGCTTTCTGAACAAACCGTTGAGCATACCTGACGGCGAAGGAGGATGGGAAGTCAAGGATTTAAAACTTGAAGGAAGACCTTGCTTAACTTACACTACAGTACCTAATCATAATTTCGATGAGCAGGAAATGAGCAGAAGCATATTCATTACTCCAAGAATGGACAACAAAGATATCTTCAATCGCAGAAACACTGCACTAGAATTCAAGCACGGCAAAAGCTATAAGATTCTAAAGAAATATGAAAGGGAAGCTGAACTGGTGCCGTACATGCTATTGCATCTGAAAGAAGTCTTTGAAGACATTGTAATCATAAACCCTTATGTTTACTTTGTCATAAACTTTCTGAAGAACTCAGCTTTCTATAAAAGGGATTTTGACAAGTTCAACGGAATACTGAAAACCATAACTGCTCTGAATTACTATAACCATGAAATCCATGAGATTGACGGCAAGAAAGTAATTTTAACCAATATTGCAGATGTTCAGCAGTTCATGAGCTTGCTTAAACCATACAAGGAAAGCATATCTGCAAACCTTGCTCCTAAAGCGGTTGAGGTTTTAAATGACATCAGAAACAATATCGATGACTGGAGAATCAATAAGGACAGGGAAGTATTGGATATGGGAATTACAACCAATGAATACTTCTCTCTTCAGAATCTTGAATTGAGTAAGGCATCAGTCAGAAAATACATGTACGAACTGGCAGACCATGGATTTCTTCAGGTAACTACCCAGTCCGGCAGATCCAATGTATATGACTTGGCAAAAAGTGAAGTTGCATCCATCAACTATGATTTAAAACACATGGACGATTCAATATATGAAATCATCAGCTATGAGATTGGCGAATGGGTTTTAGACATTATGAAGGAAGATAAGTTTATTGAGGGGTTAAGTATTATGAACTTTGACAGCACGATTAAAAAACCACCATGGATGGGAAAACCAAAAAAACCATGAAAACTCAAAAAACCTAAAAAACCTGAAAGTGGAAAAACCATGAAAACTCATAAAAACTTTTCAAAAAGTTTTTTCACGAAAATTGTTTAAAATTGTTTTTAGGTGAAATGGATAATTATCCATTGAGTTTGGTGGTGATTTTTACAATCGAAAAATTAAAAAAACCATGATTTCAGGAAATGGACGGGAGCAAACTTTCAAAAAGTTCTCCCGCATACCCCCTGAAAAAATAGTTTTTATAAAAATATGTATAATGAAAAAGCCATAATAACTGCCCGTTTTATCGTTTGAGAACCGTGAGTAGTTTTTTATAAAAACTTTTCAAAAAGTTCTCAATAGTTTTTATGGTTTTTATAAAATTATTGAAGTGATGTAAATGAAGTCTATAAGACAGCAGATAATCGAAGCCAAGAAGGAAAAGACTCAAAGAGAGGAAGAAATGTGGTTTGTTGACTACTGCAACAACTGTAAGACAGGACTGGCTTCAGAATGTGATGTACCCTGCCATCATCCATGGTACTGCTGGCATGAAGGCGAATCATCTATTGTTCAAGCAGAGATTGTCAGAATAGATGAATTCAGAAGACTGCATGGATACGTTACTTCACAGATGTATTATGAATACAAGGAATTAAGAAAAAGACAGCGCCAGCTAATATGGAAAGGCAGACAAAAATTACTGAAAGGCCAATAGCTATTAATTATGTGGAATACCACTCATCCACATTAACTCTTGTTGCTACTTAATTTGACCATTTACGGCTTAAGTCACTGTCATTAAATACAGTTTTTTCTTGACATTCTTTTAACTCGCTTATGTTATCTCTAAAGAATTTTAAGCAGAAATCTTTTTTTGCATTGAAATTATCACAGTTTAAATGAATATTTTCCTGGCAGTTATCGCAACCAATGTCGGTGCCTTGTTTGTTTTTACAGGATAATTCATCGTTA
>NZ_JBGUIH010000009.1:0-38392 GCF_045112895.1 Methanobrevibacter sp. | reverse complement strand
TGCCGATGGATGGCATAGCCAGATGAAAAAGGAGGTATATTTTATGGCAAACATTTATGTAAAATTTGACACACCTGAAGAATTAGCTAAACAAGCTGAAGAAGCATTAGAAACCGCACAAGCTACCGGTAAAGTAGCAAAAGGTACTAACGAAGTAACCAAATTCATCGAAAGAGGAGACGCAGCATTAGTCGTTATCGCAGAAGATGTTGATCCTGCTGAAATCGTTGCACACATTCCTGTTTTAGCTGATGAAAAAGAAATTCCTTATGTTTACTTACCTACCAAAGAACAAGTTGGTGGAGCTGCAGGTTTAACTGTTGGAACCGCATCTGCTTGTATTGTAGACGCTGGTGATGCTGAAGCTGCTGTTGCTGAAATTGCAGAAAAAGTTGCTGAATTAAAAGAATAGATTCTTTTAATTGAATTACGGTGATTTACATGGAAGAAGGAACTCCTGCTGAAGTCATTGAAGTTTTAAAAAGAACTGGTATGACTGGTGAGGTAATGCAGATTAAATGCAGAATCCTCGATGGTAGAGATAAAGGAAGAATTTTAACAAGAAACATTATGGGTCCTGTAAGAGAAGGCGACATTTTAATGTTACTTGATACAATTAGAGAAGCTAAGGAAATTAGAACTCCTTAAGAAGGTGTAAGAACATGAGAACTTGTTCATTCTGTAAAAAAGAAATTGAAGACGGTACTGGAAAAATGTACGTTAAAAGAGATGGTACAATTTATTTCTTTTGTAGCAGCAAATGTGAAAAGAATATGATCAAACTCGGAAGAGTTTCAAGAAAAGTTAAATGGGTTAAAGAATGATTCAAAAAAGTTTTGTTATGATAAAACCAGACGCTGTACAAAGACGTCTTATGGGTAAAATTTTGTCTCGTTTTGAGCAAAAAGGTCTCAAAATCGTTGCTTGTAAATTAATTCACATTGATGAAGATTTAGCTAAAACTCATTATGGAGAACATGCTGAAAAACCATTTTTCCCAAGTTTAGTTGAATACATTACTTCTTCACCATCATTAGCTATGGTAATTGAAGGAGAAGAAGCTATTACCACTATTAGAAAATTAGTCGGTGCAACTAATCCTTTAGAAGCTGATCTTGGAACTATTAGAGGAGATTTCGGTATGCACACAGGCAGAAACATTATTCATGCTTCTGATGCTCCTGAGTCTGCTGAAAGAGAAATTGCTCTTTTCTTTAATGAAGATGAAATTTGTGATTATCAAATTGTTGATAACGATTTAATTTATGAATAGATTTAAATTTTAAAGATTTATTATTAAAGACGATATTATGAAAATCAGATCCCCGATTGTATCAGTTTTAGGACATGTAGACCATGGAAAAACTACATTGTTAGATTATATTAGAGGTAGTACTATCGCAGATAAGGAAGCAGGTGGTATTACCCAACATATTGGTGCTACTGAAATTCCAAACGATACCATTGAAGAAATCTGTGGAAATTTTATATCAAGATTAACTATCAAAGATTTAATACCGGGTTTGTTCTTCATCGATACTCCGGGTCACGCCGCATTCACTAGTTTAAGAAAACGTGGTGGAGCATTAGCAGATTTGGCGGTTTTAATTGTTGACATTAATGACGGATTCAAACCACAGACCTATGAAGCATTGAATATTCTTAAGATGTATAGAACCCCATTTATTGTTGTTGCCAACAAAATCGATATGCTTTTTGGTTGGGAAACACATGAAGGTGCTTCTTTTAAAGAATCTTTCAATCAACAGGCTCCAAGTGTTCAACAAGACTTGGACTTAAAAGTTTATGAGATTGTAGGAACTCTCCACAAGGAAGGTTTCCAATCTGAAAGATTTGATAGGGTAAGTGATTTTGCTTCACAGATTAGTATTATTCCTATTAGTGCTAAATCTGGTGAAGGAATCATTGAAGTTTTGGCAATGTTGCTTGGGCTTGCTCAAGAGTATTTGACTGAACAATTGGAAATTAATGAAGATGCTCCTGCTAAAGGTACTGTGTTGGAGATTAAGGAAGAAGTCGGATTAGGTCTTACTGTTGATAGCATTATTTATGATGGTGTTTTAAGAACCAATGATGAAATTGCTTTAATAACCTCTTCAAATGAAGTTCTAACAACTAAGGTCAGGTCTATTTTAAGGCCGCTTCCGCTTGAAGAGATGAGGGATTCTAAAAAGAAATTCAGAAAATTTGATGAAGTCGTTGCGGCTGCAGGTATTAAAATTGCAGCTCCTAATTTAGATGATGTCGTTTCAGGTTCACCGCTTAGGGTATTGAATGCGGATGAGGATGTGGAAGAGGAACTCTTAAAAGAAATTGAGGACATTACCATTAATACTGAAGATGAAGGTATTCTAGTTAAAGCAGATACATTGGGCTCTCTTGAAGCTGTTGTTAAGTTATTAAAAGAATTGGACATTCCAATTCGTGAAGCGGATATCGGTGATATAAGCCGTAGGGATATAATCAATTCATCCATCGCATTAAATGAGAATGATGCACACGGAGTTATCATTGCTTTTAATGTGGATGTTCATCCAAATTCCGTAGAGGATCTTAACAAATCCGAAGTAAAACTCTTCAAAGGCGATGTAATATATCAAATCATCGAAGATTACGAAGCATGGATTGACGAAATGGAAAGGGCTAAGAAGAAAGCGTTTTACAATGCAATCATCAAGCCTGCAAAATTCATGGCTTTGCCTAAATTAGTTTTCCGCCAAAGCAAACCTGCCATTGTTGGAATTGAATCAATCAGCGGTACAATCAAACAAGGTCAAACTTTAATCAACAAACATGGCGAGTATGTCGGCGTGATAGCCAGTATGGAAGATAAAGGTGAAACATTGCCTGATATTTCTAGAGGTCAAAGGGTAGCTATGGCTATTAAAGACGCCGTTGTTGGAAAACATTTCGATGAAGGGGATGAATTATACGTTGATGTTCCTGAAAAACATTATAAGTTTATTGAAAGAGAATTCAAGGAAAAATTAACTGAAGATGAATTTGAAACTTTATACGAATTTGTTGAGATCAAACGTAAAAAAGATCCTGATTGGGGTAAATTCGGTCTTTTCGAATAATAAATTAAGATTATAAAAAAATTATGGAGGAATACCATGGCATTCAAAGTTGTTGTGTCTCAAAAAGCTGAAACTCATCAAATTGAAATCGATGAAACTAAAGCTCTTAACGGATTAGTCATCGGCGACGAATTTGATGGTGGAATTGTTGGTTTAGATGGTTACACTTTAAAAATCACTGGCGGTAGTGATAAGAATGGTTTTACCATGAAAAAAGATGTTTCTGGTACCAGAAGAATCAAAAGTTTATTAACTGGAGGTATCGGTTATCATCCTAAAGCAGATGGTGTTAAAAGAAGAAAAACTGTTAGAGGAAACACTATTGCTGAAGATATTGTACAAATCAACACTGTAGTTACTAAAGCTGGAAATAAATCAATAGCTGAAATTCTTGGTGCTGGTGAAGAAGAGGAAGAATAGTTTTACTATTTTTCTTATTTAACTTTTAAGCTGAATTAAAATTATTTAAAAAAGGTGGTTATCTGTGAACGTACAGTCAGATGTTAACATAGGTTTAGTTGGTCATGTAGACCATGGTAAGACTACTCTTACTAAAGCATTATCAGGAATATGGACTGATACTCACAGTGAAGAAACAAAAAGAGGTATTTCAATCCGTTTAGGTTACGCGGACATAGAATTTAGGAAATGTCCTAACTGCGATGAACCTGAATGTTACACTACTTCTGATAAATGTGAAATCTGTGGGAGCGAAACTGAATTAATTAGAAAAGTATCATTTGTTGATGCTCCAGGTCACGAAACTCTTATGGCAACCATGTTATCCGGTGCTGCAATTATGGATGGTGCAGTATTGGTTATTGCTGCTAATGAGACTTGTCCACAACCACAAACTAAGGAACATCTTATGGCACTTGATGTTATTGGTGTTAAAGATGTAATAGTAGTTCAAAATAAAGTTGATATTGTTTCAAAAGAAAGAGCTATTGAAAGTTATAATGAAATTAAGGAATTTGTTAAAGGCACTTGTGCTGAAGATGCTTTAATAATACCTGTATCTGCTCAACAAGGAGCAAATGTAGATATATTAATCGAAGCAATGCTTAAACAAATCGAACCTCCGGAAAGGAATATTGATGATACTGCGTTAATGCACGTTGCAAGATCCTTTGATATTAATAAACCGGGTTCTGGTGCAGATAAGATAAAAGGCGGAGTTATTGGTGGTACTTTGATTCAAGGTACTTTCAAACTTGGCGACACTATTGAAATCAGACCGGGCCCTACTAATGAAGGTCAAAGACTCACTTTAACATCCGAAATCATTGGTCTTGAAGCTAATGGAAAACAGGTTGAAGAGGTTGGTCCTGGAGGCCTTGTAGGTATTGCAACCAAATTAGACCCATCCTTAACCAAATCTGATTCATTGTCAGGTACTGTTGCCGGTGAAGTAGGTACATTACCAGATGTATTGGATAGTTTTTCAATGGAAGCTAATTTGCTTGACCGTGTTGTAGGTACAAAAGAAGAACGTGAAGTTGCTCCAATTAAAATTAAAGAGCCTTTAATGATTAATTGCGGTACTACAACAACAATAGGTATTGTCACATCTACTAAGAAAAACGATGTTGATGTAACTCTTAAATTGCCTGTTTGCGCAAGCCCAGGTGACAGAGTAGCTTTAAGTCGTAGAGTCGGAGCTCGTTGGAGATTAATTGGTTACGGTATTATTAAGTAGAGGTAAAAATAATGGACTCTAAAGAAGTTGTGATTGATACCAATTTTTTTATGGTTCCTTTTCAGTTCAATGTTGATATAATCACTGAACTTGAAAAAATATTACCCTCTTATAAACTAACAACTCCAAGCTTTGTTATCAATGAATTGAAGGGTTTGAAAAATAACAGTAAAGGAAAAATAAGGCTAAATGCAAATTTGGCTTTAAAACTAGCTAATTCTTCAAAAGTTGAAATAAAGGATATTTCATTACTTGAAAATGAAACTGTGGATGATGCGTTGCTTAGAGTTTCAGAAGTTTTAGCTACAAACGATATTGAATTAAAGAATCGTGCAAAAAATAAAGGAATAACTGTTGCATATTTAAGACAAAAAAAATATATTGCTATTGAAGGTAAAATATAATATTAATTAAACTTACTAATAATTAAATGAGGGATTATTTTGTATTATAAAACAAAAATTAAGGATATTGTAAGAATACCACCTTACAGATTTGAAGATCCTCTTGAAGAAGTTGCTATACAAACTTTAAACAAGACTTACGAAGGTCGTTTAGACAAAAAACTCGGTTTACTCATTTGTGTTGATAAGATAGTGGACATTAAAGAAGGTAAACTCATTATGGGTGATGGTGCATCATATCATAATGTTGTCTTCGAAGCTATTTTCTTTAAACCTGAGCAACATGAGATTTTTGACGGTGAAGTAATCGATATTGCTGATTACGGTGCTTTTGTAAGGATTGGACCTATGGATGGTTTGATTCATGTTTCCCAAGTAACTGATGACTACATTAATTACGACGGTAAAAGAGGAGCTTTAATTGCAAAAGAATCTAATAAAACTTTAGATGTTGGTGACCTAGTTAGAGCTAGAGCAGTCAGCGTTTCCATCAAAGATGAATCCACCAACAGTAGGGAAAATCATAGGAATTCCAAGATTCCACTTACTATGAGACAAACCAACTTAGGTAGGTTCGAGTGGATTGAAGAAGCAAAACAAAAAAATAAGAAGGCGTAGATAATGAAAGCTTGTACTAGTTGTAAAATGATTTCAAATAAGGATCACTGTCCTAATTGCGGAAGTCCAACATCAGATAATTGGAGTGGTCTTTTGATTATAACAGATCCTGCCGAATCCAGAGTAGCTAAAGAATTGAATATTACAGTCCCTGGTGAATATTGTTTAAGAGTAAGATAGAGGGTTTTTTGTGTTACGTTTAGATGCAGAATTGAATGAAGATATAATAATTGAGCTTAAAAAGCCTCTTGGTAAGTTATATCCTAACTTTGAAGATGCAATAGATGAAATAAAGTCTTCAGAGTTTTTAATTTCTGTCGGCGATGCAACATTCGATAATCTTACAAAATACGAATTATATCCTGATATTGGTATAATTGATAATTTAATTCAAAGAAAAAATCATACTCACGAAATTATACGCGCAGACCACATTTTAAAGGCAGTCAATCCTGCGGGGTGCATTACAGATGATCTATGGGAAACCATAGGCCAGGCTCTTGAATTATCTAACAGTGGCGAATGTTATGTAATCGATGTGGCCGGGGAAGAAGATCTTGCAGTTCTTCCTTGCATCTTAATGGCAAATCCGGAAACTACCATTTTATATGGTCAGCCAAATGAAGGGTTAGTGCTTTTAAAAGTTTGCGATTTAAAAAATAAAGCTCAAATGCTTATAGACGGATTTATTAAAGAATAAATTAAATGAGGTTTTATCATGGAAATCGAATTTATTGAAGAAAAAGAAAATAAATTATTTAACAGAAAAGAAATTAAATTTTATGTTGATTATGATGGAGAAGCAACTCCAAAAGTCTTAGACATTAAATCTAAATTAGTTGCTTTATTAAACACTAAAAAGGATTTACTTGTTGTTGACAATGTACAACCTCACTACGGTGAACCTAAAGCATTAGGTTATGCAAAAGTTTATGACACTGTAGATGATTTACAATACATTGAAGCTAAACATGTTTTAGCTAAAAATGAAGAACCTGAAGAAGAACCTGCTGAAGATGCAGAAGAAGAATAGGTGATTTGAATGGTAAGAAAATCTGATCTTTACAAAGTAGACGGAGACAAAATTGAAAGAAAAAATCCAATTTGCCCTCGTTGTGGTGAAGGTGTATTCATGGCTGACCATGGTGACAGATTCGCTTGTGGTAAATGCGGATACACTGAAATGAAAAAATAAGATTTCTAAAATCTTTTTTTCTTTTTTTATTTATTTTTATTTTCAATTATTTTTAAGAAGGGATTTCTTTGGATAATATTAGAAATGGTCGTTTTAAGACTGGAATGACTGATGAAGCCGCTATTTACACTTCATCTCTTGAAGCAGATAAACTTCTTTTTGAAGCAGACATCAAAACTAATTTTGCACACACTTCAATGCTAAAGCATGAGGGAATTGTTGATGAGGAAATTGCCGATAAAATTTTATGTGCACTTGACTGTCTTAAGGAAGAGGGTTATGACGCATTGGTCTTTGATCCATCTGTTGAAGATGTTCATATGGCTATTGAAAACTATGTAACTTCAAAAATCGGTCCCGAAGCGGGATTTATGCATACTGCCAAGTCACGTAATGACCAGGTTGCATGTGATGTCAGATTAGTCTTAAGGGAAATGATTGAAGAGATTCAAATAGGTATTCTGGAGTTTATGGAGGGTCTTGTTGAAATGGCCGGTGAGCATTTGGAGGATGTTTTCATAGGTTTCACTCATCTGCAGCATGCCCAGCCGGTTACAATCGCTCATCATTTGATGGCTCACGTACAAGCTCTCAAAAGGGACTATGAACGTTTGGCCGATACCTACAAACGTGTTAACCTAAACCCGTTAGGTTCAGCCGCAATGGCTACCACCAGCTTTCCGATTAACAGGCAGTTGACAACAGATCTGCTTGGCTTTGATGCATATCTTGAAAACTCTATGGACGGTGTTTCAGCAAGGGATTTCATTGCAGAAACAGTCTTTGATTTGGTGGCATTGTCATCCACTTTGGCCAAAATCTGTGAAGAATTGGTCTTATGGAGCACTTATGAATTTGGCGTCATTGAGATGGCGGATGAATATTCATCAACTTCTTCTATTATGCCTCAAAAGAAAAACCCTGACGTTGCCGAACTTGCAAGAGGAAAAACCAGCATTGCAACAGGCGAGCTAATCACTATCTTAACTATCCTTAAGGCCATTCCATATACTTACAATAGGGACTTGCAAGAAATCACCCCTCATCTATGGAATGCAGTTAAAGTGACAAAAGACACTTTGTCAATTGTTACTAAGATGATGTTGTCTGTCGAATTCAAGGTAGAAAGATGCGCTGAACTTGCCGGCAAAAACTTTGCAACAGCAACCGACCTTGCAGACATTATGGTTCGCGAAAAGCAGATTCCATTCAGAACCGCTCACAAGATAGTTGGAAGAATTGTAAACGAGGCCACTGCAAGCAACATGGTCGAAGAGGACATCACTTCCAAGTTCATTGATGATATTGCAGTTGAATTGGGTTTTGATGAGCTGAATTTATCTGATGAACTTATTCAAAACGCTTTAAATCCAGCTGAAAACGTTAGAATCAGAGCCGTTCCGGGAGGTCCTGCTCCTGAAATGGTTGATATTGCTCGCGATAACATCAAAGCATTCTTAAATGATGAATTTGAAAGACATGGAATTTAATCAAATTCCTATATTTTTTTAACAAAAATTAGTTTTAGGTATACCTAAACTTTATATACTTTTAGAAATAATATAATAATGCAGATATAATCTCTGATTATTGATGCTTGTTGTTGGGAGATACTATAGAATACTTATAATTTCCTCGTTGAATTCAATAAGTAGAGCTCAGCTTCTATATTATCTCAGCAACAACCATTGAAAACTGTTTTTAATGATTTTTTGATTCCATGTAGCTGTCATGAATCTCTTTTGCAAGCTCATCATCACCTTCGATAATAGGTCCGGTATAGTCACAGTCATAACATACCCATTGGGACCAGTTCTGAGGTATGATCCACTTCACTTTTTTAGATCCGCATCTTGGACAAATTTTGTGCATCATATTAATCAATCTTGTAGAAACTCCATATTAAATCTAATGCTTCACCGGGCTCAAGTGCACCTGAACGGGTTTCCCTTAATATTCTCTGTATTGAAAATTTCTTCATGTATGGGAATTTCCTGTGCACTTCATATAGCAGCGGGCAACCGAATCCCTTAAACTCACTTAAATCATATCTTCGAATTAAGGATTTTATCTCTTGCTTGCCAACACTTAAACTTGCCGGTAGGTTCAAGCGATATAATGAATCCTCTTGCATATTTATGCATTGACTGCCAGTTGCAAGCATATCACCAAAGACAATTATCGGTATTTTGTTAACTTTTGCATATTCCTTTACCAGTTCTGAGGTATTCTTGGAACATCTTCCGCATGGGTGAACCTTGCCTGTAAATGATTCATTGATAATTTCAGAATAGTCGGCATCAATGTATTCATGTTTGATTTCTAAAGATTTGGTCAATAGTTCAATATTCCTTTTGAATTGTTTTGGCAAAATTATTGTTCCGGGGTCAACCGTAACGGCTATTGGATTGAATCCAAGCTTTTTTGCCAAAATTAGAGAAAAGCTGCTGTCGACACCGCCTGATAGGGCAACAACAGCTTCCGTATTTTTCGATTCATCAAATTCATTTTCACTAAGGTAGGTCTCGAAGTTAAAGCTGTAGATGTTTTCAAGCTTGCTTTCGATAGCTTTTTCCAAGTTTCTTATGCCTGTCAAGTTTGAATTTAGGTTATGTACAGTTTTCTTAGACAATTTTAACTTGTACTCATTATTTAAAAAGTCTCCATAAGATTCGACATGAATACTATTCAAATTTAACTTTTCACGCAGTTTTCCAACTACCCAGCCGCCTTTTCCAATAATGGCCGATTTGTCTGGACGGTCTTCCGTAATAATCCATAATTCGCTGGTATCCTCATTGAAGTATATCTTTTCAATAAAAATATTGACTTCATCATGGCCTATTTCCCTTCTTATGGAATTGACTTCATCTAAGATAAATTCTTTAGTGTACATCTTTCACCTAATATATTATTTCAAACTTTCTTGTAATAAAGTTTTAATTAAAAAATTTTAAAAATTTCTTCAAATAAATATAATCTTGAGGGAATGATATGGAATATAGGACTTTAGGCAGCACTGGCATTAAAGTATCTGAAATCGCTTTTGGCGCCGAATTTCTAGTTGAACGACCTTATGAGGATACGGAAGTTTTAATTAAGGCTTGTGAAGAGAATGGAATCAATTTTGTTGACTGCTGGATGAGCGAACCGGATGTGCGTTCACACTTAGGCCGTGCCATTAAGGATAATCGTGAAAATTGGGTTATTCAAGGCCATATAGGTTCAACTTGGCAGAATGAACAGTATGTAAGAACCCGTGAAATGGATAAGGTAATTCCAGCATTTGAAGACTTCATGGAAAGATTTCAAATTGATACGCTTGATTTTGGAATGATCCATTATGTTGACCAGTTGGATGATTATAATGAGATTATGGATGGTCCCTTTATTGAGTATGTTCGCAAGCTAAAGGATGAAGGAACAATAGAACATATTGGTTTAAGCACCCATAATCCTGATATAGGCCTTTTAGCAGCAAAAAACCCTGAAATTGAATTGTTAATGTTTTCAATCAATCCCGCTTTTGATATGTTCGATTCTATGGACGATATTGAGGAATATAGAAAAGAGGATGCCTATGATGGCGAATTTTCAAGCATGAATCCTAAAAGGGCGGAATTGTATAGTATTTGTGAAGAGAACGGAACTGCACTGACGGTAATGAAAGGCTTTGCCGGGGGAAATCTGCTTGCAGATGAGACATCCCCATTTGGTGTGGCGCTGACTCCTGTTCAATGCATTCATTATGCGCTGTCTCAGAAAGGGGTTTCAAGCATTTTTGTAGGCGTGAAAACTGTTGAAGAACTCCTGGAATCATTGAAATACTGCAGTGCAGACGAAGCTGAAAGGGATTATGCTGAAATATTGAAGAACGCTCCGAAACATTCATTCAAGGGGCAATGCACTTACTGCGGCCATTGCGCTCCCTGCAGTTCAGGAATTGACATAGCAATGGTGAATAAATTGTTTGACCTTGCAAAAAACCATGATGCAGTGCCTCAAAGCATACAAGAGCATTATAATAACTTGAAATATAATGCAACCGACTGCATTGCCTGTGGTGAATGTGAGCCAAGATGCCCCTTTGAAGTCTATATTGTAGATGTGATGTTGGATGCTCAGGATTTGTTTGGATTTTAGATAATTAAAAGTTTAATAGTATTATTTAACAAATATTTAATGTGATTATTATGGCGTATGAAATTAAAAACAAAAAGAATATATCAACAATTGGTGTGCATGCCGGTCAGGAAGAAGTTGACGAGACCGGTTCAAGGGTGACACCTATCTATCAGACTACATCTTATGTATTTGAATCATCCGAGCAGGCTGCAAACAGATTTGCGCTTAAGGAAGGAGGAAACATTTACACAAGACTTACAAACCCTACCACTGAAGCCTTTGAAAAGAGAATGGCGGCTATTGAAGGCGGAACCGCAGCCTATGCAACAGCTTCTGGAATGGCAGCCATCTTTTATGCAATCATTAACTTGACAAAAGTAGGGGACAATATAGTTTCAGCGGATAACTTGTATGGCGGAACATATGAACTATTTGAAAATACTTTAGAGGAATTGGGCCGTACCGTAACATTTGTCGACTCCCAGTCTCCTGAACTGTTTGAGGAAGCTATCGATGACAAGACAAAAGCAATCTATGTTGAGTCAATCGGAAACCCTAAATTGGATATTCCGGACTTTGACAGGTTGGCTGAAATCGCACATTCACATGGAATTCCATTGATAGCAGACAATACAGTTGGAATAGGATCTGTAAGGCCATTTGACCATGGTGCGGATATCATTGCATCATCTGCGACAAAATATATTGGCGGCCATGGAACTACCCTTGGAGGAATCATCATTGAAAAGGGTGACTTTGACTGGATGAACGGAAAGTTTCCGACATTGTCCGAACCAGATGCAACATATAATGGATTGGTTTTTGCAGAAACATTTGAAGGCGCCGCCTTTACAACAAGAATCAGGGCAGTCGTTGGAAGAGATACAGGTGCTGTTCCTTCTCCGTTCGGATCATTCTTATTATTGCAGGGCCTTGAAACTTTAGGTCTAAGGATTGAAAGGCATGCCTCAAATGCAATGGCCGTTGCAAAACATTTGGAGGCACATCCAAAGGTGGCTTGGGTGACATATTCAGGATTGGAATCTTCCCCAAACCATGAAGTCGCTAAAAAGTATGCAGAAAAGGGCTATGGCGGAATCGTGTCATTCGGTCTTAAGGCAGGATATGACGGCGCTTTGAAATTCATTGAAAGCGTTGAATTGATTTCATTTTTAGCGAATATCGGCGATGCAAAATCATTGGTAACCCACCCGGCTTCAACAACACATTCACAGTTGTCCGAAGAGCAGCAGTTATCCACCGGAGTAACACCAGATTTAATCAGATTTTCCGTCGGAATTGAAGACATTGAAGATATTTTGGCCGATGTTGACCAAGCTTTAGAAAAAGTTTAATTTTTCTGTCAAATGTAAATAATATTTTACATTTATTTTCACTTTTTATAAAATCCTACAAAAATGTTATATAAATCTAACTTAAAAATAAATAATTAGAGATGCTAGGCTCAATAAAAATTGTAGGAGGTGAAAATGATGGACAAAAAAATGAAGATTATTCTTGCAGTTGTGGCAGTAATAATCATCGCTATTTTAGGTGTATTCTTATTCTTAAGCAATAGTGATGTTACTTTAAGCGGATTGGATTCTCAAGTCACCCTTCCGAATAATTATACCTTAGACGACAAAGGTGTTGCAACATTAGGGGATGTAGGTATTTATTATACTGGAATCCAGGGTGGAGATACGAATTCTGTAGATGATTTCTATAAAGCTCTTAAATCCAACGGAAAAGATTCAGGATATCAAAATATTACCACTGATAAAATAAACGGATTTAAAGTTTATGAATTCGCAGCAAATCCAAAAGAACTTAAGAACGTATCATCTGATAGGGAATATTCCGGAAACCAATATTCCTGGACTGAATATCCACCATACATACCATACAAAGGCATGACCGATATGGATGTTGACCACTTCAGATATATTGGATTCATTAATCCGAATACTAAAACCTTAAGTGAATTAACAATATTCACCAACAATTCAGATGTAAACTTATACAGCAAAGATATTGATGCAATTATTAACAGTATTGCTCCAATAGCTGAATAGAATAAATTTTTATTCTTTTTCTTTTTTTCTTTTTTTCCATTATTATGCATTCATTATTTAATTGGATGTTAATACAATCGCTTTTACAAAAAATCCATTGATTTTACATTTTTTAAAGGAAATCATCACTTTCAATCAATATAATCAAATGCAAATGTTTTTATATAGGTTCGTGTCAATTAATAGCATTCAATATCTTGTGGGTGATACTCATGAAAAACAACACAAAAGATTTTGAAGAAATAAAAGTAAACAAAAGAAGTACAGATAGGCTATATTTCGAAAATCCAGCAGTTCAGTCCATCTATAACAGGATTGAATTTTTGAAAGAAGAACATGAATCTCTATTAAAGGAGATAGATTCAAAATATCTAAAACAGATAATGGATAATTTTGATGTTGAAGAATTTGGAGAAGTTTCCATCAATAGGATTTATGATGCTGTAGATGAGGCATCACAGCTTAAGGATAACGTTCTTAACAGCATTGAATTGCCGGAATTTATTAAGGATTCCTCAAACAACATGAAATTTGCTTTAAATAGGGATGAAACATACATCAGAAAAGCAAAAAGGAAACTAAAAACAGATACTCACGAATCAAATGTCAGGATTATAGAGCTTTGCGATAAGGCAATCGAAGTGAATTACTCAAATTGGGAAGCATATTACCTTAAGGGAATTGCATTGATCAATTTGGACAAATATGATGATGCAATTGATGAGCTGACCAAATCATTAGCCTTAAATGAGGATAATGCTGATGCAAGGATGTATATTGC
This sequence comes from Methanobrevibacter sp., assembly GCF_045112895.1. Lineage (GTDB taxonomy): Archaea > Methanobacteriota > Methanobacteria > Methanobacteriales > Methanobacteriaceae > Methanocatella. Next base: position 24,394 of record NZ_JBGUIH010000009.1, on the reverse strand, counting down.
ATTCGCGTACCTATTCAAATTGGAATATGAAAATGCGATTGACTTTTTCGATTACATTCTGGAAGTCGACGGCAAGTCATATGACGCTTTGAAGGGAAAGGCTGTAACCTACTATTACTGGGAAAAGTATGATGAAGCAGCTAAATTTTTCAGAAGAGCGGCTTCAATCGAACCTTTGGACGAAAAATCAAAAGAAATGTTGGATGAATGCATTTCCAAAAACTAAGTTGATTTTTGACTTTAAGTGAATTAATATATAAGATTTAAGCTTATATATAATAGATGCAATAATATTGCTCTGATAAAAGAATAGAATATTCTTTTCTTTTTTTTTTCTTTTTTATGAAATTTCTCACTTCCTTTGATATTTGTGAGGCTTTATAGGATTTTTCACGAAATGAATCAACTTTCATATGAATGATAATTAAGGTAAACTGGTTATCTCTAAATATCATATAGCAAATTTTCAGTTTCACTTGATTTTTTTAAAAAATTTTCAATAAATATAAAAATATCAAACTGCATAAATAATATTACAACTATTTAAGGTGAAAAAATGGCAAAAAATGCAATAATTACAGGTGGTTCCAGAGGAATCGGTAAGGCAATGGCTTTAAAACTTGGTGAACTCGGATACAATGTAGCTATCAACTACAGAAGCGACTCATCCAAACAATTGACCGAAGATTTAATCGAAGAAATCAAATCAGAATATGGTGTAGAGGCTATTGCCGTACAAGCGGACGTAAGTAAATTTGAAGACTGCAAAAAATTGGTCGAAGCAGCTGTTGAAGCATTCGGAGACCAAATCGATGCATTGGTAAACAACGCAGGTATCACAAACAACTGCAATTTCATTGACTTGCAGCCGGAACAATATGAAGCTGTAATCAACACAAACCTCGTAAGTATGATGCACATGTGCCACTTGGCACTTCCTTACATGGTAGACCATGACAGTGCAATCGTATGTACAGCATCTGTTGGCGGTTTGACTGGTGTAATCAACCAAGCTGACTACTGTGCTGCCAAAACCGGTGTAATCGGATTATGCCGTGCACTTGCTTTAGAATTTGCACCAAGAAAAGTAAGGGTCAACTCAATTGCACCTGGTATGATCATGACTGACATGCTTCGCGGTGTAAATCAAGACGAATTGAACGCACTTGCTGCAACAATCCCTCTCGGACACATTGGTGAAGTTGAAGAAATCGCAGGCGCTTTAGAATACATATTGACTGCAGACTACTTAACTGGACAGGTTATTTCACCTAACGGAGGATTTGTATTACAATAAGGTTATTTAACCCTTATGAATCTCATTGAATTATAATTTAATGAATAAAATTAGAATGAGGAATAAAAATGGCTGAAACAATGAAAGCTTGGAGGATAAACGAATTAGGAAAACCTCCTGTATTGGAGGACGTACCTATACCAGAACCAGGATTTGGCGAAATCTTAATCAAAATGAAAGGTGCAGGAATGTGCAGAACCGACCTTGAAGTCATTGACGAAGGTTTCATTACAGTTCCATTCGTAGGACCATTCACATTCGGTCACGAAAACGCAGGAACTGTTGCAAAACTCGGACCTGGAGTCGACACTGTCGAAGTCGGACAAAACGTTATTGTAGACACATTGCACGCATGCGGTAAATGTCAATACTGTCTTTCCGGTCGTGACAACTTCTGTGAAGTTGCAAGTGCACGCGGTCTTAAGGAAGACGGAGGAATGGCAGAATACATGATTGCCGATGCAAGGGAAGTTGCACCTTTAGGCGATCTTGACCCTACAGAATATGTGGCATTGGCAGATGCAGGATTATCCCCATATGGAGCTGTGCAAACTGCAAAACCATTCATTCCAAACAACGGTACCGCTGTTGTTATCGGTGTAGGAGGACTTGGATTCTACTGCTGCCAATATCTGGCTTTAACAACATCTGCCCGTGTTATCGTAGTCAACAGATCCGCTGACAAGATGGCTAAAATGACTGACTTCGGTGCTGACGAATTGGTTGTTTTAGATGAAAATGCATATGACAAAATCATGGAATTGACTGACGGCAAAGGTGTAGACGCTGTATTTGACTTTGTAGGTAGAGACAACAGTTTAGAGCTTGCTGCACAAATCACCAAAGGATTAGGTCTCATTTCCATTTTAGGTCTTGGTGGAGGAACACTCCCTGTAAGCTGGACTACAGTCAAACCTGGTGTTATGGTAAGGTTGACCCAAGGTGGAACTATCACTGACCTTTACGAAATCATGGACTTGGCAAAAGCAGGAAAAATCACAGTTCAAGCTCAAAAGTATCCGTTCAGTAAAGTTCTTGAGGCTCTTGACGACTTGAGAAACGGAAGAGTTGAAGGTAGGGCTGTCATTACCTTCGAAGAATTCGATGAATAAATTTATAAAGGACATCTTGTCCTCTTTTATCTTTTTTTTTAAATAATGTCTTTTGGTATTTTAGTGATAATATTTATATAACTTAAAATCTAAAGGTACCTTTAGGAAATTAAAATTAAAGCAGGAAAATCATGAATATAACTAAAACACTAAAGACTATGGGAAAACTGCTCAGTCCGTTAAAAAAGAGCATAATTCCACTTTTTCTTATTGTCGCATTCCTATTGGTTGATGTTTACTGCAACCTGACTCTGCCGGCATATACTGCAGATATTGTGGATGTAGGTATACAGAACACTGATTTCAACTACATAATAAGTGTAGGGACCATGATGATGGCCATGGTCCTGATAGGAGTATTGGCTACAATAGGCCTTTCATACTTCTCAAGTAAAGTGTCAGCGGCATATGGGAGGGACTTAAGGAAAATAAGCTATGACAAGATTTTGAAATTTTCAAATTTTGAATTAAATGAAATATCAAGGGCATCTCTTATTACACGTAATACCAACGACGTATATCAGATACAGATCTTTTTGGGCCTATTCTTTACGACAATACTGTTTTCACCGATATTGGGTATAGGAAGCATAATCAAGGCATTGGAGCTTGGAACCAATCTGTTATGGATTATCGGAGTGACATTTGCCGCAGTAGCTATACCTTTTGTCATAATATTTATAAGTGTTGTACCTTACTTTAACAGAATGCAGGAATTGACAGACAGAATCAATCAGACTTCAAGGGAAATATTGATAGGCATGCCTGTCATTAAGGCATTCGTAAGGCAAGATTACGAAGAAAAAAGATTTGAAGAGACAAATGAGGATTTCAGATTGGTAAACTTAAGAGTTTTTAGAGTCCTTTTAGTTTTAATGCCTGCAATGACTTTGTTCTTAAATCTGATGATTGTTCTTATTCTATACTTCGGGGCATATGATGCAATTAGAGGAGAAATATTGACCGGAACAATCATAGCGTTCATACAATATGCTACACAGATAGTAATGGCATTCTTGATGATGGGAGGATTCTTTGTAATGATTCCAAGAATCTTAGTGTCAGGAAGACGTGTCGCTGAAGTGATAAATATGGAAATATCAATCAGTGACGGCCCGGTCGATAAGATAGATGACAATCCTGTCATGGAATTTAAAGATGTAACCTATATCTATCCTGGAAGCGAAAAGGAAATATTGAAAAATATCAATTTCAAATTGGAAAAGGGAAAGACCACTGCAATAATCGGTGGAACCGGGAGCGGAAAGTCCACAATTTTAAATTTAATCCCACGTCTTCAGGATGTAAGTGGTGGTGAAATCCTGGTCAATGATAGGAATATCAAGGATTATAAATTGTCCGTCCTGAGGGAGAGAATCTCCTATGCTCCTCAAAAGGCAATTCTTTTTGAAGGGACAATAAGGTCAAACATGCAGATAGGCAAGGAAGATGCAAGCGATGAAGAGATTAGAAAGGCATTGGACATGGCGGAAGTTGACTTTATAGAAAGTTTGGATGATGAGGTTTTACAGGGAGCATCCAATTTTTCAGGAGGACAGAAGCAACGCCTTCAGCTGGCAAGGTCAGTGGTATCTGACCGTGACTTCTATCTGTTTGATGACTGCTTTTCAGCACTTGACATGAATACGGAGGCAAAGGTGAAGGAAAACTTGAAGGGCCTGAAAGAAAATTCATCCATGCTCATCATCTCACAGAGGATTTCAACAATTATGGATGCCGATGAAATAATAGTGCTTGATGAAGGCAAAATAATCGACAAAGGCAGCCATGATTACTTGAATGAAAACTGCAGCATATATAGGGAAATTGTATCATCTCAAATAGAAAAGTCCAAAGAGTTGCTATATGATGAGGAAGAATCCTCTAATTACATTATAGATACTGATTATATCAAAAAGACTGCGGGAGGCAAATGATATGGCAAGAAAACCGAGAAGGGCGCCTCCTGAAAAACCGGCAAATACCAAACAATCCATAAAAAACATATTCAGTCTTTTAATGGGATACAAACTAAAACTAAGTTTAACAGTTATTTGCGGAATCATATCAACAGTATTTTCAGTAATAAGTCCGCTATTAATAGGATTCGCTACGACTGCAATATTTGATGGGATAAACTCCGGAAATATGAATATGGAATACATAATCAATCTGCTCATAACAGTCGTGATTCTATATGTCATAAGTGCAGTCTTCTCATATCTTCAAAGCTACCTCCTGCTTGACATAACAACTGACATAAGCTATAATCTAAGAAGAGATTTGATTGAAAAGATCACCCATCTGTCAATGGGGGATTTGGATAAGAACACTAGAGGGGATATCTTGTCAAGGATTACAAACGACGTGGATTCCCTGCAGTCAGGTATCGTTCAGACATTCAACCAATTGTTGACTGGAGTCGTTACGATAGTTGGAGTTACCGTAATGATGCTGTCCATTAACCTATGGCTGACACTCACTACAATAGTGCTGGTTCCAATCGCATTTTTTATCATAATTAAAATTACCAAATTCTCACAGGATTACTATCTAAAACAATTGGAATACAGGGGACGGCTGAATGGACAAATCGAAGAGTCATTTACAGGTCATGAAATCATCCGTTCATTCAACCAGGAAGAGGAATCCATGAATATCTTTGATGAGGAAAACGAAAACTGGTATGAACAAGAATGGAAATCCAAGTTCTTTTCAAGCCTATCCGGTCCTTTTGTGCATTTCATCTCCAACTTGCAATATGTAATCATATCAGTTCTCGGAGCGGTGCTTGTGCTTCAAAGGGCAATAAGCGTTGGAGACATTTTGGCATTTATCCAATACTCCAAAAACTTCACAACCCCAATCGAGCAGATAACAAGAATCATGAACATGATACAGACCGCAATGGCGGCAAGCGAGAGAATATTCGAATTCCTGGAAATTAACGTTGAAGAAAATCCATCTAAAGATCAAATCAATGAGATAAATGATGAAATCAGCTTTGAAAATGTCAATTTCGGCTACACAGAAGACGAATTGATAATAAAGGATTTGTCATTTAAGGTTAAAAAGGGAGAAAAGATAGCTATTGTAGGTGAAACCGGAGCGGGCAAGACAACAATTGTAAAACTGCTCATGAGATTCTATGACTTGAACAGCGGTGAAATAAAGATTGATGGTGTAAACATCAACAAATACGACAAGCACAGTATCAGGTCTCTTGTAGGCATGGTGCTTCAGGATACATGGCTGTTCAATGATACCATCTTCAATAATATCCGCTATGGAAAATTGGATGCCACTGAAGAGGAAATCATAGCTGCTTCAAAGGAAGCGCATGCAGACAATTTCATAATGCAAAACCCTGAAGGATACGAAATGATGCTGAATGAGGATGCAGACAACATTTCCCATGGCCAAAAGCAGCTTCTGACAATTGCAAGAACCATCCTTTCAAACAAACAGATATTGATTCTGGATGAAGCGACTTCATCAGTCGATACAAGAACAGAAAAACTGATTCAAAAGGCTATGGATAGGCTGATGAAAGACAGAACCAGCTTCATAATAGCCCATAGGCTTTCAACCGTCAGGGATGCCGACAAGATAATCGTGATTGATGATGGCCAAATTATCGAACAGGGCACTCATGAAGAACTGTTGGAACAGAAGGGATACTATTACAATACATTGAACAGTCAGAGCAGGGTGATTTCATATGAATGATATTGACCAGATAAACAATCATTTGCTGTTCTATAAGTTCTCCATGATTAATGAAATTCTGGATCAAAGGAATAAAAAGCAAAATCCTGAAATGAAGAGCATTACAAAAGGTCAAGGCAGACTGATTGTTCTTTTAAAGCGAAAGGACAAGTTATCCACTAAGGACCTCTCTGAAATATTGAATATCAGTGTCAGCTCTCTCAATGAAACCCTAAACAAACTGGAACAAAAGAACTTCATCAAGAAAGTTCCCTCAGAAAAGGACAAAAGGATTCTGCTTGTTGAACTGACGGAAGAAGGCAGAAACCTCAAATTTAAGGACCATAAGGACATTGACATTTTCGACTCCTTAAGCGAGGATGAAAAGGAAAATCTGAATGATTATCTGAATCGCCTGATATTGGATATCCATAACAAGTTCAAGGAAGAGGAACCTGAAAGGTACGAAAAAATTGTTAAAAATAGGCAGGAAATCTTTGAAAAGTACTTTAAAAACGATAAGCATCATGAAGAATGGGTAAAACTAATGATTTGCAAATAAAAATAGAAAAACCAGTTGGAAATGCTTCCAACCCGAGAATAATTTTGAATGTGGTTCATTTAAACTTTTGCCACAGTTCAGTTTGAAGAACGCTTTTTTTGCTGACTTCTTCAAGTTTCAGGAACAGCTTCCACGGCATTGACAAGTGCATGTACTCATTTGGAATGAAGTGTTTCATTTTTCTTTTTCCCGCAAAGTCAATTGGACTTAAAATAGGTTTGGGATCATCACTTTCACCTTGCCTGAATGTAAAGCTGCCGATTGCCTGGCAGGAGGATGCCTGTGGGGTTAAAACATATGCACCTTCTGTTCTAAATGATGTATTAATCTGGATTAGAGCAGTCAATTCAACAGGATTAACGGTAAAGATTACGGATAGTGGTATTTCACCGTCTTCCAAATCCTCAAGACCCTTGAATATCACATAATCTTCGCTGTCATAGATTGGACGATTTTTTATATTTGTTTTTGCGGTTTCAAAGTCGGTAAATATTCTCTCGCCTTCCCTGAACATTTCCCTTGTGTGTTTTTTCATATAGCCTAATCGGGTTTCGTATTCCTCTCTATTCGGTGCTGATTCAACGCCGCAGGAGAGAAATGTTGCCTGAAAGTCAAGAGCATCCTCATCTTTAAATCCGTCTCCCCAACCAAAGCCTGTAGCAAGTCCACCACAGGTAATGTTTTCACGGCCAAAACAGCTGGTTTTTCTTTTGGCTATTGTCTGTGCAATGAAACTCATCACACATCCGCCTTTTCCCTCTTTAGGTCCTATTGCATTTTCCGGTTTGGTGTTGCTTTTGATCAGTACTATCGGCGGGAATCTGAAATCCATCTCTTTTGTGATATTGCTTTGCATTTTAACTACCTCTAATTGTAATTTTGTAGTTCTGAATTTATATTGATTTTGAAAAAATCTTAATAGGCAATATATTTTTTAAGTTAATTTGCTTGCCAGAAGAATAGGTAACCTGTGTTAGCGCACCTTATCGTCTAGCTATTTATTTTCGAACCTCTTTTTGTTTTCTGATACATTAGACTTAAATATTTATAAAAATAATATATTATCATGACTTTCATGAATAATGGTGCAAATATAAAACAGTTCAAACTGATTAAATTCATTAATGAAAATTGTGATGATGACCATGTTATATCAAAAATTTCAATTGTGCTTCGCAGGGATAAAGTAGAAGCTCCTTATTATATGGATACTAAGATTAGGTTATCTTCCTGTATTGATATGCAAGATAATGGAATTATCCATGCAATGAATCTATTGAACCATAATAGAATGCATAATTTGACTGAAGAGAAATATAATGAAATCAAATCATTAATTATTGATATGTTCGATAACGAGGATGAAGAAGACCAAGTTAAGATTTTTAAAGATGACAAACGGCTGAAGATAGTTTTGATGTCAAAAAATGATGATGAATTCATGAACCTTTTTGAAAACTACCATGAACTTTTTGATAAAATCGATAATCTGATTGATTAGGTTATATACCTTAATTTAAAATCATATTCGATTTTCAAAAACCTTGGCGTTAATGTCAAATCCAATTCATTAAATCAAAGGAAGAATGGTGGCTATTTATTATATTGACTTTAATTTTCATTATTCTATAGATGATATAATCAATAAAATATCGTCCTTACCGTAAGAATTACAATGGGAGTAACATTTTTCAAAGGATAGGAAGTGTGTGATATATCCACCAGACTGTAACATTTAAATACTACTTCCGCTAATTTATGATAGGAATTCAAAAGAGGTGATAAAAATGCGTAAGATTACTATGCTAGTATTAGCGTTAATCCTTGTTGGCATGCTAATCCCAGCAGGATTTTCAACTGATTCCAATGTCGTAATAACTTATGGTGAAACAACCTATGCAAATTCTGACTACAAATCTTTCGTTGACAATTTCTTTGTCAACCAAGCAAACGTTGATATGAATAATGTTGCTGTAAAAACAATTACAGCTAATCAAGTAAATCAAATCTCAGGTGGAATTACAGGCAAATATTACAATTCAAATCAAATATTGTCTTCAGCGCTTGTGGATTTAAATGATAATGCTGACTTGAAAGTAAGTGTGGACAAATCAAAAATCACCACAATAACCGGTGATATGTACATTTCAGCTTTGAAATCCGCTGGAATCACTAAAGGCCATGTGTATGTAACAAGTCCTGTTCAAGCGACCGGAGAGTCCGCTCTTGCAGGAATAATGAACTCTTATGAAGTAGCGACTGATGTCGAAATTCCGGACAGTGTAAAAGAAGCTGCAAGCGATGAAATTTATACTGAAGCAGAAATTGTGGATAATTCAGATGTAAGCGCTGAAGAGCTATCACAATTGGTGGATGATGTAAAGGAACAAGTTTCAAGTGACAATATTACAGACCACGACACAATCGTCAATATCATCAACAATTATGTTGAAAACAACAACATCAACATAACATATAATGATATTGAGAACTTGGCGGACACAATTGAACAAGTGCAAAATGTTCAGGGGGATGTAAACTACTACCAAGACCAAGTAGGTGACATCTTTGGTGATACTTCCGCCAGTGGCTTTTCACTTGACGGACTTTTGGATTGGATTAGATCCTTTGTAAATGGGATTTAATTCCCCTCTTTTTTTATTTTTTAAGTAAATATTTTTATTTTGCTAATTCCTTTTGCATCTTATTTTGGTGTGGCATTATTTAGATTCAGCAAATGTTCAAGTTTATAGCTGAATAACATATTTTTTATAAAGGTTTATAATTAAATAGCATATTTTATATATTTTGTTTGTCAAATTTTGTAATAGATAACAATGAGTGGAAATTTTAGATTTAGCTATGATAAATACATTATGAAAGAATTTGAGTTTGACTATGGCAGGGTTCTTGATAATTTGCAGGTTGAATATGCTACTAGAGGAACTCCAAAATATGATGATGATGGCAATATCATCAACGCTTTCATATTCTGCCACAGATTCAATGGGGACTATTCCTCTTTTGATGAATTGAGTCATTTAATAGGTCCTGATAGCATATTGTCTGATTATAACTTCTTTTATATTTCAATCACATCTCTAGGATTTCCGGAATCTTCTTCGCCATCTACAACCAATTTAAAGCAGGATTTTCCACAATATTCCATTAAGGATTGCGTTAATTTCAAAAGAAGATTTTTAGCTGAAAAATTCAACATAACGAAAGTTCTTGGCATTTTGGCCGTAGGATTTGGGGGATATGAGGCCTATACATGGGCATGCGAATATCCTGATGAAATGGAATTTCTGATTATTGGGCACAGTTCCTTTAAAACAAATGGGCAGCGTTATATTTCTCATAAGGTTATAGATTCTATGATTTCTTCATCTGATGATTATTACGATGAGGATATCTACAGTCATTCCATATCTAGAGTTATAGTTTCAATTAATCGATTGATTTTTTCTCAACAATTCTCCAAAAAGCTATTTAATGATTTAACTTTAAATGAAATCGATTCATTGATGGATGAATTTGTTGATGAAGGTTTATTTACAGACATATATGACTTAAAATTTAGAAATGATGCTATTTTAAGCTACAATGTAGAGGATAAATTAACCAATATTAAAGCGAAAACATTGATTGTCAGCGATTTGGATAGTAGCTATTATTCTCTTGAATTTGATACTGAGCCCCTCAAAGATAAAATTGAAAATCTGAGCATTTTCATTTTCGATGGAAAGGACTTCTTTTTCAGTGATGACTACTCATTATTTTTCAACGTGTTCAAAGAATTTTTAGAAGAGTTTAAGGTATAACATTCCTTTGGATTAATATAATAATAAATTATAATGGATTTTATTTCTTGGAAATACTAAGAAATTACCATCTAGTATATATACTATTTATAAACATACATTAAATCATTAATATATTAAAGGTTTGATAATATGGTTAGATTTTCACAAACTCTTGGGGATGGACAGTCAAAAAACAGAGAAAGGCCGTATGAACAGCACAAGGACAATCCTTATTATATAAGTGATGAAAAACAGCCTCGTGTAGTTCAAATGCCAAGAGATGACAGATTGTATTCTCAACCTCCAAGACAGGTCTATCAACAAAAGCCAGTCTATAATGAGGATAAATTCTATAGGCAGCCTCAAAGGGAAGAGCCGACTGAAATTGTCTATGAAAAACCTGTGATTGAAAGGGAATCCATCAAACCGGATTTATCAAAACCAGAATTAGAGTTTCCTGCTGACCAGAACATCCAATTCGGTGTTGAATATGCTCCAAACTCAAAACCGCCGGTCATCGGTAAAAACTACACCATAAGATCAAACTCAATTATTTACAATGATGTGGTTATTGGAGATAATTTCAGAACAGGACACAATGTTGTAATTAGGGAAAACACCAACATCGGTGACGATGTCCTAATAGGAACTAACACTGTAATTGAGGGGGATGTGATTATTGGAAACGATGTCAGCATTCAATCCAATGTATATATTCCAACTAATTCTGTAATTGAAGATAATGTGTTTATCGGACCTTGTGCTTGTTTTACAAATGATAAGTATCCCGTAAGAATCAATTATGAACTTCAAGGACCTAAAATCAGACGTGGAGCTTCCATAGGGGGCAACACAACATTCCTGTCCAATGTTGAAATCGGTGAAGGGTCCATTGTTGCTGCCGGAGCTATTGTAATACATTCCGTTCCGCCATTCTATTTGGCTATCGGAACTCCTGCTCGCATCAAACCTCTTCCAGACCATTTGAAAGTTCCTAATAGATTCTAATTATTAAAGGAGATTATTTTATGGCTCAATATAAGTGTAAGATTTGCGGATATACAATCGATGAAGACAACTATGAAGAAGGCTTAAGCATTCCGGCAGGCACCCTATTTGAGGATTTGCCAAGTTCCTTCAAATGCCCAAAATGTCGCATGCCTAAGGCAATGTTTGAAAAAATTTAAATAATTTTATATATTGATTAAATGAAAAATAATATTAATTAAATTATATAATTTAATACAACTATTTAAGGAGATTGTTAAATATGGCAAAATTTAAATGTAAACTTTGCGGATACACAACCGAAGAATTTGAAGAACTCCCAGAAGACTTTAAATGTCCTATGTGCGGTGCAACCGCTGACATGTTTGAAAAAGTAGAATAGGTGCTTTAAATGGCTTATGTCTGTAAAGTATGCGGATTCGTTTTAGAAGAAGACGAATTACCAGAAGATTTTGTATGCCCAGTTTGTGGCGTACCTGCAGCAAACTTTGAAGAAGCATAATCTTCTTCATTTTTTTTTAATTTTTTTCCAAAAATTGCTTGTTTTTAAAACTGACACTAATTTTTCCAGAGTATTTTTCAAATATTCTTAAAATGTCTCTGCCGTCTTTTGATACAACATCATAGATGACTTTGTCTGAATATTGCTTGTCGATGACTTCCAGATTGTTGTTTCTAACTTCACTGTCTGCTGTTTTGATTTCTGAGTATTCAAAAACAAGTTCATAAACTTCATATTCTTCAATCTCAAGTATTTCGGCTTCACCGATGGCTTCCATGACTGATTTGGAATATGCCCTTACAAGCCCTCCTGCTCCAAGCTTGATTCCGCCGAAGTATCTTGTTACGACTGCAGTCACATTGTGAAGTTCATTTTTCCTTAAAACATTTATCATAGGTTTGCCTGCAGTTCCGCCAGGCTCGCCGTCATCGTCAAAGCCTTCACCGTCGCTTACTATATATGCGGTACAATTATGTGTTGCATCAGAGTACTGTTCATTTAGTTTTCGAATAATCTCTTTGGATTCGGCTTTTGTTTTTGTTGGAAACAAGGAACATATAAACTGAGATTTTTTAATGTTTATTTCGCTTTGAGTTGCTTTTTTAATAGTTTTCATCGTATCCATATCTTTTTATATTAGTGTAAACATATTATTGTTAGTTAATTTTATAGGGTGTATAACATTGTCAAGTAGATCCGCTACAGTTTTAGTAATTTTTATAGTTGCCATTATCGCTTTTTGCTTTGCATGTGTCTGTGCATCTATAACAGGTCCGATTTCAATATTGCCTAATGAAAGTGATACTGGAGGCATTCTGGATAATCTTTCAGCCATTACTGATGACACTGGAGACAGTGGAGAGAGTTACGGCAATCCATATTCCGATGACTATAGCTCTTCCAGTCAGGATTATTCATCTTCCAGCGATTCAGATGTAGAGACTACAGTCGACGATTCATCATCTGATGATGAGTCTGACAGTTCAAGTTCTACTTCATCAACTAGTTCTTCTTCAAAGGTTGAAACTACAACTGAAGAGACTAGTTATTCTAGTGTTGAAACTACTGTTGACAAACCTGATTTTCAATAAATATTTTTTAAAAGTCCAATAACTTTTCAACGTCAAGTATTACGGAGTTAATAGCTAGATTAAACAACCTTTCTCCGTACTCTTCATCCACATAAACCCCGTTTTCTTCAACGTCTCTTGCACCTTCTTCAATGTTTGGATCATCTTGACGCGCCTGTTTGAATCCATATAGGCCAACTTCCTCATATTCCCTAACGTTTGCCTGGTTTTCAACTTCACTTTCATTGATGATTCCCAATACTTTGGCCATTGACAGCTCGCCGCTTCCTCCATGAGGGCCTTCTGATGAGATTACCTTATTGTTAAACACGATAGCCAAATCGGTTTTATCTTCTATATCCCATAATTCTGTCACTAAAGGAATATTGCCCCCATGTGCATTGACAATAACTACTTTTTCTATATTTAGGAATTCTTTAGCGGAATTAAGGGTGTTGATTACATTATCTTTTAAAACATCAAGGGAAACATGCACTCCATGGTCAATAGTGTCCAATTCATAAGCTGGAAAGATTATTCCTAAAAATTTGGCTCCGGTTTCAAGCGAGGATTTAAATGCGATATATGCAGCAATTTTGGCATCAGTATCAATCGGAAGTGCAGGGCCATGGTTTTCAAGGTGTGAACCGAGGGCAATTATGCCGATTTTGTGGACTTCGGGATTTCTGATTTTGCCTGCCCTGTATCTCAATTCAGCCATATGGTCACCTCATAATTCAAAGTTCCAGATATCATCGCCGACATAGTGTTTTGTTGATACGGCTTTTCCGGAATCGTTTTCAACCATTTCTTCACCAGTGATTAGGCTTACTCCTATAGCCAGTGGCTTTCCATGTGTTTCATCTATAATCAAAACAATATCTCCTGCTTCAACGCCCTCACTTGCAGCTACGATTCCAGGGCTCATTATGTCAGCGCCGTTGCTTACGAATCTGATTGCTCCCATGTCTACAGTCACTGTTTTTGCATCAATTTCATTGGCGAGTGCTGCTTTAAGTGTTGGAAATGGCTTATCATCAATTATTATGATGTATGGTTCGCCATCCACTAATATAAATGAATTAGGTTCTGCTTCAAGTATTTCTATATTTTTCTTGCCTTGAAGTAAATTGCCGTATTCGCCTAATTCTTCCTTAATCTCTTTTATTTTCTTTTTTTTCAGGAAATTTCTTTTTTTAACTTTTATTGCCATGTTAACCCCAAATAGTTTTTTAATGGATAATATTTTGTCTTAAGAATAAATAAATCTATTTATTTTGTAATCTAATTTTTCTTGCGGAATATTTTTCATTTCTGGAAAAAACATACCTGCAATCAATATTTTCACCGAATTCAGCTATTATCATGGGCGGATCTTTTATTGCATATTTTATCATGGCGCTTGCATTGTTGTTGCTTAATTGCCTAATCGAAAAGTCGATGATTTCAAGCTCCTTTCTGCTGAATCTTACGGTTGGAATTATTGTTGGATAATATCTATGGATTATCCTGTGGTAGTAGGGCTCCTTTCTTAAAAATAGCTGTCTTTTGCCAATCAGTTCGTTTGTAACTTCATTGAAATGTTTCGGCTTTATGCCCTTTTTTGATTTTATATAGGTTTCTTTCGTAAGCAATTTCCCGTAAAGTTCGTAATGGTTAAAATCAATGAAATATAATAGGCTGCAAAGTACGGTTTTTCCCAGATGTTGCTTATCATACGATTGGGATAGTATGTAGAATATTAGGTCAATATATTTTTGGCGATCGAATTTCATGGTGGTGCCTGTGATGGTTGAGTGAATATATCTTTGGGGCTTGGGGGTTATAATTGAAGTGTGAGAGCATTTGAAAAATAATTTAAATATCTTGATGTTAATAATTAGTATTGTTGTTATTTTTTCATTCTTTTTGGTTAAAATAAAGTAACATTTATATAGTAGGTTAGTTATAATTAATAGTATTAGTTTTAATTAGGTTTTGTCTTATCTTAACTTGATTATATTATGTCTAATAATGAGTATTTTTTTACTCGATTCATATTGAAAAACTATTTAAAAATTATGTAATAATATAAGGTGATATAATGAGCGGACAAAATGTTCAAAGGCCACTTGACGCATTAGGAAAATCTGTAGACTCTCCAGTTTTAATAAAACTCAAAGGAGATCGTGAATTTAGAGGTATACTTAAGAGCTTTGATTTACACATGAATTTAGTTCTTAATGATGCAGAAGAGTTACAAGACGGAGAAGTTACTAGAAGACTCGGTGTTGTGCTCATTAGAGGAGATAATATTGTTTATATCTCACCATAAATATTATTCAATAATTATTTTGAAATTATAATTCTTACTATAGATTAAGGAGGTGTATCGATGTCAAAGGGAACTCCATCAATGGGTAAAAAGAATAAAAAGACCCATATCAGATGCAGAAGATGTGGTAGAAACACTTACCATATACGTAAAAAAGTCTGTGCTTCCTGTGGATTTGGTAAATCTAAAAAATTAAGGAGATACAGCTGGCAAAATAAAAAACCAACTACTAGGCAAAGACTAGTATAAGTTGGCAAAAGCTTGAAGATTATTAAATTAATCTTCTTCAAACTACTTTTTTTCAAAATTTAATATAACATATATCGAATGGCTATTTTTTAGATAAGTATTTATAACAATTGAGTTAATATTAGGTTAATTATTACTAAATTATTTAAGGTGACTATCATGTCTGAATTAGTTGATATCGCTAAAGAAAACGATGTAGATTTAGAGAATTGTGTTGTTTTTGTAAGGGGAAACGACGATATACTGGCTGTTGATATTTCAAATGCCGGAATAAAACAGAGAAGTGATGACACAATGGGTTTTACCTTTTCAATTTCTCCAAAACAAGCATTGGCACTTGAAGAATACTTTAATAAATTTGCTACTGGAGAAAAATTCTACTTTGACATTTCACAAACTGGCTATAGGCCCGTATACTACAGAGGATTATCTCCAATGACCAAAGAGGTAAGTTCAGAATATCATCCAAAGTTCAATATAACTTTATTTGCTCAAAAAGCTGTTGTAGAACCTGAAGACTCCTATTTTGCACCAAAATGTGCTTGCTGTGAGTTTTGCCACATTGGATAGTGATTAAATGATTGACTCCCAATTTTCAAATTATATTAGAATAACTCGTAAAAAAACAGATGAAACCATTAAATTGGATCAAAGAAGGGTTAAGATAAGAGAAAACGAAAATGGTCTGATGGCCATAAGTTATGTTGCGCCGGTATTCGAAATAATGGATTTGGAGGATTTTTTCAGTGAAGTGATATCCTCTGAAAAATTGAATATGGATATTGGCGATACAGGTGACTTCACTGTAAGCTATAGAGGAATAATTGACGGCAAAGGAAAAAATCTCCCTCAAAACTTGGACCATAAGATCATTCTATTGCAGGAACCGACCTGCTTAGACAAAAGGGAAGAATTTCAAGTCACAGGATTTTCAAAGTTTAAGCCGAAAAACGAAATTTCACAATAATTTTTTTAAAGTTCGTCTTCTACTGCTTCCCATAAGTCAACTGCCCAGCCTTGGGCACCATCAATTACCATATCAAGCAATCTTACTTTGCCATCTCTAAAGCGGAATAGTCTGTAGTCCTGCTGTGGCTTTTTAGCGCTTCCTTCCTTATTGCAATCGAGATATATTCCTTCATCATACTTTTCTTCAAAGTCTCCTGCCTGGACAAAATCTCCAACAAGGGAATATCCATTTTTCACGCTTTTGTCTAATTTGGTGATGGTTTTCAGCCATCCGCCCTGTGCTCTGAATTTTATGTCAGGGTCGATTTTTGTAATTTCTTCTTTCCAATTTATAATCATATTACCAAATCCTTTTTAATCTTACTTTAATTTTGGATGCTTATAAAAAAAGTCCGAGAGAGCATTTGAAAAGAAATATATAACAATAGTTATATACAATAAAGATATAATTAGTTATATATAATTAAAATTCCAAAGTTATTAATGTAAAATTTAATTTATCTCTTGGGCTTTTACTTATGAATCTATTTGAAAAATTTAATATAAAAACTGAAAATGAACATCTATATGAAATAGCATTTACACATGGCTCCTATTCAACTCATATGGGATTGGATTACAATTATGAAAGATTGGAGTTTTTAGGAGACTCTGTTTTAAGCGTAATTGTATCTGAGTATTTATATGAAAAATATCCTCAATACGAAGAAGGCAAGCTTACAAAACTAAGGGCCAATTATGTTTGCCAATCAGCATTAATCTATTATTCACATGAATTGGGACTCCAGGATTATCTTAAAGTAACTGTTGAGGAATCAAATCTAACAAAAAATGAGGTATTGTCCATTACTGCAGATATTTTTGAATCATTTTTAGGAGCAATATTCCTGGATCAGGGAATGGAATTTGCAAAAGAGTATATATCTAAAGTAATCTTCAAGTATATTGATGAAAATAGAATATTCTTCGCAGATTATAAATCTGCAATGAAGGAATATGGGGATGCGAAAGAATTAGATATTTCATATGAAGTTTTAGAGGAATATGGAGTGCCCCATGATAAGACATTCATCATATCCATTCTGATTGATGGCGTAGAGATGGGTGTTGGAAAAGGAAAGAATAAAAAGGAAGCAGAACAAGCAGCTGCAAAGATAGCTATCGAAAAATTAAATATTAAGGTGTTTTAAATGTATGAGGAATCTGTTGGTGTTGTTGAAACGGAATATCTTAACATCAAGGAGCCTATTGAATTGGATAGTGGCCAAACTCTTGAAGAAGTCACTGTTGCTTATGAAACTTATGGTGAACTTAACAAACAAAAATCCAATGCAATTTTGGTTTGTCATGCTCTAACCGGTGATGCTCACGCAGCAGGCTGGCATAAAGGCGACAAAAAGCCTGGCTGGTGGGAGATAGTAATAGGCCCCGGCAAAGCATTGGACAGTGAAAAATACTTTATCATTTGTTCTAATGTATTAGGGGGATGTAAAGGGACAACCGGCCCAAGCTCAATCAATCCAAAAACAGAAAAAGAATATGGCCTTGAGTTTCCTGTAATTACAATCAGCGACATGGTCAAGGTTCAAAAGAAATTGGTTGACCATTTTGGGATTAACCAGCTATATGCCGTAATTGGTGGATCCATGGGCGGAATGCAGGTTCTTGAATGGATGGTATCCTATCCTAAAATGATGAAAAAGGCAATTCCTATAGCTACCGCAGCGATGTCATATCCGCAGCAAATTGCATTTAATGCTGTTGGTCGCCAATCAATATTTTCAGACCCTAATTGGAATGGCGGAAACTATTATGATTCCGGCAAAATTCCAAGAAATGGATTGTCACTGGCCCGTATGATAGCTCACATTACCTACTTAAGTGATGAATCGATGGATATCAAATTTGGACGTGGCCTTCAGGATAAGGATGAAATCAGTTATGACTTTACAGTTGATTTCCAAGTTGAAAGCTACCTAAAGCATCAAGGAGAAACATTCGTAAAGCGTTTTGATGCTAATAGTTATCTATACATTACAAAGGCAGTTGATTTGTTTGATTTATCTGTTAGCAACTCATTAATTGATGGCCTTAAGAATGTTGAAGCCAAGGTTGAAGTTATTTCTGTTGATTCCGACTGGTTATATCCATCTGAACAAAGCATGGAGATTGTAACCGCGCTTAATGCCAATGATATTGAGGTATCATATTCAGAGATAAAGTCAAATTATGGGCATGATGCTTTCTTGCTTGAAACAGGACAGCTAAATTATATCTTTGCCAAGTTCCTCTCAGACAATATTGTTGAAGACATAATGATGGAAGAGATAGCTACAATCAAAGGCAATGCTGATGTAACTGAAGCGGCTAAATTAATGTTGGATAAGCATGTAACTCATATTCCAGTCGTTACCGATGATTATAAGCTTATTGGAATTGTTACAAGTTGGGATTTATCAAAATCAATAGCCACTAACTCAAATCATCTGAAAGATATAATGACAACAACCGTCAAGTATTGTAATGCTAGCGATACTATAGAGGAAGTTGCCCGTCAAATGCGCAAATTTGATATATCCTGTCTTCCTGTTGTCGATGAGGATATGAAAGTTTTAGGTCTCATTACAACAGACCAAATAAGTAATTTACTCGGTTAAATTACTTCTTTTTTTTTAATTTTTTTTAGTGTCTCTATCGTTAAGTTTATACATTGATTTTTCATGTCCATATGCATGAGAGAAAACATGACGGCGGATGCATAGGTTTAGCATTGCTGTGCAGGTTGATTCTTAAAGTAGGACAGTTCAATGATTGAATATTTTACATCTGCCTTGAAGCCCATATTAATCATTATATATGCTGTAGCTACATAAAGATATATTGATATAGACTTATAAAAAAAATCTAATCGGTTTATGGTAATCAACATTAAAGAAGGTTTAGGATTCGATGAGTAATGAAAAAGGTTCGTATTAGTTTGCTTGGACTTTTTTTACTTAATGATTGAAATGGGCCGATTGCATTTTAGTTTGTATTTTGAAAATGTAAATTTGCTGTCGAACTTAAAAAATGTAATTTGTTGTTGAACTTTAATTTTAAAAATGGATGTGAATAAAACGATTAACAAGAAAAAGCTGTTCATCAGCGTTTTAATTGTATTAAGTGTTTTCATCTGTTTGACTTCTGTCGCAGCTCAGGATACTTTAGATGCCAACCTAACGCAGGATTTCAGTGATGAGGTTTCACAGGCCAGTGGAGACTATCAAAGCGAACCCCTGGAGGCGGAGATTGAGGAATCAACTTCCGATTTGAATTCAAAAGGGAATGGTTCGGTAATCAGCTCTGCATCTGATGAAAAGGATGTTTCTCAAGACAAGCTTGCTGCCACAAACAGCAAAGAACCGCTTGGAGACAGTATTTCTGTCAGTGATTACACATTCAGTGCTATTGGGGATGCTATTTATAATGCCCAGCCCGGCGATACCATCTATCTCACTTCAGGTACCTACTACAATGATTGGAATAAGAAGATTTCTATCAGTGCCAAGGAGAATATTACAATCATCGGTAATTCCGCAATATTGGACGCGCGAGGCCAATCAAGAATATTCAGCATTGACAATTCCAAGAATGTAATAATACAAAACATTGCATTCAAAAACGGCAAAACCCGTTTTTATGAAGATGGGGGTGCTATTTATTTGTCTGGTAGTCATGGTGCTCGTGTTTCTGATTGTAGTTTTGTGAATAACACTGCAGGTTGTAGTGCTATTTATTGGTATGGTAGTGATGGTTGTGTTTCTGGTTGTAGTTTTGTGAATAACACTGCCGATGCTGGTGGTGCTATTTATTGGTATGGTAGTGGTGGTTGTGTTTCTGGTTGTAGTTTTGTGAATAACACTGCAAAAGGTAGTGGTGGTGCTATTTATTGGTATGGTGATAGTGGTTGTGTTTCTGGTTGTAGTTTTGTGAATAACACTGCCGATGCTGGTTGTGCTATTTATTGGGATTGGAATGATGGTTGTAGTGTTTCTGGTTGTAGTTTTGTGAATAACACTGCAAGTGAGAATGTTATCTATTTCAACAATGATTATTATGGTAAAAATTTGGCTATTAACAACAATATTTTCTTAAATAACAGTTGTTCTAGTGAAATTTATTTCTGTGTAAGTGATGATGCTTCCAATATCGATTTCAATTGGTTTGGAAACAATGCAACCGACTATGCAGCGCAGCCAAACACGGTTAATATCGTCCCTAATAACTGGCTGTATATGAATGATACTGCCACCCATAGCGGAATTGCCGGCATAGACCCAACCGACATTACCTTTGACCTGTTTGTCTATAACAACAATGCAGGCACAACCGAAGGCAAGTACGCTAACACTTCCCTTCTCATGCCTGTCAAGCTGACAGTCACTGCAACCAACGGAAACGTTAACAAAAACGTCACAACATTCGGTGAAACAATCACATACATTCCAACAGGTCATGGAAAATCTAGAGTAACCGCACAGATAGCGAATGCAAAACAGACCTTTGAAATTCCCCTAGGGGACTTCGGCCTATTGCAGGACCTAATAGATAATGCCGGTGCAAATTCAGTTATCAATCTGACACGCAACTACACTTACAATGATTTGGACAACATGGATGATGGTGTACTGATAGATAACAGCAATGTCACAATCAACGGTAACGGATATACAATCGATGCAAAAGGCAAATCAAGAATATTCGCCCTTTTCCAATCCACAAATATAACAATACGGAACATTACATTCAAAAACGGGCACGCCAATGGACGTTTAGTTGGTGGTGGTGCTATTTATTTGAATGATGCTGATAGTTGTAGTATTTCCGGTTGTAGTTTTGTGAACAACACCGCATCTTATGATGATGGTGGTGCTATTTATTTGAATGATGCTGATAGTTGTAGTATTTCCGGTTGTAGTTTTGTAAGTAACTATGCATGGGAAAATGTTATTTATTTCCGCAATGTTTATGATGGTAAAAAAATAACTATTAACAACAATATCTTTTTAGATAATGATTGTCCTAGTGAAATTTCTTCCCTTGTAAGTGTTGCTGATCCTAATATCGATTTCAATTGGTTTGGAAACAATGTAACTGACTATGCTGTACAGCCAAACACGATTAATGTTGTCCCTAATAACTGGCTGTATCTGAATGCCACTGCCAGTCCAGATGAACTTTCAATTTTGGACTCATCAAACATTACATTTGACTTGTTTGTTTACAACAATACTTCACAAATGCCTGAAGACAAGTATGATTCTTATCTTCTCCTGCCGGTCAACCTGACAGTCACAGCAACCAAAGGAAACGTTAGTGAAAACTTCACACAATTTGGAGAGACAATCACATACGCTCCAGCAAGTCCAGGACCGGGCAGCGTAACCGCACAAATAGCGAATGCAAAACAGACAGTTGAACTTTCTCTAAAAGGGGACTTCGACCTATTACAGGAACTAATAGACAATTCCAGTGCAAATTCAGTCATCAATCTGACACGTAACTACACCTACAACGATCTGGACACAATCACTAATGGTGTAGTGATAAGAAACAGGAATGTCACAATCAACGGTAACGGATATACTATCGATGCGAAAGGCAAATCAAGAATATTCCAGATTGAAAGCTCTGATGGTGTAATAATACAGAATATTACATTCATAAACGGCTATTCGAGGAGTGGTTCTGGTGGTGCTATTGGTTTGTCCTATAGTGAGGGTGTTCGTATTTCTAATTGTAGTTTTGTGAATAACACTGCAGACAATTATGGTGGTGCTATTTATTGGTCTTATAGTGATGGTGGTTGTGTTTCTAGTTGTAGTTTTGTGAACAACACTTACAAAGGGAGTGAAAGTAGCGGTGCTGCTATTGATTGGTCTTATAGTGATGATGGTAGTATTTCTGGTTGCATTTTTGTAAAACACAATGCATGTGATATTGTTATATATTTCTACAACCAATTTAAGGGTACTAATTTGACTATTAACAGCAATATCTTTTTAGATAATGATTGTCATAGTGAAATCTCTTTCACTGAAAGTGATGATGCTTCCAGTATCGATTTCAATTGGTTTGGAAACAATGCAACCGATTATGCAGCGCAGCCAAACACAGTTAATATAAACCCTAATAACTGGCTGTATCTGAATGCCACCGCCAACCCAGATGTCCTCACAAGCCTAGACCCAACCGACATTACCTTTGACCTGTTTGTCTATAACAACAATGCAGGCACAACCGAAGGCAAATATGCTAACACTTCCCTTCTCATGCCTGTCAACCTGACAGTCACAGCAACCAATGGAAATGTTAGCAAAAACGTCACTCAATTCGGACAAACAATCACATACGCTCCAGATAAGGTGGGAACCGCTAGAGTGACTGCATCAATAGAAAACGCTCATCAAACTATTGAAATTAAGGTTAAGGATAATTTAACCCTTCAGGCCACCTGCAATCCTATATATTATGGTGATAATGCAACCATTATTGTCACAGGTTTTGCAAACGCTACCGGCGAAGCCAGGGCCTATGTTGGGGATGGACTTTACTGCGCAACTATTGTGAGTGGCGTTGCCACATTCACCGTTCCAGGCGTAATCGAAAATACCACAGCCCAAATCAAGTATTTTGATGATGAAAATTACAACAACGCTTCTACTGAGGTTCTCATTATCGTAGGGCCTAGGGATGCATCCGTAAGCGTTGCCAATGACACCATGGAGCTGAATGTTGGTTCCAATGATACAATCATTGCAACTACCTCTCCTGATGGCTTGAATGTGACATTTGCTTCCAGCAACGAATCCGTAGCAACTGTTGATGCAAACGGTACAGTTGTAGCTGTCAGTACAGGAACTGCCGTGATTACAGTCAGTATTGGTGATGACGTGGCATACGTCAAAAACTCAACCACTGTAGATGTGACAGTTGCCAAGATACCTACTGAAATCACGGTTTCAAGTGATTCTTTCGACTTGAAAGTTAGGGAAGGCACAGGTCATTTTGCTAATTTGACTCCTGGAGATGCGGGTGATTTGAATTACACTTCCAGTAATGAAAGCGTTGCTGTGGTCATGTTTGGTTCAATTGTCGGTGTTGGTGAAGGTACTGCTGTCATTACTGTTTCATTTGCAGGTAATGATAAGTATGCTGCTGCCGAGAATAAGACAATTAAAGTTACTGTTACTTTATGGGATGCCAGCGTCAGCGTTGAAAACGATACCATGGAGTTATTTGTCGGTGAAAACGGTACTATTGTTGCCACTACAAATCCGGAAGGTTTATCTGTTAATTATACTTCCAGTGACGAGTCTGTTGTGACTGTTGATGCTCAAGGCAATGTTGAAGCTGTTGGTGAGGGTAGTGCTGTTATTACAGTAAGCGTCGGTAACGGCGAATTCTTTGCTTATAATTCAACTGAAGTCTCCGTTACTGTAAGCAAAATACCTACCGAAATTATCTTAACTAATGATACTTTTGATTTGAAGGTTAATGAGTGGGTTAGTGATGTGGCTAATTTGACTCCTGCTGAAGCGGGCAATTTAACTTTCGTTTCCAGTGATGAAAGCATTGTCTTAGCTTCAGATGGCATGATATTTGCTCAAGGTAAAGGTTCTGCTACTGTTACAGTTTCATTTGCGGGTAATGATAAGTATGTGGCTGCTTTAAACAAAACAATTAATGTTAATGTTTCATTAAGGGATGCCAGAGTTAGCGTTGAGAATGATACTGTGGACTTGAATGTTGATGACA
>NZ_JBGUIH010000008.1:0-35607 GCF_045112895.1 Methanobrevibacter sp. | reverse complement strand
GTCAGGAATATCTTTAGGACCTTGTGCTACACCAGCAATGTAAACACCGTCAGTTAAGGTGTCAACAGGTCTGAGTTTTGGGTGAGCTTCCATGTAGAATCCGTCGGTAGTTCTGGATAAACCTAAGGTTTGTCTGAGTTCGTTGGAACCTTTTGGAGGTTCTAATCCAACAGATAATACAACTAAGTCGTAGGTGTATTCAGTTACTTTTCCGAGTAAGGTATCTTCAGCTCTTACGGTTAAGGTTAAGTCATCGTTTTCGAGGATTTCTGCAGGACGTCCTCTGATGAATTCAATACCGTATTTTTCTTGGGAAGTTTTGTAGAACTCTTCGAATCCTTTACCGAATGAACGGATATCCATGTAGTAACAGGTTACTTCAGTGTCAGGTTCGTGGTCAATACATAATTGAGCGTTTTTCATGGAGTACATACAACATACTCTTGAACAGTAGGATTTACCGATTTGTTCATCTCTTGAACCGACACAGTGGATGAATGCTACACGTTTAGGTTCGATACCGTCGGAAGGTTTGATTACGTGTCCACCGGTAGGACCTGATGCGTTAATCATCCTTTCAATTTCCATAGCGGTAATTACGTTTGAGAAACGTCCGTATCCGTATTGGTAAATTCCGGATGGGTCGAATGGGTCGTAACCGATTGCTGCTACAATAGTACCAACTTCTAATTCGATTTCGGTAGCTTCTTGATTGTGGTCAATAGCACCGATTTCACATGCTTGGTCACATAACATACATTCGATACAGTAGTCTTTATCAATAGTTGCACATAATGGTACAGCTTGAGGGAATGGGATGTATGCAGCTTTTACCATACCTACACCTTCGTCGTAGTAGTTAGGTATTTCGATAGGACAAGCTTCTACACAGGATCCACATCCAGTACAATCTTCTTCACTAACGTATCTTGGTTTTTTCTCAACTTTTACTTTGAAGTTTCCGATGAATCCGTCAACTTCTTTAACTTCTGCGTAAGAAATCAATTCGATGTTTTCGTGTTTTGCGCAGTCTACCATCTTAGGTGCTAAAATACACATTGAACAGTCGAGGGTTGGGAATGTTTTATCTAATTGTCCCATTCTTCCACCGATAGTTGGGTTTCTTTCTACAACGTAGGTTTTGAATCCCATATCAGCTAAGTCTAATGAGGTTTGAATACCACATACTCCACCACCGATAACTAATGCTTTGTTATCTACTGCTACTTTAGTAGCTTCTAATGGTTCGAGTAATCTTGCTTTTGCAACAGCCATACGAGTTAAGTCTTTAGCTTTTGCAGTAGCTTCTTCTGGTAAACTCATGTGTACCCAGGAGTCTTGTTCCCTTAAGTTAGCAAATTCAAATAAGAATTTGTTTAATCCAGCTTCTTCTACACATCTACGGAAAGTAGGTTCGTGAAGACGAGGAGAACATGCTGCTACAACAATTCTGTTTAATCCTTTTTCCTTAATATCCTCTTGGATCATAGCTTGACCCGGGTCGGAACACATATATTTGTAGTCGGTTGCATAAACAACGTTAGGCAAGGTCATAGCGTACTCAGCTACACTAGGACAGTCGACTACTCCCCCAATGTTTACACCACAGTGACAGACGTAAACACCTATTCTTACTTCTTCATTATTTATTTCTTCTGCCATATAATTCACCTTGTACAAGTCGTGAAAAATATCTAATATATATAAAAAATTGCAATTTTAAAACAAGTCTATAAAAATTTTTACATACTATTAGATATACATATGTAGTAAAAACACACTTATAAAGCTTTCTGAAAAAATCTTAGAGTAAAGTTTATATATGATGAAATAAACACCGTTAAAAATTAGCTTTAAATTAAATATAAAGATTTTATAGATATTTTTAGACAAAACAAAGATAAATATCAATTATT
Source organism: Methanobrevibacter sp. (assembly GCF_045112895.1). Lineage (GTDB taxonomy): Archaea > Methanobacteriota > Methanobacteria > Methanobacteriales > Methanobacteriaceae > Methanocatella. The sequence continues at coordinate 33,691 of NZ_JBGUIH010000008.1, read as the reverse complement.
TGGTGAAATAATTAATTTAGAATTATTAAAATTTACAAATTTTTTATTACAACAACATCAAAATTAGTGGAAGTGTAATCAAAGAGATTACAGTGTTGATGAGTACACAGTCAGATGTCAATTCATGGTTTAGCCTGTATGTTATTGCGAGTAGCAACGACATCATTCCAGACGGCATCGCGGCCTCAATAATGGAAACATTATACTGAAGATCAACCAAGCCAATGGAGGATGCAATTAAAAAGGCAGCTGCAGGGAAAAATGCCAATTTCATGACGGAAGTGAAGGCAATCATCGATTTGCTTCTTGTAATTCCATCAAATTCAATGGATAATCCCAATACAATCATGATTAAAGGGATAGTTCCCTGACCCAAATAGTTTATAGTGTTTTCTAGAACAGGTCCGATTGAAATATTTAAAAAATTAAATCCCAATCCTAAAATAACCGCCCATAAAGTAGGGAAGAATATTATTTTTTTTAAAGCGGTCATTGTGTTTCCGCCAAATTTCATGACCAAAATAAAAGAAAGCATTAAAAAGATACATAATGTTGCAATATCACAAAATATTGCCCTTAAAAAACCTTCCTGGCCAAAAATGCCCAAAGTTACAGGATATCCCATAAATCCGGTATTGGCAATCATTATTGTCACCAATACGCTCCACAAAGTAATGTCGTCAAGCCCCATTTTCTTCAATATGAAATAAGAAACTATTCCCGTAATTAATGAAGAGGCTATGATAACAAAAGGTAAAATGCCTAACTTGGGAAGTAGGGACAAATCAGCGGTGGAAATTGCTGAAAATATCATGCACGGCAATAAAATATACATTACCAGTTTATTTAATGGCTCAATGAATTCTTCACTTAAAAAATCAATTCTTTTAAGGAAATACCCTAATCCAATCATTAAAATAATTGATAAAATAGTTATTGCAATAGCATCCATATTAATAGTTAAAATTAGAAATTATATAAAATTAATTAAAAAAAAGAAAAATTAAAATTAACTAACGATACCTTCGCTAGTAATTTTAAATACACATTCGCCTTCCGGCAAATGAGGGGAATCCACTAAACGTGCAATTCTTTTTCCGGCCAAACCTTTTTTAAGCCATATTCTGTAAGTGGAAGCGTGTCCTAAAACATGCCCTCCAATAGCTTTGGTCGGACTTCCGAAGAATGAATCAGGTTTAGCTTGAACCTGGTTAGTGATAAACACCGCAACATTGTAAGTATTTGCAATTTGTTGAAGTGAATGTAAATGTTGATTTAATTTTTGTTGTCTGACTGCAAGAGATTCCCTTCCAACATATTCAGCCCTAAAGTGAGCCATTAAAGAATCGACAATGACCAATCTGATATTTTTACCACCTTGGATAAGTTCATTAATTTTATCGACCATCAATATTTGGTGGGAAGAGTTGAATGCACGGGCAACATGGATCTTCTGCAATACTTCATTGATGTCCAATTCAAAACCGGCTGCAATTTGCTCAATTCTTTCCGGACGGAAAGTATTTTCAGTATCAATGAATACGCATTCCCCATCAAGACCGCCAAGTTCTTTAGGTAATTGGACAGTGACCGCCAATTCATGGGAAATTTGGCTTTTACCGGACCCAAATTCACCAAATACTTCAGTAATTGATTGAGTCTCGATTCCGCCACCAATCAAATCATTGAATTCTTGGCTGCCTACTGTAATGTGACCAACATCTTTTCTTCTTTCAAGTACATCAAATGCTGTTTCAAAATCAATGTTTTCAGCTCTACGAGCTGCTTCAATAACTTTTTCAGCAACACCTTCACCGATTTCAGCTTTTACTGATAATTCTTTAGGAGTGGCTGTTGCTAATCTCATCATATCAGCAAACCCTGCATCTTTTAATTTTTCTGCTGTTTTTTCTCCAACACCAGGCAAATCTGCTAATTCTACCATAATAATCATTCCTTTAGTTTATTTAAAAATATTTGGACAATATCCTCTTAGGAGTCAATTTATATTCTTCTCCAAATTGGTCGAAACCAACATCAGCTATAATTTCAACAGTTAGATTAGTTAAGTCTTCAATTTTTTCATTATGAGCATAATCTTGCTCTAAATCACGGACAATATCCTCAGTTTTCATGCCCAATAACTCTTCAGCCAAATTGCCAAAGAATGTAACTTGAATTTCACCAGTATCATCTTCAATTCTTGTTGGAATCATAAGAACGTACTTCGGTTCATCAAATTCAAAATCACAATAATCACATTTATTCTCTATTTCAGTAACTTCTACATTAGCATTACAATTAGGACATTTTTGAAGCAAATATTTTTCTGATCTTACTTCTTTAATTTTACCAGTGATTAAAACATTAGTATCGTCCTCTGATAAAGCTTCAATAGATTTTGGTACATAAATAGCTTCAATTAACTCTTCTTGAGAAGGTAATTTTTCTAATTCCGCTTCATTTGGTTCTAAAATACTAGTGGATCCAGAAACATTTGCATCTATACGATTGGTATTCTCATTGTATCTGAAACGAGGATTTTGTAATTTGATTGGTTGACCGATTTCAAATTCTCTTTTTGCATCATCATTCCAAAGCACAACAATAATGGATCCTGTATCATCAGCAATCTCTATGTTTCTAACGAATCCTTCACCATTATCCCTTTCAAAATTACGAACCTCATATACATCAATGACTCTACCAATGAGAATTTTATCTGTTTCGTCCTCTTCAACATCACAAATATCAATCTTATCATAAAGAGCTTTTTCTAATGTTTCCAATTTAGGAATAAACATTGAAGATGCTTCTTCTTCAGACAATCTGATAATTCTAGAACCTCCGCCAATGTTTAAATCAACACTGTACATTCCCATTCTGGTTCTGGCATTTTCAATTCTATATGCCTCGCCAACTTCATAAGCTCCTTCAGCTTTTTCATTCCAAAGGGACAATCTTACTTTACCTGATTCATCAGCAAACATTGCAGAACGAACCTTTCCGATTTCATCATCTTCTCTTTCAAATTCGCGAATATCATCAATTGATAAAATTCTACCGACAACATCGATTTCAACGCCGTCATCATCCATCAATTCCACTTCACCAATAGGAATTGGATGCAAATCAGCCCTTAAGTCATTGAGTTCTTCAAGTTCTTCAGCTGATAAATTACTTGGATTAATAGTAATTTGGGTGTTGAAATTAGTATTCATTGAATATTGACTTTGAGTGTATTCATCAAATCTAACATCTCCACCGATGACTTTAACAATATCTCCTTTGTTAAGAGGTAAAGCTGTATCATCACCCCAAAGGGTGACTCTTATTTCTCCGGTTACATCCCTAACATCAAAGTTTCTTAATCTTCCTTCAGTATTGTCAGTTTTTCTTATGAACAATTTAATATCCTGAAGTCTTGAAACGATTCCTTTGATTGCTACGTCTTTTTGCTCGATTAAATCCGCAATAGGGGTAAACTCTTGTATGACTTCTGGAACATCGAAGTCCCCTTTGATTATTCTTCCATCCCAGTGGGTTAAGGTGATTTCCATATTGCCGTCCCTATCAGGTCTTTGGCGAGCTTGGGCTTGAAGAATTTTTACTGTATCGCCATCTTCAAGTCCTAAACTTTCAATGAGTTTAACACTATTATTCCATAAGGTGTATGATATTTTCCCTGAAGAGTCCTGTAATTCGAGAGAAGCAACTTTTCCTTCCTTTCCATTCTTTTCATAGCTTCTGATTGTTGGTATTCTAACAATTCTTGCAATAATATTGACTTTAGTGTCGGGTTCAATATCAGAAATGTTTGTAATGTCCTCTTCATAAACAGGGTATTTGGAAGGGTCTTCGTCCAAATGAACAACAGTTGACCTTAATCTCAAATTAGCTTCAAGGCCGGAATATCCTTCTTTAATATCAACATCTTTAATTTGGATAATGTCTCCTTCCTTAATATTTTTAAGAAGTTTTATGTTCGGAGTCCAAAATACGGTTCTCATGGATCCGGTATTATCCTGCAATTCGACATTGCAAACTTTACCTTCCCCACCTTTACGTGTTTTGAATGATCTTGGATTGGAAATGGACATTACTCTGCCGGAAATGATTTGGCCATTAGCTCCTTTTTCAAGGTCTTCGATATTTTTATTGGAATATTCCGGTTGTTCGGAAATGGCCTTGACTTCCATATCCCTCAATTCACCAGCTACCATATTGGCATATGGTGTATCATCCACTTGGAAATCCGGACCTAAAGGATCCTGGTTTTTAAATTCGTTCATTCTAGCTAAAAAATCTTCTTTAGAAATCTTATCCTGAACTTCTTCATAAATTTTTAAGATATCATCAGTCATTGCGAGTTCTGATTCTTCCTTTTCAGTATTCACATCAAATGGCAGTTCTTGTGATGTTTCTACATTTTCAACTTTTTTAAGAACATCTATTCCATGATTTTTTAATACTTCTTGAGCTGCATTTAATTCATCGAAAAACCCTAAATCTTTATTTGATTCAATAAGTTCATCCATTTCAGCTTGGAATTCTTCTTTAGAAAGTTGATCTTTGATTTTTTCGTATAATTCTAAAATTTCTTCTTGCATACCAAACCCCTCATAGAAAGTTAATTATTATTTTATAATTAGAATGTATATAAAGTATTAGAGAGAGAGCATTTGAAAAGTAATCATATACTAAAATTTCATTCAAAATTAATATAAAAATTACCAAAGTGCGATTTTATGAAAATGTGCAAAACCGCTAATACGCATTAGGATTTTTCTTCAATGCGGTTTTAATCATTATTGCCAAATCCAATCCCATGTGCCAGTTTTCTACGTACTCGATATCATATTCTATACGTTTTGTAATTGAGGTATCCCCTCTGCAACCATGAATTTGAGCCCATCCGGTTAAGCCGGGTTTTACTTGATGCTTAACCATGTACTTTGGAACGGTTTCCTTAAATTGTTCAACAAAATACGGTCTTTCTGGCCGTGGACCTACAACACTCATATCTCCTTTCAAGACATTGAAAAATTGAGGTAACTCATCAATGCTAGTTTTCCTGATAAACTGTCCAACTTTGGTTTTTCTTGGGTCATCCCTTGTAGTCCATTCTGACTTTTCCTCATTAGGGTCTTGAACCCTCATGCTGCGGAACTTATACATCATGAATGGCTTGGAATTGTGGCCTATCCTCTCCTGCTTGAATATGATTGGGCCTGAGGAAGTTAACTTGATTGCTATTGCAGTTATAACCATGATTGGAGATGTGATTATAATGGCTATTATGGCAAACACATAATCAGAAAGATATTTCAGGAACTTATTAAAATCGTCGTCCAACGGCACATAGCGTATGTTGATGATTGGAATATCCTCAATCATGTCAACGGACGGCTGCGCAGGGAAATATCTGATGTAATCCGGAATGATTTCCGCCTTAATTCCAACCCTTTCGCAGCTTTCCACAAGCTCATCGATTTTATAGTAATATTTAAGAGGAATTGCCAAAACCACCCTATCAAAAATGTTCCTATCAAGAATATCATCAAGGTCCTTGAATGCGCCGATTACTCTGCTTCCTTCAATTTCACGGCCTATATGCTCTGACCTTCCCAAAAATCCGCTTACTACAAAGCCCAAATATGGATTATCATGAATTCTGCGTGCAAATGTAAACGCCAAATCATTGTCTCCAACAATCAGGATATGCTTGATATTCCTGTTGTTTACTCGAATCCTCTTCAGGATACTTCTGATGATGAACCTTTCAATGATTCCGAAAAATGTGGCTATGATGGCTAATAAAAACAGCATGATTCTTGAAAAGTCAGGCTGGTTTATTATAAACAGTATAGAAACAAGCGTAATAAACGCCAAAATATTTACTTTAATAATTTGTGTAGCTTCTGAAAAAATGTTTTTATAGGTTCTGCGTGGCTTATAAAGACCAAATGCAAAATATAAAATCAAATAAACCGGCACTACCGCAAAAGTGAAAAATATCAGATAGCTTGAAGAGCCCAAATGCCCTCCGATCGGACCGAATAAGGTAGTTTTGAATCTTAACCATAAGGAACATAAAAGAGAGATGCCTATGACTAGCACATCTAACACTATTAATGACAAGTTCAATAATCTTTGGTTCTCTTTTATCATGACAACTACCTTGAAAACTAGTTTCTTTTAATTATATTTATTTTATTAATTATTTAATCTTTCTTTTTAAATACATTTAAAAATAGCTTCAAGATACATAAAAAAGCGATGCCGATGTAAACAACAACGTTTACTATAATAGAATTTTCATCCGCATGATGTTTTTTATAGTAAATGTACATGGCTCTGTAGAACTCATAGATTAACTTAGACTTTTGCTTTTTACTGCTTGCACCCTTCAAATGAGTTATTTTAGATTTTCCATAGTAAACTATTTTCCATCCGCCTTCTTTTATTCTATAGCATAGGTCTATATCCTCACCGTACATGAAAAATGTCTCATCCAAAAACCCGACCTGGTCAAGGGCCTCTGCCCGCATGAACATGAACGCCCCTGTAAGGCAGTCTATCTCATAGATTTCATCATCCGTCAGATTATCCAGATTGTAGTCGTTGTCTTTGCTTTTTGTTGGAATGTGAAACAGCCTAAAAAATGAGTTTTTAACGTTCGGAAAACTTCTTTTGCATGCCTTGTCAAGATCTCCGTTTTCCAGAAGAACCCTGCAGCCGCATGCGCCTACATCCCTGTGCTTCTCCATGTAACTATAAATGTCTTCCAGGGTATTTTCCCAGACAATCGTATCTGAGTTCAAAAGCAGGACATATTCCCCCTCAGCTATTCTCAATGCCTGATTATTTCCTGCCGCAAAACCGTTGTTCTCGGCTGAAGCTATGAATTTGACTTTGTCATTGAAGTATTCCTGCAATTTGGCCAGGCTGTCATCGCTGGATGCGTTGTCCACTACCAGGACCTCATAGCTAAATGGATGTTCATATCCAAAAATTGAATTGATGGTGTTTTTTGTTAGCTCAAATGTTTGATAATTCACAATCACAATCGATAAATCCATAAGACTCACTGGCTATTTTTTTAGAAATTTAATTGTATTAATTATTAATCTGTATTCAATTTTAAAATAATTTTTTATATTCCGGGATTCGAATTTGACCTTTTCAATTTTATTTCTGGTGGATAGGCCTTCGCGAATGCCTGCCAGATATGTTGAACCGAATCCCTTCTTGACAAAGAACAGGTATTTGATTAGAAAGCCGAAAAGCAAGAAGATGAAATTAACGATTTTTAAAGGTATCGGGAAATTTTTATAGACTACCCAAACATTGTTTCGAGCGGCCAGCCTTACCTTAAATTCGTTGTATCTGCTTCCCGAAGTTGCGCTTCCTATATGATAGACTATTGCATCGGGGCACAGCAGATTTATATAGCCATGAATCCTTGACCTGACTGCCAAATCCACATCTTCCATATATGCAAAGAAGTTGTCATCAAAAAGTCCGATTTCTTCTAAAACTGATTTTTTATACATCGCCGCTCCGGCACAGCTTGAAAAAATGTCCTTGACTGTTACATACTCGCTTGAATGGTGATTTTCACCTGTTTTTTTCGTCCACCCAAGCAGATTATATTCATCTCCAACGTCGTCAATCAGTTCTTTGTTGTCATACTGAAGCATCTTGGCTTGAACCGAAAAGATATCATCGCCGGATGAAATCAGATCAATCAAAGCCTTAATCGAACCTTCTTTTATCTCCGTATCATTATTTATTGAGAAAATCAAGTCGTTTTTTGCTTTTAAAATTCCCTGATTGACGGCAGGCGAAAAGCCTAAGTTTTCCTTGTTTTCAATCAGAACAAGCGGAAAATTGAATGTGTTGCTTTTAAGATAATCAAGGCTAGCATCGCTAGACCCGTTATCGACTATGATGACCTCACCTATGTGATCGCTGTCATTATCTAAGGATTCGAGGAAAGTCTTGAGAAACCTTTCCCCATTGTAATTTGGTGTTACAACAGAAACTTTCATTTTAATCAATTGAATTCTTAAACTTTTTCCATGTTTTATAATAGATTTTTGGATTTAATAAAAATGCCCTTATTTTATACTTGAATTTGGAATCCCCTTCGTATCTGGACAATTTTTCAAACAAGTCCAATTCCTTCATTTTAGCAATGACTTCATCAAAGTCATAGTCATTATAGAAGAAATAGTTCATGTTTCCGAATATTGCCTTTGGGATTCTGGATGTTGTTATCAGGTCAGCCAAATCATCCTTTCCTTGGTTTTTATAAAATTCTGCGAGATTCTCAAATATTTCCACTATCTCAAAGCGCCTGTATTCTGACGTTTTGATAGCTGAGTCATCATGCTGGATGTAATAGTAGGTCACTTCATTGTTGATGGCCACTTCCCCACCAAAGCTCAATGCCTTAAGGGCGAACTCTATGTCTTCGCCATAGATATAATCGGGATTGAATCTGATGCTGTTCTCATTGATTATGCTTGCCTTATACATTAATTGCCAGAAATTAAAAGGCATCTGCATGTTCAACTCCATTTTGATAAGGTCTTGACATGACATTAATCTTTTTGAAATGTAATTCGGGGTTGACGATTTATTTGCCTCCCTTTTAATGAACTGAATTAGGCTAAAGTCTGTTTCGCCATTGTACAATTCTGACAAATGGTTTCCTGTTATATAATCATCTGAGTCAACGAAAACCAAATATTCTCCTTGGGCTTCTTCAATTCCCCGATTGCGCGCACGGCTGACACCCTGATTTTCCTGATGAATAATTTGATGCGGTACAGTTGATTTTGATAATTTCTCCCTTATGATTTCCAGACTGTTATCGGTTGAACCGTCATCAATTACAATTATCTCAAAGCCATTGAAATCCTGATTAATTATAGAATCAAGCGTACCCCCTATATACTCCTCGCTATTATAAACCGGGACTATAGTGCTAACTTTAATATTATCCATTCTACCTACCTTCATTTAAAAGAAAATCGACTATCCTTTCAGATGATTTGCCATCTATTACATCAAATTGCGTCTTGACAAAGCCGGAGATTTTGGACTTGTCAAAATCATTATTATCAATTGCATCAATCAACTCATCGCAGCTATAGACAATCGGCCCAGGAACGGTCTTTCTAAAGTCATAATAAAATCCGCGCTCATTTGAAAGATAGCTATCCAGGTCATATGTGAAAAATATGATTGGCCTATTCAAAATGCAGTATTCAATCATTATTGAAGAATAATCCGTAATCAACATGTCGCTGATTAGCATCAGCTCCTGTTCACTTTCCCAATCGCTTACATCAATGTATTGGCCTTCTGATGAAATATCGTTTTTATAGAAATTCCTTATCTTGGGATGGAGCCTCAATGCTAAAACATGCTCACTTCCTAAAACTTCATTGAATTTTTCCAGGTCCAGAAAATCAAAAACGTTGTTGTATTTTTCCTCATCCCTAAATGTTGGAGCATAGAGAATTATTTTTTTATCTTGAGAAATGCCGTATTTCTGACAGAATTCGGATTTCAGACTATTCAAATCATGATTTTCAAAGTAATAATCCATGCGGGGAAGTCCAAGTGCCTTAATCTTGTTTTTTGGAATCTGAAAAGCTTCACTATAGTAATCCTCAATGTTTCGTGAGGTTACAATCAAATAATCTGTGTTTTCAGAAATTCTTTTAAGAATATCCCTGCTTCCAATGTCGACTGATCCTCCGAATTTCTTTGAAGCTCCGGGAGCATGCCACAATTGGACAACTGTGCTTTTAGGATTGAATTTCATGAAAGCAAGCGGAAAAAAGTTATCGTTTAAAAATATGTATCTGGAGCCGGCTAATTTCTTAAAGCTATCAAAGGAAAGTTTGTCCTTATAAAAGAAATGAAATTCAAAGTTTCCTCTTTTTTCAAATTCCTTTTTAATATAATCCAAATTGCCCTTGAACGATTCTTTTGAATCGATTATAAAGGAAACTCTTTTTTCTTCAATTTTTGTGTGATTGAATAGCTTAAATAAAAAGCCATACACCTTATGCTTTAAATAAGACATGATAAACAGTTATAAATTTAATGGAAAAAGGCCAACATTCCCGGAATAGATTCAAGCATAGCTTGAAGACCTAAAACGAAAATTGCAAAACCGCCTATGAAATTGATATAGCGTGCATATTTCATTGCCCATCTTGTACCGAATGTTCCAATCAGAAGCCAACAGACAACAGCACATAAACTTAAACAGGCAAGGCCAATTGGATTTACACTTGCAGCAACACCTTGAGCGGCCAAAATCAAGTTTTCAATGTTTCCAAAAACGATTAAAATAAGAAACTGCCTTATTTCACCAGCCACTCTAGACACCCCTTATAGATTCAAGCATAGCTTGAAGACCTAAAACGAAAATTGCAAATCCTCCGATGAAATCAATGAAATCGACATATTCAATAAACATTTGTGTTCCCAATGTTCCGAGTGTCAGCCAAAAAATAACAACGCAAATACTTACAATTCCCAATTTTACAGGATTTGCACCGGCTACCACTCCCTGAGAGGATAGCACTAAATTTTCAATATTACCAAAAACAATTAATCCAACAAAAGGTAAATATTGCTCCAACATCCAATCACCATTTCCCTTATAATAAAATAAAATTTATTATTTACACTAATTCTATTAACAAAATATAATATATAAAACTATCTTAAAACAAACTGAAAATTAAGTTTTAGATATAAATAAAAAAGTAATGAAACAATGAAAAAATAGAAAAAGAATTAAAAAAAATAGAAAAAAACAACAAAAAAGTGAATAATTTAAAAAAAATAGAGGTAAATTTCAAGTGTAAAAGCTACCTATTCGAATACATCTTTTCATAGTACTCCTGATACTGGCCGCTTTTAACCTGGCTGGTCCAATCCTGATTTTCCAAATACCATTGAATGGTTTCTTCTATACCTGCTTCAAATGTATAGCTTGGAGACCAGCCCAAATCGTTTTGAATCTTTGTTGAATCAATGGCATAGCGTCTGTCATGGCCTAACCTGTCCGCCACAAATTCTATTAATGATTCGTCTTTGCCTAACGTGTCCAATATCAGCTTGACAATTTCAATATTCTGCTTTTCGTTGTTTCCGCCAATATTATACACTTCACCAAGGGCTCCCTCATGCATGACCAGATCAATAGCTTGGCAGTGGTCTTGGACATGCAGCCAATCCCTGACGTTTTTCCCGTCCCCATAAACTGGCAATTTTTTATCTTCAAGGGCGTTTGAAATCATCAATGGAATCAGTTTTTCAGGAAATTGATAGGGTCCATAATTGTTAGAGCATCGGGTAATGTTTATAGGCAGCCCAAATGTTTCTCCATATGCGCGTGTAATCAAGTCCCCACCGGCCTTTGATGCTGAATATGGGCTATTTGGCTGTAAAGGGGTTGTTTCTGTAAAATAACCGTCTTTTCCTAAAGTTCCATAGACCTCATCAGTTGATATCTGGATGTACTTTTCAACTCCAAACTCTTTAGCGGCATTCAGCAGAACCTGGGTTCCCAAAACATTGGATTTGATAAATATTTCAGGATCAATGATGCTTCTGTCAACATGAGTTTCAGCGGCAAAATTTATTACATAATCAGACTGCCTTACCAAATCATCGACTAAGTCCTTATCCCTAATATCCCCTTTGACGAATGAATAGTTGTCCTTATCTTCAATACCTTTTAGATTTTCAAGGTTGCCGCAGTAGGTAAGAGCATCCAAGTTGACTATTTCATATTCTGAATACTTGTTAACCATATACCTTACAAAATTGCTTCCAATAAATCCTGCTCCGCCTGTAACTAAAATCTTAGTCATAAAAATCACTCATATTTAATTTGAGATTCCCTAAAGCTTTTCCATTGCTTATCCTTATCGGATAAAATTATGTCATCAATATCATCCAATGGCCAGTCAATGGCGATGTCTTCATCATCCCATTTGATGCCGCTTTCATCCTCGCCGTGATAAAATTCCGTACATTTATATACGAATTCTGCTTCATCCGACAATACCAAAAAGCCATGGGCAAATTTCGGAGGGATGAACAGCTGCTTTTTGTTTTCATCGGACAATATGGTTCCAAACCATTTTCCATAGGTAGGTGAATTGGCCCTTAGGTCAACACCCACATCAAAGACTTCTCCCCTAATTACACGAACCAATTTGCCTTGAGGATAATTGACCTGTAAATGAAGGCCTCTTAAAACTCCTTTTGATGATTTTGACTGATTATCCTGAACAAAAGTCAAGTCATATCCGGCATCTTTGAAATCCTTTTCATGAAATGTCTCCATGAAGTATCCTCTGTTATCCTCAAAAACTGTAGGCTCTACAACGAACATTCCTTCGATGCCGGTTTCGCTAAATTTAAACTTTCCCATATAATCACTCTTTAACCAGATTAAATAAATATTGCCCATAGGCAGTCTTTTCAAGTTCCTTTGCAGTCTTTAACAGCTTTTCATCATCAATATATCCTTTAAGATAAGCGATTTCCTCAAGACATGCAATATACAGACCTTGCCTTTTTTGAATGGTTTCAATGAAGTTTGACGCTTCCAGCAGCCCTTCGTGAGTTCCTGTATCAAGCCATGCCATACCTCTTCCCAAAAGTTCGACTTTGAGCTTTCCTCTTTTAAGATATTCATCATTGATGGAAGTTATTTCAACTTCTCCCCTGCTGGAAGGCTCAACATTTTTAGCTATCTCTATTACGTTATTATCGTAGAAATAAAGGCCCGGAACAATATAATTTGATTTTGGATTTTCAGGCTTTTCTTCAACTGAAAGCACATTCCATTCATCATCGAACTCGACAACACCAAAGGCTTCGGGATTCTTGGTATAATAACCGAATATGACCGCACCTTCCTCCAAGGTAGTCGCCCTTTCAAGAATCTCGGTAAACCTGTGTCCATGAAATATATTATCTCCCAAAATCAAGGCAACATTATCGTCACCAATGAAATCCTCACCAACTATGAAAGCTTCAGCAAGCCCGTTAGGATTTTCCTGAACTGCATATGAAAACTCAATTCCCAATCGATCTCCGTCGCCTAAAAGTTCTTTATACATCGGCAGATCCCTTGGGGTGGAAATAATCAGAATTTCCTTGATTCCCGCAAGCATCAACACTGAAATCGGATAATAAATCATTGGCTTATCATATAAAGGTAATAACTGTTTTGAAACCGCTTTTGTAATAGGATAAAGACGGGTTCCAGAACCTCCTGCAAGCACTATGCCTTTCATAATATCACTCAATTTAACTATTTGTGCCTAATAATTAATATAATATTTTAAATTCAAGAAAGTCGTTTTCACTAGCTGCATCTTCAAAAGTCTCGATAATGTCTTCATCAACATCTTCGCTGTTTATCAATTCGATTTCACATTCGATTTCACATAAACAATCATATAATGCATCCAAATTCTTACCATAATAATCAGGGAAATTCAATGCTTCCATCAGATAATCATGTCCATTCTCTTTAATTAGTTTGCCGTCAATCTGCATATTATACCTCCCTAAATGTGTTGTAGTGATCATTGGTGTAGTAAACTTTAAAATCACCTGTATTGTAAACTATCCTTTCCGCTCCACGACTTGTTCCATTTGCATTAATATCGCATTCTATATATTTGGAATCGCTGTCCGGAAGGACATGCTGCCTGTTGGTAAACCTATCTCCGCCTATGCTTTTTCCAGGAGCATATTTCTTAAGAGGCCCTCCATGCCAGCCAAGACTTTGAGCTTCCTTTTTAGTTATATAGTTGCTTGGCAGTTTGTGAAATTCCTTAATATACGCTGCAACCTCATCGACTGTGCAGTATTCCCCATCTTCAACTACAGTTACATCCTCGGAATCGCCAAAATGCAGGAAATCAAAAAACCCCGCACTTACAGCGCTGAGACTAAATATGGCGACAATTAACGCAATTATCAAAAGCAATCTTTTATTCATTTAATCAACTCAATATATTCTTTTATAGCTTCTTTATAGCTTCTAAGTGGTTTGAATCCATTTTTAATCCAATTCTTATTTTCTAAAATGGAATAGCTAGGACGCGGTGCAGGCCTTGCAAATTCAGATGCAGTAACAGGTATGACTTCAACATCAATATCTGCAACTTCAAAGATGTATTTTGCAAATTCGCACCAAGAACAGCTGCCGGAATTGGTGATGTGATAAATTCCATAATAGTCTGTTTCGATTAATTGAGAAATCGCAAAAGCCAAATCCGGCGTATAGGTTGGTGAACCAACCTCGTCATAAACAACAGTTATTTCCGAATGGTTTTGAGACAATTCCAACATTGTCTTTGGGAAATTTTTACCATTGATTCCATATAGCCATGCAGTTCTGACAATGAAATATTTGTCAAGAATTTCCAAAATTGCCTGTTCTCCTTTAAGCTTGCTCCTGCCATAAACATTGATCGGTCCGATTTCATCATCTTCCACCCACGGCTTGTCATTTTCACCATTGAAAATATAATCCGTACTTATATGCAATAACGGACAACCAACCTCTTTGCAGGCAAGGGCCAAGTTCCTAACGCCATCGCCATTTACGCAATAGGCGATATCCTGATTTTCCTCGCAGCCGTCAACGTCAGTATATGCTGCAGAGTTAATTACTATATCTGGCTTATTTTCGCAAATGACATTCATTGCTTGATTTTTATCAGTGATATCCAATGTTTCTGAAGTCGTAAGGATTAATTCATGCCTATCTTTAAGAACTTCCTGCAAGTCATGGCCCAACATTCCATTAGAACCTGTGATTAAGATTTTCATTGTATCCCTTAAAACTTTTTATATAGTTTAAATATATATTATACTTAATATTTAAAAGAGGAGTTAGTATTATGAAAATCTGTGTTATTGGCCAAGGTTATATTGGACTACCAACTGCTGCGCTTTTTTCAAGAAGCCATTGCGAAGTTGTTGGAGTGGATATTTCAGAGGAAATGATAAATAATTTGAATAATGGAATAATACACATTGAAGAGCCGGGAATAGCGGACATTATAAAAACTGCCATCAAAAATAATGAATACACAGCAAGCCTAACTCCACAGAAAGCCGACGCCTTCATAATAACCGTGCCGACACCCTACATTGTTGAAAATTATAGCTGTGATTTAAGCTATGTGGTTACCGCATGCAATTCAATATTGCCTTATTTGGAAAAGGGAAATACTGTAATTATCGAATCAACAATTGCACCGATGTCCACTGATGAAACCATAAAGCCAATATTTGAAAAAGCCGGCTTTACAATTGGTGAAGACTTATATCTGGCACATTGTCCGGAAAGAGTTCTTCCAGGCAAAATCATCGAAGAACTAGTGCATAACGATAGAATTATAGGTGGAGTCACACCGGAATGCGCAAAAAAAGCTGCTGAAGTATATGGACAGTTTGTTGAAGGTGATCTAATATTGACTGAGGCAAAAACTGCCGAACTGTCAAAATGCATGGAAAATACATTCAGGGATGTGAACATTGCGCTTGCAAACGAACTTGCAAAAATCTGCGCAGAAATTGGCGTCAATGCGCTTGATGTTATTGAAATGGCAAACAAACACCCTAGAGTAAACCTGCACTCACCGGGACCGGGTGTTGGAGGCCATTGCCTTGCAATTGATCCATACTTTATCTATGCAAAAGCGCCGGAAACCGCTAAAATCATCAAATTGGCACGCGACACAAATAACTCAATGCCTGATTTCGTATGTGAATACGTCAAAAAAATAATTCCCGATGGAAAAATAGCCGTTTTAGGCGTTTCCTATAAAGGCAATACCGGTGATGACAGGGAAAGCCCTGCCTATGACATCATAGCAAAACTAAGTGGCGACTATGAAATAGCTATACATGACCCCCATATTGAAAATCAAAATTTCAAAAGCTTTGAGGAGGCCGTTGAAAATTCCAATCTGATTCTGGTGCTCTGCGACCATGATGAATTCAAACAGTTAGACTACGGCCTAATCAAAAATAGTATGGAAAATCCAATAATATTTGATACAAAAAATATAATAAAAGAAGTTCCAAAAGAAATTAGATTATTTAATTACGGGAACTTATACGAATTGAATTAAAAATTAATAGATTGGTCTTGCTGAATCGGATGCCCTCTCCATGCTTTTAAACTACTCCATTCATCAAATGGTGCTGTCCAAAAGTTATCGTTGAAATCTAAACCTAACGGCAAGAATATTGCACAACATGCATAAAGGCTACCAGTATTAATATTATTTTCGGAAATGCCCAACTGTGAACCGTTTAATCCAACAATCAGCCAACCATTATTATTGAAATTTTTGCTGTTTTCAAACTGAGCTCTTAAAACTTTGGTTAGAGCACATCTTACTTGAGCGGGATTAATATTTTTTGGCAATATATTTAACAAAGCCGCTTGAGAAAGCAAATGAAAAACTCCGCAGCGATAAGCCAATGATTTTCCAAGCAGCGGATAAGTTCCTTCAGGTGAAATGACTCTTTCAAGCTGAGAAGATAATCTAGATGATCTCATTAATTGAACATCTAAAAATTCTCCATCCTGAAGACCATATTTCCTCATTACGGATAAAATATCATTAAGCATAGGGTGAATGATTAAGCTATTGTAATAACTTGCTTCATAATCTTCACCATCGGAGTAGATTGCATCACCTATATAAAAATCGTCTCTAAACTTATGAACACCATAAACCAAACGTTCCTTGTCACATTCACCTGTGAATTCCAATAGGGCTGCCTCAATCATGGCAGTATATAGCAACCAATGATTTTCATAAGGGGCAATTATTCTTGTATTTTTAAGTTCGCGTATTATTCTAGCTTGAACTTTGATAGGTAAATTAAGCCAAATTTGATTTTTAGCTCGGAGTAATCCTTGAGCAAATAAAGCAACATCAACTAAAGACTGTTTAGGTTCAACAACAAAGATATAATCACTATTTTTAGGATTGATAGCATTTGAAATAGCTTTTAAAGTCAAATAGGTATATTTTTCACGAACCTTACCCTCTTCAGAACTGTCTATCCCAAGCTCTAACCATGGTGCAATACCATTAAATACACGTGCAAATGCTTCAAGGTAAGCGAATTTTTGGCCTTCCGGACTATTTGATTCATAAGGCATGTTTTTTCTAAGCGTACCTCTTGCCAAATTGTTTAAAACTGGGTAAGCTATTTTCTGCAAAGTTGAAACCCAAAAAATCCTATCTTCCCAAACTGGAGGTTTCTCTTCAATTACGGGAGTTTCCTTTTTTTTGAATCTATTTAAAAATGAGTTGCTCATGAAAGTATTTATGTTAAACGTAATATATAAACTTAAAAATTTCCATTGATAAAGCAATCATTATATATTTTATTATCAATATATATTTATCATTAATAAAGAGGTTTGAAATATGCCAACAATGTCCGAAAAAATATTAGCTAGAGCTTCAGGAAATGATAATGTAGAAGCTGGAGATATCGTTATAGCAAATATTGATGTAGCAATGACTCACGATTTAACTGGACCTCTTTCTGTAGAATCTTTTGAAAAAATTGGAGCTTCAAAAGTTTGGGATTCATCGAAAATTGTAATCCCCTTCGATCATCAGGTTCCGGCGGATTCTATTGATTCGGCCAATAATCATATCATAATGAGAGAATTTGTAAAAAAATATGATATCGAACATTTTTATGATGTCAACGCTGGCGTGTGTCATCAGATTTTGCCGGAATTAGGTCATGTCGTGCCTGGAGAAGTTATTGTAGGTGCTGATTCACATACCTGTACTCATGGAGCATTGGGTGCCTTTTCAACCGGAATCGGCTCAACTGATATGGCCATGGTATTTGCAGAAGGCAACTTATGGTTTAAAGTGCCTGAAACAAATAGATTTAATATTACTGGAAACTTAAAAGATAATGTCTATGCTAAAGACGTTATTCTACACATAATAGGTCAAATGGGTGCTGACGGTTCAACATATAAGGCCTGTGAGTTTGCCGGCAAAACCATTTCAGACATGAGCGTTTCCGACAGAATGGTTTTATGCAACATGGCAATTGAAATGGGCGGGAAAACCGGATTGGTGGAGCCTGACAAGAAAACTATAGATTATGTTGAAAAACGCTCGAATAAAGCTTATAAAGTTTATAAAACCGATTTGGACTCACCTTCACTTGATATAATTGACATTGATGTGAGCGATTTGGAACCACAAGTGGCCTGCCCTCACAATGTTGACAATGTAGTGCCTGCAAGTGAAGTTGATGTGGAAATCGACCAGGTGTTTTTAGGTTCATGCACAAACGGAAGACTTGGTGATTTGAGAGATGCCGCAAAAATTCTGAAAGGTAAAAAAATAGCCAATGGAGTTAGGATGCTGGTCATACCTGCATCTAGAGAAATCTATACAAAGGCATTGGATGAAGGGCTAATAAAAATATTTGTTGAAGCCGGAGCGCTTGTATCCGCACCGTGTTGCGGTCCGTGCCTTGGAGGACATACCGGAATCATCGGACCTGGTGAAGTGAGCCTTTCAACTTCAAACAGAAACTTCAAGGGAAGGCAGGGAAGCCCGGATGGAAAAGTATACCTATCTTCCGCTGCTGTTGCAGCCGCTTCAGCAATTGAAGGAAGAATCGTGGTGCCGGAGTGATAGCATGAAAGGAACAGCATGGAAATTTGGAAATGATATAGACACTGACATTATCGTGCCTGGAAGATACTTGATTTATACTGATGAGGAAAGATTGTCCAGTCATTGCATGGAAGGATTGGATCCGGATTTCAATAAGAAATGCAAGAGAGGCGACTTTATTGTTGCCGGAACAAACTTCGGATGTGGTTCTTCAAGAGAACATGCCCCGATTGCTCTTAAGGGCGTTGGAGTATCAGCAGTGATAGCCGAATCCTTTGCAAGAATCTTTTACAGGAACGCTACAAATGTCGGAGTTCCCCTTCTTGAAGCCCCGGGAATTTCAGAACTTATAGAGGATGGAGATGAAATTGAAGTGGATATGGATGAAGGAACAATAACCGCTTCAAACGGTGAAAAGATCACATTTAAAAAATTGCCTCCATTCATGTTGGAAATATTAGAACAAGGTGGTTTAATTGAATACCTCAAAAACAAAAGATAGATATCAGATTGCCGTTGTTCCAGGTGATGGAATAGGAAAGGAAGTAATGGAAGCGGCAATATATGTTTTAGACTCATTAGGCATTGATTTTGAGTATGTATACGGTGAAGCAGGTGATGAATGCCTTGAAAAAAACGGCACTGCACTGCCTGCAGAAACTTTAGACATCATAAGAAATGCTGATGCTTGCTTATTCGGTGCAGCAGGTGAAACTGCCGCCGATGTTATTGTAAAGATTCGTCAAGAAATGAAGATGTTTGCTAACTTAAGACCTGTCAAAGCATATCCTAACACCAAATCCCTGCGTGACGACATAGACTTTATGATAGTGCGTGAAAATACTGAAGGATTATATATTGCAGGCGAGGAACATTATACTGATGACGGTGCAATAGCCAGACGTATAATTACACGAGAAGCTGAAGAGAGAATTATTGATTATGCTTTTAAATATGCAAAAGAAAATAATAAAACAAAGGTTACTGGTGTTCACAAAGCAAACGTTTTAAAGAAAAGCGATGGCTTGTTTAGAGAAATATTCCATGAAGTGGCCAGCCGATATCCGGAAATTGAATCCGAGGAATTTTATGTGGATGCGACTGCAATGTATCTCATAACACAGCCGGAAAACTTTGAAGTTATTGTAACAACAAACCTTTTCGGAGACATATTGTCTGATGAAGGGGCAGGCCTTGTTGGAGGGCTTGGTTTGATTCCATCTGCAAATATCGGTGAAGATGGAGCGCTGTTTGAACCTGTTCATGGTTCAGCGCCAGATATTGCAGGCCAAAACAAGGCAAATCCGATAGCTATGATGCTCTCATCTGTCATGATGCTCAGATATCTTGGCGAAAATGAGGCCGCAGACAAATTCGATGCGGCAATATTGAAAGTACTTAATGACGCTAATGTTTTAACTGGTGATTTGGGCGGTTCCGCCACAACCATGGAGCTGGCTGAAGAGGTTAAAAATAATTTATAAAAAATGGAGAAGAAAATATGGATTTGAAAAAATTTAATAAAATGCAATTGGCTGCACTTTTTATCATATTCATTATGGTGATAAGTGGGGTTGCAGGATTTTTACTTATTATATTCAGCGGTGCTGGTGGATAAATAAACGAGGTCGATAAAAATGGTAAAATATGAAATAGCAGCGGTTGTTGCAGAATTTAATTATGATATTACACAAATGATGTTGGAATTGGCTAAAGCAGAAGCAAAAAATAGAGACTGTGAAATTACAAAAGTGGTTGCAGTTCCTGGCGTATTCGATATGCCTCTTGTAATCAAAAAACTATTGCAAAAAGGGGAATACGATGCAATTATCACCTTAGGCGCAGTGATTGAAGGTGCAACTGACCACGACCAAATTGTAGCACAACATGCATCTCGTAAAATTGCTGACTTAGCGCTTGAATATGACACTCCAGTGGCACTTGGAATCACCGGTCCTGGAATGACCAGATTAGACGCCCATAGACGTGTTAAAAACGCAAAAAGTGCTGTTGAAGCAGCCATTAAAATGTGCGACAGATTAAAAGAAATTTAGTGATTCGATGGAAATTCTAAAACCTGATGAATTAAAAGAAAAATTTAATGACCCTTGGGTTGCGCCATACGAAAAGGTATTGACTATGGTGGATGGGGACAAGGTGGAAATTGTCGAATACCACCCATGCATCTCAGGATCCCATTGGTTATTAAATCAATACAGAAATAACTCCAAGCTAATCGATTCAGCCTACCGTGATGGAAACAAACATGTTTACAAATGTCACGTCGGTTCAGCTCCGCTAGACCTGAAAGCCAGTTTCAATGCAGCAGGAATAGATGAAATCATTGTTGATGGCGATGAGGTTAAAGTGACCCATGCCGGTCTTGCCGGTGCAGGTGTCGGAGCCGGAATGTGTAGAGGAATGGGCAAAGGCGTAAAATATATTGAGCTTATAGAAAGTGGAGGAGGTTCAAAAGTTGGAAGGGCAACCGTAGTAACTCCAAAACTTGAAAAAGTGGTTATCGGTGTTGACGATACCGATACGAAGGATGCCGGAGCAACTTGGACAATGGCTCACAACTTAGGTGTTGAGCTTGAAAGCGAAGGATATGAATACTTGGATCATATCATTGTTCAATTATATCCTCATAACCCTCATAAAACCCAAAATTGCGTTTCCATTGCTTTAACTTTTGCGGTTGAAGAGGATAAAAAACAGGATTTAATCGACAGAGTTATTGAAATTCTTAAAAGGGATACATTGTCTGATAAAACAGCAATAGCTATTTTAGAGGGTCTGGATATTCCTGAAAAATTAAGAGACTATTCAATAGCTACAAAATCCGGAATGATGGATGTTGAAACTGCAGAATCAGTCGCGAAAGAATTGGATATTCCTTTGATTGGAGTGACTGGAGAGCAGGGAAAAGTCGGTGCATTGGCTGCCTTAGGTCTTTACGATGACGTTGAGGAAGCAGTGAAAGCATATGACAAAAAAATCTAAAAGGACTATTCTTTTTAGATTTTATACTATTTTTTTAGTTTTTTCAAAAAAAGAAAAAGAAATGGAATATTAATTCCATTCAATGTTTATTTTGTTATTATTATTGTGCTTGTTACATCTGTTGGGTTGTAAACAGCATTGTCTTCAATGAAAGCGGTAAATGCATATTCACCTGGTTTTAATTTAATAGGAACATTTATAATGCCTTCATCATCGGTTTTGTATTTGTAGACCCCAACAGTATTGTTCACTTTAACAACCACACCTGCGATAGCTTTGCCGTTGATGTCTGTTAATTTTGCTGTGAAATTGGTACCGTCCTTGAAGGTCATGTTGACATCAGCAGCTGTAAGAACAGCGTCCAATTTGTTCACGACAACATTCGCGGTTGTGTTGACAGCACCATACAATGAGTTTCCATCGAAGCTGATTGTGTAGTTGTATTCACCTGGTTTTACATTGATAGGGGCAGTTGCCACACCGTTGCTGTCTGTGTGGTACCTGTATGTGCTTGCACCATTTGTGAATTTGACTGTAGCTCCAACGATGGCATTGCCGTCAGCATCAGTTAATCTGGCGGTTAGGTTTCCATTTTTGTAGTCAACAGTGACGTTGGAAGCTTCTAAGTTAGGTGCTCCTTTTTCTACTGTCAATGTTTTTGTAATGTTGGCTGCCGCATAGATGCTGTTTCCTGCAAAGCTTATTGTGTAAGTGTATGTTCCAGGTTTTAATTTAATCGGAGCGCTTGCAACACCATTAGCATCGGTATGGTATCTGTAAGCATTTACGCCGTTGTCAAATTTAACTGTAACTCCTGAAATTGCATTTCCTTCAATGTCTGTCAATGCAGCTGTGAAATTGGATCCGTCCTTATATTTGACAGTTAAATCACTTGCTTCGATGTTAACAGCAGCTTTGTTAACAATGACTGTGCCTGTGGCATTTGACGCTTCATAAATGCTGTTGCCAGTAAATGTAGCGGCAAAAGTGTGTTCACCAGGTTTTAAAGTGATAGGAACATGCACAACACCATCACTATCTGTGCGGTATTTTAAAGCTTTTGCTCCATTATCCACATTAACTGTTGCGCCTGAAATTGGATTGCCATCAATATCAGTCAATGCAATAGTGAAATTGGCATCCTCCTTATAGGTAGCGTTTACATTTGCCGGAGTTAAAATGGTTTTAATTTTATTTACAACAACGGTTTTAGTGATATTTAAGGATTGATAACAGTCTTCACCATCAAATGTTATTGAATATTCATATTCGCCCGGTTTTAAAGTAACCGGTATATTTGCAATACCTTCATCGTTGGTTCTGTATCTGTAGTTAGTTACAGTATTGTTGACGCGAATGAGGCCAGCACCAATAGGATTATCATTGCAGTCAAACACCTTAACGGCTAAAACGCTACCGTCTCTATAATCCATGACCAGGTCATCGGCGGATAATGTGGCATTTGCCTTATTTACTGTGACTGTTGAATTGATGAAGGAGGAATTATACATTTCACTGCCTTCAAATGTGGCATTGATATCGTAAACGCCAGGAGTCATATTAATTGCGAATTTTGCAACACCGTTTTCATCAGTTACTGTCTCGTTAATTGTACCATTGAAAGCGATTTTGACAATTGCATCAGGGATTGCATTGCCTTCCTCATCAGTTAAAGTGACGTCCCAAGTAGAGCCGTCATTGTAATCCATAACAAGGTCATCGGCACTCAATGAAGTAGAGCTATAGCTAGAAGTAACATTGAAGGCAACGTTTGCTGTTGTCTTAATGTAATTGTCGGAGTCGAATGTGATTTCGCCAGCATACTCGTTTGGCAAAAGGTTTTCAAGTGCAATGTTAGCTTCACCGTTGATATCTACATCAGAAGCATATGAGTTTCCATCTATAGTGACATTGATTTTACCTGATGCAGCTTTATTTTTGGAATCTGTTACTTTAACATTCAAAATACCAGTTTTTCCATAGCTGTACTCCTCTGCACTTGCTGTTAAGTTGACTGGAGCTTTGAATACTGTGAAGTTCACGATGTAGTTTTCAAACTGATAATCTCCGCCAACATTGTTTCCAAATACAATGTATGCAGAATAGTTGCCTGCCGGCAAATCGTTGAAATTGGCTGTGCATTTTCCTTTTGATACAAAAATGGAACCATATGGGTGTGCTGGGCCAACAAGCTGATATCCTCCGTAAACAGATAGCTTTTTGCCATAATAATCCTGCAAGTTGGTGATTTTAAGAACTGCAGGGTCTCCATAAACCGCATCCTCCACTACCACATCGGCGGTTACCTTCTTGTTTTTTTCCACTTCGATGGTTGCTGTTGCATTGCTTGCCTTGTGAGTGCTGTCCCCATCAAAGTAAACGGTCACATTGTTAATGCCTAAAGCCAGATCCCCACTAATAGTCACGTCCATCCAGTCATCGGATGTGGTTATGGTGGTTACGTTAACACCATTTACATTGACAACAACAGTAGCTGCAAAGATTGAACCGTCGCCCTTAGTCAATAAAACGCTGATTGTGGCGTTGTCGCCGTCGGTAATTGTTGTTCCATTTATGTAAACATTAGTATCGTAAAGGTCAGCAGTTACAGGTGTTGAAATGAATTCGATGATATTGAAATTGGAAACATTTGTATTCTGCTCGAAATTGGCGAATTGGATAGTTGTTCCCGGCTCTCCGGCATTCCATTTAAGAACTCCAAAACCTTCACTAACATTGCTTTCGTTAACATTGCCGTTATTGTCTATAACTGAAACAACACCGCTTAAAGGATTGTTGAAGCTATCGAGCAATGTGACATTGATGTCGAACAATTTTCCGGCAGGAACTATTTCAGGAGCAACTAGAGCAATAATAGCTTTGTTTTCTGAATTGTTTTCTACAACATTATTGCTTCCAGATCCAATATTTACCGCATCGTTTCCAACTTTAGTTTTAGTGATTAAAACATTATCCTCAACAACATTGTCACTGGTCTTTTTCAAATCGACTGCATAGTTTCCGGTGGAATTGATTGCATTTCCAACAATATTGCAAGAGCCTGATTGGACGGTTACGGTACCTTTTATGACATTATCCTCCAAGGTAGTGTTTGTTGCCGCCTTTGCAATGGATACGTCAGCATTTAAATTATTGTCAACAATTTGAACATTAGCGCCGTTGACATTTAATTTGCCGTTGATAGTGTTGTTATACAGATTACAATCTGCAGTTATTGTGGCTGCGCCTGAAACATAGTTGTCTTCAAAAGTACAATTGTTATAGGTACCCATTCCCCCAATGGAAGACCCGTTGTATAATTTGTTTCCTCTGTAAGTGACATTATAAACAGTACCTCCGGATGCGGAAGCTATACCTGTACCCTTATAGTATATGGTGTTATTTTCAACCAAGTTATTTTGACCGTTAATTACAATACCCCAACAGATGGCCGCTGCAGTATCAGGGCCATAAATCCTGTTATTGATTACTTTATTATATTGATTTGCAACAACACCAGAAGGAATTTCGACATTAAAAGTGTTTAAGTAAATCATGTTTCCAACATTGCCCTCCACTACAACGGTATTGTTGTCAAAAGTGCAATAATCGGCCCAAGCCAATACAAGAGAGCTTGAACCACCATTGTTTCTGGTGTAGAAATAGCCGTTCTTAACTGTTACATAAGTGGAATTGTCCCTAATGGAAGTTGCTCCAACACCGGAACCCACCCGTTGGTCTTCAATTACATTGCTTACATTATCTAAAATCACATGATGAGTGTTAGTCAACCATAATTGGGTATTATGGAATCTGATTCCAGTCATGTTGGTGCCGGAACCGCCATAACTGATAGTGAAGCGATTTCCAGGATTATCACCCATCAAACTGCCTGCAGTGGTATTCAAATCGATATAGGCATTCTTAGTGGAACTGATGATATTAACTGGTTTATTTACGTCAAACCATATATTTGCTGATTGATCCGGATTGATGATGGAACCCTGGAAATCCAAAGTAGCCCCTTCAGGTATGGAATCGACCAGTTTACCGGAATTGCTCTGATTGAAATAATCCCCATAATTCTCACTGTTGATTACATAAGCCTCGCCTGTAGGCTCGTCAACACTCAATTCTGAATCATAAGCATCCTCACTTATGACCCCAAGTTCATCCGAAGCGGAATCAACTGAAACTTCAGTAACTTCTCCCACCCCTTCATTTACGTTTTCTTCCAGAATAGAATCCGCAGTGGCATTATCTGCCGCATTTACTGCACCTAAGGAAATAATAACTAGCAAGAAAATACTGATTAATAAGAATTTATTTATCTTCATAAGAATTTATCCATTTAATTTAATACATATTCAAATATACTTTAAATATATATAAAAATTGGAAAACATAGTATATAAAACAATATTAGGAAAAATAAAAATGTAATTTACTAGATTGAAATCAATTTTTAAAAATTAAATTGACTTAAAATTAAAATTCAAGAAATTATCTTGGTTTTCACGTGTGAATACCTTAATTGAAGTGGAATTTGTATCATCGAATATTATCTTTACCTTATGGCCATCATACTTAAATGATTTGGTCAGGTTACTCTTGAAGTTGAATGAAGTTATATATTCCCCATCAGCTGCAACATCATATGTTACATTCTTTTTAAATATTCCGGTCGAATTGGCAACGGAAGTATTATCAATGATTATTTCGAAGTTATATGCATGCTTATCCCTTGAAGTAATAATGAACTTCTCAACAATTGTAGTATTATTGTTTTCAAAGCTGTGAGTCATTACGGCTCCTTCAAATATTTCCTTTAAACGACTGTTTTGAATGACATCCCCATCATCCACATCCAATATCTTTTTGACTTCAATCGGCAGTCTAAAGATGTCAGGTTCGCCTTCCCGGGTTTCGTTTATTAAATAGATATTTTCACTATCAAACTGTATCGTGTCATTGGCCTTGATGCCCAGAGTCATCATCGCATCAGCAGGCATCCTTATTTGATTGCTTTCGTTTTCAATTGCAGTATCAACAGTGTATGGACCTCTAACGGAAATGGTATTGTCTCTTGGAGTATCATCAGCATAGATAATCAGATTCCTTGAATTCGGCTCAATGGACAAAACCCCATGCTCGAAATGAGCGGCACCGATGAATGTTGAAATCATCAATAGCAAAACTATAATTGAAATGATCATCGGGAAATGGATTTTGATAAAAGACCTTAGAAGATTTCCCCTTGGCGTTTTCCTGAACATGTCAATGGACTTGACAATGACCTTGATGATGTAGTAAATGGCAAGTATGATTCCAATTACAGAAATCAGCACCCCAATAGCCAAAGGAACAAATTTCACAAAGAATATTGTAAACAATCCAAGGATTACCAAAGACAATCCTACAATAGACATTCTGATATCATGACCAATGTCGTCAATCATTGTAACTCTTCCGTACCTGTTTGCACGTCCGATGATTGTCCTTACAACTTCATTAGCCATCAAATTCAAATCGGAAAGCGGTGACATGTCATGTTCAATTGCACCGATGTCCACCTCCATGATGGAGATTCCAAGCACATCAGCATCAATGACAATACCTACATCCACACCGTAATCGCTTTCAAAATTAATTTTCTTTAAAACTTCTTTTTTTGCTGCAAACTGACCGCTTAAAGGCTGTTCAAATGAAATCTCAGGGAAGAAAAAGTTTAAAAGCGGCTTTGCAGTAAGTTCAGTTACACGACCGCTTGCACGGGAAAATTTAGTTTTGGTAATATCGGTTTTGCCTTCAAGTATCGGCCGAATCATCGCTTCGACTTTAGCGGAAGTTAAATTATAAATATCCGCATCAATAAAAGCAATGATATCACATTCCGCATTCTGATAACCAGTATATAATGCCTGACCCTTACCCTTATTAGTTTCATGATTGATGACTATAGCTCCGGCTTTCAATGCTTCCGCTTCGGTATTGTCTCTGGACCCATCATTTACAACAATGATTTCGTCGACTACCGAAACCTTCTTGACTACTTCAACAACCTTAGCTACCGTTTCCTCCTCATTATAAGCAGGAATGATTACAGAAACTTTCTGATATTTTTTAGGTTTTTGAGTTTTAATACTGGCCATTAAAAAGGCAAGAATTACAAAAAACCAATACACGCTAAATTTCTCCATTAAAAGTTTTTACTATTATATTTTTTTTATTTGGATAGTTATAAAGGTTATTAAAAAACCATGAATTTATCCATGAATATCCAATTAAAAAGATTATATTAAATCGTCAATGATAAATTAATATATGTTAAATTCAATATTCTATAATGAAAAAGTTTAATTTAAGAAGGGATTTTTAGATGATGCCAAAGATAATGATTATTCTTGGAAGTGGATCTGATATTGAAATAGCTGAAAAATGTATGAATATCTTAGAGAAATTGGAAATACCCTACAGTTTAAAAATCGCATCAGCCCATAGAACACCAAATTTGGTTCGTGAAATTGTTCGCCAAGGTACAAATGCTGGAATTGAAGTCTTTATCGGTATTGCCGGTCTTGCAGCACACCTGCCAGGTACAATTGCTGCCTATACACCAAGACCAGTGATTGGGGTTCCCGTTGATGTTAAGACCGGAGGTATCGATGCTCTGCAATCCATCGTTCAAATGCCGTATCCTTCTCCAATTTCCACTGTTGGAATAGATAGGGGAGACAATGCCGCAATACTTGCCGCCCAATATATCGGTATCCACGATGAAGATATACGTCAAAAAGTGATAAACCTCAGAAAGGAATATGCCGATAAAGTAAAAGCAAGCAATGAGGAAATCGTTCAAAAAATAGAAGATAAAAAATTCCTTCAGAATGATTTTTTAAGAATTAAGAATCTTGAAATCAATGAAATCGAAGCGGAAGAAGAGGAAATTCGCTGCAAAAATCAAGATGCGGAAGTAGCAATCATTGTTGGAAGGCAAAACGATGTGGCTATTGCTAAAAAAGCCGCCATTTTGCTTGAAAGACTTAAAATTTCTCACGACATTAAAGTCGTGTGCCCCATTAGGTCTACTAAAAAATTCACAAGTTATGTTAAATCGATGAAAAATGCAAAAATATTCATTGGAATTAGTTCAAACTCCTCACAGGTTACCGGAGGAATTGTAGGACTTACCGACAGACCCGTGATAGGAGTTCCATGCACTAACGAAAACGGTGACGATTATATGCTTACCACCGTTAACATGCCGCCGGGAGTGCCTGTTGCAACTGTAGGAATAAACAACAGTAAAAATGCTGCGGTAATTGCAGCGGAAGTCCTTGCTATCCATGACCCACATATTACAGAAGTTTTAGACAAATTAAAAGACAAAAAAATTAACTTATAGTGATACCATGAACATGAATGACGAAAACCTTATTGAAATTGCCGACGAACTTTCCCCGGAGTATGAAATTTCTAAAGTCTTGAGAGAATATCCTAAGGATACAGTCATTGTCAGAAATGTTAAAGGATTTGACATGCCTGTTATCTCTGGAATCTGCAATACCCGAGACAAAATAGCCAAATCAATTAACTGTGAAGTTTCAGAAATTACCGGGAAAATCATTGATGCAATGGAAAATCCGATTAAGGTAGAGAAATTCACGGATTTTTCAGACTATGATACTTCTGATATCGACTTGGATAAGATCCCAATTCTAACCCATTATACAAGAGACGGCGGAGCATACATCACTGCAGGCGTTGTTTTTGCACGTGACCCTGCAACAGGCATACAAAACGCTTCAATCCACAGGATGATGGTGCTTGACAACAAAAGGTTAGTCATCAGAATCGTTCCGAGAAACCTTTACACCTACTTCCAAAATGCCCAAAAGGCGGGTGAAGACTTGGATATTGCAATAGCCATTGGAATGGATCCTGCAATTCTGCTTGCAAGTACCACTTCAATACCGATCGATTACAATGAAATGGAAGTTGCAAATGCATTCAAGGATGGGCAGCTTGAACTAATCAAATGCGGTGAACTTGAAGTTCCGCAGGCCGACATCATCCTAGAGGGTAAGATTTCCGTGACAGAAACCGTTGCCGAAGGTCCTTTCGTCGATTTGACTGACACCTATGACATTATCCGTGACCAGCCAATCATCAATCTGGAAAAAATGCATATCAAAAAGGACAATCCATGCTATCATGCAATCATTCCGGCAGGATTTGAACATAAATTGTTGCAAGGCCTTCCACAGGAACCTAGAATCTATAAAGCTGTCAAAAATGCTGTTCCGACTGTTGAAAATGTCGTTTTGACCGAAGGAGGCTGCTGCTGGTTGCATGCAGTTGTCTCAATCAACAAGCAAACCGAAGGTGACGGCAAAAATGCAATTATGGCAGCGCTGTCAGCGCACCCCTCACTCAAGCACTGCACTGTTGTAGATACTGACGTCAATGTATTTGACGCCGAAGATGTCGAATATGCAATAGCAACACGCGTTAAAGGTGACAGGGACATAATGATTGTTCCAAACATTAGAGGTTCATCATTGGATCCGGTAGCCGAAAGTGATGGGACAACTACAAAGATAGGCGTTGATGCAACAAAATCACTTAAAACAATTGAAAAATTCGAAAGGGTTAGCTTTTCCGAATAAACCATTATTCAATAGGAAAAATCTAACTTTCTATTTTTTTACTCTTTTTTTAAATTTAAAAAACCCTAATTTTAAAGAACTCTACTATTTTTATTCTTTTGAGATATATGATAAGATTCATTGATTTAAAATAAGATCTATGTGATAAAATAATTAGAAATAGGGACTATTTGATAAATTTTAATTAAAGAACTATGAAAATTATTGATAATTAAATCAATTAAACAATAGGTTTGAAAAAAAGAAAAAAATAAATGGAATATTAATTCCATTTTTTTAATTTTATTTTGTTATTGTTACTGTGGTTGCCACACTTGTTGGATTATAAATATCACTGTCTTCGATGAAAGCAACGAAATCATATGTTCCCACTTTAAAGTTGAGAGGAACTGAAATCATACCTTCTGAGTCAGTTTTATATTTATAAGTGTTTCCGGTTCTGTTGACTTTTACAACAACTCCAGCAATTGGATTGCCATTAGCGTCAGTCAATTTGGCAGTGTAGTTGGTACCGTCTTTAAAGGTCATTTCAATGTCTTGAGCGGTTAAAACCACATCAATCTTATTGACTTTGACAACTGCGGTTGTGTTTACAGGACCGTTCATTGAGTTTCCAGCGAAGCTTATTGTGTAGTTGTATTCTCCAGGTTTCAAGTTGATTGGAGCGGTTGCTACACCGTTGCTGTCAGTGTGGTATCTGTAAGTGCTTGTACCTTGGGTAAAGCTAATTGTAGCACCAGAGATTGCATTACCATCTACATCAGTCAATCTAGCTGTTAAATTACCATCTTTATATGTAATTTCAGTATTTGAAGCTTCTAAATTAGCAGGAGCTTTATTGATTGTTAATGTTTTGGTAACGTTTGCTGCAGCATAGATGCTGTTTCCAGCGAAGCTGACTACACATTCATAGTCTCCAGGTTTTATGCTAATTGGAGCACTTGCAACACCATTGGCATCAGTGTGGTATCTTACAGACTTTTTAACAACACCATTCAACATAAAGTCGAATTTGACTGTTACGCCAGAGATAGCAACACCATTAACATCAGTTAAAGTAGCTTCGAAAGGTGAACCATCTTTATAAGTGACAACAAGATCTGCTGCATCAATGATGACATTAGCTTTATCTACAACAACTTTACTTGAACTGTTGGAAGCTTTATAGAGATTATTTCCAGCAAATGAAACATCGAAAGTGTAATTACCAGGTTTTAAAGTAACAGGTACATTAGCAACACCATCAGCACCGGTGCGGTATCTTAAAACTTTAGCACCATTGTCAACACTGACAGTAATTCCTGAAACCGGATTGCCGTTTGCATCAGTTACAGTAATGGTATAATTATCATTTGCTTTATAGGTTACAGTTGTGTCTTCAACGGAAATGACTGTTTCCATTTTATTTACAACGACAGTTTTAGTAGTGTTGAGACCTTCGTAAATATCGCTGCCATCATAACTAATAGCGAATTCATATTCGCCAGGTTTTAAGTTGACAGGAACAGTTGCTGCACCAACATTATCGGTTCTGTATTTATAAACACCAAGAGTATTGTTTACATGGATGAGAGCATTCTTAATAATATTTCCGTTTTCATCCATCAATGTCATGATCAATTCCGGATTATCCGCATAAGTTAATTCATCATCATTGAACATTAAGAATGTAGCTTTCTTGGTTACTGTGAACTCGGCACTATCACTGGAACCGGTGATGTTATCGTTTCCATCATTAGTAATTGTAATAGTGTAATTACCAGGTAATAAACCAGTAATGGTAACTTCACCAGCGACGCTAGTATCAACACCATCAGTAATCACATTACCCTCAGCATCCACAACAACAACAGTGACAACATTCTCATTTTCAACTTCATATCCGAGGAAAACTTCTTCGCCATAAGATACTACATCTGAGAATGGGAAAATCATAACACTGGATTCAGCTTTATCTACAGTAAATGTTTCAGTAGCATTTGAACCTGTGTAATATTCATTTCCGGCATTGATAATTGTAATGGTGTACTCACCAGGTACTAAACCGGAAATGGTCACATGTTCAGCGACACTAGTATCAACACCATCAGAAATCACATTACCGTCAGCATCCTCAACAACAACAGTAATATCAGCCTCATTATCTACAAGGTAATCGACAACAACATCTTCGCCATAAGCCACATCGGAGATAGTGTCAATATAAACTGCAGAAGTTGCTTTAACAACACTGAATGTATCACTACAATTGGAAGCTTTGTAAAGATCAGATTCAGCATTAATAACTGTAATAGTGTAATTACCAGGAACTAAACCATTAATGGTCACTTCGCCAGCAACGCTAGTATCAACACCATCAGTAATCACATTACCCTCAGCATCCTCAACAACAACAGTGACAACAGTCTCATTTTCGACCTCATAAGTGAGGAAAATCTCTTCACCATAAGGTGCACCTGAGAATGGGAAAATAATAACACTAGAACCATCTTTAATAGGACGGTTATCTTTTACAATATTGTTTGCGTTAGTGTATTTAACAGCAGCATCACCTTTCAATTCACTAGCAATCAAGTAGTTGTCTGTTACGTTGTTTCCTGTTTTTGAACCTAAATCAACAGCATAATCACCGGTAGTAGTAATGTTGTTTCCTTTAATTACGTTATTGTTTGCACTTACGGTTACAGTACCATTGACATCGTTTCCAACGAAAGTGGTTCCAACTTTATTGATAGTTACAGCACCATTAATTGTGTTGTTTTCAATAACGGCATTAGTACCACCAGTAGTTAAACCGTTACCAACAGTATTGTTGTAAGCTGTAGCATCTTGACCGACAGTCAATTTACCGCCAACAACGTTATCATAAGCAACAGATTCTTTACCAGTTGATAAAGCACCGGTTACATTGTTACCATATACAATAGAACCAGCTTGTGCGGTTAAACCAGATCCTTCAGTCATGGTGTTTCCAACGTAAGTGTTGTTGTATGGGTTTTGACCACCGAATGAGGTACTGATTGAAGATTTGTACAATGTATTGTTGATAATTAAGTTGTTTTGACCTTCTACCATAAGACCGACAGAAATAGCGGAACCTTCTTTACCGTAAATTCTGTTGTTAGAAACAGTGTTATTGTTGTTTAAAGGCACGCCGCTTGGAGCACCTGCAATGTTATAGACGTTTAAGTAAATCAAGTTACCTACGTTTCCTTCAGCTTTTACTGTACAGTTGTCGATGGTACAGTTGGTTGCCCAGGACATTGTGAA
>NZ_JBGUIH010000007.1:0-37590 GCF_045112895.1 Methanobrevibacter sp. | reverse complement strand
GTTTCAAAGAAGTTAAAAACGGATGTTTTGTTCCTGCACGGTTCACTTACACAGCAAAAAAGAGACGAAATAATTTCCAATTTCCAGGAAAACAAAGATTATAAAATTCTGGTTGCAACACTCAAAACTGGCGGAGTGGGATTGAACTTGACTGCCGCGCAAAATGTTATCCATTATGATTTGTGGTGGAATCCCGCAATAGAAAATCAGGCAACGGATCGTGTACATCGCATTGGGCAAAAAAGTGACGTTATGGTCTATAGATTCATCACAAAAGGAACTCTTGAAGAAGTAATTGATGAAATGAGTAAAAATAAACTAAATCTTGCTGAAAAAGCAATCAGCAGCGATGAAACTTTCATTACTGAAATGAGCAACGAAGAATTGAAAGAAAAATTATCATTAAGATTATGATCTCATTCAATTCTTAAACTAAAATTCAGGCTTCTGGATGAATGGGTCAAAGCACCTATTGAAATGATATCCACACCATATTCAACATAGTCTAGAATATTGTCTTCAGTAATCCCACCTGACACTTCAATCAATGAGTTTTGACGAATATTGAGTTTTTCAAGCTCATCAATGACTTCCTTAACTTCAACTCCACTCATATTATCAAGCATGACAATATCTGCCTTATTCCGTACGCATTCTATTGCATCTTCTAAAGTCTCTACTTCAATTTCTATCTTTTTGGAAAAACTGGTGTTTTCTTTTGCTTTTAGGAGCGCATCAAGCGGGGAATCGCAGACTGCAATATGGTTATCCTTTATTAACACCATATCATCCAAACTGAAACGATGAGTATCGGCACCACCAACTTTTAAAGCATACTTATCGAATTTGGCTATTGCCGGAGAGGTCTTGCGGGTTCCAGCAATTCTAACATCATAATCCTTAACCAAATTGGCATAATAATGAGCTGCAGTTGCCACACCACTCATTCTCATTGATAAATTAAGTACAGTCCTCTCGAGAAGCAGAATTGTTCTAGCGTCTCCTTTCATAGACATTATCAAATCATTTTTAGAGATTTCACAACCATCGTTTAACCAAAATGTGACATTAACGCCATACTCCTCCAAAACTTCACGAATAATATCGATACCGGCCAGGATTCCTTCATCTTTTGAAATAATATATGCATTAACTTCTTTATCTTTTTCAACAACGGCATTTGAAGTAATGTCTCCAAATCCTTTATCTTCTTCTAGCATATATTCAATAATTTTATCCAAAAAATCACCTAAAATTTAATAATTAATATTAATATATACTATTTTTATAATATAAAATAAGTGATTACATGGAAATAATATTTTTAGGAACTTCATCTGCAGTGCATTCTTATACTCGAAATCACCCTGCAATAATTCTAAAGGCATTTGGTGAAACTTTCTTGTTTGACTGTGGTGAAGGAACTCAAAGACAGCTGATATTTGCAAAAGTAAGCCCTATGAAAATATCAAAGATATTTTTAAGCCATTATCATGGAGACCATATTTTGGGCCTTCCGGGCTTGATTCAATCAATGAATTTCAGAGGAAGGGAAAACAAATTAACAATATATGGTCCTGAAGGATTATATGACTTAAGAAATGCATTATTCAGCTTAGGTTATTCAAAAATTGAATTCCCAATTGAGTTTATTGAAATTGGTTCTGGAACTGTTGAATCAGAAGAAGATTACATTATTAAATCACAGCAGGTAAACCACCATGTTCCATGTTTAGCCTATTCTGTCGAAGAGCTTAAAAAACCAAGATTTCTACGAGAAAAAGCAATAGAACTAGGTGTTCCAGTAGGCCCCGACTTCGGACGCCTGCATAATGGCGAAGAGGTTGAAGTTGATGGTAAAATAATCAAGCCCGAACAAGTGCTTGGACCACCAAGAAAAGGAAATAAAATCACTTATTCAGGAGATACCACCCCATGTGAAGAAATGGTGGAATTTGCAAAAGATTCAACAATTCTTATCCATGAATCGACTTACATAACTGAAGATGCAGACAAGGCTGAAGAAAATTTCCATTCGACATCTGCCGATGCGGCCAGAATTGCCGAAGCATCAAATTCAAAAGAACTGATATTAACTCATTTCAGTACAAGATACACTAAAACTGATGAATTACTAAAACAGGCAAAAGACATTTTTGAAAATACAAAATTGGCAAAAGATTTTATGAAAATTGATGTCTAGGAGTGTAGAATGAATTTTTTAGTACCCCCCGAAAATCCAATGATACTCATTTACATTTTAATAGTGATTATTGTCGCAACCCTGATTACAAGATTGGTTGCTTATCTGATGAATAAAATGGATCGTTTTCATAAGAATAAGGCTGCAATATATCTTGCAAGGGACATAATCAACTATATAATCTATTTTATAGCATTGATGATAATTTTACAATTCTTTGGCATTAATCTTGCAGGAACCCTTCTAAGTTTAGGAATAGTGGGTATTGCCGTGAGTTTTGCTGCCAAAGACATCATATCAAATCTGTTCTCTGGAATAATCCTGATTATCGGAAAAAGTATTCAAGTTGGAGATACTATTGAAATAAATAACAAAAAAGGAATTATTGAGAGGATTAGTCTCAGATCAACAACTATTGTTGACGATATTGGTGTTAGAGACATAATACCTAATTCAACATTGACTAACACCCCTTATTTACAATTTAAACCTCAAGAAAAATTCAGAGTGGATATTTTAGCAGGACTTGCCTTAAACGTCGACATTGAAGAATTTAAGGATTACATCACTAAAAAGATTTCCGAATATGACGGCATACTTGACAATCCAAAGCCGGATGTCTTTGCTAAAGGAATAACCTTTGAAGAAAGTCAGGTAAAAGTGTCATTTTGGGTAAAAGAATTTAATAGTAAAGACAAATATAAATTAATTATAACAAATGACATAAGAAAATATACACAGATGGGTGAGAAAGATGAATAGCTCTCTTCAAGAAGAAATTTTAAAATTAAAAGAGGAAAAAAATGCGATAATCCTTGCACACAACTACCAACCAAAAGAAGTGCAAGAAATTGCAGATTTCCTTGGAGACTCTCTAGAACTATGTATAAAAGCTTCTGAAATCGATGACAAAGATTTAGTCATATTTTGTGGTGTGGACTTCATGGCCGAAACTGCATTCATACTAAATCCCGATAAGAAGATTGTCATTCCGACATTAGAAGCCGAATGTCCTATGGCACATATGCTGCATGAAGATGTGCTATTGAAAGCTAAGGAAGAACACCCGGATGCAGGAGTTATCCTTTATGTAAACAGTATTGCTGAAGCAAAACAGCATGCAGATACATTATGTACTTCCGCCAATGCAGTCAAAGTCGCTGAAAGTTTACCTCATGATAAAATTTTATTCGGGCCTGATAAAAACTTAGGAACACATGTTGCAGACAAGATTGACAAAGAGATCATACCTGTTCCTAAAGATGGTCACTGTTACGTACATAGACTATTCCATGTTGAAGATGTTGAACTTAAACGAGAACAATACCCTAATGCAGAAATAATCTGCCACCCTGAATGTGATATGAAAGTTCAAAAAGCATGTGACGTGGTAATGTCAACAGGCGGAATGTTAAGACATATTGCAGAAAGTGACAAAGAAGAATTTGTTATAGGGACTGAAATTGACATGATTACAAGAATCAATGCAGAAGTTCCTGGCAAAAAATTATATCCTTTACTTGAAGGAGCAATCTGCAATACAATGAAACTGCATACATTAGAAAAAATCAGAGACTCCCTTGTTAATGAAGCTCCTGAAGTCACATTGCCAAAAGATGTTGCTGACAAATCCAGAAAAGCAGTTGAACATATGCTTAATGTTTCAAAATAAAATCAAAGCTAGTTTAACTAGCTTAAACTTTTTTTATTTCTTTACTCGATTTAAAAATGATTGTAATTCAGAAATTATCATCGAATAGTCTTCATCTTCATAGTAACTCTGTCTTTTAGGGTGGAATATTACCAATTTTGAATCTTCAATAAAATCTCCTAAAGGGATAACCTGCGTTTCAACATTATTGAATAAATAACCCTCCATACCAATTATCAGTGCTTTGGCTTTGACATTAGATATTTTATCTTCCAAATTATATTTTAAAATACAATCATTACGGAATTTAAAATCATAAATGTCCATAGATAACGTATCATCAATATAATCTTCCATGAAAACATCCAATTCATCAGAAGATAGGTTTTCCAACACATTTTTTGAAAAATAACCTGCGAATATCAATCTGCTGATAATAACAACCGCTTTGGACAAAGATGCATCATAAATATCTGAATAAAAATCATCGGATGAATCAATTATACCATCAATACATTTGGCTATAACATAACTATATCCTGAAACTTTATAGGAACCGTTTAAAACAATTATGAATTCCATATCATCAGGATACTCACATGCCCATGTAAGAGTTTCATATCCTCCTACTCCTTCACCGATTATGCCAAAAAGTTTTTTGATATTGCCGAATTTTTCAGCTAAAAATTGTTTCTTAAAGTTAATACGATCCTTAAAGGTATAATTAGGGAAATTATATCTTAAATCGGTTGTTGATGGAGAACATGAACGGGGATTTCCTAGGGAAAAAATCCTAATAAAAAAATAATCGTCCTTATTAATTTGGTCAATGTTTACTAAATCCTTATACTGTGTAAAAAAAGAATATTGACCTTGAAGTGTTGGGGAATATATGATTGCATTAATGATATTTCCCTCATCATCATATTTTGGAACCCCGCTAGTGAAATAGGCCACTTCAACATTTTCTAAAACCCTTCCGGATTCAAATTCAAAAGATTCCATAATATGTGCGCCATATTTAACAGTATAAGTAATAATATCACAACCATTTAATAATAATAATGGCCTAATGCAATATATATTTTTTGATTATGCAAAAATCACATATCTTCTAGAAAGCTAGACAAGAAAACATTCATTTCTATTTCTTCGCGGGCAATGAAATCATCTAGTCTGATTTTTGCAATATCACTCTGAAGAGGATACAGTTTATCTTCAAAATACATCATAATCTTTAAGATATTCCCATCGACAGCAGTTTCTTCCTCCAAATTTTCATCAAGGAAAGCAAGCTGAGCATCTGATAATCCCTCAACATGATATTCAATGAATTTGGAATCATTCTCATCACCATAATCCACAATCCTAACAATCATCGAAATCCTCCAGAAACTCTCTTAACTCATTAGAGATTTTTTCGATTTCATTAAAGCACAAATGCCCCAAATTTGAGTCAATAACTAACAATTGTGAATCTTTAATCATTTCCGACATTGGTATTGCATCCAGATTTGGTGGGAAATGAGGGTCCTGATTGCAGGCGACAACCAATACTTTGGATGTGATTTTATCCAATTCCTCTTCAACATCAAAATACATGCATGATTCATTGCAATACTTTAAATCATAAATATCTGTTTCAATGCTTTCATTTCCAAAGCTTTCAAATTCAGCACTTAACTCAATATTA
This sequence comes from Methanobrevibacter sp., assembly GCF_045112895.1. Lineage (GTDB taxonomy): Archaea > Methanobacteriota > Methanobacteria > Methanobacteriales > Methanobacteriaceae > Methanocatella. The sequence continues at coordinate 32,043 of NZ_JBGUIH010000007.1, read as the reverse complement.
GACATGGCTCTTAAGGCTTCTTTAGAAAGTCCAAAGTTAAATTCCGCCAAACTGGCTATCCTTAATGTCCTAAGCAGAGAATATGTCATCTCCCCTTTATTATAATCAGGATCAGATTCTATAATCTCATTTACAAATTTGGAAAGAATAAAATCATGTCCCGCTACTTTATAGCTACTTACTCCACAAATAATAAAGTCTGCAAAATCAGGATATTCAATAGCAGATGTCAAGCAAACAAAACCTCCCATTGAAATGCCAATCATCCCTAAAACATGATTAATATTGAATTTTTCGGCCAGAAATTTTTTCTGGAAATTCACGACATCCTTAATGGAATATTTTGGAAATTTACTTTTCAAATCTGTAGTTGAGGGTGAACAAGAACCTGGAGAACCCAAAGCAGATAAACAAATGAAAAAATATTTATTTTCATCAAAAACATCCCCGCTTCCAACTAATGGAGCTATCTTTTTCATTGAAGAATAATTGCCTAAAGAGCCGTGACAATAAACAACGGCATTTTTAATATGCCCATTATCATCATGAATAGGATTTCCAAAAGTCATATACTCTACTTTAACGTCTTCTAAAACTTTACCGTTTTCAAATTCAAAAGAATCAAGCGTGAAATATTCATTCCTATTAATAAAATATTCTTCATCGTAAATTGCAATTCCTCCAGATAATTAAGATTACATATAGTAATTGTTTAAAAAAATATTTAAATTAAACTAAACAATGTTATTGTGATGAAATATAAAATTCTAGAAAAACCTAACTGCAACGATGCATATGATTTAGTTCAGGACGCTTTGCGCAAAAAAGCGACAATAGTGATTTTTGCATGTTGCAAAGTTAATTATGAAGGGCGAGCATTAAGCGAACTAAACTGGGGAGAACGCATCATTATGATTAAACCTGACGGAGCTTTCTTAATCCATCAGGAAAAGAAAGTGGAGCCTGTAAATTGGCAGCCTCCCAAATCAAGAACAAGAAGCTACATTAAAAATGACAATCTATTCTTAGAAAGCCACAGAAGAACTCCAAAGGAATTATTGACAGTGGAAATAAGGCAAATCCAGTTTATCAGTTATGCAAATATTGAAGACTTTGAAGAACTTGAGCAGGCAGGATACGAAAAAGATATGAGCGACATGATTATGGAAAAGCCCCATATGATAGAAGAAGGATTTACCCCAACCACTCGAGAATATAGCGTCGAACACGGATTTATCGATATTTTAGGAAAAGACAAGGACAATAATCTAATGGTTCTTGAGCTGAAAGCCCGTAAGGCCGGAGTTACTGCGGTAAAACAGCTTAGAAGATATCTGCAAGATTTAGAAAATACAGATAATGATTATTTAAGAGAATGCAAAGCTCAAAAAAAGAAGATACGAGGATTATTAGTTGCGCCATCAATTATGGATGATGCATTGGAGTTAATTGAAGAAGAGGGAATTGAATTTGTATCAATCGAGCCTCCCCGTGAACTAAAAAGAGATAAGAAAGTTACTTTAGATGCGTTTTAATCCAATGCTTCTTTAATTCTTTTCAACTCGTCGATATAAAATTGCCTTGTGAATTCATTAGCCGGGAATGATTTGGTCAGATGATGTTCCTTTTCCAATTTATAAATTAGATAATCTTCAGTGTCTAGCGGAATTGTCTCGTCATTATCCAATAATTCTAGATTATCTAATTCTTTCAAGATATTTTGATATTCTTTTTCTTCAAGTTCAATGACATCCTCCAAATCCATTTCTTGGATTTTTGGATTCAGCTGTTCTGCAATTGCCACAAAACCATTTACTTTTTTATCAGACATGTCAAATTTTGTATTCCTGATTTCTTCCATGGAAAATTTTACATGAAATACTGTAGGTTCGCTAACGGGAATCTCTCTTGATAACCCAATCTGGTTGATTTCATAATCATTTTCCCACTTTCCGATTTTATAAATTGCATAATTTATATCATTAACTTTAACAATGTCCTCATTAACCATAATATCACAACTATGAATATATTTTTATAATAATAAAAACATTATTATATATTGTAGATAAAAAATGCAATTTCAATGGAGGTTAATCTGTGAAAAAATGTCCTGAATGTGGAAATCCTAGTTATGATGGTGCTCCTGTTTGTGGAAATTGTGGATACAAATTCCCTAAAACAAAAGCTGCTGCTTCTAAAGGAGAAGATATCTTCCAAAGAGAACCTAAACCTAAAAAACCTTCCAATGAACCAAGTACACTTGAGATTTTAAAAGAAAAGAAACTAATTATTGGAATAATATTGCTTATAACTTTAATTGTGATTTGTGGAATAGTTCTCACAGGATCAAATAATCATTCTTCACCAATTCAAACTATTGATTTAGCTGAATTTAGTGCAGGAGACTTTTCATTCAAGTATCCTAAAGCTTGGGAAGAAATTAAAGAAATTGATGATCAACACCCTGGAGCTAAATTTTTCAAAAACGGTGAAAATACAACTATAGAGTATTATAATATTTCAAATGATGCAGAATCCCTTAAAGAAATAACCCAAGAAAGACTTAGTTTTGCCCAGGATACCGGTTCTTATGTGGAACTTGTTGAAACTGTCACTATAGATGGCAGAAATGCATCAAATATTATATTGGAAAATGCTGATGGGGATTACACCAGATTTGTTTCAATGTTTAGTGATGGCAAATTATATGTATTCAAAATTGATGGAGATTCCATTAATTCCGTCACAACCGATGACATAAATTCCATGGTGAATTCCGCAAATATTGTTTAAGTATGATTCAAATCATACTTTTTCTATTTTTTAAGTGTTAAAAATGACAAAAATTAAGCTTGCACTTTGTCAAATGAATGTTATTGACAATAAAGAGAAAAATCTTGAAAATGCTACTTTTATGATTGAACAAAGCAAATCAAAAAATGTTGATATGATTGTTCTTCCAGAAATGTTTAACTGCCCATATTCAAATGACAAGTTCATTGAATATGCAGAAGAGGAAAACAATAGCTTTACTTTAAATAAGATTTCCAATTTGGCTAAAAAGAACGACGTTTACATTCTTGCCGGATCAATTCCTGAAAAAGAGAACGACAAACTTTACAATACCAGTTATCTTTTTGATAAGCGGGGAAACATAATGGCCAAACATAGGAAAATGCATCTTTTTGACATAGATGTCAAAGGAAAGATTACATTTAAAGAATCCGATGTTTTGACAGCCGGCGACGAAGTCACAATTGCGGATACGGAATTTGGAAAAATAGGCATCGGAATATGTTATGACGTTCGTTTCCCGGAACTTGCAAGGATTATGGTGGAAAACGGAGCATTAATACTATTTTATCCGGGCGCATTTAATATGACAACAGGACCTGCCCATTGGGAGCTGCTTTTCCGCTCAAGGGCTCTTGACAATCAGGTTTATTGCGTTGGCGTTGCCCCTGCACTAAATGAAGAAGCAAGCTACCATAGTTTCGGGCACTCCATCATTGCAAATCCGTGGGGAGAAATCATTGCCGAAGCCGATGAAAAAGAGAATTTGATTATATCTGAAATTGATTTAAGTGAAATAAAAAGAATAAGAGAAGAGCTCCCCCTTTTAAAGAATAAAAGAGAAGACCTCTATGAAGTCAAAAGAAAATAGCTATTTCAATTTAGCCAATCTCTTTTTAAAGTAATCCTCTTTTTTAGTACCATCAAATACTTCAATAGCAGTTTCTATGACCCTAACTTCATTGTTATAGTCATTTGCTTTCCTATATAAGACACATAAGCGTTTATATGGTGCATCCTTAGCTTCTTTTGCCTCAACATAGCGTTCATATTCCTTAATGGCCTTTTGAGGATTGGTTTTCTCAATTTCCTTAATGGTGCTCATTGGAATAACTTTCACAATTGATTTACCGGATGCTTTAGCCTTTTGTCTTTTTTCAGCTTTTTTGATAGCCTTATTGCAAGACTTTTTAAAGTCCTTATCATCTTCAGATTTTCTGGCATCCTTGATTAATCCGATTGCTTCATCACTTGCAAGATCTCCCAGTGCTTGAACAGCAGCTAGTTTAACACCCCAATCTTCATCTTCAAGGCATTTTGCAATTACATCCAATACATCATCTGCCTGAAGTTCACCTAAAGCACGTACCGCAACTTTTCTAACACCAAAATCTTCATCTTCAGTTGCTTCAACAAAATAAGGGATGACCTTTTCGTTTTCAGTTTCTTTAAGTGCAAAAGCTAAAAATCTTTTGTCTTTGCCTTCTGCATTTTTAAATTCATCGATTAATTTATCAACAGCTACATCACCCATGCTTCCTAAAATTTCGGCTGCTTTAAATCTGACCTGCGCATTATCATCAGTAGTAGCTTTAATTAATGGTTCAATAGCTTCTTCATCAGTTATTCCAACCAATGATTCAATAGCTTCTTTTCTAACTTTAACATCATCATCTGATAAACTGTTAATAGCTTCTTCAAAACTTAAATTTGACATGATATTAAATTAGATTTTAGGAATATATAATCTTTTAAAAAAAATAGAAAAAAATAAGAGAAAAAATCTCTTATTTAAATTGCAGTCCATCCACCGTCAATACAGATTAATTGACCGGTACAGAAACTGGATGCGTCGGATGCAAGGTAAATTGCAATACCGTCTAATTCACCAGGTTTACCTAAACGTCCAGCAGGACAGTATGCTGCAATAAGATCCATGAATCCTGGTAATTCAATGGAGTCTACGGTTAATTCTGTTTCAAATACAGCAGGACCGATTGCGTTTACGGTAATGTTGTATTTAGCCCATTCTACAGCTAAGTTTTTGGTTAAGTTCATTACTCCACCTTTAGCTGAGGAGTATGCGCTGATTCCTCCTCCTGGGAAGATTACTCTGGAGTGGATTGAACCGATGTTGATGATTTTTCCGTATTCTTGTTCAATCATGATTTCTCCGACAGCTTTACACATGTAGTATACACCGCTTAAGTCAATGTGGATGTGTCTTTCCCATTCTTCATTGGATTGGTCGGTAACCATTTTGTTGTTACCCATACCTGCTGCGTTAACTAAGATATCGATTCTTCCATATGCGTCCATTACTTTTGCAACTGCTGCGGTGATGCTGTCATAGTCACCTACATCACATACTGCGTACATTACTTCAGTTCCGAATTCTTTTTCGATTTCGGCAACATTTTCAAGTAATCTTTCTTCTCTTCTTGCAAATAATGCTAATTTAGCACCTTGGCTTGCATATGCTTGTGCAATTTGCCATCCTAAACCGGAGGAAGCTCCAGTTATGACAGCAACTTTGTCTTTAATATCGAAATAGTTTTTCATTTTTTTATACCACCTAAGGCATTAGCCTATGTATAAATATATGTTAAATTAAACTATTTAATGATTTTTATTCTAAAATTTAATAGAATTCTATTAAATCAATAATATGATTGAATATTATTTTTTAATATCCAAAAAAATTAAATAAACAAATAAATTATAACAGTTAAATTTTTTAAGATGTGCAAAAAAATTCACATTAGCAATATAATTTAACAATGTTTAAATCAATAAACATCGATAATTTAAAAAAATTAATAAAACTAATATAACAAAATCCATTAAATATACAATTGTGCTAAAAAAACATGAGGATATTAAAATGATTGAAGAGCAGACCAAAAGTTATACAAAAAAGCAGATTTTCAAGACCCTCCACCCTTGGGTTCGCAAATGGTTTGACTCACAATTTAAAGATTTCACACCCGCTCAGAAAAAATCAATCATAGATATCCATAAAAGAAATAACATCCTCATCTCATCACCAACAGGTTCTGGTAAGACATTAACGGCCTTCTTATCAGTAATCAGCGAATTGACAACACTCGCCGAGAAGGATGAATTGGAAGATAAGGTATATTGCATTTACATCTCACCTCTCAAAGCATTGGACAATGACATTGAAAAAAATTTGGAGGAACCACTAAAGGGAATAGAGGAAATTGCTGGCCATGAGCTTGGAATAAGAAAGGCAGTACGAACCGGCGATACAACACAGTATCAAAGGCAGAAGATGCTAAAAAAACCGCCCCATATCCTGATTACAACACCCGAAACATTGTCCATCCTGCTTGTAGCTCCAAAGTTTAGGGAAAAATTGAGCGGAGTCAGATATGTAATCGTTGATGAGATACATTCCCTGGCCGAAAACAAGAGGGGAGTCCATTTAAGTTTATCATTAGAAAGATTGCAACACCTGGTTGGCCAGTTTACAAGAATCGGCCTTTCAGCAACCGTCAGTCCTCTTGAGGAGGTTGCGAAATTCCTTGTAGGCTATGAGTATGGCCTTGGAAGAAGCTGCAAAATAGTCGACATAAACTATCTAAAAGAGCTTGACATGGAAGTGATGTGTCCTGTAAGCGATATTGTGCTGGCTGATGAGGAAGACACACGTTTGGGCATGTATGACTTACTTGATGATTTAATTCAAGAAAACAAAACGACATTGATATTCACAAATACAAGAAGCGGAACCGAAAGATTTGTTTATAATCTAAAGAAAATGTATCCGATGAACTACAATGATTCGAACATAATGGCCCACCATTCCTCACTTTCAAAGGAAGTGCGTCTAGAAACAGAAAAGAAGCTAAAGGAAGGAAAGCTTAAGGCTGTTGTATCATCAACTTCCCTTGAATTGGGTATTGACATCGGATATATCGATCTTGTCGTATTGATAAACTCTCCAAAATCCGTTGCAAGAGCCCTTCAAAGGATTGGGAGAAGCGGGCATAAACTGCATGAAAAATCCAAAGGAAGAATCATAGTGACAAATCGTGATGACCTAGTCGAATGTTCAGTGCTTCTTAAAAACGCTAAAGAAGGAAAAATTGACAAAATCAGCATTCCAACTAACTGCCTGGACGTTTTGGCCCAGCACATTTATGGAATGAGCATAGAAAACACATGGGATATCGATTATGCTTATGATGTAATCAAGAAAAGCTATTGCTATAAGGACCTCTCAAGAGATGATTATGAAGATGTGCTGAGTTATATGGCCGGTGAATATCCGGAACTCGAAGAGAGATATGTCTATGCAAAAATCTGGATAGACTATAATAAAAAAACCTTCGGAAAAAGAGGCAAGTTAGCCAGAATGCTTTATTCAACAAATATCGGAACAATACCTGACAGTTCCGGCGTTTTGGTCAAATGCGACGGTGAAACCGTCGGCAAAATAGAAGAGTCATTTATGGAAAGGCTGAAAAAAGGAGACACCTTTGTTTTAGGGGGTAAAACCTACCGATTCAACTACGGAAAAGGAATGACAATTAACGTAACCCCCTCAAGCGGCCCTCCAACAATACCCTCATGGTTTTCACAACAGTTACCCCTATCCTTTGACCTTGCAATGGACATCCAACGCTTCAGGTCACATATGGAAACCAAGTTTGAATATCGTCGAAGCAAAGAGGAAATAATGGAATTCATCTACGACTACCTGTATGTTGATGACTTTGCTGCAAATTCAATATATGAATACTTCGTTGAACAATACAAATACGCCAAAATACCTAGCAACAGACTATTGCTGATTGAATATTACAAGGGATTCGGCGGAAGGCGCTTTGTAATATTCCATTCATTGTTTGGAAGAAAAGTCAATGATGCCCTATCAAGGGCAACGGCATATATCGTTGCCAAGAAATACAATATGAATGTGACAATATCAATTTCAGATAACGGCTTTTATTTAAGTTCCGACGGAAAAATTGGAGGCCTGGAATCATTCAAAGAATTAAACCCTGAAAATTTTGAAACGATACTGACAAATTCATTGAATAAAACAGAAACATTAGCTTCCAGATTCAGGCATTGCGCCGGAAGGTCACTGATGACCTTAAGACATTATAAAGGCGAATCAAAATCCGTTGGAAGGCAGCAAGTTCGAGGCAAAATATTATTGAAATTCGTGCAGGACATGGACGATAATTTCTCAATATTAAAGGAGGCCAGAAGAGAATCGCTTGAAGATTACATGGACATCAAAAATGCTTTGAAAGTCATAAACATGATTGATTCAGAAGAAATGGAGATAAAAACAATAAATACCGTAATACCCAGCCCATTTGCATTCAATTTAGTTTCTCAAGGTTATTTGGATGTCTTAAATCAGAATGATAAAGGAGAATTTACAAAAAGAATGCATCAAGCAATACTTGACCAGATTAGAGATAAACTAAAAGACATATATTAGGTGTTAGAATGAAGATTTTGATTGTATACTATTCAAGAACAGATGTGACAAAAGGAATTGCAAACAAAATTCAAAGCATATTAAACTGCGATATTGAAGAAATCACGGATGATGGGAAATATGATGGAAAATTAGGGTTCTTAAAAGGAGGAATGAACGCTACAATGGGACGGGCAAGCGACATCAATCCCATTTCAAAAGATCCTGCAGACTATGACTTGGTTATAGTCGGAACGCCTGTCTGGTCCTCCAACATGGCAACACCAATTTTTACCTATCTAATTCAAAATAAAGATAAAATCAACAAAATGGCCTCCTTCTGCACCTGCATGGGCGGAGGCTATGACAAGGCATTGGAAAAGATGGCAGAGGTTTCAGGAAAGCAACAAATATCAACAATGTTTTTAACTTCAAAAGACATAGATAATCCTAGCGAAAAAATAGATACCTTTATTAATGAAATCAAATAATTATATACAAGGTGATTATTATGACCAAATGGAAAGCAGTGATTTTTGGTTTCATACTAGCCGTGATGGTTAAATCATTTTTCGCACAATATGAATTTGTAGGATTGTTAATTGTAGGATTTATAACCGGATACCTGGCTCATGATGGAGCAATTGGAGGCATGTGGAATGCCGCTGTTGCTGGAGCGTTAGGAACTATCGTTTGTGCAATATTATTTATCATAATTGCAACATTGGGAGGTAGTCTATTCGGTATTTTCGGAGGATTAACTGGATTTACACTTTCTGGAATTACAAGCATAACAGTAATAATAGGCTATTTGATTTATTATGCAATTGTTATGGGAATTACAGGAGCCTTTGGAGGAGCATTGGCTTCTAAAAAATAACCTTTTGGAGAGATAAGATGGAAATATTGCCAGATGTAAACTTTAAAGCATTAATATTCGGAGCAGCAATAGCAGGTGCATTCATATTATTTGGATATCAATATTGGGATTGGTTTTATCCATTTGCCGCAATAGGACTTTTATATGCCGGATACGGTCAAAAAGACCTTCTTTTTGGAACCGTTGCCGGAGCATTTGCTTCCACACCAATACTTGCATTGACATTACAGGGTTATATGGGAACATTCGAAGAAGGATTTTTCACAACAGAAACTGGAATAATGACTGTGGCCCTTATTATACTCATTATTGGTGCATTCGTTGGTTTTGTCGGCGCCTGGACTAAAAGAAGTCGTGTAAAAGCATTGGAAGAATATGAAAAAAAGCAGAATATCGGTAAAAAGAAAAAGAAAAAATAGACTAATTCTAAAAAAAATAAAAAAATGAAAAATAATAACAATCTATGTTATTATTTTTTCTAATTCATCCCTTTCAATTCCTCTTTTTATTTCAAGGGCAATTCTTCTACCCATACTCATAGGTTTGCCATAAGTCAAGTAGGAGTAAGGAGAACCATCCATAAATGTGTTTGTACCACCATCAGTTCTAGCACTGATTTCAAAACAGATTACTTCTAGATTATCATTTACTAATGTTTGCATACAGAACGGACCGTTTAATCCTGGAGCAACTAATTTTTTAGCGCTTTCTGTTAATTTATCAGCTATGTCAAATACTTGTGGGAGTAAAGATTCACGAATTACAGCTGGGTGGTTACCGGTAACTACATAAGATGGGCTTAAATCAATATCCAATTGGTCTTTTGCAGGCATTCTTACAAATCCGTCAATACTGGATTCGTATCTTGTATCCATACCCATTAATTCAACTTTATCATCAAGAGCTGAGTAGAAATAGTGTATACAGTAATTACAACCTGAAACATATTCCTCGATGTGTGCTGCTTCTACATCACTGTCATCTAACCATCCACGAGCTTTCATAGCTTCAATTTTTGCATCGAATTCTTCAGTAGATGAAGCAACAAAGTAACCTCTTCCACCTCTTGCACCTGGGAATTTAACCATAACCGGTCTGTCAATTTCAGAAGGATCGCTGTATTTGAAAGGTATTCTCACATCACCTTCAACAAGCAATGCTCTTTCCTTGTCTCTTTCTGCTTCCCATCTTAAAACATCCCTGTTTCCGAACATTGGCACATTGAACTTGTCTTCAACATTGTCTAATCCTGCATATGCAACAAAAGATCCGTGAGGAACGACAATTGCATTCATGTCCCTGAGCTGTTGTTGGACTTCCTCATTGACAATGTCTTTAAATTCATCAACAATAATGTATTCATCAGCAACTCCAAAACGTTGATATGGAATTTCCCTTCCTTTTTGACATACAATAGCTGTTCTAAATCCTTCTTCTTTAGCACCTTGCAAGATATGTAAAGAGGTGTGGCTTCCGAGAGTAGCTATTGTTATTTCACTTTTGTCATATTTAGCCAAAATATCTAAAATGTCTTCCTTTTTAACTTCTCCCATTTTATCTTCTCCTTAAAAGAATGATATTTATAAATATATCATTATGAATTTATAATATTTTTTATTTAATCGCCCAAATGGTGAAAAAAATTTTAAAAAGGATTAAAAACATATTAAAAATAGAAGAAAAAATTTAATTAGGTTGAAAGAATGTTGATAGGTTTAATTTCAGACACCCATATTCCAGACAGAGCAAAGGAAATTCCCGAAAAAGTTTTTGAAGCATTTAATGATGTTGACTTAATTATGCATGCCGGTGATTTAACATCTATTAATGTAATTGATGAATTATCAGAAATTGCTCCGGTACTGGCAATTCAGGGAAATATGGATCGGGCAAAAGGAATTAAACTCCCAATAGCAAAGACAATCGAAGCTGAAGGATTGAAAATTGGAATCGTGCATGGTGAAGTTTATCCAAGAGCAGACACACAACAATTGGTTTATCTGGCAAAGGAATTGGATGCTGATATCTTAGTAAGCGGACATTCACATCAACCGAAAATAGAACAGACAGATGGGGTGTTATTGTTAAATCCGGGAAGCCCCGTTGTGCCGAGACTTGCAGACAGAACCGTAATGCTGCTTGAGGTAAATGACAAACAAGTGGATGTTGAAATTGTAAAGATTGGTGCCCCGGTATGCAGCGCACTTGATTTTGACAAATATAAGAGGGATTGAAATGGGAAGCAAATGGCAGATGGAAAAGCATAAAGACCCTTATTACAAAAAAGCTAAAAAAGAGGAATACCGTTCAAGGGCATCATTCAAACTCAAACAGCTCGACAAGAAATACAAACTCATAAAAGAAGGAGACACCGTCGTTGACCTTGGGGCCGCACCCGGCGGATGGTCGCAGGTGGCTTTAGAAAAAGTCGGAGAGGAAGGAGTTGTCGTCGGTGTGGACCTGAATCGGTTTAAAAAATTCCATGAAGAAAATTATTACGGAATCAGGGGAGACTTTACAACCCCTGAAGTTCAGGAAAAGATTATGGAACTTATCGGCGGGAAAGCAAAGGTCGTGATGTCTGATGCATCCCCCTCATTGTGCGGAATCAAAAACATTGACCAGCTCCGGTCAATTGATCTGGTCTATGCAGTCATAGGAATAGCTGAAAATATCCTAGAAGAAAAAGGAAATCTTGTAATGAAAGTATTCCAGGGCCCCGAATACAAAGAAATGCTGGATTCACTTAAAGGTAAATTCAGACATGTCAGAACAACCAAACCAGCATCATCACGTAAAAAGAGTTCTGAAATGTATGTTGTCGGCCTGGAATATATGCCCAATAAAAAAAATAGAAAAAGAAAATAAAGATTAAAGAGTGTTGTATGCATCATTAGCAGCTTGAAGCTTTTCCTTAGCGAAAACAATTCTGCTGTCCACATCATTTGATGGTTTGCCTGCATCCAAAGCACTTTGTACATTTTCAATAGCTGAATTTGCCCGTGTCAGTTCCAGCTTTGCATCATTAAATGTTTGAACATCTTCAGGTCCGCCCGCATAGTAGGTGGCCTTTACGCTATCAAACTTGACTGACAAATTGCCGTATTCCGCTTTCAGCTCGGCAAGCTCATCATATTGTGTTCCAGATGATATGTCATTTGTGATGCTGGATGAAACAATACTGTATCCTACATATGCCACAACAATGATTGTCGCTATTACCATTATGATTCCAACAACGGAAATCATCATAGAAGTGGATTTAAACAAGTTTAGTCTAGATTTTCTCATATTATCCTCAAATAATTAAATAAAGCAATTCGCATATAGTATATTAACTATTTTAGTATATAATTTTTACCTATCTTATGGATGCAACAAAATTCTTTTTAACTATGAAAATCAAAATATTTAGATAATGAATTCTACTACTAAATCACAAACATCAATCGCAAGATTTGAAGAATTTTTTGCAACAACATACAAGGATGATGTGTTCAAAATACTCGAGAAATACCCTGATGAACGGTCACTCAATGTAGATTATCAGGCATTGGAAATATTTGATCCTGACCTTGCGGATTTACTGATTGACAAGCCGGAGGAGGTTATTGATGCTGCAAGCATAGCCATCAAAAACATTGACCCCCTCGTTAAGGATGCCGACATCAACATCCGCTTTGAAAACCTTTCAAACATTATTCCTTTAAAGACCCTTTTAAGCAAATATATTGGAACATTCGTTGCCGCTGATGGAATTGTAAGAAAAACAGATGAAATCAGACCTCGTATTGAAACCGGCGTTTTTGAATGCAGGGGATGTATGAGGCTGCATGAAGTCGAACAGACCACTGCAAACAGGATAATAGAACCATCATTATGTAGCGAATGCGGAGGCAGGTCATTCAGATTGCTTCAGGAAGAATCCAAATACATAGATACCCAGACAGCAAGGATGCAGGAACCTTTGGAAAACCTGTCCGGAGGAAGCGAACCTAAGCAGATGCTGATGATTTTAGAAGATGATTTAGTAGATAAATTAAATCCTGGAGACAAGGTAAGAATTACAGGAACATTGAAAACCTTCAGAGAGGAAAGAAGCGGAAAATTTAAAAATTACATTTATGTAAACCATATCGAACCGTTAGAGCAAGAATTTGAAGAGATACAACTCTCTGAAGAGGATGAAGAAAAGATTCTTGAATTGTCAAAGGACCCTCACATTTACGATAAGATAATCAAATCCACTGCACCTTCAATCAGAGGATACAGGGAAGTCAAAGAGGCAATCGCATTGCAGCTGTTTGGAGGCTCTGCAAAGCAGCTTGAAGATGAAACCAAGCTGAGGGGAGATATTCACATCCTCATTGTAGGGGACCCTGGTATCGGTAAGTCCCAAATATTGAAATACGTTTCAAGGCTGGCTCCAAGAAGTATCTATACAAGCGGTAAAGGTACAACCGGTGCGGGTTTGACCGCAGCTGCCGTTAGGGACGAGCTTGGAGGATGGTCCCTTGAAGCAGGTGCATTGGTACTTGGGGACCAAGGTAACGTTTGTGTCGACGAGCTGGACAAGATGAGAGCGGAAGACAGATCAGCGCTTCACGAGGCATTGGAACAGCAGACCGTAAGTATCGCAAAAGCGGGAATCATGGCAACATTGAATTCAAGATGTTCCGTTCTTGCAGCCGCAAACCCTAAATTCGGAAGATTTGACCGATATAAAGTGCTTGCAGAACAAATAGATTTGCCTGCCCCTATCATTTCCCGTTTTGATTTGATTTTCGTTATTGAAGACAAGCCAAGCAGAGAGGGAGACTCAGAATTGGCGGACCACATTCTGAAAATACATAAGGAAAATACCATCGATTATGAAATCGAGCCTGATCTGCTTAGGAAATATATTGCATATGCCCGTAAAACAGCAAATCCTGTCCTGACCGATGAAGCAAACCAGGTTTTAAAAGAGTTCTACGTAAGCACAAGAAACAGCAACCCCGAAGAGCAAGGTGCTGTACCGATTACTGCAAGGCAGTTAGAGGCAATCATCCGTTTAGCGGAAGCAAGTGCGAAAATAAAGCTTAAGGATACCGTAGATAAGGAAGATGCTGAAAAGGCCGTGAAACTGACCTTGTTCTGTCTTAAGGATGTAGGTGTTGATCCTGAAACCGGCGAGATTGATGCGGAAGTCCTCAGCGGAGGAACACCAAAATCCGCTAGAGATAAGATTCAAAAAGTAACCGAAGAAATCAAGCTTCTTGAAGAGGAATATGCTGGCAATGCTCCTTTAAATGTACTGATTTCCAATATGAGTGACAAATACGGCGTGAGCGAAGAGAAAACTGAAGAGATTGTCAGGAACCTCGTCCAAAAAGGAGTAATATATCAACCAAGTACAGGATACTTTAGACGTGTCCTCTAAATATCCCACTTTTTTTATTTTTTTAAATTTTTAATCAAAATTATTATAATATACCATACATTAATAAGTGATTAAAATAAAATTTAATATATTATACTTATACTAATTTTTATGGAGAGATAATATGGATAAATACGAAGATTTATTAGAAAGAGCAATAGACCAATTACCTCCTGAAGTATTTGAACACAAAAGATTCAAAATTCCTAAAGCTTATTCAGATATCCAAGGTAATAGAACATTCATTAAAAACTTTAAGGATGTTGCAGAAGGTTTAAACAGAGACCCTCAACATTTATTGAAATTTTTGATGAGAGAATTAGGTACTGCAGGAAATATTGAAGGTCAAAGAGCAATCTTGCAAGGTAAATTTACTCATTACCTAATCAATGAAAGAATCGAAGATTATGTAGACAAATACGTAATTTGCCACGAATGCAACAGGCCAGATACCAGAATTATTAGAGAAGGTAGAATTTTCTTACTTAAATGTGCTGCATGCGGTGCAACAGCACCTTTAAAATCATTATAACTACCTTTTTCTTATTTTTATTGATACCATGTTTTGTCCGGAGTGCGGAAGTACTGATAAAAAGATGGTCGGAGACATCTGCATCGACTGTTTTTTGAAAGATTTTCAAATGATAGAACTGCCAAAAAGAATTGAAGTTCAAATCTGCAGCCACTGCAACAGCAAGCTTGAAGAAGGCAAATGGTCCGAAGAGTTTATCCCCGAAGAGGAAATCATTTACAGAGCGCTTGAGAGAAACATTGAAGTTGCCGATGAGGTTTCAAACGAAAACATTACCCTCGGAATCGACCAGATGAAAGGCACAATAGCCGAGTGCAGCGTCGAAGCGGTTGGGGAAGTCGAAGGAAGGCAAATTGAAGAAACCCATGAAACTGAAGTTAAAATCCTAAAAACCGTTTGTCCGACCTGCAGCAAGGTACAGTCAGGTTATTATGAATCAGTCGTTCAGTTTAGAGCTGATAAAAGAGAAATAAAGGCTGAAGAATATGTCAAAGCGGATGAGATAGTTGAGAGAACATTAATTAAACAATACAAAAGCGATAAATTGGCATATTGTCCGCAAATAGCTAAACCTAAGGAAGGTTACGATTATTACATCGGTTCCCTAAAATCCGGAAGAAAGGTTGCGGAAGCTCTAAAAGAGGAGTTTGGAGGAATCATCAAAGAATCCCCAAGGCTCATCAGCGAAGACAAATCCACCGGAAAGGGACTTTACAGAATCTGGATTTCAGTCAGAATCCCCGAATTTGAAACCGGCGATTTTATCAAGTTTGAAGATAGGATACTATACGTGAATAGCATTGCTAAAAACAGCCTTGTTGGAGAAGACATCTCCACAAACAAGAAACATAACATTCCGATGAAGAATATGGAAGATATTGAAGTTGTTAAAAAAGCGGCCGAACTTGAAACTACAACCGTTATTTCAAAATCTCCGCAAATCATGCAGATTTTAGATCCAATTGATTATTCTGCTGTTGATTTGGATATGAAGGATGAATATTCCAAATATAATGTTGGAGATGAAGTAAAACTCATCAGAATTGACAATTACATTTATTTAATTAACTAAGTGATAAAATGAATATTGAAGAAAAGATTCAATTGATTGAAGAAGGGACCTTAGAAGTTATAGACACCGAAGAATTAAAAGAAGTACTCAAAAAAGACGAACCTATAGCTTATACCGGTTATGAACCTTCAGGGAAAATCCATTTAGGCCATGCTGTAACCGTGCAAAAATTAAAACAATTGCAAAAGTTAGGTTTTAAAATTAAAATCCTTCTTGCAGATTATCATGCATTTTTAAATGGAAAAGGAACTATTGAAGAAATTGCTGAAACTGCCGAATACAACAAGAAATGTTTCCAAGCTCTTGGTCTTGATGAAACAACCGAATACGTTTTAGGTTCATCATTCCAATTGGAACCTGATTACACCGATAAAGTTTACCAATTAGCTACAATGACTACCTTAAAAAGGGCAAGAAGAAGTATGGATCAGGTAAGCCGTGCAGATGACAACCCAAAAGTGGCCAGCGTGCTTTATCCAATCATGCAGACTGTAGATATGGCTGCCTTGAATGTGGATATCGCACTTGGTGGAATGGAACAGAGAAAGATACAAATGCTTGCAAGAGAAAATCTGGAAAAGATAGGTGAAAACGTTCCTGTCTGTATACACACCCCATTATTGCATGGCCTTGACGGTGATGCAAAAATGTCTTCAAGCAAAGGAAACTACATTGCAGTGGATGATTCAGTTGAAGTGATAACCAAAAAAATCAAGAAAAGCTTCTGTCCGCAAGGCGAAATCGAAGGAAATCCTATGATTGAGATTGCAGAGACTTTCGTTTTCCATAATCAAGATACTTTACTTATCAAAAGACCTGAAAAATTCGGTGGCGACATCGAACTTACACACGACGAATTGATTAAAGACTTCAGTGAAGGAAACTTGCATCCGATGGACTTGAAAAATGGAATCAAAGATTTCTTAATTGAATTCTTTGCTCCAGTAAGAGAATACATGGAGGAAAACTAAATGGTGGAAGAAAAGGAAGAATTCGAAATGGGCATACCTAACGGTGTCGGCGAAGCCATGCTTGCCCATGCATTCGAAAAATTCGACATAAAATTAGAGCAAACCGAATGGGGGCCAAAAATAATCGGCGAATACGATGAACTTGTAAAGGCAAGGGAATTTTTGGAAAATGCCATTCGTGAAAGATTAGCTGAACTAGAAGGAAAAGAATAATTTTCCTTAACTTACTTTTTTTATTATTATTATTTTTACTTCGTAAAATTGTTATTGAAGTATAAGATTGATGCTATTTCTAACAAAAAGATTATAACCTTTCCAAATTAATCTATTAACTAACCATTATCATATAATTCAGAAAATTGGATACTTTAAATAATTTAGAAAATTATTTATAGTATACTTAGTATACTACATATCGGTGAATACAATGATGACTAAAACTATTAAAATTTCTCAAAAAACTCATGATTTACTATCTGAATTAGCATCTAAAAATGATACATTTAATGACGTTATAACCTTTTTAATTGATTATTATCGTGAAAATGAAGAGTTTAGTGATAAAGAAGCTGAATTATATAATGAAGATATAGAAAAGTTTGAAAGTGGAAATTTGGATAACGTATCCGAAATAACATTATCAGACTTAGAAAAAAGAATATCAAAATTAGAAAATGAGCTTAAAAAATGAACTACAAACTATTTGAACATGAGCGTGTTAAAAAATTTTTTAAAAAACATAAAAATGATAAAAACATTACTCCTTAGAATAACAAGGAAATATTGTGAAATCTTAGTAAATCCTTATAATCCTGAATTTAAGGAGTTAAATAGTACTAAATGCCCCAAATGTCATAGAGCAAGAGTTGGGAATTATAGAATAATTTTTTATATCTCTGAAAGTAATCATAACATTGAAATAATTGACATAATCCCCCGAAAAAGCAATTACAAAATATTTCTGATAATTTGAATTATAGTGCTTCAATCAAAAAAATATGCTTTTATTATGGTATGCAATCCGGACAGATTCCAAGATACGGTGCAACGGCTTTTTTTATATCTGAAGATACCTTATTTACTCCATTGTTTGCATTGATAATCTCACAAGTGAAATTTTCGGCCAATTTCAAATAGTTTTCTTTAACGCCAGCTAAAAACTCCTCATTTTCAAATGTGTCTTCACCAGATGTTCTTGCAACGGATTTTTTAACATCCAAATCCAATAAAATCAACAAATCCGGCTTTTTGGCATACCTATTCAAGACTTCAACCCATTCCATAGGCTCCTGATAAGCCAAACTTGAAATAAATGATCTATCGGAAATAATTATTTTTGATTTGTCTTCCAATTTGTCCATTATCCACATTCTATCGGCCGCAAAAAGAAGCCCTAATGTTTTTTGAACCCTTTCAGTTTGCGCATCTGGACGTTGCAGGATTTTGCGAATCAATTTACCGACTTCAGAATCTGTCGGTTCGACGAATGTTCCTACCCTAAATCCATTTGCTTCCAGCCACTCTTTCAACAACTGGATTTGGGTTGATTTGCCGGAACCGTCAATTCCTTCAAATACTATGTACATAACATAGAATATGTTTTAATTTAATATATAATTAATTACAAAAAGAATAATGAATAAATCAACAAGGTGTATAAATAAAATGGTTTTAGAAGAATTATTGGCTCCGGCGGGTTCATACGATGTATTGGTCATTGCAGTCAATGCTGGTGCCGATGCCGTTTACATTGCCGGGCAAAACTATGGTGCTAGAGCATATGCCAAGAATTTCACCATGGAGGAAATCGAAAAGGCAGTCAATTATGCTCATCTGAATGGCGCCAAAGTCCATGTAACCGTAAACACACTAGTAAACAACTTTGAAATTGCAGATGTCTTGAATTACCTGTTCAAACTATACCAAATTGGAGTGGATGCCGTTATCGTTCAGGATTTTGGATTAATTTGGCTTTTGAAGACTTTTATTCCAGATCTGGAAGTTCATGCATCAACACAGATGGGTCTGAACAATTATCCTTCATTTAAATGGGCAAACAAAAACAACATCAAAAGGGTGGTTCTTCCAAGGGAAGTCAACATCCAACAAATCAAGGAAACCCATGAAAGGCTTAAAAAGGACAATATCGACATGGACATTGAAGTGTTCGGCCATGGAGCATTATGCTATTGTGTAAGCGGCAAATGTTACATGTCATCATACAACAGCGGAAGAAGCGGTAACAGAGGAGCCTGTGCACAGCCCTGCAGGCGGGAATATCGTCTGAAATACAGGGGATACAACATAGGAAACGGATACCTTCTATCAACCCACGACCTTGCAACTTACAATCATTTAGCTGAAATTTCGGACGCTGGAGTCAAATCCCTTAAACTGGAGGGCAGAATGAAATCCGGAGACTATATCGGAACCATAGTGAACAGCTATAGGAATCTCATTGATGGAAATGAAGGGGACTACAAAAAGGATCTGCACCTTGTCTTCAACAGGCAATTTACCGATGGATATATGATGGGCGACAAGCCAGGGGATGTGATGGGCAGAGGCCATTCCGGCCATGAAGGCCTATACATCGGAGACATTACAGATATAGAAGGCACCAAAGTCACTATTGAAATCAAAAACAAGGAAATTCCAGTTATTTTGGAGCCTGGTGACGGAATTGCATTCAAATACAACGGCAAAATAAAAGGAATCTATCTGGAAAACATCATAAAGCAGGATGAAAACGAAATAATCATCGACACCACACGTCTCGTCAAGGTCGGAACCGAAGTGTTCATCAGCTATTCAAAGTCCACCCACGATTACTTGAAGCAGTTTGAGAAAGAAACAATCAAGAACAATGTCCCGATAAGCCTGTCCTTGACTTGGGACGAAGACTTGAACCTGTTTACAAAAGTCGAATATTATCTTGATGATGAACTGATCAATTTCAGGCACAAATGCCTGGGCAAATTCGAAAAGGCCAAAAACAAGCCGGTTACTGAAGAGGTTATCGAAAATCAGCTGAAAAAGACGGGTGGAACACCATTCTACATTGAAAATATTCGCTTCAACAACATGCCTAAGGACATGTTCATTCCAATCAGTGAAATCAACCAGATCAGGCGTGAAATTCTTGAAAATGCCGAAACATTACTGTTGAAACATTATACACCAACTAAGAAAGCAGTCAAGGAAGTTAGGAAAAACCTGGCCAAATTCTTTGAAGAGTATAAATCCTTTAAAGGTAAAGTCAAAAAGAAAACACCTAAATTATCAATATTTATTGATGACATTGCTCAAATAAAGGCAGCTTCAGGATTTAACCTGAAAAGAATCTACTTTGATGGAAATTGCCACTACAACAATCCGAGTGATTACTTTGCAAACATAAAGGAAACCCTGAAGAAAGGCAGCCTTATGGCAGCTCCGACAGAATTCGTTTGGGTCTTATCATCATTCATATCCGAAGAGGATGCACTCAGATGCAATGAAATCATAAAAGAGCTTGAAAATGAAGGAATCATCGTTTCCGTAATGGGGGACTTTCCGGGAATGGCCGAAATATTCGACTGTCCGATTTATGGAAACCATAATCTGAATGTCTGGAACAGCTTCTGCGTTCACGATTTGAATGCGTCCGGATTCAAGTCATTGATTCTATCATCCGAGCTTTCAGGAGCTGAAATCAGGGAACTGGTGAGAAGAAACCATGACCGGAACATCGATTTGGAAATGATTGTCAATGGAAACCTTGAAGTTATTGTCAGCAAAGACGATTTCACCAATCTGAATGATGGAAAGGACTTCATCATTTCAAATGACGCTGATTACGCAATACTGGAAGACAAGAAAAGGAAAAAATTCAAATACAAGGTATTTTTCGACTACAACAGGCAAAGCCACATCATCAACAAGGACTGTTTATGTTTAATAGAAGAAATGAATGAAATCAAGGAAATGGGTCTTGATTCATTGATTTTAGACTGCAGATATTCAGACGAAAAATATACATCACAAATCTTATCAATCTACAATGAAAGCCTTAAAAGCAAGGATGATGAAGAATTGACCAAATACAAATACCAGATTATGGATTTCTCACAGTCCTACATCAACAAGGGAAATTACATTGAAGGCAGACTGCACGAGGCAAAATGATGAGAATTCCTGAATTGCTTGCACCGGTCGGATCAATGGAGCATCTGAAAGTGGCGATCAATGCCGGAGCAAGTTCTGTCTATTTGTCCGGGAAGAATTATGGTGCCCGCAAGTTTGCAAAAAACTTTACTTTAGATGAAATTGCCGAAGCAGTAAAGATAGCGCATATGCACAATGTTAAGGTTTACGTTACCGTCAACACATTGATTAAGCAGGACGAACTGAAAAGTGTGATTAATTATTTATCAAAGCTATATTCAATTGGCGCGGATGCCGTTTTAGTCCAGGATTTAGGGTTGGTCGAGCTAATTAACAGATACTTGCCCGATTTGAAGATTCATGCATCAACCCAGATGACATGTGAAAATCAGCTTAAGCTGGACTATCTCGAAAGCATGGGAATCAAAAGAGTGGTTCTTCCTCGTGAGATGACAAAAGAGGAAATCAAATCCTTAAAAACAGATATGGAACTTGAAATATTTGCTCATGGCGCATTATGCTATTCATATTCCGGCCAATGCCTATTAAGTAGTTTTAAAGGTGGAAGAAGTGGAAATAGAGGAACCTGTGCTCAACCATGCCGCCAGAAATATAAAATCGAAGGCATTGAAAAAGAGGATTATTACTTGTCCCCGTGTGACTTAAGCCTATTTAATCAATTGAAAGAAATTTCTGAATTGAACATTTCCTGCATCAAGATTGAAGGAAGGATGCGCTCCAAGGAATACCTGGCCATTGTCGTGAGCAACTACAGAAAAGCGCTTAACAAATTAAAAAGCAAAAAGGAAATTGAAAGTGAGGAAATAAGTCTGGTATTTAACCGGGGCTTTATTGAAGGGAAATTCAGCAATGACACAAGAAGAAGCATTCGTGCAGGCCATATAGGTTTGAAAATAGGAAAAGTAATTTCAGCAAAGAAAAATCAGATTGCAATCAAATTGGATGATTCGATTAAAAGCATTCCTCAAAAAGGGGATGGGCTTTTAATTGTTAAGAAAAGTAATGATTATGGACTTGAAATATCCCAAAATCCAATTATAACAACTTTAAATCACTTTAAAAAAGGTAAAAACAAACAGATTAAAAATTTGACCAGACCAGATAAGATTTTGATTATTAAAAAGGTATGGCAAAACAAAAAAAGCGATTTTGATTTAAAAGGTTCGACAGTCTATTTAACCAAAAGGCATGAGCTAACAAAAAAAGTAAAGGAAATTGAAAACAAGGCAAGCAGTTATGTCAAATCCAAATTAATCCTTACATTTTCTTTAAAGAATAAGTTTCCTCTATTGAAAGGAAGATTAACACTTGCAAACAGAAAAGTTGTCGAATGTGAAGTGAGAGGAAACACCGCTTTCGAAAAGCCTCTTAAAAAGAGCGTCAGTCAGGAGACAATTAAGAAACAGCTTTCAAAAGTTGACAGTTATCCGTTTGAAATCACACAAATCAACATTAACTATGATGGAACACTGTTCATTCCTATAAGCAAGATAAACGAAATTAGGAGAAATCTATTTAAAGCTCTTGAAAATGAGGTTATCAATACTTATGCTCATGAACTGAAAGAAATAGAATTGCCCGAAGTAGAAAATGACATCACAAATTTAGAACCTAATCTATCTTTTTATACAAATAACTTAAAACATTTGGAAAACATTGAAAATGTTAAAAGAGTGTATTTGGAAATCCCTCCACAGGACGACTCATTAAACATTAACGAAAATAACGGCTACAATTTAAACTACATGATTAATTTTTTAAAAGAGGCTTATGAGATTTCATATGACAAAGACTATGAATTGATTTGGAAATGGCCGGATATCGCCCATGATAACCTAATCAAAGCATTGAATAAGGTCAGAGGCATATTGAATAAGATGGATTATGAAATCCCAATAATGAGCAATTGCTTTAACGCAGAGTATGGACCTTACTCCATGAACATTGCAAACAATGAATCAATCAGCAGCCTTGAAAACTATAAACTTTTAACAATTTCCCCGGAACTTAGAAAAGGAGACCTTGAAGAGATAATTAAACACTGCAAAAATCCAAATAGAATCGAAATCATCGTTCAGGGATCAATCGAATTGATGAAAACAAGATATCCCCTACTTTATAAAAATGAACTTAAAAAAGATTATGGCAACTATCTGATTGATTTGAAAAATAATATGTTCCCTGTTCACAAAAGCATTTCAGGCGAAGAACTAATCATATTCAGCGACAGCGAACTTTCATTAATCAATGAAATAACTTACTTAAACAGTATCGGATTCTGTAATTTCGCAATTGACGGGCGTTACAAAGAAGACAACTATTGCAAAATGGTTGATATCTATGATTCCGCTTTTAAAGGAAATATTAATAAAAAAGAACTAATAAAAATCAGCCCAAAAAACACCCTTGCCAACTACTGAATATTACTTTTCAAATGCTCTCGGCAAATAACGATATATACTAATATATAAACTATTTTTACAAAAGGGGTTTGGTTAAAATGCAAGGGGAAAAAATTACATTGCAAAACATTAAAGGCATCGGAGACAAAATCTCCGAGAAAATAATAAACAGTGTCGGCGGAGAAGAGGAGCTTCAAAAAATAGTTGATGATGTTGATGTTGAAAGAATATCAAATATCGAAGGAATAAGCCAGAGAAAAGCAATTGAAATAATGAATCAGCTATTGAACAATCCCGAATATGAATTCATAAAAAGTGACAGGGCGATGGAGATTTATGAAGACATCATCAGCAAAATTTTATCATATTCAAACACCAGCTATTCAAAAAACAGAATCTTGCTGCTTTCCCCTTCAAAGGATATTGGAAAAATTAATTCACAGCTTGATTTTGTAATGGCCGCTAAAGAGCATGTTGCTCAACTTCCAATTATAAAATTAAGAGGATTGATGAAAAACTTAAAAGAAGTTGAAGAAGCGAAGCCAGAATACGATCCAAGTAAAGCCATTCTTGTTGAAAGTGAGGAGGACAATTCCTACCTTACAGATCTGGGTTTGAATCAATATTATCCAATCATTACTGCCAGCGATTCACCATTGCTTAAAGAAGAGATAATGAATTATGATTTAGTGTTCTATGTCTATTCACAGGGAATACTTGACTTTGAAGGAATGCCAAACCTCATAATAATCAATATTGAAGAAGAGGATTATGAAATTGTTCCCGAAAAGATAATCAACTTTTTTATTCAAAATAAAGATTTGTTCACAAGAGTTCATGAAATACAAAAGATTAGAAATAGGGAAAGTGTTCTGGGAGACATAATTCCAATTATTGATGAATTGAATATAATCGATAAAAGGGAAGTGGATATTGAAGAACTTGTTAATTCTCTTAAAGATGATATGGATAAGGAATTAGAAAAATCCATTAAACAAGTTGACCTTGAAGGAGATGAAATACTCAATCTATTAAACAATAATTTCCCTCCAAAGATTAGTAAAATATTTGACGAAATTATTAATAAACGAAAAGATATTATCCGTGAAAAAACTGGCTTAAGTTTTGACCCATTTTTAAGAACTTACCCAATACAAATTGATGATGCAGAAATCCAAAGGGTGGTCCTGGAACAGTCCTCTAAAAAAGAAAATGACATTTTTGACATTAAAAAAAGTGCTGCAATTCAATTAAATGCAATAAAAGATAAAGCCATCAAAGAAGTTGAAGATACCATCAAATTTGACTATGAATTCAGTTTAGGGAGCTTTGCATATGAATATGACTTATGCAAGCCTCAATTCGGTGATGAAATAAAATTAAATGGAGCGCTACACTTGGAATTGGCCCTTAAAAAAGATGAAGATTATGTGCAAAAGGTGGATTACCAGCTAACAAAAGATGAAAACATTGCGCTTTTAACCGGAGCCAACAGCGGAGGTAAGACAACCCTTCTTGAAACATTGACACAAATCTCAATCATGGCACAGATGGGGCTTCCGGTAAGCGCCACTTCAGCCGAAATCAAACTGTTTGATGAAATCTATCACTTCTCCAAAAAAAGATCATTAGATGCTGGAGCATTTGAATCATTCTTAAACGTATTCATACCAATCGTCACCACAAATAGCGAAAAATTAGTTCTACTAGATGAACTTGAAGGAATAACAGAACTTGATGCGGCAGTTAAAATCATATCCACATTTATTGATATGATAAGGGAATCTGATTCGTATGGAGTAATCGTCACCCATATGGCAAGAGAACTCATGAGCTACACCAATATCCGCGTAGACGGTATTGAAGCAAAAGGATTAGATGAAAATTACAATTTGATTGTTGACAGAACCCCGAAAATGAATTTCCTTGCAAAAAGTACGCCAGAATTAATTTTAAAGAGAATTTATGAAAAATCAGATGATGAATTAAAAGTAGTATATGCAAGAATTTTAGAAAAATTCTAAAAAAATATATGCTACTTTTTACAATCTATAATTGATGAAGGTTATAAGCAGTTCTAGAAATGAAAATATAAAAAGAATAAATGAAATCTATAAAGTCCTTAAGGATAATGATTTTGGATATTTAATAGAAGAAAATACTTTTTTTAAAAAATTCCCTCTTTTGCGAAATCGTAAAGCTGAAAAAGATGAAGCATTTCTAGATGAAACTGCCCCTACTAGAATACGAAAGGTATTGGAACAATTAGGACCTGCATATATCAAACTAGGTC
Source organism: Methanobrevibacter sp. (assembly GCF_045112895.1). Taxonomy (GTDB): domain Archaea; phylum Methanobacteriota; class Methanobacteria; order Methanobacteriales; family Methanobacteriaceae; genus Methanocatella. The sequence continues at coordinate 6,047 of NZ_JBGUIH010000007.1, read as the reverse complement.
AAATGTTAAGTACCCGTCCGGATTTGGTAGGGATAGAAATTGCCAATGAACTTCAAAAACTAAGAGATGAAACCCCGGTAACACCCTTTGATGAAATGAAATCCCTAATTGAGGAAGAACTTGACAGCCCATTAGATGAAATATTTACAAACTTTGATGAAACTCCCCTCGGATCTGCATCAATAGGGCAAGTATATAAGGCTGAATTAAAAGATACTGGGGAAGAAGTGGCAATTAAAGTTCTAAAACCTAATACCCGTGAAATTATTGAATCTGATGTTAAAATAATGAAATTCTTAGCAAAAAGAATGGATAAATACATATCCGCCACTAGAACTTACAACTTGCCTGCAATGGTCGCTGAATTTGAAAGGTCCATCTTCAAGGAAATTAATTTCCTAGAAGAGACAATGAACCTGCAGAACCTTTCAAAAAACTTCAGAAGCGTGAGTTATGTAAAAATACCTGATGTATATCTTGATTATTGTTCTGAAAAAGTCATCACAATGGAATTGATTCATGGTGTGAAAGTCACAGATTTGATTGAAGGGGATTACCCTGACATCGACAAGAAGAAAATAGCAAATTACGGGCTTAAATCCTATTTCAAACAAATAATGATTGATGGGTTTTTCCATGCAGACCCTCATCCTGGAAACTTAATCGTAACCAATGACGGCAAACTGTGTTATATCGATGCTGGAATGATGGGCATCCTAAACGAAGACTTTAAAGAGGATTTGGCAGCATTAATCCTATTGTTAATAAGCGGCAACACTAACAACATCATTACTCAATTAATGTATATGGATATCGTAAGCCCTTCACAGAATACTCCTGAACTGCGGTCAGATATTGATGATTTGATGAATCTATATTATGGGGCCGAATTAAGGAATATGGATGGTGCGATGGAAGATTTGCTGAATGCAATGATTAAAAACAACGTCGTTCTTCCGAAAGATTTTGTAATGATAGGGCGCGGAATCGCGCTTATTGAAGATACCGGTAAAAAATTGGATCCGAACTTCAATGCCGCAACCGAATTGAAAAAACTATCCCGCCAGATAATCGCAAACAAGTACAAGCCAAAAAGGATGGGTAAAGTTGGATTAAACTATTTGTTGCAAATGGAACATTTGGCAAAGGATTTGCCGGATACCATCAGAAGTACTGCCAACAAGTTAGAAGAAGGAGACATCGAAGTAAGGCTAAAGCATGAAGAGATAAGCCAACTAACCAATCAGCTATCAGTAGCGTTAATCATATCCTCACTGATTATCGGATCATCATTGGCAATTGTTGGTGGTGCAGGGCCTAAAATATTTGAAATATCTGCAATAGGATTTGTCGGTTTTGTATTTAGTGCAGTACTGGGTGCATTCTTAATCATAGAGTACATGATAGAAAGAGAATGAACTTTTAGTGAAAAAATAATTTATTTTGAAAAATAGATGCTATGGATATCTCTAGTTAGATAAATAATTTTGTCTGAACTGTGTTTTAAAAAAAAATATAAAAATGGGATGTTATATGATTAAAACATCCTCTGTATAGGTATTGGTATTTGAATTTCCATTGGCTGTGAATTCTACTGAAATTTGATGCTGTCCAAGGAAATCATCAGTAATCCAAAATATTGGAGTATCTAAATCACCAGTAGTAATTTCATTAAATACTAATTTACCATCAACATAAACCAGCAAATGCCCATTTGTAAAATCGGATTCAAACAGCTTGTTAACACCATCAAGTTTCAGGGCATCGCCTTTGCATATTGTTTTATTATCCCTAAGTCTTTGTACAATATGCTGAGCGTGTTTTTCAACAGGGTGAGATGAAACAGGAGCATAAGAAGTGCTTGTTACAACTCTAGGCACATTACTTACATCAGAACTAGCAACATCGTTATTCGCATTAGTATCATTAGTAGTATTGGTAGCATTATTTCCACCCAAAAACATTGAGAGAATATCGCCTATGCTCATATTGGAAAAGTTCATTCCAGAGAAGTTGAATGAAGAACCGCCCCCTGATCTGTTCATGCCAGTGAAGTTGAAACTGGTACGATTACCACCAGTTCCGTTACCAAAGTTAAAAGTTGTTCTGTTATTTGTATTGGTATTAGTAGTTGTACCATTTGAAGCAGTAGTTCCGCCATTTTGAGTGTTTTCAGCTTGATTATCAGCTGTATCAGTAGTTTCACCATTATTTTCATCAGCAGCAGTGTCATCAGCAGTATCATCCGCCGTATCATCAGCTGCATCAGCAGCAATTTCATCTACTGAAACGCTTGATTGTACTGCAACATCACCTGAATCATCAGTAAAATTTGTTGCACTGAAAGCGTTCATAGATAAAGATAAAATTATAAACAAAACTAAAATACATTTAATTTTATTATTTAACATATGACTTCCTCCGTTTTTTAATTATTAATTTTTAAATATGATAATAGCAATATTTTTTTAAATTATTAAAATATTGATATGTTTCCTAAGATTAGATATGGAAAATTTAATCCCTAAGATAAGTTATAACCAAATATGCACCGAGAATTGCGCTGAACACGAATCCTATAAATCCAATTGCGGAAATGTCCCAAACTTTTGGACCCTTATCTGCTAAAATCGCAATGGATGAACCCACTAGCAATGCAGATATGATCAAGGATATGGATAACTGGTTTTTCAAATCATCTAAACCTGTATGGTTCATATTTAGTTCCAATTCACCTTTTTCAACCTTATCAAGAGTGCTGTTAAGCCTATCAGGCAAGTCTTTTAATAAGTGTTCGATTTCCACAATATAGTTGAATCCTCCACCTGCAAGGTTTCCAGGTTCGAATTTTGATTTAATCATATCCTTAGCGAATTTTTCAAGTTCGCCGGTGAGATTGAAGTGTGGATCCAATTTGTCTCCAGCTTCCTCAATGAGTATCATTCCTCTTCCAATCATTACGAACTCTCTTGGAAGAATAATATTGTGGTTAATCATGACATTCATCAAATCATCGAATATACCGTCCATTTGGTCCAGATCAACGCCTATGTATGCGTTCAATAAGTCATCGACATCTTCCTTAAATTCATCGGTGTTCTGTTCTGGAGTGATGATTTTCATGTAAAGCAATTGATTGATTAAGTGATGTGAGTTCCCATCTAACAACAGCAAGATTAATTGAGCGAAGTTAGATCTGAAAGTGTCATTCACTACACCCATCATTCCGAAGTCGATGTAACAAAGCCTATTGTCATGGGTAACGAATAGATTTCCTGGGTGTGGGTCTGCATGGAAAAATCCGTCAATCAATACTTGTTTTAAGTAGGATTGGCATCCATATTGGGCAATTTCTGCATTATTGATGCCTTCAATTTCCTTGCCATACAAATCAGGCAACTCGTATCCATCAATAAGTTCCATAGTTATGAGTTTGGAAGAACAATATTCCGGATAAACTTCAGGTATTTTGATATAGTCAATCTCTTCAAAGTTTTTAGTAATTTTGCTAATATTTTTAACTTCTTCCATATAGTTCAATTCTTTGAAGATTGACCTTTCGAATTCCTTAGCCATTGCCGGCAAGTTATATACCCTTGATCCTGAAACATGCTTGTCAACAGTTGCTGCCACTTTATTTAACACCACTACATCCGGAGCAATGACATCATAAATGCCCGGTTTTTGAACTTTAACGGCAACTTCCATGTCATTTTCCTTTAATGTTGCCTTATAGACCTGACCGATTGATGCTGAACCGAGCGGTTCCTCATTAAATTCTGAATAGACCTCTTCCAATGGTTGTCCTATTTCACCTTCAATAACTTGCCTGATTTCATCAAAAGGAGTTACTGGGGTATTGTCCCTAAGCAATTTCAAATCATCCGCGATTTCATTACCGACCATATCCGGCCTTGTAGCCAATAGTTGACCTAATTTAATGAATGCAGGACCTAACTCTTCCATAGCATATCTTAAATCTGAGATTTCAAAATCTTCATCATCTTGATTATCTTTTAACAATTTTGCTAAGTGATGCCTTTTTGCAACACCCATAATCTCATCAAAACGTTGCCTTGCAACTTTTTTATCTTCTTTTGCCATATGACCACTTACCCATAATTTAATATCTAACTTTTTTATTCGACAGTTAACTATTATTATTCCACATTTGACATTAATTTGAACAATATTTATTTGAAAGTTTAAAAGTTTGTTCATTTAAAAGTATTTTAATATCAACTATTGTGAAATTGTATAATTAACCAACATTAATAATTTTTATCATATGTCTATATATATGTGCCGATTTCTAAAATATATTCAAAAATGAACTACTTATTATAAAAAATAATTAAATAAACAATTCTTATAGAAAAGGTTTTATAAAAATACACGAATAAACATGCATATGTATAAAAAATGTACAAATTAAACAAATTTGTCTAATTTAAGAAAAATTAAAACAATGATAAAAATAATGTAAATTATTTACAATTGTTTTGATTGAAGTTTAAGCAATTGATACGGAATTAAATTCACCATCATTTCCATATAAGAGAAAAACAATTTAAGATTATGATTGAAAAACAAAATTATAACGGCTTCTTATAGTATTTATTGCCAGTATACTAACTCTCTTGAATCATCGCTAGAATACCCTTCGCTCCTCGAGCAACCCTCGAAACTGGCAGCCTATCCAATGCTGGGTTTCTTCTAATCATCGACAGCTAAAACTTCCCTCATAAAAGGACCGTAGGCATTGGTCATTAAAATGATATGACAATAATATTTTATAAAAGATGATATTTAATTATTTTCAAAAAATAAAAAAAGAGAATAGATGTTTAAAAAGCTACACCCATTTCTAACTGTTCAGTCAATTCCTTATATCTGTTCCTGATTGTTACTTCCGTAACGCCTGCAACATCAGCAATGCTTTTTTGGGTTTTTCTCTCGCTATGCAATACGGATGCAATATATAATGCGGCTGCAGCAAGTCCAGTAGGGCCTTTACCTGAGTTGCAACCATTGCTATTAGCATTTTGAATGATTTCTATAGCCTTCACTTGGGTTTCATTGGACAATCCCAATTTTGTTGCAAATCTAGGGATATAATCAATAGGGGAAGTCGGTTTTAGTTTAATATTCAGCTCTCTTGATAAAAACCTATAATTTTTACCTAATTGTTTTTTGGAAACTCTAGAAACTTCAGCAACTTCATCTAATGTGCGGGGAATATCAAAACGTCTACAGGCAATGTAAATGGATGTGGCGACAATACCTTCAATGCTTCTTCCGCGAACAAGATTATTTTTGGAAGCTTTTCTGTAAATGATTGCTGCATCATCCCTTACGGGCTTTGGAAGACCTAAACTTGAAGATTCACGATGGAGTTCAGTTAAAGCCAGCGCTAAATTACGCTCGCCGGTTCTGGATACTCTGAGTATTTTATTCCATTTTTTTAATCTATACAATTGCGCCCTATTTCTTTCAGGAATGCGGGCATCACGAAAATCCTTATTGTTGCCCATTACAGTAGTTAAGCCTTTATCAGAAATAGCATAGGTCGCAGGGGCACCTGTTCTAGCGCGTTTATCACGCTGTTCATGATCAAAAGCCCTCCATTCAGGACCATTATCAATTAAATTTTCCTCTAAAACAAGACCGCAACGAGCACAAGAGACTTCAGCCCTTTGACTATCAATATTTCTTTTAGTGGAATTGCAGGCCGGACAAGGCTTCACCTCATCAGATAAAGTCTTAGGTTGTATAAACTCATTTTTATGGTAAGTGGTTTTGGTTGTAATAATATCATCCTCCTTAAGGATTCTTGGTTAAAATCCAAAAGCGTTCAACTAATCTAAAACTAATTAAGAAAAAATAAAAAACGGCTAATTAGTTGTTGCGTAAATTTCAAGTTTAATGACGGTTGTATAAATTCAAGGTTCGGTGATAATTTATAATATAATGAGCTTGCAGCGAAATGAAATTCCCATAGAAAACCATAGTACACAAACAAAACACAAAAGGACTTCACTACTGGG
>NZ_JBGUIH010000006.1:0-44695 GCF_045112895.1 Methanobrevibacter sp. | reverse complement strand
TTCAATTACAGTGTTATTCTTCATCAACTGAACAGTCACATTAACAGGTCTGACACCATCCTGGTTATTATTATCAGTCCAAACTTTAACAACAGTAACATTAACCAATTGAATAGTGTGAGTATTATTAATTACAAAATTAATTACAAAATTATTATCATTATATCTGGTAACAGTAACATTATAATCTTCAACTTTCACTTCACTAATGTTATACTCAATTTCTTTACCATTCCTACGAACAGGTAAATTATTGAAAGTATATGTCCAATTATTAGTTGCGTTTAAAGTAGCATTTATAATATTTATATTATCAGCTGACAACCAAACAGTGACATTAAGAGGTCTGACACCATCCTGGTTATTATTATCAGTCCAAACTTTTTTGACAGTTACATTTTTAAGAGGTAGAACCTCAACAGTCGCATTATCTTCTACAACAGTATCATTTTCTTTACAGGTAGCATTTGCAACATTAGTCCAATTACCAACAACTAAAGCAACAGCTGTAATATTGAACAAGAAAGAATCACCGACATTTATAGTAACATTAGATAAAATGCCAGTTACATTATTGTACCTAGTATCATTACAACCTACTACTCTAAATTGAGGAGGAACAACATCAGTAATGTTGACATAGGTCGCATTGAAAGGACCATTATTGGTTACATTGATAGTAAAGACAACACTTTCACCAACATAAACAGGAGTTTCATTAACGGTTTTGTTAATTGTCAAATTCAAACCTTCCATACCGAATAATGCAGTGAAATTATATGCTGCGGTATAGTATGTAGATCCGTAATAAGTTCCATTAACTTCATAGAATCCAACAGGTAATTTTCCTGTCAAATTAAGGCTAATCGTACCATCAATGTCAGTTCTTATATAACCCTCTTCAATAATTTCGTTGGTAAGTGTATTCCTAATTGTGTAATATATGACTTGATTGTTTTCTTTTTCATCTTCGTATAATAACTCACCATCTTCACTTGCTTCCCAACCGTAAACAGGTGTTTGATTTTCTACAGTGGTATTCTTAACATACTCAGTTCCATTATGATAGAACAGATATGAGATATTGCTTATGGTAATATTACTACTTCTATTGAAATCGTGAATAGCGTTAGCAATATTGTCTCCTCCAATATGAGTAATAGTAATGATTACATCATCAACTTCCTTAAAATTGGTAGCGTTTTCAGGATTTATGTCTAAATGATGAGTATAAGCAAGATTGTCATAGAAAGCAGAATCATGGATATACAAAGTGGAATCTTCTACATAAATTGCTGAACCGTTGATAGCTGTGTTATTGGCGAAATACCCTTCTATATCCGCATTTTGAGAGTCAGATATATGGAAAGCACCACCTTCACCAATATTGTCCGCAAGACTTTCACCAGTAGCATGGTTATTAGTGAAAGTTGAGTTTTTAACTATCAAATTGTTAGCTCCTAGAAGTTGAGCAAATCCACCATTAAGAGCGTTGTTATTGTCAGCATAAATGTCATCGAAATATGTATTTGTACCGTCGACATATAAAGCTCCACCATTATCCTTAGCAAAGTTGTTTGAAATGTTATTGCTGGTGAAATTTGTTCTGTCACCGTGGATATATATAGCACCACCTGAATTGTCAGTGTCTCTTACATGATTAGGCACAGCTGTGTTGTTTATGATAGTGTTATTGAAGAATTTTGCATTGCTTCCATCAATGGATATAGCACCACCCACAGGAGCGGTATTGTATGCAAATAAACTGTTTTCAACAAGAGTATTTTCTCCTATAACATATATTGAACCACCAGCTGAATCGGCAGTGTTATTTACGGAAGTAATATTTTCGAATACTGCATTATCACCAATAACATGGAACCCCGCACCTAAACCTGAATGTTCAGGATTACCATCACATACTGCAGTATTATACTTGAGTGTTGAATCAATGATTTGAGTATTTTCACCTTCTACATAAGCACCTGCACCATTGGCAGCAGTGTTATCGATAAAGGTTGAATTGGTAATTTTTGTATTTGAACCTTCGATGTATACTGTACCATTGACAGCAGAGTTATTATAATAGGTTGAATTTTCAACAATAGTGCCTGAACCATGAATGTACATAGCAGCACCATCATTTGAAGCAGTATTGTTCTCAAAAACTGTATTTATGATTTTGGTATTATTACCCCATACATAAATAGCACCTGCATTACCATTAGGGTAAGAGGAACCATTATTGGTTTCAGTACCTGTTTGACCTTCAATTCTTGCACAATTATTCTTAAAGGTACAATTTTCAATGGTCATATTATTTCCTTCAATATTATAACCCAAGAATGCATCATGGTGATACTTGATTCCACCAACCATAATAGCTGCACCTTGTCCACCGGTGTTGTTGGTGAAGTTGGAGTTTCTTATAATTACATTGTTGTGGCTTATTCCAAGTGCGCCACCATATTCGCCTGTTGATGTACAATTAATAAAATTACAGTTATCAAGCACTTGAGGTTCTGTAATAAAGTCATGCTGGAGATCACCATCACCTGTGTAATTTCCATGTATATAAACTGCAAACCATCGAGAAGTAATATTGATAAAATTACAATCAGTTAAACTACTTGCAACGCGTTCAGCACCACCTGCGTATTCATCTGAAATACAAAAAGCACCACCGTGATTAGCAGAGCTTGTATTAATAAAGTTACATTTTTCCAGTTTTGCACCAAAGAGTACACCTAACTGACCGGAACCGTCGCCCATATCATGATTACCACCACCAGTATAAGTTTGTCTACAGTTGGTGAAATTACAGTTAGTTAGAGGTACTGGATTACCAGGGGTATTTTCACCCACCTCGTGACATCCATATATGAAAAAAAGATGCTCATATGACTCAAGATTATTAAAAACACAATCTGTCAAAGACCCACTGTTGAAAGAAAACATTCTCCCTGTAGTTCTTATATTTTCAAAAGTAACGTTCACTAAATTTAAACCAGAAGATCTAACATAATATCCATTCTGTGGGTTACCCCTGAAGGTCATTGCAATGTCAGTCTGTCGATTTGTTCGAAGTGTAGCCATTTGATTTGGTTGATTTCCACCAACAACCCTAACATTCCTAATTGTATAATCATTCGGAATTGTTTGACCAGTCGAAAATGTACTTACACCAGCAGTTATAGAAGCGGCATTTCCACTATACTCTCTACCATTTAGATAGACTGTACCCCCACCAGTTCGACTACATTCTATAATTGCATTCATAACATCCTGTATTGAATTACCAGTTACAGTTACGTCATTGCCCAGCACAGGCTCATCATTGCTAGCGCCAAGAACTAAATCGCTGTTAATTTTTAAATCACCACTAGCACCAAGAACTATCAAACTTTCATTATCTGCTTCTAAGTCATTCTCAGCACTAAGTATTTCTAAATTTTCATCATCATCAATTTCTACATCATTACTAGCACGCAATAATTTATTTTCATTATTGCTATCTATTTCAATTTCATCTTCACTGGCCGTATCCAATGAATAATCGCCTGTTTCATCTACAGAATCCACAGTTAAAGTGTTTGAAGCCCCTTCGATTGGAGTTACATCAGACATCGATAGAGTGTTTAGTTCACCAGTGTTTTGATCGTATGTTACATTTTCACTTGCCGCCACAAATGAAATCGAAAATATCGTTAAAAATAGCATTAAAGTTAAAAAAATACATCGCTTAAAACGCATAAACTTCTCCTTTTTTAAACAATTAATACTGTTTAACTTTAATTTAATGAAAACTTTTTGCCTTTTTTAATAATAAGAAATATATAGAAAAAAACTTGTGAATACAATAAATGCAAATTAACATTATTGCCTTAATTTGAAACAATGAAAACCCTTTGCGATTCAAAATAATACATAAATATAACAGAAAAAAATAGCGGAATATATACAATAGAATAAATCACTATTGCTTTAACTAATGAAACATTTTGATATAATAATTAAATAATAGAAAAATTTACGGAAACAATACAATAAAATACCTGGCGGCATCCTATAGTATCAATTAGTATATTGATCTTTGACATATATAAATCTTTATATTGCGTTTTGAAAAATCGATGAAAATGCAACAAAATTTTTTAAAAATCAATAAAAAAAAAAGCAGATAATAAATAAAATTTAAATAACTATGATCAACCATCTAAAAACCAATAAATAACTGATTAGACTAGAGTCAATTAATTATTGATTTAAAATAACTGATTAGACTGAAAGTCATTGCCATATCGAAATACAGCAAATAGTTATTTAAACTATTTATTATATGGTTAAAGAACCATTAATCCTTTCTATTTAATTATGCTTGGACCTAAATTAAACAGAAAGTCCGGTTGATCTTTTTTAACAAGGTATATTTCCTTCAACTGAACCATAATAAATATGGTTAAGGCATTGGTCATAAGCCTTTCGATAGGTTCCCAACTAATTGGAAATCCATCTAATTCCGTTTTTTTTCAAGATATTTAATACTATTTTTTAACAAATTTTTCATTAACATACATGCTCTAATTATATCTGCTATAATCCAAACATATATGCAAGTGATATTATTTTTTTCATTTAATATAAAGTTTTTTATTTATTTGTCAATTTGAGGTTACATAATTTGTTCTACATTAAACAAACAATTAAATAATTGAATAAATAAACAATAAAATGATATGTCTACATTAGAAAAGATGAAAATTTTGACAGATTCTGCACAATATGATCTCTGCGATTATGTCAGTCACAACAAAAGTTCGCAGGTAAACCTGCCTGGAATATATGAAGCAATAGGCCATAACGGCTGCAAGATTCCTCTTTTCAAAACATTATTGACAAACAAGTGCAAAAACGACTGCAAATACTGCATTAACCAATCCAGAAGAGACTTCACAAGGTTGGAACTGTCACCTGAAGAGCTTGCAAAGGCATTTCTTGGATACTACAATAGAGGTTTGGTAAACGGACTGTTCCTAAGTTCAGGAATTTCAGGTGATGTAGACTCTACAATGGAAAAGCAGATAGAAACCGTTCATCTACTGAGAAACAAATACGGATATGATGACTATATCCATCTTAAGGTCGTGCCTGGAGCGAGCAAAGACTCGATTAAAAGGGCAATGGCACTAGCTAACAGGGTCAGCATCAATATCGAGGCCGCAACACCTTCAGGTCTTGCTGAACTCTCATCCACAAAAGACTACAATAAGGATATATTGAAAAGGCTATCCTGGATTAACAGCCTGCAGCATAAAAGCACCACATATCCAAATTCTACCCATACTACACAGCTGATTGTCGGTGCAAACAGTGAAAGCGACAGGGAAATATTGAGTAGAATGGAAAAGATATACAAAAAATCGGATTTAAAACGGACATATTTTTCAGCATTCACCCCTATCGAAGAAACTGAATTTTCAAATAGGGAAGCGTGTTCAACCAATAGAACCTCAAAACTATACAATGCTGACAGTTTGCTCAACGATTACCATTACAGTGTCAAAGAATTGGTGTTTGATGAAAACGATAAGCTCTCACTCAATCAAGATCCGAAGATTCTAGCTGCAAAAAACATGGATATATTTCCTGTAGAAATAAACAGCGCACCGTATGTGGAGCTTATAAGGGTGCCGGGAATCGGTGTCAAATCTGCTCGTGAAATAATTTCTATTAGGAAAAAAATGCCATTCTCCAATAAAGAGCAGCTCAGAAAATTAGGGGTTGTAGTTGATAGAGCAGAGCCATATATAAAAATAAGTGGTGAATATCAAACCACATTTGATTTTTAGATTTTTAATTAAAATATTTAATAAATAAATTGATTTTATTTAATTAAAATTATGGTAAAAATAAGTATAAAAATAGAAAATTTTTGTATACAATATATTATTAATTAAATATATTGTCTACTATTTCAAATGTAAATATATAAAAAACTCAGTAATCTTCAAACAAAGCCCATATTTCAGGGTATTTTTTAGCAACGGCTTCTTCAATCAGAAGTGATGCCTCTTTAGAAATACTAAATTCGGGTTCGGTTTTTCTTAAATATCTGAAAACGGCTGATGATCTTGAAGACCACAAGGTAATCCTAGGATTCTTGTCAACAATCTCCTTGACTTCAGCTATATGTTTTTCCTGAATCTTGATTTCTTGTGATGATTGTACGCTTTCTCCGCCACTTTTATCACTACGTAAGTCTTCGGATTCGCCCTTATCCACTTGTACTTCTTCACGCGGTTTAGGTTCTTCAGAGATACCGCTTGTATCGGAATTCGAATTATCTTCTTGATCATTTTCTTCCTCGATTTGTTCAAATATATTCTTTTTATCTTCACTAGATATATCTTCTTCTACTGATATATCCTCTTTTTCATTTAATAAATCTTCAAGAGATTGAGTAGAATTACTGTCAAAATCTTCATTATAATAATCGGGAATTAATGAAGCCAATCCTTTTCCAAGACCTTTCCTAGCCATTATTTACCTCCCATACTCCTTTCCAAATTTCTTTTAACCATCTTATATTGACTTTTGCCTTTCTTATCAATATTATTTCTAGCTTCATTCAATTGGACATTTTCATCCCTTTGAATAATTTCCCTGGCTAATTTCAAATAAGCTTTAGTGCCTGTACTCTCAGGATCATAGATTAAGCAAGGTTTTCCGAAACTAGGAGCTTCAGCTAATCTAATATTTCTTGGAATGATAGTTTTAAACAATAAATTTGATTCGCCAAAGTAGGTTTTAAGTTCTCTGTGAACATCCCTACTGAGTCTAGTCCTTTTATCAAATAGAGTTAGGAGAATTCCTTTAATGGGAGTGGGACTTCTAAGTCTCTTTTCAACCAATTTTATTGTATTAATTAAATCAGCTACTCCTTCTAAGGCATAATATTCAGCTTGGATAGGTATTAAAACACTGTCGGAAGCTACTAATGCATTGACTGTTATGACCCCTAATGAAGGAGGTAAATCGATGAATATGTAATCAAATAATGGTACAACATCTTTTAGAGTTTCCTTAAGGATAATATGATAATTTTCACGTCTGGAAAGCTCCATACCAGCGCCGCTTAGGGATATATTACTTGGGATAATAAATAAATTTTTAATAAACGTAGGAATTGTTGCTTTTTTAACATTTATATCCCCAATAATAGCATCGTATATTGTATTTTCTATTTTGGTCTTATCGATTCCAAAGCTAGTTGTGGCATTAGCTTGGGGATCCATGTCAACGACCAGAACAGATTTGCCCATTACTGCCAGAGATGTTGCAGTATTGACAACAGTAGTTGTCTTTCCACAACCCCCTTTCTGATTCATCACCGCAATTACTTCACTCATTGAAAGAATTCTCCTTTATCTGATAAGTTTTAAGTTACCAGTTATGAATTATAACTTAAAATTTAAAGGTTTTAAAGAATAACTTTAAAGTTATCCAGTATAAGTTAAAAGAACTAAGTTAAATCTTTTATGTTAAAACTTAAAGGAAATAACTTATCAGTTTTAACTTCTAAGGGATAGGAATTAAGGTTTAAGTTAAAACGTGTAAGTTATAAAAAATAAGTTTTAAGAAATAACTTATCATAACTAACTTTTAACAAATAAGTTATATTTTATAACTTCTCTCTTATAAAGTATTTGTTTTCACAAATAAGTTATTCGTTATTTGTTAATAGTTATAAGTTATAACTGATAATAAACTTATAATAACTTATAAGTTATAACAATAAAAAATCAAAAAAAATAAAGAAAAAAGTTATTTAGCATTCTGCATGGTCCCATCAAAATAGCTAGCATAACCTTTTAAATCCAACATTCCATGACCTGAGAAGTTCATTACAATGGTTTTCTCTTCACCTGTCTCTTTACATTTAAGAGCTTCATCGATTGTAGCCCTAATGGCATGAGTAGTTTCAGGAGCTGGCAATATGCCTTGATTACGAGCGAAAGTGATGCCCGCTTCGAAACAATCCCTTTGATGAACTGCTTTTGGTTCAATATAGCCCTCTTTAGTCAGAAGGGAAACGATAGGTGACATTCCATGATACCTTAATCCGCCTGCATGCACAGAAGGAGCAACAAAGTCATGACCTAATGTAAACATCTTAAGCATTGGTGTAAATCCGTTGGAATCTCCAAAGTCATAATCATAGCTTCCCTGTGTAAGTGTAGGACAGGCTGTAGGCTCAACAGCAATGAATTGGGTTTCAGAGTTTCCATCAATCTTATCCTTAATGAATGGGAACAATGATCCTGCAAGGTTACTTCCACCGCCGGCACAGGCAATCATTACATCAGGAGTCTCTTCAGCAATTTCCAATTGTGTCTTGAGCTCCTGACCGATAATGGTCTGGTGGAGCATTACATGGTTCAAAACACTTCCTAATGAATATTTGACTTCATCGTTTTCCAATGCCTCTTCCATGGCTTCAGAAATAGCTACGCCTAAGGAGCCAGGATGGTCTGGGTTTTCAGCCAAGACTTCACGGCCTACCTTAGTGTTTTCACTAGGTGATGCATAAACATCGCCGTCATAAATGTTCATGATGTTTTTCCTATCCGGCTTCTGGTTAAATGAAACCTTTACCATATATACAGTACACTCCAAATCAAGCATGTTACATGCAAGGGATAAAGCAGTACCCCATTGACCGGCACCTGTTTCTGTAGTTAATCTTTCAACACCTTCTTTTTTAGCAAAATATGCTTGAGGAATAGCTGAATTCAATTTGTGAGAGCCTGTTGGAGAAGTATCTTCCCTTTTGAAGAAGATTTTGGCAGGAGTATTCAAGTACTCTTCAAGCTTATTGGCTCTAACCAATGGAGTAGGCCTGCCTATTTCCATATATAATTCTCTCACTTCATTAGGAATTTTAATATAACGGTCACTGGCAAATTCCTGTTCTAAAGCAGATTTTGTAAACGCAAGTTGTAAAGCGGCAATTTGATCTTTGCCTTCACTGTTTTTTGGAGCAGGAAGCTCTGAAGGCAAATCCGCCAACATATTGTACCATTGCTTTGGTACCTCATCGGATGATAATTCAATTTTATAAGTCATAATAATAAATTGTACAATGTACTATTTAAAGCTTTGTTGTACAAAAATGTACAGTTTAATTATTAATAAGATAAAAAACAATCTAAAAGCATGAGAATTTTAGCAATAGATGTGGGAACAGGAACCCAGGACATAATGATTTATGATACTGAAAAAGAGTTGGAAAACTCCATTAAACTAGTTTTGCCATCTCCGCACCTATACATTTCACAACAGATAAGGGAAACTGAAAATGACATTTATTTTAAAGGAGAAATAATGGGTGGAGGAAAAATCAAAAGAAGCATTCTGGAACATATGGAAAAGGGATACAAAGTAGTGATGGAACCTGTATGCGCAAGAACAATTCGTGATAATATAGAGCAGGTAAAGGCCATCGGAATCGAAATAGCCGATGAATCCAAAAACTATAAGAATTATACAAAAATTACTATGGGCGACATAAACATTACAAAATTATCTGAATTCCTACTGGGCTATGATTTGGAATTTGACCTTGACAAAATTGCAATAGCAGTGCAGGACCATGGCTACAATGAAAATATGGGAGACAGGGACTTCAGATTTGAAAAAATCAGGGAAAAGGTGTCAGAACCCATATCCCCACTGAAATTCGGCTTTAAGGAGGACGTTCCAGAATACTTTACAAGGATGCAGGCGGTCAGAAGACAGGTGAAAGGCGAAGGAATAGAAGAGTTGCCGTTGGTGATGGATACAAAATTCGCTTCAATAGCTGGAATGTGCTATGATGAAGTGGCTATGAAATTGAACAGCTTCATTGTCATTGATATTGGTAACGGCCATACTACGGCCGCATCCATAGAGGATGGAAAAATACAAGGAGTTTTCGAACATCACACATCTAGCTTAACCGGAGAATCACTTGAAAGATACATAAAACGGTTGGCATCAGGCGAAATTACCCACGAAGAGGTTCATGAAGACTTCGGGCATGGTGCCCATGTATTGAATCCTATATCAAAAATAGAAAAGGTAATTGTCAGCGGACCGAAAAGGGAATTGATTGAAAAGACAAATCTTGATTGGCATCATGCCGCTCCAGGCGGAGATGTAATGATGACAGGTACAATCGGTTTGATCAAAACAATAACAGGATAGATTATAATGCTTAAAATGGATTCCCATATTCACAGTGAATATTCTCCAGATTCAAATTCAAAAATTGACGATATCATAAAAACTGCAAGAAACAGGAATATCGACATAATAGCCATCAGCGACCACAATACTGTAGATGGAACAAGCGAAGTTTTGCAAAAAACAAGAAACACAGATATATTAGCCATTCCATCTATAGAGATTTCTTCAGCACAAGGCCATATTCTCGGATTTGGCTGTGAGGAAAATATACCGCGTGACCTCACACCACAGGATACAATTGACAGAATTCATGATTTGGCTGGGCTTGCAATCATACCCCATCCCTACTGTTTTTACCGGCATGGACTATTATGCAAAAGTGACTATAAGAATTTGAAAATTGATGCAATAGAGACAAAAAATGCAAGATTCATTGTTGGATACTGCAATCATAAAGCAAAAAAATTATCAAACAAACAAAATTTGCCTGGACTTGGCGCTAGTGATGCACATTATTGGAAATTTGTCGGTGACTGCTACAGTTTAATTGACTGCGAAAAAGATATTGACAGCGTCTTGAAAGCGATAAAAAAAGGCAATGTGAAAGCCCAAGGAAAAGGAACTTCCAATATTCTGCTTTCAAAATATTTATTTGAGAAAAATTTCTTAAAGAAATTTGATTAAAAAGAGTTTTAAGGACTCTTTTCAATTAAAATTTCTATAATAGATACATTTGTTTTTTCGTTGTTATAGTTTTCAATTTCTTCGGTAGAAATTTGAATATCTGTAACATCGGAATCAGGAACAAACCTATTTCTTACGATTTCGGCAGCATCTACCGCACGACTAATAGCTTTTCCTCTTGCACGAAGAACAACACTATCAGAACCTTCATTAAACTGGGTAACTACTGCTAAAACATAATTCATAACAGGCTTGCTTCCAACAAAAATTGTATTATTCTCCATAAATAATTCACCATATAAATATTTGTGAATGATGTATATAAAATTTTACATTATGAAAACAATAATATTAAACAATAAATAGAAAATCTATGAATATTATACAAATTATATATAAATAAAAAAATTTTTTTTGAACAGAAGTAATTTATAAAAAAAATTTATAAAAAAAATATAAAAAATTAAAAAAAAATTAAAAAATTAATTAAATTGACCTTCGAATTAATAATAATTTATTGATAGAATCTAAAACCGCCAATATACTGGCCATCACAATGTCCTGATTGATGGACCTGCCGGTTGACTTGTTGCCGTCAGGGTCTGAACAGATTACAAACACATCAGCCAAAGCATCAGTACCGCCGTTGATGGCCTCCAAATTATATTCTTCAAGTTCGATGTTAAGTGTATCCTGTATTAAAGTGCCAATAGCTTTCAAAGCTGCATCAACAGGTCCAACACCAGTGCTTGCTGTTTCCTTTTCAACGCCGTCGATTTCTAGTTTTACGGTAGCGGTAGGCGAAACGTTAGCACCCATGGAAATGCTCATGCCCTTAATTTCAATAGGAGTCTCACGAGCTGAAGCAAGCTCGGTAATCGCAATAGCCACAAGATCATCATCAGTAACGCACTTGCCGCTGTCGCCTAAAGATTTTATCTCATCGAAAACCTTACAGAACTGCTCATCATTCAAGTCAATGTGATAATCCTTAAGCTTGGATTTCAAGGCATTGGCTCCTGTGTGCTTTCCTAGAACAATGCGTCTTGAATGACCAACCATTTCAGGTGACATCGGCTCATAAGTTGAAGAGTTATTTAAGATTCCATGAACATGAATGCCTGATTCATGGGCAAATGCATTGTCACCCACTATTGGCTTATTGACTGGCATCTTAACCCCTGTAAGACGGCCAACCAGATTGGACAGGCTGTACAGCCTTGTAGTGTCCAGACCTAAATCAACGCCATAAGCGGTCTTAAGAGTCATGACCAATTCTTCCAATGAACAGTTACCGGTCCTCTCGCCCAAACCGTTGACTGTGACATGGGCCTGATTGGCGCCGCATTCAATGGCTGTCAGACTATTGGCGGTAGCCAGACCGAAATCATTGTGAAAATGAACGCTTATAGGAGTCTTAAAGTTATTTTTGATATCGGTGATTAATTCATGGGTCATGATTGGTGTTAATATGCCAACAGTATCGGGAACATCCAAAAAGTCGGCGCCGGCACCAACGACCTCATTGAATATTTCAAACAGGAAATCCCTTTCAGTTCTTGTTGCATCCTCGGCTGAAAACTCAACGGTCAATCCATGGTCCTTAGCATATTCAACGGATTCAACAGCACCTTGAACTATCTCCTCTTTGGATTTCTTAAGCTTATAGTCACGATGCAATGGGGAAGTACCTATAAAAGTATGAATGTATTCTAAATCAGCATCAAGGACTGCATCAATGTCTCCTTTCAAAGATCGTGCCAAACCGACAAGTGTTGAATCCAAATCCCTTTCCTTAATTCTTTTGGCGGATTCGATTTCGCCTTTAGAAGAGGCTGGAAAACCAACTTCAATCTTGTCAACGCCCAAATTGTTAAGCTTTTGAGCAATCTGTATTTTTTCATCAACAGTTAGAGCAACCCCTGGAGTCTGCTCGCCGTCCCTTAATGTAGTGTCGAAAATATAGATCTTATCGGCAAGATTCATATTTTCCCTTTTCAGTTTTTCTATATCATTTGTAGTCATTTCAATACTTCCCATTTTATATTAAATTTTATAATTATTGAAATTAATATATATTTTTATGAAACTGGGTTTTACAACACTGGCTTTATTCATGCAACCGAATGATGAAATCATAAATTTAGCTAAAAGACATGACTTTGAAATAATTGAAATTCTCGGAGAGGGACCGTTCTTTGAAAGGGAGAATATGGAATACAAAGACTGTGGCCTTGATGTGAGAATTCATGCAGCAACCGTAGACATCAACATCGCAAGCCTGAACAGAGGGATACGTGAAGAAAGCGTTCGTCAAATGATTCAATGCGGCCAATACGCTGAAACCATAAATGCAAATACGATTACGGTTCATCCCGGAATCATCGGCCGTAACGAGCCACGCCTAAGAAAGTGGGCATTGGAATATGCAATCGAAAGCGTTGGCCAAATCATTGACAATACGAATGTTGAAATCTCTGTTGAAAACATGCCCGTTCGAGGCAAATTCCTGGGAAATACCGTTGAGGAAATCGAGATGATTCAGGAGGCAACAGGATGCAGCCTGACCATCGACACCGGCCATGGGAACACATGCGGAAACCTTGAGGAAATGTTAAATTTAAAAAACATCAGCTATTGTCACCTGAACGACAATGATGGCGTTAAAGACCAACACATTACATTAGGCGAAGGCACTCTTGACTTGAATTTACTTAAAAAAATCGATACTGCAATCATTGAGCTGAACAACTTCGATAACATCCTAAAGAGCAAGGAAGTAATCGATAGCTTATGATTTATTATTTTTTTATAACTTATTAGTTATAAGTTATAAGTTATATCTGTTAAAAAAATAATTTAAAAGTCAATCTGTGTGACTTCAAAAATGTCTTCAATGATGTAGTCTGTCTTATCCATCATCTTTGGGGAGACTTCCTCCTGCTGTTCGATGGTCAGAACGCTGACATCAGCTTTTTTGAATGCCAATACGTCATTGAGGCCATCTCCTACCATCATGACCTTATAGCCGCCATCCTTTAGAATGGAAACGACTTCACATTTTCCTCTTGTCGAAACGGTTCCATAGGCGTTGTCTTCGGGAACATCAAGCATGTTTGCCAATCTGTTGATGGCCCCCTTCCTATCCCCTGAAGCGATAAATATTTCAATTCCGCGTGATTTCAGTGTTTCAACGGTTTCAAATACTTTTGGGAAGAACTTGCCTGCTGAAGTGATTGTGTATGCAACAACGCCAAGATCCATATCAACAATCAGGGCAGATCCGTTGCACAGCTCCATGTGGGGAATCTTTTCACGCAAAATGTCAAATCCGTCGGTGATGTCTGAAACCTTGGTGTGGCTTTCAACATTGAGAATATCCTTGACTTCGGCCTTTGATACCTGTTTTGTTGAAAAGCTTATGTCAAAATCAATGTTATAATCTTTGATGACATCTGAAATCAGGGTATCCGGATCCAATTTCTGAAGCTTATTTGTATTGAACTGCAAAACCACTAAAGCCAGAGAGTCAGCCGCTTCAATCAAATCCAAGGAATTGATGTCAGTGAATATATTACCATTTATAACATCTTTGATTACCCGAAATCTTTCTATCAATGTTCCTGAGTTATCAAATACCACAGCTTTTTTCATATTATCACTACCTTATAATATCGATAATAGTATTAAGCATACTCCTTTAACTATGTCAATGAAATCTTTGTTCTTTAAACCTAATAAAATTATTACTGCACATCATATTATTTGAATTATTGTTTAAAATTAATTTTACAAAGTTAAAGCAATAACTGCTTATAAAAAAAACAACTTTATAAACCTTGAAAAAGAAAATAATAATATTACAAATTACGATTATTTAGGTGTTTTAATGAACGTTATTGAAAAATTAAACTCCATAAAAAATGGAGAAATGACAGCTAAAGAAAATGTAGAAAGCTTCATTAAAGTTATTGATGAAAATAACGAAAGCATTAATGCATTCATTGAATTGAACTATGAAAATGCATTAAAGCAGGCTGAAGCTATTGATGAAAAAATAGCTAAAGGTGAAGATGCTGGCGCTTTGGCCGGATTGGTATTCGGTATTAAAGCAAACATTAATGTTGAAGACTTAATCATTTCAGCAGCCTCCAAAACCTTGGAAGACTATATCGGAAGCTACAATGCAACCGTTGTCAATGAAATCCTGGCTGAAGACGGAATAATCATCGGTATCTTGAATATGGATGAATTCGCAGCAGGAAGCTCAACCGAAACCTCATACTACGGACCTACCCAGAACCCTAAGGCCATGGGAAGAATTCCTGGAGGTTCATCCGGAGGATGTGCAGCGGCCGTAGCGGCTGAAATGTGTGACATTGCAATCGGATCCGACACCGGTGGATCCATCAGAAACCCTGCTTCACATTGTGGAGTGGTCGGATTCAAACCGACTTACGGCGCAGTTTCAAGACAAGGGCTTTTGGACCTTTCCATGAGTCTGGACCAAATCGGACCATTGGCTAATGATGTCAGCGGAATAGCTTTGGCATTGAATACAATTGCAAATTACGATGAAACCGAATGCACTACCCTTAACTGGGACAAGCCTGACTTTACCGAAGTACTGGATGAAACATCCCTTGAAGGCATGAAAATAGCTGTATGTAAGGAATTCATCGATGTGACTGACGAAGAAATCAACAAAACAGTCAATAAAGCCATCAACAAATTAGTTGATGCAGGTGCTGAACTTGTTGAAGTAAGTTTTGATTATATTGACCTTTGTTTGCCGACCTACTACCTAATCAACTATGTGGAATTCTTCTCTGCAACCAGAAAATACGATGGAAGGGACTACGGTTCCAGAATCGAAGAGGTATGTGGTGATGAAGTATTAAGAAGAATCAAAATAGGTTCCCACATTGCGGAAGCCGAATTCAGCGGTAAATACTACAAGCAAGCATTGAAAGCAAGATCCGTGATCAGAGCTGAAATTACCTCAATGCTTGAAAACGTGGACCTGATTGTTGGTCCGACCGTACCAAAACTTCCACACGAAATCGGCGAGGAATTGGAACCTATGGAAATGTATGCCTACGATATCTTAACCGTAATAGCTAACCTTGCAGGTATTCCTGCAGCAAGCATTCCTGCAGGTGAAGTCGACGGCATTCCGGTAGGACTGCAGATTCAGGCAAAGCCATTGGATGATGAAAAAATTATCAAAGCCATGAGTGTTTTTGAAAACACTCAATAAACTTCTTTTTTTAAAAATATGCCCATATTAATCAACAAATGAAGACTTTAAAATTATTTAAATCTATTTCTAATAGTAATTAGATTGTATTTTTAAAAAATAGAATGCAAGTAGGCACTTGCATTCGGAAATCTTTATATATGGTCTTCAATATATAAAGAGTAACATGATTAGTTCAATCAAAAATAAAAATATTATGGTGATAAATTATGAATAACAATGAAATTATGTTAAATACCGTTTCTTTATTAGTATTTTCTCTTGCTGTTGTAGCAGCTTTAGCTTAAACTAAATACTGATGAGGATAATAGAAATCTTTTTTAATCCAAATCATACAATTGCAACAAAAGAGGAAATATCTCCTTCAAAATGATAAACTCACTAAATTTTCAAGAAAATATATAAAAAATCAGTATGAGGTTATCAAATCATAATCTCTTAAATTCCCTTTTTTTTCAATATAAAAACAACTTTTATTATTTTTAAAAGCAAAATCCTAATTTTTTCAGCATTAAAATCTTTCTAATGGACTCTTCGTCACCCAATAAAACATCAGTGGTATCAGCTCATCATCACTATCAATTTTTTTACACTTGAAACATACCTCTAAAATTTAATATAAATTAAATACAATAGATTTATACAAGAGGTTATTTTTATGACAAGAATTGGACTTGCTTATGTTAGTGGAGCCGTTCCGGGATTTGAAGATTTTGGAAATCTACCAACAGATATCGTTAAGGAAAACGGACTTGTTGATGGTTTAAATGCTTCAAAAGAATTGGATGCATTGATTATCCCAGGCGGAACATTGATTGAGTCAAATGACATTAATATGGATTTGAACACTGAAATCAAGAGGATGGCTCGTGACGGGAAGCCCATCATTGGAATTTGTGCGGGCTTTCAGCTTCTCTCAAACCAAATAGATATCGGTAGAAAATCTCCGGTGCCTATTGTAAAAGATGGTCTCGGTATAATAGATGTAAATTTTTCACCGTTGATTACAAGCGACCGTGTAAAGGCGAAAGTATTTGACAACTCCTTTTTGGTTAAAAACCAAACTGAAGATGTTGACGGCTTTCATACACACACATACGGCAAGGTTGAGGGAGATGCAAAACCCTTGTTCTATTCACAAGTCCAAAGAATGAATTATGGCGATGTCAACAAGGAAGCTGAATACAACATATTTTCAGGTGCTTGCAGTGATGATGGAAACGTTATCGGTACCATGATTCATGGAATATTAGATGAGAATCCGATTCTTGTAGAGAATCTATTAGAAAAAATAGATGCAACAGACATCGACAATATATACAGTAGAAACCTCAAGGTCAAGGAATTCCTGCAAAGTGAAGTCGGAATCAACACCGACATCAAGGTTCCTAAACTTGAAAGCAAACCTCAAAAGCCTAAATACCTGATGATTGGAAGCAACGGATCCGATTCGGGAAAGACTTTCATCATGACAGGCCTTGCGGGAGCAATAAGAAAAAGAGGATATAAGGTTGCGCTTCTCAAAGTAGGACCTGATGTTCGTGACATTATACCGGGATTATATTTGACAAAAGGCAAGATGGAAGACTTCGCATCTGTAAAGATTGGACATCTGGGATGGGCCGACATAGAATCTACAATAGCTACACTAAATTCATCAGACTATGATATCGTCTTGATTGAAGGGGTGATGAGTGTGTTTACAGGCTTATTGAATGAAAAGGTTCCGTTTTCAGCGGCCGAAATCGCAATGTCATCAAAAATCCCAATGATTCTTGCATCAGGCGTAAACAAAGGCGGAATCGAATCCGCCGCAATCGATTTGGTTTCACATGCCAACATGCTTGACAAGTTCCAAATCCCGGTAGAAGCGATACTGCTAAACAAGGTATACAATGACGATATATTCGACCAAGTGGTGCCTTACATCAGAAATAACACCAATGTCGAAAAAGTATTAAAGCTTCCTAAACTAAAGTCTGCAGATATGAGAGGATTCATCCCTGAAGTTGAAATAAGATATGAGCTGTTTACAGGCCACGCAATGAATCTGATTGAAAACAATCTGAATGTCGATGAGATAATCGGCATGGCTCGCGAAGTGGAATTCGGGAAAATCTACACATTTGACGAAATCAAGGAAAAAGTGATATAATGGCACTTAATTTAAGCCCAGAACCAAACGTTAAGCTTACAAAAAAGGATAGAGCACATGTTTTAAAAAAGATGAAGCAAGGCTGGAAGGCTACCTGCCTTATCCCTGACTATGTCATCGATGAAAATGGCGATGTTCAAATAGGACTTGAAAAGAATCGCCGCATAGTCAAGATTGTTAAGATTCTGGATGACGGAATCCACATAGAAAAGGCTTTGGGAAGCAAAACATTACGAGTTCAATGGCATAAAATAGCTGAAATAAATAAATCAAAAGAAATTAAAGATGCTTTGGAAATTAAAATGCGTGATGGAAAATATGTTTCCTTTAGCATTTACAATTCCTATAAAATCAGGCAAAACAGTGAATTTATTGCAAATTATATTGCAAATAAATGCAATGAGAGGAATTAATCTATTCCTCTATGTATTTATTAATGATGTCTTCTCCTTTAAGCAAGACCAAATCGTTTTCTTCCGCGTATTTGCGGGCATCGGCAACGGATGTAGCCTGTCCGGTTTCACCATCCATCATTTCACAAACCACGCAAACAGGGGTAACGCCAGCCATTTCACATAAGGCAAGACCTATTTCTGTGTGTCCCTGTCTATTTTTTACAAGACCATCCGCTCCTCTCAAAAGACATACGTGACCAGGTGATCTGAAGGTAGCTCCGAATTCATCAAATCTTTCTTCCTTCATCATTATAGCCATTTCGCTAATGGTCATTGCTCTGTCATGGTCGGTTACGCCAGTGAATGATTTTCTGTGGTTGGTCCAAACTGAAAATGATGACCTTTCATCATACGGAATATCAGTTGGGGCAAGTTCAGCAAGTTCCGGATACTTTTCTGTTGCCGCCTTCATGATGTCTACCATGAAAGGCAAATGAATTGCATCACAAAAATCAGCATGCAAACAGTTGCAGATCAATCCGCCTGCATCATTTCTCATGGTTGCAATGGATTTGGGGGTTACGAATTCGGAAGCGATGATCATGTCGACTTCCCCTTCCCTGTCATCATCATCAAAAACGAGTACAAACTCACCATTTCTAATAGCTTCTAGAGCTTCATCTAACTTTGTTTCTTGATTCATAGTAATATCTCCTTATAATACTAGAACCAGGGCTAAAAATAACACTATTATCTTCTCTTCCATCCGGACTGTCACCGTCGGTTTTGGATTTTCACCAAATCAACACTTCCTTGTGCTCGTGGACTTATTTTATAAAAAAAATCACCACCGGTGGAGAATTCCACTCCGCCCTGAGAACGTATTTAAACATTTTATTAATTATACATAAAATACTTTACTATTTTTTCAAAATTCTAAAGATACGATGTCACCATCGTTTAACATTAATTTATCTCTTAATTTACATTCTGCAATGAATTCCAAATAATTTTCTTCATGAGTGGTCTTTGCCGGGAAAACGATAGCGCCTTCAATCTTATCGTTTAATTTAGCTTGAATGTATTTTACAGCACCGAATCCTTCATCCGGCTTAATCAGATTTTCACAAGTGTCTTTGATTTCATTGATTTCATCCAGATAATCATCGCTAACGATGACATTCAATGTGCCGGGAAAGGGGACAAATCCCAAATTCTTCTTAAATTCCCTAGTGTAAAACTCCTGTGAAAGGAAATATGCCGCTTTTCCCAAACCGGTTGTAACTTCACCATCGATTTTCATTAAATACCCTCAAATTAAATTACATGTTAGTAATAAATAATGCTAAAATTTTATCCATATTTTAAATTTAACAATATTTCCCGATAAAACGATAAAACCTGCTTTGTAAAATATAGATTCAATACTATTAATTAACTCATTTTAATTAATATATTTTATTAGAATTTTTTAAGAAATTTATTTAATCATTGAAAAATAAAGTATTACTATAATGAATTTTACAGGGTAATTGAAATGGAAATAAAAACTATCTCAACAGATATATTAATAATCGGATCTGGTGGAGCAGGTTCAAGAGCAGCTATTGAAGTTGATGATGCGGGACTGAAAGCCCTTATTGTATCAAAAGGCCTATCATTCAGGTCAGGCTGTACTGGAATGGCAGAAGGAGGATACAATGCAGTATTCAAGACCGTGGACAAGGACGATTCAATAGAAGCTCACTTCAATGACACACTTAAAGGCGGAAGCCACCTCAATGACAAAAGGCTGGTGGACATTCTCGTCAATGAATCACCGAAAAGACTGATTGACCTGGAAAATTTCGGTGCGCTGTTCGACCGCCAGGAATCAGGTGAAATAGACCAAAGGCCTTTCGGCGGACAGACCTACAGAAGGACCTGCTATCAGGGAGACAGGACAGGTGCAGAGCTATTGAATGCACTTAAAGAAGAAATCATCAGAAGAGATATAGAATGCATCGAAGAGGTGATGATAACCTCATTGATTACCCAAGACAATCAAGTAATCGGAGCAACCGGACTTGACTTAAAAGACTCCAGTTTAATTTATTTCAAGGCAAAATCCGTTATTTTAGCAAGCGGAGGAGCCGGTCAACTATACCCTGTAACATCCAATACCTTCCAAAAGAACGGAGACGGCTATGCAATAGCCTACAGAGCCGGAGCCAATCTGGTGGATATGGAACAGATTCAATTCCACCCAACCGGAATGGTGGCACCCGAATCCAAAAAGGGAGTTTTGGTGACTGAAGCCGTAAGGGCAGAAGGCGGAAAGCTCATAAACAAGGATGGCGAAAGGTTCATGAGCAAATATGCCCCTGAAAAAATGGAATTGGCTACCCGTGATGTCGTTGCCCGTTCAATCTATCAGGAAATCATCGAAGGAAGGGGAACAGAAAGCGGCGGAGTCTATCTTGACATTTCACATTTGGATGACGATTATATCGATGAAAAGCTTGAAACCATGGTACTGCAGTTTGAAAACGTTGGAGTGGACATCAAGCATGGTCCAATTGAAGTAGCACCGACTGCACACCACTTCATGGGAGGATTGAAAATAAATACTGACGCTTCAACTTCACTTAAAAACCTATTCGGAGCCGGCGAAGTCTGCGGAGGAGTTCATGGCGCAAACCGTTTGGGAGGAAATGCCCTGGCAGACACACAGGTATTCGGTAAGATTGCCGGTGAAAGCGCTAGCGAAGCTGCAAAAGCAAGCGAACTCAAGACAAATGAAGAACAAGTAAAAGATGAAGCTTCAAGAATCGAGGGGCTAATCAAAAAAGGCACAATTAAACCGCAAGACTTTAAAAACAACATTAAAAACCTCATGTGGGAAAAAGTAGCTATCGTAAGAGACGAAAAGACCTTGAATGAAGCGTTAGGCCAACTTCAAGAAATGCAAAAGGATCTTGAAAATCTGGACGTCAGCGATAAAAAGCAATACAATACAGATTTGGTCACTGCCCTTGAAGTGATAAACATGGTTGAAATTTGCATTTTGACCGTGAAATCTGCAATACTTAGAAGAGAAAGCAGAGGAGCACACTTCAGGTCTGATTTCCCAGAAACCAAAGACGAATGGAAAAAGAGTATAGTAATGGGTAAAAATAAAATAGAATTTGAAGCTAGATAGCTTCTTTTAATTCTTTTATAGCCTGTCTGGCTTTGGCATAGATTTCATCCTCATCCAAAACTGTCAATTTCTTATTTTCCATTAATACTTTACCGTTGCAGATTGTAGTATCAACGTTTGAACCGTTTGCGGAGTAAATTATATTGGAGCTTAAGGATGAACTGTCCGGAACCATATTGGCTGAGTTGGTGTCTATTAGAATAATGTCTGCCTTTTTGCCAACTTCAATTGAACCGATTTCGCTGTCAAGACCCAAAGCTTCAGCACCTTTTATGGTACCCATAGCTATTGCCTCATCAGAATCCAAAACCTTAGGATCCAAAGTTGAAACCTTTTGAAGCAAACTTGCAGTCTTCAGCTCTTCAATCAAATCAAGATTATTGTTTGAAGAAGCGCCATCGGTTCCAATGGAAACGCAAATGCCATTTTCGATTAATTTAGAAATTGGAGCGATTCCTGATGCCAACTTCATGTTGCTGCATGGATTGTGTGAAACCTTAACACCATTTTTCCTGATGATTTCAATTTCGCTGTCACTTAGCCATACGCAATGTGCGGCAACAACGTCAGGGCCTAAAAATCCTATCTTATCCAAATATTCAAATGGCCTTAATCCCTTTTCCTCTAAGCTGTCATTGATTTCCTTTTCTGTCTCGGAAACGTGAATGTGAATTCCCATGCCATGTTCATCTGCCAATTCACGGACTTTAGTCAACAACTCTTCAGAAGCTGTGTATGGAGAGTGTGGTCCAAAGAAAACCTTGATTCTTCCGTCAGCCATGCCGTTGCAGGCATCAAATAATGTTAAATTTTCTTTGAATTCATTTTTTCTTTTCTCTTCATCGCCGAAATCAATCATTCCATATGACAAGACAGCTCTGATTCCGGCTTCTTCAACTGCACGAGCAACATCTTCCATGTAAAAGTACATGTCTGAAAATGTTGTAGTTCCTGATTTTATTAATTCGACAGCTCCTAAAAGGGCTCCGATATAACAGTAATCCCCATTAAGATTAGCTTCCATCGGCCAGATATGATCATTCAGCCAGCTGTCCAAACTTAAATCGTCGGCTAATCCTCTAAACAAGGTCATGGATAAATGAGTATGAGTATTAATCAATCCCGGAAGTAAGATCTTGCCGGTGGCGTCAATAATCTTATCGACGTTGCTTTCATATATTTTTGGAGCAATCTCAGAAATAATATCATCTTTGATTAAAATTGATTGCTTATCTTCAAAATTTGTATTAGGACTTAAAATAAATGCGTTCTTAATTAAAATAGTATTATCTGACATAATAACACCTAAAAAATAAAAAAAAGAAAGCTAAAAAACTATTTATAAGTTTTTGATAGCTAATTTAATATCTTCTGCTTTAACAGTTTTACGTTTTGCGATTTTAGCAACAGCGTTTGCTTCTTTAGCTACATCACGAGCAACTTCTTCTAAGTATGCTGCTAATTCAGCTTTTGCGTCTTCGCTAACTCTTTCTGCACCAGATTCTTTAATAATTCTTGCGATAGGAGCTTTTGGTATTTCAGACATGCTTTTCACCTCACAATAGTTTATTAAAACTTATGATTTACAGCCAAAATCATAAGTTAAATAACAATATAATATAACTTAATATTTAAATATTTTGCAAAATTATGCTCATAATCAAAAAAATAGATGTTATAAATTAAATAATAAAAAAAGTAATACTTAAAAGTATTTAACAAATGATTAATAATATAATATAAGATAGAAAAAAATTGAGAGATACAATGAAAATTAAAATTGCTGTTCCTTCCAAGGGAAGAATAAGTGAACCTTCAATAAACATATTGGAAAAAGCAGGTTTAGGATTAATAGATAAAAATAACCGCAAATTAATTTCCAAGACATTTTACGATAACATTGAGATTATGTTTGCAAGAGCATCAGACATTCCGGAATTCGTCAATGACGGAGTTGCAGATATGGGAATAACCGGTGTTGATCTAATCAACGAAAATGAAGTTGACGTCAACGAACTGCTAGACTTGAGATTCGGACAGACAAAACTGGTTCTGGCTGCTCCTGAAGAATCAGATATCAAATCCCTGGATGACATTACGGATGACATGAAAGTTGCAACCGAGTTTCCTGTCCTGACTAAAAAATATTTTGATGAAAAGGGTTTGGATTTGAAAATCGTCAAGTTGAGCGGGTCAACAGAAGCGGCTCCATTTATTGGGCTTGCCGACATGATAACAGATTTGACAAGCACAGGAACAACATTGAAAATGAATCATCTTGAAATCATAGATGTGATTTTGGAAAGCTCCATCAAGCTTATTGCAAATAATGAAAGCCTAAGCGAAAAAAGGGAACTGATTGAATCCGTCAGCACAAGCATAAAGGGAGTTCTTGATGCCGACAGAAAGAAACTAATAATGATGAACGTTAAACAGCGCGATTTGGATAAAGTCAAGGAAGTCATGCCGTCAATGGGTGGTTTGACAATATCAGAAGTGCTTTCCGATGAAAAGACTGTTGCCGTTCAGGCAGTAATAGATGAAAAGCAAGTATTTGAACTTGTAAATGACCTAAGAAACGCCGGTGCAAAAGACATTCTGGTTGTGCCGATAGAGAGAATAATATGAAAATCGCAATAATCTACTCCACTTCAAGCAGATCAACCAAAAAGGCATGTAAATTACTATCCGATAAAATCAAAGCCAACGTTAAATTGATTCCTATTGAAAAGGCCAAAACCGCATGTCTTCTGAAATATAATTTCATAATTTTGGCTGGATCTGCATATAACGGCAAGGTTCAAAATGCACTAAAGCAATATATTTCAAGAAATATGATGACTCTCAAAGAAAAGCCTATTGCTTTGGTAATGAACTGTGAAGAAGGCATCGATACAAGAGACAGATTAAACAAAACATTTACAGAGGAACTGGTTAACAAATCAAGCCTCAGCTCAAATTTCGGATATGAACTGAATCCGGATGATGGAAATTTTATTGAAAAAAGAAGAATAAATAACTTAATTAACAAACATAAGCAAGAGGGGAAAAGTCTCCCTGTCTTGAATATTGACGAAATCGATAAGTTTGCTGAATACATTAACGACATGATTGAAAAAAGGGTTGATTAGAATTTTTAGACTAAAGAACATAATTTCAATAAAGGATTTTGAAAGAGAGGATATTGAATATCTCCTGGATGAAGCATCAAAACTGGAAAACATTGCCAAATCCAAAGAAGTGTCTGAAGAATTGAAAGGAAAGCTTTTAGGACTGATGTTTTTCGAACCTTCAACAAGAACAAAAATGTCATTTGAAACTGCAATGAAACGTTTGGGCGGAGAATGCATTGGATTTGAAAACAGCGGATCCAGCTCCGTGTCCAAAGGTGAAAGCATTGCCGATACTGCAAAGATGTTTGAAGGATATAGCGATGCATTGGTCATCAGGCATGAGCTTGAAGGCGTGTCCAAGTTCATTTCAGATATTGTTGATGTTCCTGTTATCAATGCTGGAGACGGTGCGGGCCAGCATCCAACACAAACATTGCTCGATTTGTACACAATCAAAAATGAAATAGGATACATCGACAACTTAAAAATAGCTTTGATTGGAGACTTGAAATTCGGACGTACAGTGCATTCACTATCAAATGCATTAGGATTATTTGATAACGTTAAAATATATTTGGTATCCCCTCCAGAGCTCAGAATGCCTCAGGAAATTCTTCACGATATATCAAAAACAAATATCAAATATGTGGAAGTTGACAGCATTGAAGAGATTATCGATGATGTCGAGGTATTATATGTAACCAGAATCCAAAAAGAGCGCTTTGCGGATATCGAAGATTATCTTAAAATAAAAGGAGCTTATATCATAAACAAAAAAATGCTTGAAGGCAAGGACCTGATTGTAATGCATCCGTTGCCTAGAATCGACGAAATTGCAGACGATGTGGACAATACAAAATACAACAAGTATTTCACACAGGCCGCAAACGCCGTTCCGATGAGAATGGCAATATTGAAAACATTAATAAAAAACAACCCTAAACAGTGAAGAGAGTTGTTTCAAGTAATGTTTCATCACATTGAAGCTTGATGATATTGGTTCTTCCCTTTGCACGTCCACGTGAGATGGTGTTTGTGGAAATTATTCCAAGCATTTCAAGCTCGCCGATAAAGTCAAATATTCTTCTGTAGGTAACAGCATCCTTTTTGGAAATATCCGTGTAGGCATCATATAATTTCCCAGAAGATATTTCCTCTTTTTGTTTTGTCAAATTTAAAATGGCTTCCAAAAGCCTTTGTTGCTGTAGCGGTAAAGTGGATATGATTTCAATTATTTTGTTATGTTCTATCTTGTCTTTTGCCCTTCTTACATGATCGCTTGTAACAATCTCTGAATCTTCATCGAAAGCTAATTCACCAGCGTTCTTGAGCAAATCAAGAGCGTATCTTGCATCACCCTCTTCCTTGGCTGCCATTGCGGAACACAATGGAATGACATCGCTTTCCAATATGTTTTCATTGAAGGATAATTCCGCCCTTTCACCCAATATGTCTGACAATTGATCTGCTCCATAAGGTGGAAATACAATCTCTTTATCATTCAAACTGCTGGTAACCCTGGAATTGATTAAATTTTTAAAGTCCAAATAATTACTGATGCATAAGACGGAAACATTATCTGTTCTTGTAAGGGTATACAATATTCCATCGCCATCCTTATTAAGTAATATGTCAATTTCATCCAAAATAACAATCAAATGCAATTTACGAGCAAAGACATCAGGTTTGAAGATATCCCTAAATGTATTTACGACTTCACCTTTTGTCCAACCTCTGTTTGGAACGTCACGTCCAAGCTTATTGCATAACTCAGCAATAACTTGATATTCTGTCGTAAAATCTGTGCATCTGATATAAATTACTTTAACAAAAACATTCTTTTTACGGGCAATATCAATAAGCTGCTCACGTGCAAACAATGATGC
This sequence comes from Methanobrevibacter sp., assembly GCF_045112895.1. GTDB lineage: Archaea > Methanobacteriota > Methanobacteria > Methanobacteriales > Methanobacteriaceae > Methanocatella. Next base: position 17,794 of record NZ_JBGUIH010000006.1, on the reverse strand, counting down.
TGCTGTCTTGCCTGTTCCTGTTTTGCCGTAAAGGGTTACGTTAGCTGGAGTGACACCGCTTAACACATCCACCCAATATTTGGCAATTTGCCTTATCTGATCGTCTCTGTGAACCAATTTCTCAGGAAGCCATCTATGATCCAAAGGACGCTTGTCCTTAAATATAGTGGGAGCAATTGATTCCTCAATTTCCAAATCTTCAAAAATATTTGACATATATCCACCTTAAAAATTTAATAAAAATTATCAGTATAATTTCCAGTGTTAATATTATAAAACCTATCATAAATAAAGGTTTTTATTACAATTTTGCAGAAAGTTAATAAATTTGACAATGATGTAAAATAATAAATAAATCAAATTCGTTTAAATTAAATAAAAAAAGTTTAAAATTGATATTTACTAAAAAAACTTATTTTAATTTTATAAATACAAAAAAAGACTTATAATCAATCATTAAATTTTAAATATGAAATTGTACTATTTCAAATATAAAATAAGAATTTCAAGTGTAAATTTCTAGTAAAAACATGGAAAATAAGCCCTCAGATAGCTTGAATGACATCACTTTCAAAAAATCTATCATGATTAATATCAAGAGAGAGACATGTGTTTCAAGTGTAAACACTTTTATGCAAAAAACGAAAATGAAGGGATGCCCTTCAAGTGTAAAAAATTGGAAAACCCGTAATACGGATTTAAACAAAAAATAAAGAAAAATTAAGGGAGATTGATTTCAAGTGTTACAATTGAAATATACCCCTTCGTTCATAGTATATCCTCGCAGACGTTATACTTGAAATGGACCTCTCTCTGTCTAGATGAACATGTCATTTTCATTGGACTGAGGTGGGATGCGACCGAATTTTTTATCAATCAGCCAGATGCAATGCAGCTTGGATTTGAATACCCTCTTCAAAGCCCTGATGAAAGCGTCCTTTGTTAGGCCATCCTCAAATATCTGATCTGAAATGATAAACTGCTGCAATATGTCCTGGTTTATTTGAAGTTCATAATCGACAAGAAAACTATTCAAACCAAAATTCAAATCCAAAATGAAATCCTTTTTAGTACTTGGATCTGCAGGAATCATAATGTTTTTATGTTCAGGTGAAACCTGTGTTGCACATGCAACAACAATGCAGTCTTTCTCTTTTGGCTTTACAACATCCATTATGTTATCTTTAGGAAACTCGATAATGAAATGAAAATCAGCATTTTCATCATATTTCATTTCTCTGAGCAAATCTTCATCAAGTAGCCATTCTTTAATTGTTTCTTCATTAATCATAATATCAACATCAATAAAAATTTATAATAAATTATTTATTTTTTTATTATATATAATATAAAGTATGATTGAATATAATGAATTTATAAATAATTTAATGTTGACAAACGTCAGCAATATTGTTTCATTGAAATTATTTATGTTTGTTGTATTCGCATTGTTGTTTTCACTTGCAATAGATGTCATGTTCGGTGAGCTTCCTGGCAGAATCCATCCAGTTGTGATTATGGGTTCTATAATCAATTTTTTCAAGAACTTGTTCATTGGCATGAAGAGCAGATTATCAGGCTTCATCGTTGTAATATGCTGTTGTGTCGTTACCAGCGTTATTTTGCTGGTCATTTACATGATTTGTCAAATCAATATAATTTTGCTGTTTGTCGTTTTCACAGTCCTTTTGTCATCAACCTATTCGGTGAACATGCTTTTGCAAACGGCAATCGACGTTAGGAATGATTTGACTGAAGACATCGATAAGGCAAGAAGATCAGTTTCATACCTTGTCAGCAGGAATACTGAAGAGCTGACAGAAGAATTCATTGTCTCTGCAGTCATTGAAAGCCTGACTGAAAATATAACGGATTCATATGTTGCACCGGTATTCTATTATTTTGTTTTTGGAGCAGTCATCTTATATAATCCGTTCAATTATCATCTATATTTCCTGCTGTTAGTTCCAATGCTTTACAGACTTTCAAATACGATGGATGCAATGCTTGGATATAAAACAGAAGAATTGGTAAACATAGGTTTTTTTGCAGCGAAAATCGACGATGTTCTGAATTATATTCCATCAAGAATTGCAGGGATATTTGTTGTCATTTCCGCTTATCTGCTTAGGCTTGATGGAAAAAACAGTTTTAGGATAATGATGAGAGATGCAAGAAACTGCCCATCTCCAAATTCAGGTTATACTATGGCATCAACTGCCGGAGCGCTGAATATTCAGCTGATAAAAAAAGAGACATATATTTTAGGGGACAGCAATAAAGAAATAACAAGGGATGATATTTCCAGGGCTGTTGATCTATCAAGATTGTCAATGATTTTATTTACAATAACAATTATTCTAATATTTGCAATGATTTATGTGATATTATGAAAATAGCGATTATTTCCGTTTCAGATAAGGGGCAAGAATTGGCATTAAGCTTAAAGGAAAAATTGGATGCAGATTCAACAATAATAAAAACAGATCTGTATCATAAGAATGTCAAGAAATATTTTCCAGTATTGTTTTATGAGTATGATGCTGTAATAGCTATCATGGCATCCGGAATTTTAATCAGGTCGATTGCACCACTAATAGAATCAAAGGTCAGTGACCCTGCAGTTTTAAACATTGATGACAACGGCAATTTTGTTATATCAACCCTGTCAGGCCACTTGGGCGGTGCAAATAAATTGACTCAAAAGGTAGCCGGTTTAATCGGCGCAACACCTGTCATCACGACATCTACAGATGTCAACAATAAGCTGGGAATAGACGTGATTGCAAAGGACCTCTATTTGTCAATCGATAAACCAGAAGAGATCTTATTCTTCAACAAAGCAATCCTTGAAGGAGAAGAGATTTCATTTACAATCAATCCCAATAAAAATTTTGAATATTTATTGGGATATTTGAATAAAGTTACACTTGAAATCGATGTTTCATTTGATTATTCGTCTGAAGTTAGTGAAGATGAGATTCTCGTTCACTTCGATGACCACAGGCTTGTTTTAAAGGAAAGAAAAATAGTCGCAGGAATTGGCTGCAGACGTGAAAAGGAATATGAAAAGATTCATGAAGGGCTGATCAAGTCAATAAATGATTTGGGCATAAGTGAATCTAGAATCAACATGTTGGCATCAGCTGAAATAAAAAAGGACGAGCAGGGAATTTTGAAACTCTCAGAAAAGTTAGGAATACCTGTTTCTTTTGTTGATATGGATAGATTGAAATTATTCGAATCAACTGATGTTGCAAAATCAGATTTCGTATATTCAAAATTTGGAATTTATGGCGTTTGCGAACCTTCAGCGCTGATTACGGCAGGTTTCGATTCGGAATTGATATATAAAAAGACTTCTTATGATGGCGTTACAATAGCTATCGCTATTTCAAAATGAATTTAATAAAAAAAAGAAAAGAAATTAGATAGATTCTAATTTTGATAAAACTTCCCAAATTAAGGTTCTTGCATGAACAGGGATGTTTGGATCATTACTAATCTCATCTAGCTTTCCTAAAACAGTACTTATTCTAATAGATTGATCTTGTTCTTCATCTTTCAATAAAGCACTTGAATCTCCTGCAGCCTCTCTGATATTACGAGGTACAGTATTGTTGTCTGCAATATATTCAAGAATTTGACAGACTTCTTCAATTTGACTATTCATAATACCCCTCCAAAATAAATTATTAAAATGAGTTAATAAAAGCTATTAGAAATATATTTGTTTCTAATTACTTTAAATATTTTGTGGTAAATTGTATTTTTGATAGTAGAAAAATTTATATTAAAATAAAATTCAATTATATATTATGTCAGATATAAGCAAAACTACTATAAATTTACCGGTGGACTTAAAAAAAGAATTAAAGAAAATGGCAATTGATGAGGATACTTCATTATCTGGTTTAATCATTAAAATGATTGAAGAAGGAATGGAGAAAAGAAAAACAGGTGTTATTTCAGATGGAGATTAGATATCTTCAACTGAATTTAACATATATGTTATGAATTGGGTTTTTGCACTCTCTTCTACAAAAACGGCAAGCAATTTAGCTTCTTTTAAACTGTCACTTACGCAAATAACACCATGATTTTTTAATATTAAGACATCTTCATCGCCGATGGCTTCACCAGCACCTTTTGCAAGTTCGTGGCTTCCAGGCTTTTCATATTCCATTTGGGATAAATATTGATTTTTTATAGCGCCGAAGCCTTCCAGCCTTTTAAGCCTCTTTTGCGAAAAGGCAAATCCTGTAGCATAAGATGAATGGGTATGGACAATAGCTTTCACATCTGGCCTTTTTTTGTATATCTCCAAATGCATATTGACCTCTGAAGATGGCTTTCCCTTAGTCAATACATTCCCGTCCATATCAACCAGAACGATGTCCTCTTCGTTTAAGTTGGAAAGTGACTTCATGGTTGGAGTTATGGCAACAATGTCTCCGGTGCTTCCATTTATTCTTTTACTAATGTTTCCAGCTTTGCCTGAAACCAATCCCTTATCATAGATTTCATTTGCAACATTGATTATTTCAGCAATATTCTTTTTCATTAATTAACCTCATCTATAAATTTGAAATGCTTATATTTTCCCTTATGAAGAACAGGGACTTCTGCAGGAGTAGGTTCAATATTATAAATTTTCTGGAATTCGGTCTGGGTCTGAAAAGTACCTGAGTTGATCAAATGAATTCCTTTGAATCTTCTGTAGGTATTGATGTGAACGTGACCTGTATGGAAGACATCAGGCAGTTCGTCGATTACCAAATAGTCCTCAAGTTCTGATGCAAGAGGAGTTCTTTCACCATAAATCGGGGCTAAATGCCTCTTTTTGAGTAATTCTTCCATTAATATATCATTTCTCTCATGTGTAAATCCTTTGACGGCCATCACAAGATCGTCAAAGCTGCGCCCGTGATAGATTAGGACATTAATTCCGTCGAGTGATACTACACCAGGATTTGAAATGAATTCGACATTGTCGAGCTCATACAGTGCCTTTGCATATTCTTCAGGAACTGCCGGCTGCGGTTCAGCCACTCTGGACGCATCGTGGTTTCCAGGAGCGATGATGATTTTGATGTCGCTTCTGATATTGCCCAGAAACTTAGCCGCTTCGTTGTATTGTTGTGTAATGTCCTTGATTGCAAGCTCCTTTTCCTGATTTGGATACACACCGATACCGTCCACAATATCTCCTCCGATAATGAGATATTTGACGTCTTCAGCAACTTTTCTTTGTTCTTCAGAGCCATATTCACAATTAATCCAGTCAATAAACCTTTGAAACGCGTCTTCAAGAAATGTAAGGCTTCCGATATGGACATCTGACAGGAACACTATACCGAAATCCATTTCCTTTTCGGGAATCCTCACGACGCCGGGGTTTATGATTTGCTGGCCGAATGCAAAATTCGAATCGTCGCTTTTGTTTGCAATCACGCCGACAACTTCGTCCTTTACAAGCTTTTCGGCTTCAGCAAAGAGCTCTTCATTTTTGTTTGTGAAAAGAATTGAGATTGATCCGGTATCATCTTCAAACTCAACAATCTTATGGCCGTTTTTGCTTGTCCTGATTTCACGCACCATCAGAATTAGGCTTAGGCTTTCCTGAGAGTCATCAATATCCGCTATCTTTGTGAAGTTCCTTAGTTCCGGCCTTCTTTGCAGAATGTTTGATAGTTTTTCATATCTGCTTTTGAAATAGGCTATGAGGTTTTCAAGCTCGCCGCTGGTGTATGATTTTTTGGAAGTGTCCTGAATTATTTTGAAGTCATATTTGACGTTTGTCTTCTGTTCGTTTCTTTTGAATTTGACTTTTGTATCTTCAATTGTTTCGGAAGCTTTTAATATTTCTTCGTTGACGTGCTTTTCCTTTATGTCGCTTTCCTTTTTAAAGTCATCAATTGAAGATGCTTCGTTAGAATCCTCCAATTTAGGCTGTGGTGTTTCGTCAAGTGTAGTTTCGGCTTCAATTTTATCTTCTTTTTTAATACCTGTAATTTCATCAACCATTTCACCGCTAACAGAAACCAAATCTTTTGATGTGAACTTATCGCTTTTTAGCTTAACTATTAACGAGGATGCAAAATCAGTTGGATTTTCTGCGCTAATAACCCTATTATACGCTTCAGGTGATAGGTTGATACCTTTTTTTGCAAATTTTAATAGAATTTTACTAGTTGACATTAATTAGAATTTTTATTTTCTATGTTAATAAACTTTGAGAATTTAATTTTTAAAAATTGATTTTTCCCTATAATTTTTTGTCGATTAGTTATCTTTATTATATATTAAAAATAGAAATTATCATATTATAAGTTAGATAATGATTGTGATAACATGGCGAATAAAGTTGTTAGAATTATTTTAATTATAGTTTTATTTATTGCATTTTTTGAGATAGGGCTCTTTAGTTCATACACTATCGTCACTGCTGAAGCTCCTAACATTCAAGGGTTGATTGATTTGCAAATAGATAAGATTACTACATTCTTCAATCCTGAAACAGTTAATGAAGCTTTAATTAAAGATCCGACTCCAGTCAATATTACTAACAAGAAGGATGTTGCAATGAAGCTGGAAGAGCTATCGAAGGTTGATGGTGTTAATGTTGAGTCTATGAACATTTCTACTCGTGATGACACCAGCAACAAGAATTTGACAGTTTCAATCGAAGCTTTAGGTTATGCTTCACCTAATTCAACTTCCGGACAAATAGTTATAAGTCAGGATCCGTCCTATAAGATTATTGCAGTAGGTGATGCTACATTCAGAGGAAATGGTTTGATGGTTAACCCTAATTCGATAACTATTACTTCAGTGTTAAAGTTATATTAGTGATAAAATGATTAATGTAATAGGAATAGGTCAAAATAGAGAAAACATGACTCTAGGTGCTATAAAGGCTATTGAAGAGTCTGATGTCATTATTGGTTATAAAAAATACATTAACCAAATTGAGGATTTGATTCAGGATAAAGAAATCGTTAAAAAAGGAATGGGCGATGAAATTGCTAGAGCGGAATTTGCTATTCAAAAAAGTCTGGAGGGCCAGACTGTTTCATTGATCAGTTCCGGCGATCCGGGCGTATTTGGAATGGCAAACGTATTATATCAAATCGTCAGCAAATATGACGGTGTCGAAATCAAAGTCTATCCTGGGGTTTCTGCACTGAATTATGCATCAGCTCATTTGGGAGCGCCCTTGCACGATTTTGCAGCTATCAGCTTAAGCAACATTTTAACTCCATTGTCCGAAATTGAAAAGAAGTTAAGGTATGCTCTTGAAGCCAATCTGATTGTTGCAATTTATAATCCAATCAGCAAAACACGCAAAGAGCCTTTCAGAAGGTTCAAGCAGAGTGTTTTGGATATTAAAGGGGAAGATGCATTGATCGGTATTATTGACAGTACCTACGAACCTCCGAAAACCACTATTGTCAAGGTTAAGGATTTAACTGAAGACATCGTTAACATGTCTTGCACATTGATTGTCGGAAATGACATAACATATGTTCAGGATGATAAGCTGGTGACTCCAAGGGGATATGTAATCAGATCCAATATTCATCCATTATCACAAAATCATTATGAAAAATTCCTCAATGGCGAAGTTCCGCATGGTCCGAATCGCGAATGCGAATTCTATCCTTGCCATTATGATGGCCAATACTGTGATTTCTGCTATTGTCCGTTTTATCCTTGCGGAGACTCAGCAACTGGGGGAGAATGGATCAAGGGCAAAAACGTTTGGAACTGCAAGGAATGCAATTGGCTGCATTCAAAAGAAGCGGTTGAATGTTTAAGGGAACCTTTAGAAAACATTTTAGAAGAAGTTGATGATTTAAAATCAAAGAAAAAAACATTGTTAAAGCTTAGGAAAGCATGCTTATTGAATGTTAATCCAAATGACTTATGAGGTAATTTAATTGTCAATCAAAAATCTTTTAATCGAAATGAAAAACATGTCGGAACTGATGGTTGATTTAGCATATTCTGCAGTGCTTTTTAATAGTAAAACCGCTGCAGAAGAGGTACTTACATTGGAAAATGAAGTAAATGCAATGAATTATGAAATCAAAAAGGAATCATTAGTTGCCGCAAGGTCATACGAAGACGCTGAAAAATTAACCGCCTTGCTTGAGATTGCAGAAGCGACAGAAAGTATGGCAAATGCAGCAAAGGATTTGGCCGATTTGGTTATAACCGGCTTTAAACCACACCCAGTATTTAAGATGGTGATGGAAGAATCAGATAAGAGTATTGCAAGGGTCGTTGTTGACGAATCATCAGAACTTGCAAACAATACATTAGGAGATTTACTTTTAGTTAACCGTACAGGTATGAGAGTTATTTCTATAAGAAGAGGTTCATCCTGGATTTATGGGCCTGACAAGAATACAACACTTTTGCCTGGCGACACATTAATTTTAAAAGGAACAGATGAGGGTGCAGATTTACTTGAAAAATTGGCATCCGGAGCATGTTCATTAGACGATATTCCAGAAGAATTAGAAGACGAAGATTAGAGAAGTGATTTAAATGATAAGGGGTAGTGATACTTGTGAAAGACCAAAAGAAGATGACTCGCAGTTCACTATCTACCCAAGCGTTCTCTGAGTTTTACGCTGAACATGACTATATCATAAAAGAAGGATTAATTGCTCTTTTTATTTGTGCAGTAGGAGATTTAATAGCCGGTATCATCTTAGGCAAAATGACATTTTTCCTTGAAACATTCCCAGGACTTTTGGTTGTTATTCCTGGAGCTATTGGAATGAGGGGAAACATTTTTGGCTCATTTGCCTCAAGGCTATCAACAAGTCTGCATATCGGTCTGATATCTCCAGAATTTGAATTTTCCGAAGACTTGAACAATAACATTTTTTCATCATTTGTCTTAACATTAGTTTTGTCAATATTTTTAGGAATAGTAGCCAAGATATTCTGCATTCTATTAAACTCACCTTCAATGTCTGTCATTGACTTCATATTGATTTGTACAATTGCAGGAATAATATCAAACTTGATTATGCTTCCAATAACCATGTTCGTTTCATTCAAGAGTTTTGAACATGGATGGGATCCGGACAACATTACAAGCCCTATCATAGCGGCATTTGGAGATTTATTCACCTTGCCAGCTATTATTGCATCAACCTTTATATTGAATCTGCTGAATGTAGACATTATTGTTAAATACGTTGTTCTTGTTGCAATTGTAATTGGAGTTTTAATAAGCTTTGTTCATTGCTATCGCTTATCAGACGAGACAAGAACTATTTTAAAGCAGTCCACACCGATTCTGCTTTTATGCTCCTTTTTGGGCGGTTCGGCTGGTGGAATTCTGAACAACTCAGTGGAAACATTGCTTACCAATCCTAGCTTATTGACATTGGTTCCACTGTTTTCAGGTGAAAGCGGAAGCCTAATAAGTATTTTAGGAGCAAGGCTATCATCCGGATTGCACTCAGGTTTAGTAGAACCTTTGGCTAAACCAGAAGGGGAAGCACTTCATAATTTTGGAATTTGCTATATTTTAGCTATTATAGTATTCCCATTCATTGGGATTCTTGCCGAAAGCTCTTCAAGAATATTTGAAAGCGTTGGAGTCGGTTTTGATAGGATTATTTCAATCAGTACATTATCAGGTCTGATATTGGTTACAGTAATGGTCTTTGTTGTCTACTATATCTCAACAATTTCCTATAATCATAATTTGGACCCTGACAATATCGTGATTCCAATTTCAACTAGTGTCACTGATTCGATTTCCAGCTTGATTTTGATTAGTGTTTCTTTACTTTTGTTAGGCGTTTTAATTTAAAACCAAGCTCTTAGAATGAATTCACATTCATTTGTTCTGAAATAATCATATTCCAATTTATCCCTATCAAAATTTTTAGGCACACTAACCAAAAGAGCTTTAGTTTGGGGCTTGTTGAAATGAATAAACACCACGGCACTATCATCATCATAGAAGTCTATCTTGTCATTAAGGCAAATAACGTCTGATGTTGCTGTTTGCCAATATCTTGCCTTGACGACTCTTGTAGTATCTATGATATATTTCAGGTTATATTCACCGTCATCCAGCAGCAGGTAATAATTGGAATTTTTAACGTTTCCCTTGAATACTTTAAAGTAGTTGCAGCTATTTGAGCTTTGGTCGTGATTGCGGTTGCATTTTCCTTCGCTTTGAAAATCCTTTAATACATATTTTTTGTAGAAGTCGCATTTCACTATCCTATTAACGGCAAATACATTATTTGAATCCTTGTTAGAACCGATTTTTACACTTGAAACACTACTCTTTTGTGGGATTATTTCCATTGATGTTTTTATTTTTGAATTGAATAATCTTTCGTCAACAAGCTTTTTGTATTTGCTCCCAAGTGCAACAAATTTTGAATATGAAATGCTGTTTGGTATGGTTTGCCCTCCTTCATTGACAATTGCCAAACCAGGTGTTCCCTTTAAATTTTTAAACCAATTGTCCGGAACTCCCGGATTGTTTATTAAATTGTCAACGACCTGCGAAGTTAGGATTTCCATATTTTCCCTTTCTTGCGCATTGACAATCTTGTTTGTGACATTCTCAAATGATGATAGGACAGTCCCGCTTATCAGCAGAACCACTATCAGGATTATTGCTATTTCAATTGTGCTACTTGCCTTATTATCCATCTTCCCACAACCCGTATTTTTTTCTATGAGATGAATCCAAAATCAGGCTGTTCCAGTCATCAGGGTCGATTTTTTCACCGTTATAATGGTCTGCAAAAACGACATGATCAGAACAGGACAACGATTCGTTTTTCAATGGGGTGTGGGTTTGGATAAATACTTCAAATCCATAATGGGGACATTTTCCCTTCCCTTCAAGTCTGCATAGATAGCAGCTTCCATCAGCGCTTTCATGGAAATAGCCATTTTGAAGACAGTCATCCAACACTCCTGAATCGCCATGGTGAACATAAGGGTCATATGGACATTTTTGAATGATAAGCGGCGCTGTCGCTTCAATATATGACTCGGGAGAATCCAGATTATGCAATACCATATAGGCTGAAAGTGCCGTTTTATAGTGGATTTGATTGTCATATGTCAAAATTCCGGATAGGACAGTCAGTTTAGCTATTGGAAGAGGGTCCCGCAAGCCTTCAACCGATGCGTTTTTCTCTACGATTTTTGAGAATTTCTCATTACCCTTTTCCATTTTCAATTTGACCCTGAATAGAACCTTCCATGGCGAATCAGTATTTTCCACACTAACGGTTTCGGATGTTATTTTTACTCCATATCTCTTTTCATATTCATTGTTTTTTTCATCCAATATGTTGTTTAAGTTCTTCTTGATTTGGTCTCTGCTGTCCAGTACAGGCAGGCCGTTGTAGACTTTGGAAGTTGCCTTTGCGATTGCATCCCGTCCCAAAATTTCCAGATTCTGAGTGTAGTCATCAACAATATATTTGAAATTGTCATTGCTTTTAGAGTCTATATTTTCATCTTGAATGTAATTTATTGAAGTTACGACAAAAATGCAAATCAATAACAGCGCCACGATTAAAATGGCAGTTGTACCTACAATCATATTTCCTTTAGAGTCGATTTTCATTTTTAAAAATTTAATCTGTATTTTATAAATTTATTGTTGAAGTGCGACTGTGTGATTTTGTGTAAATATGTATTAATTATTTGAAGAATTTGCGAAAATAGTAATAAAAAAAATAGTTATTTATATTATTTACAATAAATTATACTTATTAGAAAATATATGGAGGATTTACATGTCAGATACTGTAAGAACATGGCGTCATATACAACAAAGATACAATCTTATAGGTTCAAAATGTAACACCTGTGGAGAATTGTTTTTCCCATCACGTGTTGTTTGTCCTAATTGCAGAAGAAAAGGAGACCTTGAACCTTTCAAGTTTTCAGGAAAAGGAAAAATTCACACTTTTTCAGTAATCAGATCTGCACCTGATGATTTTAAAAAATCAGCTCCCTATGCGGTTGCAGTCATTGAACTTGAAGAAGGTGCAAAATTGACCACACAACTTGTAGATTGTGATGTAGACGATCTTGAAATCGGTGACGATGTAGAGATGGTATTTAGAAGAGTTAGAGAAGACGGAGAAGACGGAGTTATTTCATATGGATACAAATTCAAAGTTATCAAATAATGCTGCCGTGATTTTGGTAAGTCATGGTAGTACTTTACCTTTCGCTGAAGAGGTTTTCACTGAAATCAAAGAAAAATTCATTGATAAATCAGGTATTCCAGCTGAAATAGGATATATGAAAGTTTCAGAGCCTACCATCGCAGGAGCTGTTGAAATATTAAAGGATGAGGTTGAAGATTTAGATAAGATAATTGCACTTCCTGTATTTTTGGCTCCAGGGATTCATACAAACATTGATATTCCGCAATTGTTAGGTCTTGAACCTTTGGAAGTTGATCCAAGATGTCCTGATGGAAATTACCCTGATGAACATTACTTATCAATAGCGGATGATGTCGTATTTGATGGAGAAATTGAATTGCTGCCGTCAATTGGGCCTCGCGATGAGCTTTTGGATATCATTGATAAAAGGATTAATGAGGCTTTAGGGGACTCTGAACTTGATGATGATGCAAAAACCGGAATTTTGCTTGTAACTCATGGTTCCAGATTGAATTATAATAAGGAATTTGCCACTGCATTATATAATAAATTCGAAAAAACTTGCGAATTACCTTCAAGTTTTGGATTTATGGAATTGTGCGGTCCTAGCATTCCCGAATCCATTAATAAATTAGCGGATGAAAATGAATTGGAAAGATTGGTCGTTATTCCTGTATTCATTGCTCCTGGAATGCACACAACTCATGATATTCCACATATCTTAGGATTTTTAGAAGAGCATGAGCATGAACATTCACACAGCCATTCCCATGGCCACGATGACCATGACCATGTGCACGACTTGACTCCTGTCGAGTTCGACGGCGAAATCCTATATCCTGAGCCTATCAAAGCGGACGATATATTGATAGACATTTTAGTTGATATGGTAAATGAAAAATTATGATTTTCCATATATTTTTTTGAAAAAATTTTTAATCAAGATAACTTAATTGAATTTAATTTAAAACTTAATTATAAATTATTAAAGGATGATAAATTATGGCTGATAAAAAAACAGGAATTTTACTCTTAAGCCACGGTTCAAGATTGGACGATGGTGAAGAAGTAATTAAAGCTTATAAAGAAATGTATGCAGAAGAATTTCCGGACATGCCTGTAGAATACGGATTCATGGAAATCAGAAAACCTGGCATTCCAGAAACAATCAAAAAATTAACCACAGAAAACGATTTGGAAAAGATAATTGTTGTACCTGTATTTGTCGCACACGGACTTCATACTAAAAGGGACATACCAGGATTGCTTGGTATCGAAAGCGATTTCGAAGGTGAATCAGGTCATCATCATCACCACCATCATGACCACGATGAACATGACCACCATCACGGACATCATCATCACCATCATGACCATGATGACGAACCGGTTGAATTTGATGGTGAAATCGTTTTGACAGATCCTCTTGGCATTGACAAGCGTATGTATGAAATCATTAAGGACAGAGTTTCAGAACACTTATAGTTCCTGAAACTTTTTTTACTTTTTTTAAGTCTGGTTTTTTCCATTCCACAATTTTTTGATATATCAAACTAAACATTATGTTTTTTTTTTAAATGATTCGGTTTAAATCTGTTCAGTTTTTCATTTTATATAATGATAGGCATCTTTTTATATATCAGTTTATAGATTTTTAATTATAATTATTTAAAAATGATATTTTTTTAGTTTGTTATAAAAATATCTTTTATCAGAATATTTTTTTTGAGAGGATAGGTGAAAATGAAGTTCAAAAAGAGCATTCTTATATTGATTCTTGCTGTTTTTCTCTTAAGCATTGCCGGCGTATGCGCCAGTGATGTGAATGATACCGCAATGGCTAGCCATGATGATGCAGCAATGGAATCAACAGATGAAAACCTGATAATGGTTGAAGATAGCGAACCCGCACTCAGCACAGCAGCAAATGAGGAAATAGTGTCTGACAGTGCTGATGATGAAATTGTAAGTGCGGAAAATGATTTGGATGTATTAAGTGCTAATCCAGGCACATATTCAGGACTGTCTAGCGAGATTGGCACTGGAGGAAATATTGTATTGACACATGATAACTATACCTATGACAGCGGCAGTACAATTAACATAACAAAGAGCAATAGTGTTATTGATGGTAATGGTGCGATTATTGATATGGCTGGATCAAATATCCGTGCATTCAAAGTAACCGGTTCCGGCGTAACAATTAAAAACCTAACCATTATAAACGCCAATGCAACTGAAGATAATGATGGTGCTGCAATTTACTTTGAAAAGGCAGGTACTGTTGAAAATTGTAATTTTGTTAATAATTATGCAGGTGATGCCGGTGCAGTTTACTTTAAAAAAGCTAACAGCAAAGTAATAAATTGTAATTTCACAGGTAACAAAGCGGCATTTTCCGGTGGTGCAGTTTGCTTTAAGGAATCTGGTACTGTTGAAAATTGTAATTTTGTTAATAATGTTGCTGCTTCTAATAATATAGGGAGCGGCGGTGCAATCTCCTTTAATGGTACAGGTAATGTGATAAATTGTAGTTTTGTCAATAATTCTGCTAACGGGTTCTCATGGGCCGGTGCTATTTACTTTAATGATGGTAATGTGATAAATTGTACTTTCACTAATAATAAGGCTTGGACTGGCGGTGCAGTTGGGCTTTATGGTAATGCTAAATTGGAAAACTGCAGTTTTGATAAGAATTCTGCTAATGATGGTGGTGCAGTTGAAGTTATTGGTGCAGCCAGCATAATAAACTGTAATTTCACCGATAACAAAGTACTAGATGAAATTTATGGCTATGGTGGTGCCGTCTTGTGGAATACCAGCGCAGGCAACATAAAAAATTGTATTTTTGATAAAAACGCAGCTTTTCGCGGTGGTGCAGCTTACTTTGAAAAAGACGGTGAAGTAACAGACTGTAAATTTAACGATAACCAAGCGGCAGATGGGGGTGCAGTTTGGTTTACTGAAGACGGTACTGTAGAAAATTCCATTTTTGTTAAGAACGAAGCCTGGAATGAGTATGGTGGTGGAATTTGTTTTTATACCACAGGTAAAATAAGAAATTGTAGTTTCACTGACAGTAAGGCTGTTAAGCAGGGTGGTGCTGTTTATTGGAATGGTGCGGGTACTGTTGAAAATTGTAATTTCACCAATAACAAAGCACAGGATGCCGGTGCAATTTTCTTTTCAGAGGACAGTACTGTAGAAAACTGTATTTTTGTTAAGAATTCTGCTACTGATCAGCGTCCTGATAGGTATTTTGGTGGTGCAATTGTATTTTATAAGAATGGTGATGTGACAAATTCCAGTTTCACTGAAAACACTGCTATTGAGGGTGGTGCAGTTTTATTTAAGGGCAACGGTAAAGCAATAAATTGTGATTTTACCAATAACTCTGCTCAATTTGGTGGTGCCATTGACTTCGAGAGCAGGGCTACTGTAGAAAATTGTAATTTCAATGGCAACATTGCATCTTCTAATGGTAGTGCCATCTGGGTGAATCGTGCCGGGGGCACTGTTTCAAGCAGTGTTTTTGTGAATAACCGTGCTAATAGTGGTATCATCTTTTTCAAGAATGAAGATTCCGCTTCCGATTTGACAATCAATGATAATATTTTCCTGAATAATAGGGGTGTTGCAATTTATTTTGCTAAAAATGATTCCGTTTCAAATGCCGATTACAATTGGTTTGGAAATAATGCAACCAACTACGATATTGAACCGGTAAATACTAATGTGAAAATAGGCACTTGGCTGTTCTTGAATGCAACTGCAAATCCGGATTCAATCCATCTTCTTGGTTCATCAGATATTATATTTAAATTGTATGCTTATACTCCTTCTGAGGTATCAGAATATGATAACAGTCGTTTGAATCCTGTCAGCTTAACATTAACTCCAACAAACGGAAGAGTCAATGCTACCAAGACTGACTTGGGTAAATCTGTTCAGTATACTCCAGAAGGTACTGGAATAGACAAGTTAACAGCAACAATAGAAAATGCAGCTCACACTATAACATTAAAAATCACAGATGGAACAACATTCTATGACTTAAATCATGTAATCAATGGTAATAATAATGACACTATTGTTTTGGATAGCGATTACACTTATAACTCAACATTTGACTATAATCTAAATGGTGGAATAGTCATTGATCGTGCTGTGACAATTATCGGAAATGGCCACATCCTAGATGCTGCAGGACTGGCAAGAATATTCAATATTCAAGCAGATAATGTAGTAATCAATAATATTACATTCACTAATGGTAAAACAAATATTGAGGGTGGTGCAATATGTTGGAGTGGTGCTAATGGTAATCTTTCTGGCTGTAGTTTTGTGAATAACTCTGTAAACTACAATGGTGGTGCCATCTATTGGAATGGCGCTGCTGGGGGTCTTGTTTCTGATTGTAGTTTTGTGAATAACTCTGGATACAATGGTGGCGCTCTCTTTTTGGATGCCGGTGCGGGCGCTATTGTTTCTGATTGTACTTTTGCGAATAATTCCGCTGATTATGGTGGTGCTATCTTTTGTGATTCCGGTGTTGGTGATGTTGTTTCCGGTTGTAGTTTTGTGAATAACACTGCAGGTGTTGGTGGTGCTATCTATTGGTGGTCAAGTAATGAGGGTCTTGTTTATGATTGTAGTTTTGTGAATAATTCTGTTAGATATTATGCTGCGGCTATCTACTGGAGGGGTAACGATGGTAATGTTTCTGGTTGTAGTTTTGTGAATAACAGTAAATATAGCATTTATTTCTATAATGATGAAAATATTTCTCATAATTTATCAATCAATGATAATATTTTCTTGAATAATACTGGCGTTGCAATTTATTTTGTTAATAATGATTCTTCTTCCAATGTGGATTACAACTGGTTTGGAAATAATGCAACCAATTATGATATTGAGCCGATAACCAATAATGCGGAAATGAGTACTTGGTTGTTCTTGAATGCAACAGCAAATCAGGATGCAATTTCTATTTTAGATTCATCTGATATTATATTTAAATTGTATGCTTATACTCCTTCTGGAGTATCAGAATATGATAACAGTCGTTTGAAAGCTGTTAACTTAACATTAACTCCAACAAACGGAAGGATCAACACTACCAAGACTGAATTGGGAGAACCTGTTCACTACACTGCAGAAGTTGGTAGAATGGGCAAGCTAACAGCATCAATAGAAAATGCCTCCTACACTATATCATTACTTATCTCAGATGGAACAACATTCTGCGACTTAAATAAGACAATAAACGGCAATGACAATGACACTATAATTTTGGATAGGGATTACACTTATAACTCAATATTCGATTACAATCTTAATGAGGGTATAGTCATTAATCGTCCATTGAGAATTGTCGGAAATGGTCATACATTAAATGCTACTGGGCTTGCAAGAATATTCAGTATTCAGGCAAATAATGTGGTAATCGAAAATATTACATTTGTTAACGGTAAAACAGACAGACACGGTGGTGCAATCTTTTGGAGTGGTAACAATGCTAATATTTCTGATTGTATTTTTGTGAATAATTCCGCTGATCAACAGGGTGCTGCTATCAATTTAGATGGTGATGATAGTATTGTTTC
>NZ_JBGUIH010000005.1:0-31281 GCF_045112895.1 Methanobrevibacter sp. | reverse complement strand
TAAACCTAATTTTTCAGCAGACTCTTTAGTAATAACAGCAGTGATAACATTAGGTTCTGAGATTTCGATTTTAATGTTAGCCATTACGGCACCAAGATCGACATTTGTAATTTTACCATTTAATTGATTTCTAGCACTGAGTTGCATTTTATTTCACATCCTTTAATATAATATATGATTTTGTTTAATATTTAACTATTTTCCTATAATTACTTCAGTTGATTTGATGATTGCACATACATCATCGCCTTCAGTTAAACCTAACTTTTCTACAGACTCTTTTGTAATGGCTGCAGTAATAATAGAAGGTTCACTTACCTCAATTTTAATGTTAGCCATTACAGCACCAAGTTCAACATTTGTAATTTTTCCATTTAATTGATTTCTTGCACTAAGTTTCATAATTTCACATCAATATGTTTTTGACAATACAACATTGTATCGAATTGTATATAAATGTTTCGATTTTTGAGAAAATAAGACTTTTGAAAACGATTACTGAAAATGCTTCATATCGATATAAAAAATTAAAAAGATATATTTTTAAATAATTAAAATACAATATTTTTAATTATAAATAAATAATTAAGTAATATACAATAAAATAAAATTAAATAGTCATTTAAATTAAAATATAATAATTTTAAATAATTTATATAATATTTTATCGAAATTCATATTGTTTCAAAATTTAATTTATAGATGAATTAGAAAATTTTATAAAAAAACAAATCGAAAATAAATACTATGAAAATCGAAATGGAATCAATTGGCACAATCCATACAGAATTTGAAGAGATTGAAGGCATGCCAATTCAACCTACAGGTGCAAAAGGAATAAAAGGAACAGTAGAAATTAAAGATAAATATGTTGATGGTCTCAAAGACTTGAAAGACTTCTCACACATTCATTTGATTTATTTATTACACGAAGTAGAAGGTTATAAACTTGAAGTAAAGCCATTCATGGACAACAACACTCATGGAGTATTTGCAACACGATCACCAAAAAGACCAAACCATATTGGGATGAGCGTAGTTAAATTGAATAAAGTCGAAGGAAATAAAGTATTCGTTGAGAATGTTGATATTTTAGACGGAACACCGCTTTTAGACATCAAACCGTATGTTCCTCAACTATACGAAGATACAATCGATGAGTTAAGAATCGGCTGGTTTGAAACCAAACACCAAAAAGCGAAATCACAAAAATCCGATGATAGATTCAAATAATCTATCTAAACTATTTTTTAAAAAAAAAGAAAATTTAAAGCTATAAATTGTTTATAGCTTCAGTAATCAATTTAATAGTTGCTTCAACATCATCCATACTGCATACGCTTACAGGAGTGTGTATGTAACGAGTAGGAACAGATAGAACACCTGTTGGAATTCCTTCACGTGTCAAGTGAATTGCAGATCCGTCGGTTGTTCCGCCGTCACTCACTTCCAATTGGTATGGAATGTCATTTTCATCACCAGCATTGATAAGCATGTCCTTTACGGATTGCTGGGTCAGGATACCCCTTCCGCTTGCATCCGCCAGGATGATTGCCGGACCTTTGCCCATCACTACAGGCGCCTCTTCCGGTTTGATTCCAGGGTGGTCTCCGGATAAGGTTACATCAAGCGCAATAGCCAAATCAGGGTTTAATTTAAATGAAGAAGTCTTTGCTCCCTTAAGACCTACTTCTTCCTGAACTGTACCTACACCATAAACGGTAGCTCTTGTATTTACTCTTTTTAAGACTTCAATCATTACATAACAACCTACACGATTGTCTAAAGCTTTACCCATGATTAAATTGCTTGGATATTCGACAAATAATGAATTAAAGGTCATCTTATCTCCAATTCTGACCATTTTTTCTGCTTCTTCCTTGTCCTTTGCACCGATGTCAATGAACATGTCATCAGCCTTGACGACTTTGTTTTTCTCTTCCGCTTTTGTAACATGTGGTGGTTTTGAGCCGATTACCCCTACAACAGCTTCTCCAACTGATGAGTGTATGGTTACTGTCTGGTTCATCAACATCTGGTCGTTTATTCCGCCAATAGTTGAGAATTTAATGAATCCATTATCATCAATGTATCTAACCATCAATCCGATTTCATCCATGTGTGCTGCAAGCATGACAGAAGGAGCCTTCTTTTCACCTTTTTTTGTGGCAATCAAGTTTCCCATACTGTCTTTTTCAATTTTATCTGCAACATCTTCCAATTCACGTGTAATAATTTTAGCTATTTCCTCTTCAGAACCGGATACTCCCGGTGCCAAAGATAGCTCTCTCATTAATTCCATCGTATCACCAAAAAAAATTTTGAATATAATAAATAGTTTATCCAACTTAAAATAAATAAGTTTAGGTGTAATTAAAAAAAAGAAAAGATATGTGATTAAACATATCTATTTGTCTAAAGCCTTAAATCCTATAGGTGTTGTACTGTATTTAGTTCCAGCGGCCATAATTACATCTTGGACAGAAGAGGTGAGCTTTGATTCCGGTCTCCAAGGTGCATCTTTGTCTTGGCCAACGATTGATACTTCATCCACTATTCCATTTTCAAGCAGATATACCAAAATAGCTGATACTACACCACCATCCTGACCTATGATTGAATTCGCTTTGACAGAATATATTTCAAGATAATCCCCAAGCGGTTTTTCGTCAATGTCTGATGGATAGATCTTATCGCTTACGAATGTTCTAGGGCATGCAAAATAACATGAATGGCAATCATCATCACATTCGCCTTTTGCTACAGGCTTTCTGTGGTTAATGTGAATTATGTCTTTCGAACAAACATATTCGCATGCTCCGCACAAGACACAGGATCCGACACTGATTACATCATTTTGAAGGTTCTCAAATTGACAGAGGCTTGATTCGCTTATGAACTCTTCCTCAGTTATCGCCCTTTTGGACAATACCGGCCTTGCAACAGCTTCCCTTTTCTTATAGCGTTTTGTGTTTCTTGAAATTTTCTGATTAGCAATTCTTTCCAAAAGGGCGAGGCCTTTCTTGGACATGTATTCTGTTGTTATATAACCTTTGCTTATTGCATCCTCAATAATTTCCTGACCTTTCCTTGAACGGACAATAACTGTTGAATATCCTTTAGGGGAACCGACTGAACCTACAGATATGTCAGATACATCAGAGGTATAGTCAGTACAGACATGACAGTTCTTACGAGTAAATGGTTCTGTTTCTGCAATTGGTATGGAAAATATGCTGCCGTCAATCAGATAGGCAATGAATTTGCCTTTATCGATTCTAAATTCTTTTACTTCATACAATTCAATGCCCTGGCTTTTCAAATATTTCTCAAGATAGGAATAAGAAAAGTTTTCCATGCAGAATAGCCCTATTTTTACATCAATAGGTGAGCCGCCAGTGTATTTCTCATATCTATTGATTTTTGTAGCTGCCAGGATTTGACATGGTGTTCCTACCATTGCAGTTTTAATATCACTCACTTTTTCACCTCTTTTTATAGACCGGAAGATATCTTCCTACTATACTATTTTGTAAATATGAGTATATAAAGGTTTTTAAAAAATGAACAAATACGATTTAATGGTTCAAATGAAATCAAATAGTTTAGATTTAGAAAATATTTAAAAATAAAAATTAAACAAAGATGATATAATCTATTAAAAAATTGAAAAATCATATCCGAAATTATTAAGTGATTGTAAATATAATATTTAAAATAGGTGAGAGTATGTCAAATGTAACAAAAATATATTTCAGTCCATCAGGCACAACAAAAGAAGTAGTCGACCAACTGGCCAGCACTTTCAGCCAAGACGGCGACAGTTATGACTTATTAAACTTCAACTCAGATAAAGAACTTGGCAGTGATGACATAGCCATCGTAGGAATGCCTGTTTTTGCAGGAAGAATTCCAAAAACCGCAAGGCAAAGACTGGCAAAATTTAAAGGGGAAAACACTCCCGCAATAGCTGTCGTGAACTATGGTAATGCACATGTAACAGATGCGCTGCTTGAACTGGTAGACCTTTTAAAGGAAAATAACTTTAATGTAATTGCTGCCGCATCAACCATAAGCCACCACTCAATATTTGATGGCGTTGCGGTTGGAAGACCTGACAGCGCAGACATCGAAAAAATAAAAGAATTTGGAAAGAGATGCCAGGAAAAAATAGAATCCAATGAAAGCTTAGAAGCTGAAATACCTGGAAACAAACCTTATGTTGACTATAAAAAATTACCATTTGAAATAAGCTGTGATGAGGCAATCTGTGCTTTCTGTTATGATTGCGTTTCAATCTGCCCGGAAAAGGCCATTCCGGATGATGATCCGGTTGATACAGACTTGGATTTATGTTCCAGATGCACCGCATGCATTTCAATCTGTCCTGAAGATGCACGTAAGTTTAGTGGAGAAGCTTTTGAATCTAAAAAACCAGCATTCGAACAAGCGAACAGTGAAAGAAAAGAGCCTGAATTCTATCTATAGATTCATCCTCTTTTTAGCCACATTTCTTACATATTCGTTTTCATCGCTATGTGAAATTTCCTTTAATACTTTTTTACTTATTATCTTTTTGGTGGCCGCTTCACGAACCCTCCAGGACTCGTCATTTTTAGCTACATCGGTTAAATAATTTTGGTCTTTAATAAGGGAAACAGCCCTAACCGATATGTTTTCAGATATTCCCTGTTCATAGATTTTCATCAAGCATTTTTCAACCTTAATCTTATTCAAAGCCTTTAGGGAAAACTCTTCATCCTCATTTGCAAGGACAATCCTAATCAAAGTTTCCAAATCAGAAATATTATCCAAAGTGGATTTCCTTATTGAATCGATTTTTGCATTCTTCAATATTTCAATGAATGATTTCTCATCTGTAATGTGTTTCAAGGCTTCATTGGCTATCTCTTCATCAGTAGAGTTAATGGCAATATATTCGAAATCCTTTTCATCGACTAAAGCCGGATTGGATATTGCATGATTTCTTACAAACTGGTCTTCATCTTCAATAGCGATTTTAGTTAGGATTTGAGGATTGCTGATGTTGTTTACTGCAATCTGGCGAACAAACCTGTCATTTTCAGATGATATTACCTTAGCCAACACATCCTCATCTGTTATCTTTTTAACTGCTTCACTTCTAACAATCTTGTCAACATCGTTAAGAGCGATTTGAGCCAACAATTCTTCATCATCCAATTTAGGCACCAAATCTAGGCGGACATCGGACTTTTCAGACTTCAAAACTATGTCTTTAAGGATTTCCGGATTGCTGATCTTATCAAAGATTAAAGACCTGACTTTTGCATTATCTTCATTTTGTGCAATTTCGGCCAAATCCTCTTCATTTTCTATTTTGCCTATGGCTGCCCTTTTTACTTCTTCATCCTTATCTTCAATGGCCACTTTCTTGAGAATATCCTCATCAGCAAATGTATCCTTTAAAATAGCTGATTTCCTAATAGATTTGTCATTGGATTTGAAGACCAATTCATACAATATGTCTTCCGAATTGATCTTTTCTACAGCTTCATTTCTGTATCTCTTGTCATCCGCTTCAATTGCAATCCATTTTAGCGTTTCTTCATCGACTATCTTGTTAAATATCGCATCCACATTTGGATTTTTCTTAGTGTTTATGACAATTTCGGCAATTGACTTATTATTTTCGCCCAATCTTTCCCATGCGAAACTTCTTACATCAAAAAACTGCGAATTTTCCGCCGCATCCCTTAAAAGATCGGGATCTTTAACTTTGTTTATTGAAATCAGTCTAATGGCCCTGTCCTTTACATTTTTTGACATGTCAAGCGCGACAAATTGATTAGTTATTTTATCGGCAGCCTCCGCTCTTTTATATCTGTCCTTATGAGTGGTGGCTATCTTCTTTAATTCCAATTGGTCTTCATCTATCTCAACATTATCCAAATTAACTTTCTGCCTTTTTTCTTTTTTATCATTGCTTTTAAATCTATCAAATAAACCCATTTTAATTTACATCCTCATACATTTTCTCCAGAAAGTAAGCAAGCGAAATAATATCCTGGCAGTTGTGTTCGATTATAGGCACAACCGGACCGATATTATCTTCAAGTAAATATGTATCATAATAGCCCGGGATATATTGGCCTGGAACGTCGCCTTCACGCTCTATTCCAAAAATTTCACGTTCAATCGTTTGAAGCTGACAATTTGGAAGCGCGTCAGACCAGAGATTCTTTGCAAAATACATCAAATCCAAATGCGGCAAATCTATATCTGCATTAATTCGGTTATATATGCATCTGTTTTTAATAAATGGAACATCGAAAGTTTTGCCATTGAATGTGACATGAATGGAATCGTCATCCAGGTGAGACAAGTAAGCTTCAATAATATTCGGTTCCTCAGTGTAATCCCTTAGGAAATACTGTGAAGCGACAATATTGCTTCCTTTTATTTCAGCTATCCCGATTAATATTATGGGCACATTGGAAAGTCCTTTTGTCTCTATATCCATGAACTTAAAGTTTTCGATGTCTGCTAGACTTATGCATTTGACTAGATTATCCCTGCATCTCTTGGAATATCTGTTGCTGTCCAACAAGTCAATGATGTCCCTAAATGACATATCATCAATCTCATCCAGAAATTTTGTGGCAATATCCCCATATTTATCGTGGTCCGTTAATGAGTCGATTGTCGTGTAGCCCTTGTCTTTAAGATTTTGCTCTGTCTTGAGGCCAACTCTTGGAAGTAACTTAAGATTATTATTGATTTGATGCATGAAATCATTATCTGTGATATTAAAATCAATTTTCTCTTTTGTGGTGATTTTTAAAGCGTCACCAAAAGAAGTCTTTGACAACCTGCAATTCATTACATCATCCAGTGACTTACTATCATATTTAACTAATAACTTTTCCTTTAGGTCTTTGTAATAGGAATGCGAAAATGATTTATTCCTGGAATCCACATTATTAATTTGATTTTGACCATTTTTTGAACTGGAAAATGCGTTTCTAAAATATTCTTCCATATTATAATCATAAGTCATTCAATTAAACTTTATAAATTCATGCAATATATAGTTTTTTAGTAAAGTATACTTGAATTTTTATAAATTATACCATAAGATTTATATATGGCAAGTTTCAAATAATATAATTGGCTACAAAGTAGCCGGAGAGATAGATTAAACAGCCAAATTTTAAAATTCATTTCTCTAAAAGCTTGTTAAAACAAGTTGTTAGGTAGTAAAATATACTACTACCTAACATCCCAAAAAACCTATTTTTCAAATTTTAACATTAACTGAAAATTATTAGATTAAATCAACTTAGAAAACTTTATATGATTTTTTAACCAAAAATATTAGTAGTTATTTTTAAGGTTTTACTATGAAGATTAAATTAGCTATAATATTTGGAGTAATCATTTGGTTTTTGACATATGTTCTTACATCAATCCTAAATCCGATTTTTACTGACAATCTTCCAAACATCAACATAGTAGTACCAATAATTATAATAATTGTAACAGGATTTTTCGGAATACTTTATATCAGAAATATTGAAAAAAATGAAGTTATTGAAGGTTTTTTAGTAGGAGTAATATTCATTATTATCGATGCGATTTGTGACTATGTTTTCTTCATCATACCTCAGCACGAACCTTTAATGATTCAGAATTACCCCCTGCACCTCATTTCTATGATTATACTGACCTTATTAATAACAACATTTTTAGGATATTTGGCCCAAATGAGTATTGATTTGAAATAAGGAGATTAAAACATGATACCAAAATCACACCCTCGTTATGAATCATTAGTTCTAAGAGATAAAATGGTTAAGGCTTCCCAAGAAGGATATTTGGCAGATTCTGCACTAATAGCGCACGGCAGAGGAGAGGCTTTTGACTATCTAATCGGTGAAAAAACAACTTATCCTGCAAAAAGAGCAATGTATGTTGCTGTTGCAGCCTTACTTTTATCAAATAATCCGGTAATTTCAGTTAATGGAAACGCTACAGCATTGGCGATTGATGAAATAATTGAATTGGCCAATGTTATCAAAGCCAAGATTGAAATAAACCTCTTCTACAGAACTGATGAGAGAGTGAAAATAATAACCCAGTTATACAAGGATCATGGCTACAAAAATATCCTTGGAACCCTCGACGATGATATGGAATATATTGACGGCATCGAAAACAATAGGGCAACAGCCAGCAAAACAGGAATCTATGCTGCCGACACAATATTAATTCCACTTGAAGATGGGGACAGGGCTGAAATCCTGAAGAAAAGCGGTAAGAACATTATCACTATCGATTTGAATCCGCTTTCCAGAACATCAAAAATGTCTGATGTTTCTATTATGGACAATATAGTGCGCGCAATACCGTTTATGACAAAAATAGCTGAAGACTTAAAGACTCAAGACAAAAAAGTCTTACTTGACATGGTAAATGATTTTGATAATGAGGAAAATCTCAAGGAATCATTGGAACAAATTAGAATTAAAGAGTGATATGATGAGAGTAATGGGAATATCTGGCATGCCAGGTTCAGGAAAAGCTTCAATTTCTGAAATTGCAGTTGAAAGAGGAGCAATACTTGTAAGTATGGGAGATATTGTACGTGAAGAAGCTAAAAAAAGAGGAGAAGGCTCTAAAGAAACTGCAAAAAATTTAAGAGCAGAATTTGGACAGTACATTGTTTCTGAATTAACTATTAAAAAAATAAAAAAACTCCAAGAAGAAGGAATAGACAATGCAGTTGTTGTTGAAGGCATAAGAAGCCATCATGAAGTGGAGATGTTTAAAGAGGAATTTGACAATTTTATCATATTATCCGTCTTTGCAAATCCTGCTATAAGATTCGAAAGATTAAAAAATAGAATGAGAGAAGATGATCCAAGTGATTATAGTCAATTTAAAGCCAGAGATGAAGCGGAATTAGGCTTCGGCATTGGAAATGTCATATCCCTTTCAGATAAACTAATCATCAATGAAAGCGATTTGGAAAGTTATTCCCAAAAAATCAATGAATATTTTGACGAAATCGATTTGTAGATTATTTGTCTTCCAAAATTGCATCTTCGATAATATACACACCACTATCAAGATGCCATTCTTTTTTATCTTTTATTATTTTGATTCTCTTTTTAAAAATAGGACCGTCAATTGCCAATGTTTCGGCTTCACCGCCCTCAAAGGCAATGTTGACCTGATATTTTTTATTTATCTCAACCAGCTCGTCAATGGCTTCATCATCAATGACTCTTCCTAACCATGATTCATCCAGACCCCATGCAGCGACACCGCAAATAATGACCTTAAAACCTAATGCAACAATTTTCCTCATGTATTCCAGTTCATCAACATGCCAATAGGGGGACACTGCTTTAAGGCCAACCTCCGCACATAATTTTTCGATTCTTGACTTCTGGTAAACAGAAAAGAGTGCTCCGGTATATATGGCTTCAACACCTAAATTCTTAAGATTTTCAAATTCCCTTTTCAAATCTTTGAGCTCTTCCTCTTTAATGCCATCGGTTTCGGCTGAAATGATTGGAATATCAAGTGCCTGTGACAGTAAATCAGTGATATGGATGTTGGGAACATGAAACATATATGACTCGTCATTCCTGGACTTCATAGAAAGGAGATATCTTACATTTTCTCCTGCCTCTAAAGCATTGAATAATGCCATAGTACTGTCCTTACCGCCTGAAAATAAGATTGCAACATCCATGAGATTACCGTTTGCGTTTATCATTTACAAATTTTCTAAATCTTCTATATGCCGGAACAACAGAATCTATATAAATTCCTAAGACCGCAGCAACGACACCCAATCCTCCACAGAATAAAGTAAATTCAGTGTCTGATAACATTGATCTGTTTGTATTGTCCACAGTGTCCTGAATAGGTCCTTCAATGTTGGTTGCAACAATGCCTTTGTCAAGCAGATTCTGTTCGAAAGTGTCTAAAGATGCTGAATCAACAACTAAAATGGCATGAACTTGTGCATATGAAATAGTATCTCCGTAAACTAACTTATACCAATCTGAAAAAGATTTTAACGCTTCAGAAGAAGTATAATTGTCCTCAAGAGAGATTTTAATTTCTGAAGAGGTTATATTATAATCCTTATAGTTATAATCTATATTTCCTACAATCTCCTCAAAGTAATTATGTTCCCGCTCATTAAATGTCCACATCGGAATCGTAATGGACTCCTCTTTGAATGACTTGAAACCTTCAGTATTAGATAAGTTATCTTTCAGCTCATCTATATCGATGGATGAAGACAGGTCCAAATACAGAGTCTCCTCATTATTTGGCATGTTTCTTTCAATGGCTCCTACGACATTAGGCAGCTCATCATAAATTGGATCAAGGAAAAATGCCCCTCCAATTGCTCCGATTAGAAAAGCTACAACGAGAACAAGAACGATTTCTCTTTTAGGCATGAATTGTTTTAACATTCCAATTGAAAATGCGAATACCATTATTATAATAAACAAAACTAGGTAAATAATCATTGTTATAATATCCATAAATTCACAGCCATCTAATTATTACATTATAATATTAAAGTGTAATAGTTAAAATAATTTTGTATGGAATGACTATTTCCTATATATTACCATGTTTTTACTGTTCATCGGCCATTCAACGATTAGAGTATTTGGCCCTTTATTAAGCGTTAATGATGTTTTCTTAATATTGGAGTTAAAATATTCATTTATCTGCTTATTGGAACTGCTTTTCAAGTTTAGATTACACGACACATGATTATCTGTAACTGTTATTTTAATTTTCTTATTTAAGTTCACATTAATGCTATGCTTCGATCCCTGACCTTCGCCATAAACCTCTTTAACCGCTTGGGAGATTTTTGACATTTCTGACCTGGCATTTAAGCTATCGGATATATCCATAGTGCTTTCAATTGCTTCTTCAGCCAATGGCAATGTAAAAATCATCAAAATCATTAATGAGATTGAAAATATCAGAAGGTATTCCAATGAGACCTGGCCTGAGTTTTCCTTAATCATCTAAACCACCGCAAATAAGCTCTTCGTAAACAGCATCATCACATCCCCATAAAATATGGCTATTATCAATCCGAACAATATTGCGGGAGTAAATGGGAATGAAACTTTAATGGAAATATTATCCTCGATGATATGCTGCGCGTTCATTATTTTTAGCTGCCACATCTCCTTATTTGTAATTCCGCCGGCACTCTGAGACTTGAAATAATATTTAAAATCATCACCATCCCTAGCCTTATACACTTTCAGATTGCCGTCACTCCCACCCAATAGTTCAACAATGGATTCATCATCAAAATAATACTTATTGACTATCATTCCCTCTTCCAGATCTTTAATTGGAATTAATCTGTTGAGGGTTGAATTTGTGATATATTTCAGGCTTTCCACATTGAAAATATTGAATAGAAAATCGACATTGCTTTTGAATATTTCATTCTTAACAATCAGATGGGTAACAAACACCAATAGGAATGGAAATGAAACAAGAATGCTGTTGATTACAACGGTGAATGAAAACGGATAAATAGATAGCTTTGGAAAAACGTTTAAAAAATTGATATTTATGCCCGATGGTATTACTGTAGCAATGGCAGTGAATAATTTTGCATCACCACCACCCCACATATTTAATTTCCAAAGCATATAAGTTATAGCATAGGTAATTACCATTGAAATAATTGAAGCTAAAATGAATTTAATGTTAGTTGAAATTAACGACAAAATGAAATTCGAGGCCAAGCCAAAAAATATCAGGACATAGTTCAACTCATCCGGAACAATATTTTTCTTAACATCATAGATTGCAGCCATTACGGAAAATAACATCGTAATAGCTATCTGAATCAAAAATATATCAGTTAAATTCATGTTTATTCTATTTAACTTCAAACTATATTAATTAGATAGAAAATAAGCTTGTAAAATTGTTTTTAAAATATAAAATTGAATAAAAAAAGGAAAATTAATTTTTAGAAAACTCGTTAATAGCTTCTAAAAATGATTTGAATAAAGGATGTGGCCTATTAGGTCTAGACTTAAATTCCGGATGGAACTGACAACCGATAGCCCATGGATGGTTTGGAAGTTCTACGATTTCAACTAAAAAGTCATCAGGACTGGTTCCAGAAATGATCAAGCCTTTTTCCTGCAAATCTTTTCTGAAATCATTATTAACTTCATATCTGTGTCTGTGACGTTCCTCAATGTCGATTTTACCATAAGCCTCAAAGGTTTTAGTTCCTTCAACGATTTTACAGTCATAAGAACCTAGACGCATAGTTCCGCCCATGTTTTTGATTTTCTTTTGCTCTTCCATCATATCAATAACAGGGAACTCCAAATTATCATCGAATTCAGAACTGTTTGCTCCAGGATAGCCATTGATTCTTGCAAACTGGGTTACCATACACTGCATTCCAAGACAGATTCCGAATAAAGGCACATCATTTTCAATCGCATATTCAACTGCATCCAATTTGCCTTCAAAACCACGTTCTCCGAATCCTCCCGGAATCAGAATACCATCTAACTCGCTCATAACATCCTGATCCAATTCATCAACATCAGAGCTTAGGAACTTAATGTTGGCTTTGACGCCGATGCTTGCCGCTGCATGAAGCAGAGATTCCCTAATACTGATATATGAATCTTCAAGCTCGACATATTTGCCTACAATACCTATATTGACTACAGGCTCGGTTATCTTTAAGGATTTTACAATTTCTCTCCATTCATCCAATTTAGAGGAATCAGGTTCAATATCCAATCCGATTCTATTGACTATAAATTCACCTATATGGTTTTCTTCTAAAACCAACGGAACTTCATAAATCGTACCTGCATCGGGAGTATTTACAACAGCCTCATAGTCTACATCACAAAAGTGAGCGATTTTTCCTCTTAAAGCATCATCAATAGGCTCCTGAGACCTGCATACAATAACGTCAGGGTTGATACCGACACTTCTCAATTCTTTTGTAGAGTGTTGGGTTGGTTTTGTCTTGAATTCTCCAGCTGCATTCAGGTAGGGGATGAATGTAACATGGACAAACATGACATTTTCACGGCCTTCCTCATTTCTGAGTTGTCTTAAGGCCTCAAGGAAAGGTTGGCTTTCAATATCTCCGACAGTACCACCAAGTTCAACTAAAACCACATCATAATCTGCGCTTTCAGAGTTTTCCCTAATCATCTCCTTGATACGATTAGTAATGTGCGGAATTACCTGTACACATTCTCCTAAGTATCCGCCTTCTCTTTCTTTAGCGATTACTGATTCATAGACTTTTCCTGTAGTAATGTTAGCCAAACCATCGAGTTCAACATCTAAAAATCTTTCATAGTGACCAAGATCCAAGTCAGTTTCCATACCATCATGAGTTACATATACCTCACCGTGCTGATATGGATTGAGTGTTCCAGAATCCCAGTTCAAATAAGGGTCTATTTTAATAGCTGAAACCTTTAAACCATAAGATCTTAAAATTCTTCCCATAGATGCGGAAGTGATACCTTTACCTATGGAACTAACTACCCCACCAGTTATAATAATATACTTTGTCAGAAAAATCCTCTCCTATCATCATTAGAAATTATAATATAATTTAAGTTTCTCATGATATATAAAAATTTAATTCGTTTTATAAATAGGGATTTTATTGGCTATTTTTCCAATAATTCAATTTATTGGAGATTGCACGATTGGTTTCATCAAACTGGTATTCACCATTTTCACCATAATTGGCAAAATTTTGTTCTTTAATGAACATATCGCAAGAATCGTCAGGTCCGTTTGAAAGCTGTCCCTTTCTGCATACCATTCCATGAGCCGCACCATATGGACTTACGCTCCAGAAAGTGCAGTTGAGACAGATGTTGTCACCGTTGTTTACCATTGAATCATAATTTGGCTCTTCATAACCATAGGAATCTTCCTCATTGAAAAATTCCATGCATTCGCTGCAGTAATTGTCCTCATCTAACTCGCTGCCACAATTTGGACATCTCATACTATCACCCTATAATGTTTTAATGAACTCCTTTATGTATTTGTCACAAAATTCCCAGGTATGCTCTCCAGGCGCCTGAATAAATTCCACATCAATGTTTTTAGACTGTAAAAACTCATAGAAATCAACATTCTTTTCAAACAGAAAGTCATTCACACCGCAAGCCATGAAGATATCCGGAATGTTTTCAGTATTTTCAATTAAATATTTGGGATCTTTATCTGAACCTTTAACCTTACTTAAATCGCCGAAAATGGATTCATAGAAATCTCTAGCCCTCAATACATTATCATCACTGACATAATTTACAATATCATCGGTTATCAATGCTGATGATATCATTCCAATTTTAGAGAAGTTATCGTAGTATTTCAAGCCATTTCTGATTGCACCGTAACCTCCCATTGAAAAACCTGCAATGAAAGTGTCTTCCCGTTTATGAGAAAGTGGAAATATGTTCCTTGTAATGTCCAGCAGTTCCTGGCCGACATATTCGCCGTAATATGCATGTACCTTCTCATTATCCAAATAGAAGCTATTCTCCCCGCACGGGATTACTATGGCTATTCCATGGTCTTCCGCAAATTTCTGAATGGAAGTGTTCGCCAAAAAGATATCGTCACTGCCATACAATCCATGAAGCAGGTATAATGTTTTATAAGGCTGAGGCACAATTTCTTCTCTGTCCTGCAAAAAATGAATATTGTCTGATGGCAGGATTACGCTAATTGATGTACGCCTTTGCAGGCTCTTGCACTTGACATCCCCTCTGAATAAAACCATCGAAACACCTCATGTCCATAGTTCTGTAATGAAAAGCGGGCTTGCATCATCCGCCTTTTCAAATCCACAATTCTCGTAAAATCCAACTTCTTCGTCATATCCCACTACAACAATGCGCAGATAATCCTTATAGATTTCCTTAACCCTTAAAACCAATGCTTTTCCAATGCCCTTATCCTGATATTCGGGTCTTACAAGCAGATAATGGACATATGCAGTCATTATTCCATCATCCATTGCGCATATCATGCCGACTAATTTGTCTCCATCCCATGCTGAGATGACGGTTTCAAAGTTTCTCATTGCAATCTGGAGCTTTTCCGGGAAATGGCCTGAAGACCATTCCACTGACAAAAACAAATCCTGCAAATCCTCTACACTGAATTCATGTATCTCTTTGTATTCTATTTCACTCATCATACCACCCTATATTCTGTCCATTTATTTGAGAAATATCTGTAAACGTAAATTCCTGCCCTTACATACCAATCGATGAACATCGCTATCCATGTTCCGAACACTCCGACTCCCATCCAGTCAGCTATAACATAAGACAGGCCTATTCTGCATATGAACATTACTGCAAGACTTATATACATCACTGATTTTGAATCTCCCGCACCTCTGAATGTTGACGGCAGTGTGAATGAGATAGGCCAGATTATGATTGCGAATATTCCATGCCAGATAACCATTTGTGTCGTCATTGCTGCAGTTTGAGGAGATAGGTTGTAGATTCCTAAAATCAAAGGTAGGCCTGCAAAAATCAGCAGGTTTATGACAATGTGTGAGATGATTACAATTACTAAACATTTCTTATTGTAGTATCTTGCCTGTTCATAGTCATTGGCGCCAACACACCTTGAAATGACAGCAGTCAATCCCAAATTGATTGCAAAACCAGGCAATACTGAAAATATTCCGATTGCATATCCAACTGAATTTGCAGCTATCGCCATTGTTCCGAATGTTGAAACCAAACTTAACACTAACACTCTTCCCAATTGGAAAAGCCCATTTTCAACACCATAAGGAATGCCGACCTTCAATACTTTCCTAAGGATTTTGAAGTCGAACTTATGTCTTAATGTTCTTTTGATGTGCAATTTGTAGTCTTCATCAATTACAAAGTACAAAATCAAAATTGCCGCCAGCGCTCTTGAAATTACTGTCGGAATGGCTACACCACGAACATCCCAACCCAAATAGTAGATGCAGAATGCATTTCCGATAACGTTTAAGACATCACAGATAAGTAATATCTGCATTGGCAAAGTTGCATTATTGGTTGTCCGGAAAATGGCCGCACCTGCGTTATATATTGCTAAAAATGGAATTGATAATGCTACAATATACAAATACATATCAGCATTTGCCCAGACGTCAGCCTCAATCTGGCCAAACAGAAGCCCAATCAAGAATTGCCTTAAGATGATTACAGCAATCATTAAAACTGTGGATAGGATAGTGGAAAACCAGATCAGCTGTGTCGCTGAGTTCTGTGCCTTTTCTATTTGATTGTCACCCAAATACTGGCCGGCCACAACAGCCCCTCCCGTTGCAAGAGCTGAAAATGAAAAAATCAGAAGCTGGACTAGAAAATCAACTAGAGAAACACCTGAAATGGCCGCTTCACCCAATGAAGCCACCATGATGGAATCGGCCAAACCTACACAGAATTCCAAACCATATTCTATTAAAAGTGGAATAAATAAGGCAAGCAGTGCCCTATTTGAATAGATATAACCTTCAGGAGTTTTAAATAAATTCGAAACGTTCATGATATCAAAAAAATAATTATAGATAACTATATTTAAATAACAACATATGAACTTTTTTATCAGTTAATAGTTGAATTATAAATGCCGAGAAAAACCGGTCAATCAGAAATTCTAATTTCATCCCATAAACTACTAACTAGATTCAACCATCAACTCTTAACTACGCCATAGCAGTATAGTCAAGTGAAGATAATACATAGCTAAAACAAAATATGCTAAAGCCACTAGAAAATCTTCAACCATGACTTAACCTCCCAAATTAAGTATACAATTTCCACTTTCATTTCAATCATACCTTAAGCACATAATATAAATTTTTTGGCATTTAGAAATAAGGATATACATCGCATATTATTTAAATTAAATAGAAATTAATTGTGTAAAATTGATTTTAGTATGAAAAATTGATTTAAAATAGAAATATTGAATTAATAATGGTTAAAATACAAAAATAAATGCAAGAGTTTAAATATATGTACTAACAATACCAATATTAAACATCTATGATGTTTAGTTCATGACTTGAACTCCAGTGCATAATATAAAATGATGGGGATTTCTATCCTCATCTAAATATAAAAACTATTTTTAAAAAAAGAATTAAAAAGGCAAAAAATTACCTTATAAAGTTTGTACGTGGTTTAGGTTCTTGAGTTAAAGTTATGCCTTTTTCTTCACCCACTTCGATGCATTTCAAGAAAAATGCCATATTATGGGCAAGCTGCCTCATTGTACCCAAGCCCTCTTCATCCTGCATTACCTCTTCGGGAGTGTTTCCATGAACCATATTCCAGTAAAAAGATGAAATGATTGGCATTTGGGAAATACCTAAATATTTAATCAATTGATCATAGGTTGCTGTCGTACCTCCACGCCTTGCAGAACAGACCACAGCACCAGGCTTGTTTTTAAAGGCTTCTGCACCTGCACCATGGGAATTTGAGTAAAAAGACCTGTCCAAAAATGAAATCATGGATCCGTTTGCACTGGCGTAGTAAACCGGTGAGCCAAATACGAATGCATCCGCATCATATGCCTTTTCGACAAACTCATTTACAACATCATTATCGAATGTGCATTTGCCTAATTCAGAGCATTTTCCACATGCAATGCATCCTGTAATCGGTTTTGTTTTAATCCAGAAGATTTCTGTTTCAATATCGTATGTTTCTAAAGTTTTTGCAATTTCTGTTAAAGCTGTATAGGTACAGCCTTTCTTATTAGGACTTCCGTTTACTAGCATTACTTTCATTTAATAGTCTCCATCAATCAATCTTTGAACTAAGAAGTGTCCTTTCCTAAATTCAAGTGAACCTTTTTTGACACTTTCCTCATCGAAAGATTCACATTCGTCACCTTCACGTGCTGAATCATAGATTACCAGAGGCACATCATCACGGGTGTGGGTTCCAACACTGATTGGGGTTGGATGATCCGGCAATATTGCTGCCCTAAAGTCTTCGCCTTCCAAACTGTCAATGATAGGTCCGACAATGAATTCGTCTATTCTTTCAATAGCTTTGACCTTTTCTTCAGTATTTTGAGCATGTCCTGCTTCATCAGGAGCTTCAATATGAATCAACAGCAAATCTGTCTCTTTCAAGGCTTCGATACCATATTCACCCTTTTGCTTATAATCAGTGTCAAAGTATCCGGTAGCTCCAGGAACCCTAACAATATTCATTCCTGCAAAGTTTCCGATTCCCCTAAGCAGGTCAACACCGGTAATTACTGAAGCGGTAATACCATAGGTTTCCTCGAAGTTAGGCAACTTAGGTGTTACTCCTTGTCCCCATAGCCATACCATATTGGCCGGGATTTCTCTTTTTTTGTTGACTTCAGCATCCTTAAGGTATTCTCTTGACTCGAACATGATCTGTTGGATATCCTGAGCCAATTCACAGTCTCCGAATAAATTGTCAACTAGCTTTTCACCCACCATATCATGAGGAGGGATTGTTTTAATGCTTGACAGGATTTCTGCATCTTCAACACTGTCGCATGAGTATATGAACAGATGTCTATAGCTTACGCCTGTGTAGAATTTGCCTCTAAAGTCAGGGTATTTTTCAGTGAAATACTCATTCAATCCTTTCATCAATTCATCAGCTTCTTCAGTTGATATATGGCCTGCATTGAAATCATCCATTTCGCCATTTTCACTGAATATTGTATTGCATCTGAATATCACATCACAAGGAGTTGTCGGAATGCCTTCGCTTCCCGCTTCCAACGGTCCGCGGCCAGTATAGTAATCGGCAGGATTGAATCCGAAAATGCTCATGTTGGCCACGTCGGAACCGGGACTATATTCATCAGGAACATTGTTTGTAAATCCTCCAAATCCACCGCGAGCCAACTTGTCGATATTTGGAGTGTTAGCTACCATTAAAGGAGTTTTACCATCTAATTCATCTACAGGATATTCACTAGACCCATCAGGGATAAATATTACGTATTTCATGTTATCAAAATAAAAATTTATAAAAAAAATAAAATATTTAATTAGTTTTTATTTTTCAAAATACTAATTAAATCTGTCAACATCGCAGAAGCAGTTTCAAGAGACCCTGCTCCAAGTCCAATTACAGATACCTCATCAGCCAAATCGGTTTTGATTGTAGCCATGTTTAAGGTTCCGCTTACATCATAAGAGCTTCCCCTTTTAACCAAACGTGGAGAAACCTGCAAGTTATCAGGAGATACTTCAGCTATCAATTTGATTAGGTAATCATCTTTCTTTGCAAGCTCAATTGCTTCAGCATTGATATTTGAAATACCTTCAACTTTAACGTCACTGTAAGTTGCATCGATTCCTAAAAGGGAATTGGCTAAAATTACAGTTTTACAAGCTGCATCAATTCCTTCCACATCTTGAGTTGGATCGGTTTCTGCAATACCCAATTCCTGTGATTCCTTAAGAATCACTTCATAATCTGAACCTTCTGAGGTCATTCTTGATAAAATGTAATTGGTAGTACCGTTCAAGATGCCCTTGATTGATTTGATTTCGCATGAAGCCAAGGTGTCCTTTGTGAAATTGATAATTGGCATTGATCCTCCAACACTGGCTTCATATTTGAATTCCACACCTGCCTTTTCAGCAGCCCCTACCACTTCTTTAAATTTAAGGGCTAAATGTCCTTTATTGGAAGTCACTACATCTTTTCCTTGCTCAAATGCTTTAAGTGTTAGTGAAAGTGCAGGTTGTGCATCAACGATATTAGTAGGAGTTGCTTCAATAAGACAATCGTATTCCACAGCATCTAAAACATCTGCACCGCTTATATCAGATCCAAATTCAGGATATGCTGATAGTTTTCCTTCTTCATTTTTAGTCTTTACAAGTAACAATTCATCTAATCCATCCTGTGAGATTGCAGATGAAGATGAATCAGCTGCAGCTACAACCTTTACTGCAACACCTGTTTTATCCTTAATTAAATCCTTCTTCATGGAAATGGCATTGGCAACCCCTTGGCCGACTGAACCGAATCCCATGATAATGACTCTACATTCATCCATAATAATCATCACTTAAACTTCATTAATTACTAATAAATCTTTTTCTTCTGCAATTTCTGCAATTCTATCAAATACTGTTTGCCTTAAACCAACATCAGATTCAATATTAATCAATGCGGTGGATTTTTCCTCACCGTTTAACTTAATATCAAATGCGACAATTACAACGCCGTCAAGAGCATTGATTCTATCCATGGTGTCTCTTAAATCCTGATCTACAATATGGCCAAAGAAAATAGTGGTTATCTTTTCTTTTTTGACAACGCCATCCATTTCGATAATGCTGAATCCTAACTCTTCAAACTTGTTAACTACATTTTTAAGGTCTTCATGTTCCCCTTCCAAAGTAAGCTGAACTGGAACTTTGCCATTGTCATTCTTATAGTCCCTTTTGTGGATGACAGTTACAAGATTAGCACCATATACGCTTATCGGTTCTAACGCTTTAACCAATTGTCCAGGACTATCCAAAAGTTCTAGAACTAAATCAATTCTCATTCAAATCCCTCTAGTTTGTCCAATCTGCTTTTTTAACAACAAGATTTCCGTCCTTATCAATCCTAGCATTCCTTAATATTTTTTCAGGACTTTTCGCTTGAGCCTTATCTTCACGTGTTAAATTTAAATTATCTGTAATATACCATGTTTCATCAGAATCTGGAATATCTTCCAAAATTTTTGAGAATTTTTCTATGATATCCTCTGCATCTTTTTCGATTGTCATAAAATTAAAACTCCTATTAATTAATAATATAATTATTATGTTTTTTAATATTAATAAATGTAAAGAAAAATGAGTGAAAAATAGAATTAATTATTCCAAATATTTAGAAATATCTGTATCTTTGATGATTTTCTTTCTCAATATTTTGTCGATTCCAGTTCCATACTGAGCCGCCTTTTTAGGCCTATAGGCTATTTCATAATCAAGACCCTCTTCAAATGCCAATTTTCTTAAGATGCTTTTTCTCATATCATCATGCATTGAAACAATCTTCTTATTGTCGGGAATGTTTAATACCAATTCAACAAGAGTCTTATCCAAAAACGGCAACCTCAACTCAACGCCATTAAGCATGGAGCATGCATCGTCCCTTTCCAGATTGACATGATACATGTTTGACATGTCAACTCTCAAATCATAGTTCAGTGTCCCGTCAACAAAGCTTTGAAGATACCTTTTATATCCTCCAAACAGCTCATCTGCACCCTGTCCTGAAATGGCCACTTTCAAGCCATCTTCTGCCACCATTTTGGTTGCAAAATAAGTTGTAAGACCAACACCCACTTTCATCAGGTTATCATCACCGATGGCTTTGACGACTTGAGGCAGTGCTTCGCGGATCAAATCTTCTGTAACTTCACAGATTTCCAAATCCAGATTCAGAAATTTTGAGGCATAGATTGCCGCTTCAACATCCTTTGAGCCTTCGGCACCTACTGCATAAAGTTTGATCTTTAAAGGAATGTTATGCGAAATCTCCTTTAAAAGCAACGCCAGATATGAGCTGTCAAGGCCTCCTGAAAATATTACACCAAGCTCGCGCAATCCCTCAACTCTTTTGACAACACTCAATCTTAACATCTTGTCTATTTTGGCTACGTCACCTTCAAAGACATTTTCATAGATTGCCTGTGCAGGAGATATGTCTTCCCAATTATAAAGTATGTGTTCAGGCTTTAATGTGTTGATGTCAGCAAATCCCACTTCATTTAGAGATTGTCTGGTCGATGAAAACCCTTTAAGGCCATCCTTTTGAGAATAGAATAACGGTTTTACACCTAACGGGTCTCTTGCAATTGCTAGGTTTTCACCATCCCATACCGCAAAAGCATAGTCGCCGTCAATTAATCTGATTGCTGATTGAACAGCTTTAAGCAAGTCCAGCTTTTTGGCATAAAAGTCAATAAGATACAGCAAGACTTCACTGTCTGAGGTGATTTCCGCTTCAACGCCGACCTTATTCAGGAAATTCTTCATAGTCCGGAAGTTGTATATTTCTCCATTGAAAACCAAAGTCAAGTTATCCTTTGAAATCGGCTGCGCCTTGGATTCCCTTTCATTTGAATCATAAATTGAAAGCAGATTATGGCCAAATGCTATCCCATAATCATTATCATTGCTGAATTCATCTAAGTTAATGTCTATATAAATTTCATCCAAAAAAACACCTGATGAATCCGGACCTCTGTTTTTTGAGGCTTTAAGCATTTTGACAATATCGTTTCCCTTAAACTTACCTTGCAGACCAACAATCGAACACATGATATAATATTATAAACTGATAATACTTAAATTACATCTTCGAATGGCTTTCATGCCTTTCCATTGCAAACTGTAATGATGAACGATGTTCACATGAACTGAAAACTTCAATTTTTCAATTATTCTTGTAAAAAAAATTTGACATTTTCCATATTTACTTTATTTTGGACTATTATAATCCAAACATGAAAAAAATAATATATTATCCTTATTTCAATAATATCTAATCGAATTTTAAATATTTTTTCATAATCATGATTAATTATTAACAATTAATTATTTTGAGTTTTTTAAGATAAAATAATTAAATTATACACAATATCATGCATTTTCACTGAATATTAATACAATTTCAAGATTTGAAGATTTAAAAACTGTATATTAATTATTTAAATAATTAAACAATGATTAATATATT
Source organism: Methanobrevibacter sp. (assembly GCF_045112895.1). Classification (GTDB taxonomy): domain Archaea; phylum Methanobacteriota; class Methanobacteria; order Methanobacteriales; family Methanobacteriaceae; genus Methanocatella. The sequence goes on along the minus strand of NZ_JBGUIH010000005.1, from coordinate 8,446 downwards.
TTAAATTTATTATAATAATTATAATACTAAAATCGATAATATTAAAAATTATAATACTTATTTATATATGCCTAAAAAAAATATACTTTTAGACCTAACTTTAATTTTTTTAAAGTAAAATTGAATATGTTGGGTCTAAAAAAAATCGAGGTTATATTAAATGTTTAAATTTGATAAAGAACAAACAGTTTTTGACTTTGCAGGAGTCCAAATGGGAGGGCAACCAGGAGAATATCCTACTGTTTTAGCTGGAACCATTTTCTATGGTGGTCATAATATTCTCAATGATGAATTGACTGGGGATTTCGACAAAGATAGAGCCGAACAACTAGTTAATGATATGGCATCAATTTCAGATATCACCGGTAATCCATATATTGTGCAAGTTTTCGGACAAACAGTAGAAGCACTTCCGAAATACATTGAATACATTGGAGAAATCTGCGATGCACCTTTCCTCATAGATTCAACCTCAGGTGACGCCAGAGTTGCAGGAGCACAATATTCCGATGAAGTCGGACTAACAGAAAGAGCAATCTATAACTCAATTAACATGTCCGCAGACAAATCCGAATTAGATGCACTAGCTGAAACAAACATTTCCGCTTCCATTATATTGGGATTCAATCCTATGAATGCTACCATCGAAGGTAAAATGGCCATGTGGGAAGATGGAGATGACGGTGCATATGAAAAAGGTTTGCTTGAAGTAGCTGCAGACTGTGGAATTGAAAAATTTATGATGGATACAGCCGTAACTCCATTAGGTCAAGGAGCTGGTATCGCTGCTAGAACCTCTTTTGCCGAAAAAGCAAAATGGGGATATCCTGTTGGATCTGGAATTCACAATGTTCCATCTGCATGGGACTGGTTAAGAGAATATAAAAAAGCAGGTAACAAAACTGCATTTACCGTTTGTGACATTGGCGCAAATATCGTGCAAGTAATGTGCGGTGGAGACTTCGTTCTCTTTGGACCTATTGAAAATGCTAAAATCGCATTTCCTGCAGTAGCACAGACAGACATGTTCATATGTGAAGCTGTAAAGGCAATGGGAACAGAACCTGTTGATTTCCATCCTATGAATAAATTAGTGTAATTTATCAAAAATATCCATTTTTATTCCTCAATATCAAATTGTTCAAATATCATTAATTATAATGATATTGAAAAAAATCTAAACATAAGTACATAAAACAACTAGCACTGGATATCTAATCCATCCAGTGCTTTACAATTAAATTACATCTGATTTCTACAAAATTAAATTGCTCTTTTAAATTCCGTGTAATTTAAATCAATTCCACCGGAATTCGCATCGTCAAATTCGCTTTGGCATATCTCTTCTATCGAATATCCATCCCAAAAACTGTCTTCAGTGAAAATATAGTTTATCTCCTCAAATTCATCAAGGGTTATTCTACCATCATCATTTAAATCTGTATCCTTGAAAAACTCATAATCTGATGGATTGTCTTGATAATAACTTAAAATCAGATTAAACCCTTTTTTAAATTCATTGAAGGTTAACTCATTATCATTATTTGAATCTTCATTTCTGAAGTCTTGATTCATTATCTCATTGATTTCTGTTGAATTCTTATCCCAGTAAACCTTTTGATATACTTTATCAAATTCTAAAAAATCATTGAAATCAAGTGCATCATCAGTTAACTCATCAAAACGTTGTCTTAATGCATCATCATCAATAGTATTATCAGGATAGTAGTTTTTCTGCCAATCCTGGAAATTGTTTTCGCTATCGGCAGCAACTGGTAAAATTATAATAAACAGAATTAAAAATAAGAAAATTCTTTTCATGATTAAAAATTGAAATAAAAAATAAATAAAAATTGTGGTCAACTAATCGTTTGACCATCTTTTTAATTTAGGAAATACTTCCCTCATCATACCTGAAGCTTCATCCTTGTCAATTTCCGGATGGACTTCGACCATCTTGTCAATGCAGAAGTTCATCATCTCGTCCATTGTCATGTCTGAAGTGAATTCGCCATCCTTGAAGCAATAAATGCAGTAGTCTTCATTTTTGCTGCCGTCCGCATTGGTTCCGAATAGTTCTTCATCTGCAAGAGGCATTGCGCAGGATTGGCAGAACATTTGATTTTCAAATTCGTTCATTAATATCACCTACATATATATCTTGACATCATCATATTTAAACTGCTCCAAAGAGCATTTGAAGACTAATCCTTAAAGTGAAACATCAGTTCTTGTGAAGTAAATATATGAAATAACCAATCCAATTACGAAAGTGGCCATGATAACACCATAAGACACGGTAATGCTTGTTGTATACTCAGCTATTTCTCCGGATGCAATCAGATATGGGCATACCCAAGGCACATACGGCGCCCAAGTCTGGCCATAGATCAGCATATTGACCAATGTCAATCCTGCTCCCCCAACCATTGCGGGAACCATATTCGTAATGAATAGGGAAATAAATACAAACGGAGAGAATGTCAGGAACAGCAAGACGTTTGCAAACAGAAGCTGCGCAAAACTGTCAATGAACAGCTTTATTGTGAAACCTTCAAGGCCTGCAATAAATCCAAAGACAAGTGCTGAAAGGCTTGTGACTACTGTCAATATTAGAATCCACACCAGAAACATTACATATTTGCTTGCCAGAAACTTTCCCCTGGATATCGGAATAGTGAGCATTGTCTTCAGGGTATGCTCGTTGTATTCCCTGCCGAATAGGTAAGATATCATTATTGCAAAAAGCATGACCGCAAACAATGCTGACATGTACATGTTCACATTGCTGAACAACATGTCGAAAGTGGTTCCCTCATCAAATGCAAAGACTGCAATGAACATCAGCAATGGGGGCAAAATGGCTCCCATTAAACTTAACAGGAATATATTTGACCTTTTGAGTTTTAGAAATTCCATCTTAATAAAAGTTAACATCTTATCACCTTAATTATTTGATACGAATCTTGTGAAAAACTCCTCCAAGTTCTCTTCACATAGATTTACTTTTTTAACGTCAATTCCTGAATTAACAAATAATGCATTGAATTTATCCCTCAACTCCAAATGAGAATATAAGCTGATTTTTCCATTATTATCAAATGTAAAATCCTCATTCTCCTTAAGTTCTAATTTCTTTAAAACATTAACTGCCAAATCCACATCGGATACTTCAAATTCAACGAACTTATTCAATTTTTTGAATAGCTCATCTCTTGTAAACTCTTCAATTAAAATTCCCTCATCCATAACACCAATGACATCAGCAATATTTTCTATTTCGCTTAAGATATGGGATGAAATCAGGATTGTTATTCCAAATTCATGGGCCAGCCTTTTAAGCAATGTTCTGATTTCCTTTATTCCAAAAGGGTCAAGGCCATTGATCGGTTCATCCAGAATCAGTAGTTCGGGACTGTGCATGATGGCTGCAGCTATTCCCAAACGCTGCTTCATACCTAATGAATAATCCTTATATTTCTTTGATTTTTCATGGTCCAAATTAACCATTTTGAGAACTGAATTGATGTTGACGGGATTATAGTCTCCCCTTAATTTGGAAATAATCTTCAGGTTTTCATAGGCTGTTAGATTTTCATAGAATCCTGGAGTTTCAATGATGGAACCTATTTTGGGATAGATTTCCTTCGAATATTCTTTAGGGTCTTTTCCAAAAAGGAATATCTCGCCGCTGCTTGGATATGTGAGATTTAGAAGCATGCACATGGTTGTGGTCTTTCCAGCCCCATTCTTGCCCAACAGCCCATAAATCTTTCCCCTTTCAACATGCATGTTGATAGAATTTACAACTTTGGTTTTGGAATATATTTTTGACAAATCATTTGTTTCGATAACGTAGTCTACCATGACTAAAAACCTCCAAAAAATTAACTAAAAAATAAAGATAGAATGTTTAAGAACATTCTAACTATTTGATTGATTCTCTATATACTGATCCACAAACTCTGTTGAAGAATACGCTCATATAAGAGTCTATGAATAATCCTTCAATTATTGCAATGGCTACTGATACGATCAATGCCTGATTGTTGATAGTTGCTGCAAACACTACAGTAATCAAGCTCATAATGAAGCTTACCGCAACTGAGATAATCATCATTACAATTATTGTGAATAGGATTATTCCAACATATTTTCCCCATCCAAGATTTGAAATATTTCCAATTATTTCATTAAAGTCAAACGCTTTCTTAAGACTGTCATGGGCAATCATATTGTTTAATGCCATAATAAGGAGGAAATATGCAATTATGAACAGTAACATTGAAATTACGAGAATAATTGGTAATATTGATGATTCTCCCACTAATGCTATTCCACCTAACAATACAAGAATCGGAATAATATTATAAGCCAAAGTTACAATAAAATATTTTATTCCATTGATGAACATGGCAATTATATCATTAAATCCTGGAAGGTCTTCTTTTTTATCGATTGAGAATTTTATGATACCATATTGATATCCCATTATGAATAATGAGATAATGAAGCCGACAATAGTTAAACCAGCTACAAGATAAATGTCACCTACAGGCAATTGTGAAAACGACAATTGTGAAGCGGTCATATTGGTATTTTCAACTATATGTACGGTAGCTCTGAAAATACCAAAGGATTTCACACCGATGTAAGTTGATAATGCGCTTATTAAAGCGAACAGAACTCCAAATCCTAAAAGTTTTTTAATATCATTGAAAGGATACTTTAATCCTTCCACTACACAGTCAGTTATGCTTGCCATCAAATCACCCTAAATTTGCATTGTATATAATAATCCCATGGATCTTGCAGCGAATATGCTCAAGTACGGTCCGACAATAAACATTGTCACTGCTGAGTTGACTAATGCTCCTAAAACGAATACACTGCTTGGATCAGCACCTAAAACAGCGCCGGAAATTCCAAATGCCATGAATATCAATCCGATAAGTGCAGTGACAACAAATGAAATGACAAGGATTATGATTATTAGTCCGATATATGTAACAAGGCATTCGAACCATCCAATCTCATCAATCACTTCTTTTATTTCACTTATGGCAAAGGCTTTTGAAAATGCCCCATCATTGTATGCCATGTGACATATTCCCATTTGGCTCATCAAGCATGCTGCCACGCCAACAATCAATGTGATTAAGCATCCGATGAGCATTAATGCATTTGATGCGACGCCGGTCAATTGTCCTGCAACAATTGCAAATACCAAAAAGATAATCATCGGCACAATCAGATACAGCATCTGAACGATTACAACCTTAACTCCATCAACGAACATTTCAATCAAATCATCAAAGTCAGGAAGAGGGTCCCTTCCGTTGATTATTCCGTGTACAGCGGTATTTATAACTCTGTAATTATATCCTGTAATCAAGAATGCAGGAAGTAACAAGAAACTGAATAAGCAGATTACTCCCAATATCACTAGGGTTTTCCAGTCTTTAGCTGAATATTCCAGTGCATCTTTGTATATATCTAAAATCATTTTTTATCACCTAATAATAGTCATCATCGAAAATAAATATTTCTTCCATAACGAAATACTTCTCCCGATCTCCTTTAAACATCATTTTATTAAAGACCTGGGTTATCTCATATGCCAAAAATAAAGATGGATTATATCTGCCGTTTTCCAACGCATTAATGGTTTGTCGGGTGACTCCAACTTTATCCCCCAGTTCTTTCTGGCTCATCTTGAGCTCCTGTCTTAAATATTTAATCATGGTCCTCATAGTATCCCACAAATTAATTCATTTTTGCAAAAAGTATTTAAGTACTTCAGTAATTATGTTAAAAACTAATTACTTATGTTAATGTTACATTACATAGTATATAAACTTAACGGTTCAATATAAAATTAATAATAATGGTTTAAATCGTTGAAAACAATTTAAAATAAAATATTTATAAATAAAAAAAATAATTATAATAATCTAAAGACAATAAATCATTATAATATGTTAAAATATTATTTAAATCAATATTAACAAGTATTATATATGAAAATTAAAAACGAAACATTTATATATTAGGTAAATCATCTTTAACATATGTAACATTTCATTAACACATTTGATGTTACAACTGTCCCAGGCAGAGTCTTAAATTGAAACATTATCAACCCCATTTTCCCTTAACAATATCTGCTTGGGGCTAAAGAATACTACTTTTACAATCTTTGAATAAATCTCGCTTGCCGAATCCATACAACATTTTTGATGAGACATGGTTGGAGTTTCCACCTTATGGAAAAAGGGGAATTTCAATGAAATGCAATTTAAAGTTTAATTAAAAAAAAGAAAGAAATGAGGATGGAATAAAAATTCCATCTTCCCGAACAAATTTTATTTTTTAAGTCTTCTCAAGGCGGTAGATCCAATTGCCATCAATACCATTAATAGCATTAATATTGGATTACCGGTTGCTTCATCTGTTATGCCAGTAGCCATTGGAACTTTATTAACTGTTTTTACTGTTTTGTTTTCAGGATTGGTTCCGTTGCCTTCTACAGTAATGGTCAACTCAAATTCCATTGCTTCGTATTTGTCGTCACCGGAGTAGTGGACTTTGATGTCGTGTTTTCCTGGGGATAACCCTTGAATATCAAAGACCGCTTTGCCGTTTTCAACCGGTGCAGTGTATTTTTTACCGTCAATGGTAATTGTTACTGTGCCTGTTGCATCTTCCGGAAGTTGGATGACAATCTTGCCGCTGCCATCACTTGAAACATTCTGAGCGGACACGTCAGGTTTGACTTTGCTTACTGTAAATGAAATAGTGGTATCGGATGAACCGTAGTTATCGTCACCTGAGTAATGTATTTTGGCAGTTTTATCGCCTGCACTCAAATCTGGAATGTCAAAGACCGCTTTGCCGTTTTCAACCGGTGCAGTGTATTTTTTACCGTCAATGGTAATTGTTACTGTGCCTGTTGCATCTTCCGGCAGGGTCACGGTAATTGTCTCATCTTCGCCCACTTTAATGTCACTTGAATCGACATCAATGGTGGCGTTTTTGGAATTGACTGTAAACTCATCGGATTTGGTGACGCTTTCATAGTTCTCATCACCGTTATAGACAGCAGTTACAGGATATTCTCCCACCTTCAGATTGTCAAGACTTAAAGTCGCCCTGTTATCTGATTTCAAAACGTTTGAAAACGCAGCAAAGAGTATCTCTTTGGACTCACCATTGAGCTCAAGTGTCACGGTAATGCCGTTGACAGTGACATTGACGGCACCCGGAACGTCACTTGTAATGGTTATGACTTCAACTTCACCATAAGTGATGTCAGATACCTCCAAGGAAATACTTGGTGAGAACTTGGAAACAGCAAACATAACAGAATCATCAGACTCTTTGGTCTTATCGTCTGCATAGTTGATTATAGTGATTGTGTAGTTTCCAGCATCCAAACCACTAATTGTAACCTCCTCGTCAGCAATTATTATGTTGTCTTCAGATATTTGAGTTCCATCGCTATTCTCAACAATGACCCCGACATTGCCCGTTCTGTTTTCGATTGAATATCTGACAGTGACATCCTCACCGTAGGTTACATTGTCGATAGGCTCGATTTTAACTTTTGATCCGGCTTTGGAAACAGTGACAGTGACAGTGGTATTGGATGCAGCATATTTTTCATTTCCTGAGAAATTGACATTTATGACTGCTGAGCCTTCGCCGCAAGCCACGATTACACCATCAGAATCAACACTTGCTGCATCAGGATTGTTGCTTGTGAAAGTCATATTTCCTTTGGCATCACTAGGATCTAAGGAATAATCAACTTTGGACTCATCACCAACATACATCTCTGAAACAGCGCTTGCACTGATTTCCGTAGGTATTTTGGCCACTGTTATTGTTACTGTGGTGGAGTTTGGTGCGTATACTCCATCTCCGCCAACACTGACTGTTATGTTTGCATTGCCTTCGCCCACGGCAGTAACCTGGCCATCATCCACTTTGACGATGGACTCATCGCTGGAAACAAATGTAACATCTAAGCCCTCAGGGGTTGTTGTAGCAATTATAGTGCCGCTTTCACCAACCATCAACTCTAAGGATGAATTGTCAACAACAACTTTGGCATCGTTTAGTGTTACTGCAACTGTGATTGTCTTGCTTTGCGTTGCCGCATACTTCTCATCACCTGCAAATGAAACTGTAATTGTGGTATCACCTTCTGCTATGGCAATGATATTGCCGTTTTCGACCTTGGCAATGTTTTCATCACTGAAAACAAAAGTTAAATTGCCTGCATCGGCAGGAGTCAGATTCGCCACATCACTAGCCACATCATTCACTTTCAAATCGAGAGTGTCATTAGTTAAGGTAATTTCAGTAGCGATTTTACTTACTTTTACAGTGACATTAGTGGAATTGACAGCAAAGGTAACGTTATTGCCTACAGTTAATGTAA
>NZ_JBGUIH010000004.1:0-119340 GCF_045112895.1 Methanobrevibacter sp. | reverse complement strand
CTCGTTTCGATCCCAGTAGTGAAGTCCTTTTGTGTTTTGTTTGTGTACTATGGTTTTCTATGGGAATTTCATTTCGCTGCAAGCCTTCTATTACAATTATAACTTACTTTTTTTGACTGTTTTTATTTTATAGCTTAATACCCGTATTGCATAATTTTCAGGTGATTTTTTGAATATAAAAGTATTAGACACTACATTACGTGATGGAGAACAGACTCCAGGAGTCTCTTTAACTCCTTTGGAAAAGTTGAGAATTGCAACAAAGTTGGATGAAATCGGCGTGGATTTTATTGAAGCGGGTTCTGCAATTACTTCCGAAGGTGAAAGAGAATCTATTAAAGGCATCACCCAACAGGGATTCGACGCTGAAATATTAAGTTTTTCAAGGCCACTAACAGGCGATATTGATTATTGCCTAGATTGTGACGTTGACGGAGTCAATCTTGTTGTTCCAACTTCTGATTTGCATGTTTTTGATAAGTTGAAAACAACCCGTGAAGATTTAATTGAGATGTCTAATAGTGCTGTTGATTATTGTAAGGACCACGGTTTGATTGTTGAATTGTCAGCCGAAGATGCTTCCAGAAGCGATGTTGATTTTTTAAAATCAGTTTTTGTTAATGCAATTGAACATGATGTAGATAGGATTTGTGTATGCGATACGGTGGGTATTTTAACACCTGATACGTCTTTTGACTTATTCAATAAACTGAATGATATTGAAGTTCCAATTGCTGTTCATTGCCATAATGACTTTGGCCTTGCCGTTGCAAATACATTATCTGCATTAAAGGGAGGAGCATCTGAATTTCACTCTACAATAAACGGTATTGGTGAAAGGGCTGGAAATACCTCTTTTGAAGAATGTGTTGTCAGCATCAATAGATTATTGCCGGAATTTTCTACCAATATTAAAATTCATGAAATTTACGATATTTCTAAGCTTGTTGCAAGAACAACCGGTGTTTATATTCAGCCTAATAAGGCAATTGTTGGAGAGAATGCATTTGCTCATGAATCAGGAATCCATTCTGATGGAATAATTAAGAATTCCGCTACCTATGAGCCAATGACACCTGAACTTGTTGGAAGAAAACGCAAGTTTGTGATAGGCAAGCACATGGGCACTCATGGTTTGGATAACAGGCTTAAGGAATTGGGATTGAACGTCAACAAATCTCAACTTCAACAAATCTGCAATGACATTAAGGATTTGGCCGATAAAGGCAAAACTGTTACTGATGTAGACCTTCAGGCAATTGCAGACAATGTTTTAGAGATTAACCATGAAGACAGGCTCAAGCTTGATGAATTGACAATTGTCTCCGGAAACAAGGTCATGCCTACTGCATCTGTTAAGATAACAATCGATGATGAGGAAATTCTCAATGCAGGCGTGGGTGTAGGTCCGGTTGATGCTGCAATCAATGCTTTGAAAACATTGGACATGTTCAGTGATGTTGATTTAATCGAATACCACGTAGATGCTATCACTGGAGGTACCGATGCATTTATTGATGTAATCATTAAATTACAAAAAGGCGATAAGGTAGTTTCCGCTCGTGGTACCGAACCAGATATTATCAATGCCAGTGTAAAGGCTTACATTGCCGGAGTAAATAGATTATTAAGAGATTAGGTGTTATGATGCACATGGACAACATTCAAATTTTAGGTTTTAAAGCCACTATTGATTCTGTCGGTGAAACGCTTGACTTAATTAATGATATTAAGGAGAATGATGAGATTATCCAACTCCTAAATGCTGATTCAATAGCTTCCAAAGATCATGTAATCCATGGTGTCAACCAGGCATTTCTTGCATTTGAGCGTGGTGAAAATTTGGCTAAGGATTTAAGTGTTGAAATTGTTCTCAGATGTTCTGCCCAAAGGCAAATCTCAAAAGCCTTTAATTTATTGGGTCTAAAAGAAGGGGACATGAATTTGTGTGCAGTTTTAATTAACTGTCAGGATTACACTTCAAAGTTATCTTCTATATTTACTCCCGATGAAAGTGTGTTGGTTGCTGATGTTGAAAACCTGATGAAAATTTATAAAATAAATGATGAAGAAGTCAAAAACATGTCTGTTGAAGACATTATCATTGATAGAATTACGAAACTCACTGTAGATTATTGATTTTTAATTCTTCAAGTATTTTATCCAGGTATTCCTTTTTAAGGCAGGAATAATCAAGATTTTTCACTTCAATCGCTATCGCTTTTTGTTTTACCCGATTATAATTAGGACAGGTTGTTACGAATCCGCTTTTATCTGTTGGCAATGATTTTTTCAAGTTCCAACTGATTGACTTTGCATCTTCATGAGGTATGATTATATTAACTCCTCTTTTATTTGCATGTATTGCAGAGGGTATGCATTTTTTTAGATAGCATGTTGCATTTAATGCAAGTTCCAGGTTTTCTTTAACATTATCAAGTTCGCTATCTATACCACTGCATATAATATCTGATGTTTTGCTCAATTTTTGGGGAAGTGATGTTGCCTTAAGAATTTCTTCATCATCTGTTGAGATAAATCCTCCGCTTCCAACGTTGATTATTTTTGGCGAACCTGTTGATGCAAGTATTATATCGGAATATTTTCCGTTACCTAACTTTTTTTCGCTGTCGCCGATTCCGGCTGATGCATCTTCAATTGTTGTGATGCTGTTGGATTTGCAGTATTTTGAAATGGCTTTTGTGTCCTGCTCCGCGGTGTATCCCGCAAAGCTGGTAAAAATTAGTGCTGATTTATCATTAATCTCCAGTTCATCCAGATAATCAGTATTGATAATGCCTAAATCAGTTTTCAATGTGATTATATTTTTATTTAGGAATTTTGCAATCTGTTTGAATCCATGCCAGCCTCCCTGGTCTGGAATGATGATGTCGCCTTCTACGGATGAAAGTGCGATAAAAATGCTGTTGTTTCCACTGGATGTTATTTTGACTTCACTGTGATTTGTTAGGCTTCTAATTTTATCAATAGCACTTTGCTCAAAGTCAATGTTAGCAATTTCACCTAATGCGACTTTAGACATTATTTCTCTTGTTTCTTGAGAAGGTTCTTTAAATTTAAACATATTATCCTCTTTTAAAGTACATGTCCAGGGTGGTCTGTTTTGTGTGAAGCATTTCATTCAATAGAGTTCCTTGCTTTACATATCTATTGATTGGTATTCTTAACTTTGTTCCTGCATATTCCAAACAGTTCTCTAAGGTTTCAAATTCAAGATAAGGTCGCATCATGGCCTCCTTAATGTTTTCCCTCACGTTGAAAACGCCTAATGGAACATATCCGTCATAGGCTTCTCTCAATATAATCAATCCTGATTGCTTTTTGATTTTCATTAAGTAATCAAGGACGGCCATTTTTGCAGTATAATAACATCCTCCCACTCGGGAATACTCTTTTTTACCGCCGTTTGTTTCATAATCTGAAAATATTAGCTCTTCGTTTTTCATTAATCTAATAAATGCTTCATACCATTCATATTGCCATTCAGTTGGTGTTAAAATGATTACATAATAATTGTTCAGCGCTCCGAATTCAAATACCCTATAGGTATCTAATCTGTCAAATTTCCTGACCTCTTTTAGAAATTCGTCCGCCAATGTTGAATCACATGCAGTAATTGACCAGCGTGTTGGAACAAGCCTTCTCTTGTTTTTGGTTCCGATGGCTCCAACCGAAAACGCTTTTTGCATTGCTGAGAAAGGGACATCCTTGTTGTGGAGATTAACGACTGCATCCACTGCTTTCAGGTCGGTATCATAGAATGTCTTTTCAAGCTGCCTGTCCCATCTTACCGCATCGATATCAAAGCTTTCAATCACTGCGCTTGGGCCGTGGGGCATGCTGTCTTCAGTAAGCATGGATCCGGTAGGTCTTCTACCGAATGTGGCTTCGCTGTCTATTGATGTGGATGCAAGCGAAATGTCCTGAAGCTTTTCAACGAAAGGATTTTCCAAATCATCAATTTTAATCAATTGCTTGCCTCTTACAAGGCCCATCCTGTAATTGATGATTTCTTCCTGTGTCTTGTTCTGCCCAATCCAGTCTTCCGGCGAGTCCATGATGTGGGTATCTCCCATTTGCGTACTCATCATCGGTCCGGCATACACTTTAGGATAGGACCATCTTCCAATAAAAACTGATGGTGGGGTTGTTCCTTCAAGGTTTTTTCCAACCTTAACAGACTTCATCTGGATTTGTTCTGTTAGTTTGGCAAGGTAGGCATTTTTAGTTGTTTTCATTTTAATCTTGATTTAAAAAAAGTAAAGAAAAATACTATTGGTTAAAATAGTATTTAACAGAATTCGATGGTTGCAGGTGGCTTGTCACTTATGGATAAAGCGACATGTGTAACTTCGGAAACTTCTGAGGTGATTCTTTGGGAAATTGTTTTGATAAGATCCCAAGGAAGTTCAGCAACGGATGCGGTCATAGCATCAATTGAGTTGACGATTCTGACAACAACCAAATATCCGAAGTCTCTTTGATCTCCTTTAACACCTGTGGCTTTGGTGTTAGTTAAGACAGCAAAGTATTGCCATACATCCTTATCAAGGCCTGCAGCTTCAACTTCATCACAAACGATTTTATTTGCTTTTCTACAGATTTCAACATTTTCTCTTGTAAGGGCTCCAACGACACGAACTCCAAGGCCAGGTCCTGGGAAAGGCTGTCTGTAGACTGTGGTTGCCGGCAAGTCGAGCTCGTCACCGATTTCTCTTACTTCATCTTTGTATAAGTCACGGATTGGTTCACATAATTCCAATTCCATTCCGCTTGGAAGAGCAATGTTGTGGTGAGATTTGATTTCACCATCGGTTTCAATCCAATCAGGAGCAATGGTTCCTTGCACCAAGAATTTAGCGTCTGCTTTAATGGCTTCTCTTTCAAAGACATCAATGAATACTTTTCCGATGATTTTCCTTTTCTCTTCCGGGTCTTCAACGCCTGCAAGAGCATCCATAAATTCATCTGATGCATCCACAAATTTGAAGTTTAATCTGTCTTTGAAAGTATTTGTTACCTGTTCGACTTCTCCTTCTCTTAAAAGACCATGGTCAACAAAAACTGCAGTTAAATTATCTCCGATAGCTTCTTGAACAAGAACAGAACAGACTGAACTGTCAACTCCACCGGATAATGCGATGATTGCTTTTTCATCACCGATTTGGTCTTTGATTTTTTGGATTGCATCGTCAATAAATTCTTTTGGGCTTAACATTTTATTCCTCATCCTCTTCCTCGTAATCTTCAATAATTTGTTTGATCATAGCTTCGAGTCCGGTGTCATTGCCGGATTCAATCGCTTCATATATGTCCTCATATTTGATGAATTTTTCAATCTTCACGGATTTTTCTCCAATTCCGGAAATTCTAAATCCGTATTCTTCATCACCAATTGGGATATTGACAAATTGTCTTTTTAAACCAGCTTTGTTTTCAACAGCTTTGTTTTTTAAATCTTCAGCATTATCAATCATTGTTACACCTTTTTTTGACAGATTTTATAGAAATTTTCAAAAATAACTGATCCTTTTGGAGTATGATGTACTTCAGGGTGGAATTGAATTCCAAATACATCCTTATCCTTATGTTTAAAGGATTCAACATCACATAAATTTGAACTAGCCAGGATTTCAAATTCCTCAGGGATTGTTTTCACTTCATCCTTATGTGAAGACCAAACATCCATTTCAGGAGCCAATCCTTCAAATAAGCTTTCATCATTATTAATGTTTATTTTAACTTGAGCATAACTTTCAGTATCTGAAGTGGTCACTTCTCCACCATAGGCTTTAGCAATCAATTGATGGCCAAGACAGATTCCTAAAATCGGAATGTCAAAGTGCTTGATGTATTCTTCGCTTAATCCTGCACCTTCCAGGGAAGGTCCTCCACCCAAAATCAACCCAATAGGGTTTTTGGCTTCAATCTCATCGACTGTCAATGTATTTGAAACAAGTTCGGATGGAATATTCAGGTATTGCAAACTTCTTTGAATTCTATGATTGTATTGGCCTTTATTGTTGATTACTAAAATTGTCATTTTATGCTCCATTAAAATATAATGATATTATTTTTGGTTTTTTTATTTATTATATGTTTTTGTTAATTATCGTTTAAAAAAAGGAAATTAAAAAAATCTCTTAAAGTTTATATATGACATCTTATAAACAAATGTTACATGGAACTTAGAGATTTAATATTTGTAATTGCCGCTATTCTAATTGCGGTAGTATTGCTTAAACTATTCATGTGGTTATTGCCAGTAATTGTAGTATTGCTTATAGCATTCTTTATCTATATTTTCCTACAAGAACGTTATAACTACTGAATGTCGGTAAATGCAGAAGTTGCAGCCACTGCACCTTCTCCGCATGCCACAACCCATTGCTTTAAGCCAACACAAACATCACCAATGGCATATACATAATCGATATTTGTTTTCTGATTCTTATCAGTGATTATGTGTCCTGATTCGTCTAATTGGACTCCTAGCTGATTTGCCAATTCAGTGTGTGGAATATAGCCTACGCTCACGAAAACGCCATTTATCGGCAGTTCTGTCAGTTCGCCAGTTTGTGTATCTTTCAGAACCACTGATTCGACAAGCATCTCGCCTTTTATTTCATCAACTGTAGCATTTAGAATGGTATTGATTTCGGCTTCTTTAATCATGTCCTGCAAATGCTTTTGGGCTCTGAATTCATCTCTTCTGTGGACTATGGTGACGTTGGCTCCAAGGTTTTTGAGGTATAGCGCTTCCTGAAGGGCGCTGTTTCCTCCGCCCACCATGATGATATCGCGACCAGCAAAGAAAAATCCATCACAGGTTGCGCAGTAGCTTACGCCTTTTCCCTTGAATTCATCTTCGCCTTTTGCACCCAATTGTCTGTGTGAGCTTCCAGTTGCAAGAATAACGGTTTTGGACTGATATTCATCTTTATCTGTCTCAACGGTAAATCTGTATTCAGCATCTGTTTTCGTAATTTCGGTTACCTCTTCCATTTCGTGCAGATCGCAGTTTTTGATTGCTTGCTCTTTTATTTTTTCAATCAATTCCATGCCTGAAATGCTGTCAAAACCGGGATAGTTTTCCATTGCGGGAACTTCACGGCCCAATCCTCCTGCAAGGTCTTTGTCAATTATCAGATTTTTAGTTCCCTGCCGACCTGCATAGATTCCGGCTGTCAAACCCCCAGGGCCGGCGCCAATTATAATTATGTCATATTGATTCATCTTAAAACCTCAAATTATCTTATTGTTTAAATGATATTAAAAGATTTTGTAATGTTTATTGCTGTAAAAAAAAGAAAAAGGTTATGCATCCAAAGGATGCATATTTCTATTGATAGTCAATTCCAATCGTTTTTGCAGCTTTCTTGCCGTTAAAGACGTCAATATCCAGCGCTTTGTTTTGGAATGAAACGATCAATGTACAGATTGCGTCTCCGGTAACGTTTACTGCAGTTCTGAACATGTCCAGGATATGGTCTATTCCGAAGATTAAACCGATTGCCTCAACCGGCAGGCCTACTGAATTGAATACCATGGTTAGGGTAACAAGTCCTACTGAAGGAACACCTGCTGTTCCTATTGAAGCCATAACTGCGGTGAAAATTACTGTAAGGAGTCCCGCCATTGTTATGTCCATACCATATGCCTGTGCAGCAAACATAACGGCACAGCCCTGCATGATGGCGGTTCCGTCCATGTTGATTGTTGCACCCAATGGGATTGTGAATGAGGAGATTTCTGATGAAACTCCCATTTCGGATACCTTTTCCATGTTGATAGGTATTGTCGCATTGGATGTTGATGATGAAAATGCAAAGAACATTACAGATACGAACTTCTTGAAGAATCTGATAGGGTTCAGTCTTGTAAACAGCACAAGCAGTGACGGATAGACTATGAATGCCTGTACTGCAAGGCCTATGAGAACGCATATTATGTATTTGGCCAGAGGCAGCAAGCCGTCAAACCCTAAACCTGCAAAGGTTTTTGCCATAAGACAGAACACACCGATAGGTGCGAATTTCATGATGAGTGATGTCAGTTCCATCATGATTCGGTTTGACTCCTCGAAAAACTTGGTTACGATTGCCACTTCCTCTTTTAGTTTGGCCAGGATTATGCCTATAAGCAGTCCAAATATGATGACCGGTAGCATATCCCCACTAGCTAAAGAGCTGAACGGATTGTCCGGAACCATATTCAAGATGGTGTCTGTCATTGTCTGGTTGAGAGTGACGTTTGACACGTCTGTGCTTGCAACCATATTCAATCCGGCACCAGGCTGGATTAAAGCACCTAATCCGAGCGCAATTGTAACCGCCAATGCGGTTGTTATAAGATATATCAATATTGTCCGTCCGCCGATGGTACCGATCTTTCTGATATCTGAAATTGATGCCGCACCGACTATGATTGAAAAGAATACCAGCGGCACGACCAGCATCTTCATTAATCTGATAAATAAGGTTCCACCCAAGTAAAAGACATTATCAATCAATATTATGTCTTTGATAAACGGGTCAGTAACAAAAAAGTTTAGAAATAAACCAACAATGAAACCTAAAATCATCCCAATTAAAATCCAATTACTGAGACTAATACTTTTTAGTTTACTTGTCATCGCTTTCCCTCTGTTTTTTATGGTATGATATATGTTGCCGGTGATTAATAAAATGTTATATATTTTGAACTGATATTATTAAATATGAATCATGTAGAATAAGCAGTCCCCTATTGAAAAATGGCCTTGTGTTCCCATATAGTTTTTGCTGCTTTTTCTGATTTTGGAGTAATATGGATTTAATTGGTTTGAAGGTGGTAATATGAAAACATGTCCTCGCTGCGGTTCAGTGCTTGAGGACAATGAACCTTACTGTGAAAATTGCGGCTATGATCCCGATTTTGATGGTGATGAATGGGATGACTGATTAATGCAGCAAGATGCATTAACTTCGAAGTGGTTTAAACAACTATTGAAATGATACAAATGATAGATTAAATCTTATTTATGAGAGAAATAAATTATTAGAAGATGATATTATGCCAACATGTCCTGATTGCGGTTCGATAATAATGGAAGGAGATCCATATTGCAGCCATTGTGGAGCTCATTTGTCCTGGAGTGACGATTATGGCTCTAGAGGCGATTCACGAATGTCTGATTATGAAGAGAATTATTTTGATGATTTTACATTAAATGAAAAAAGACGCGAGGAACTTCTTGAAAAGATTTCCAAGTACTATAAGGTAGAATTGGAAGACCTTGACGTTAAGGATACCTATACGGAATATATTTTTTTAAGAAAAACTCCATACTATACTTTGAGAATTGTTGCAACAGACCAATTCGGAGGCACTATAGGAATCAAGAGGGATTCAATCAGCTGTGATTATAGAAAATTAAAAGAAAATAATGATTTTAAAAATCTGATTAAAGATTTAAATATCGAAAAGATTTCTGTTAGTCTTTATGAGGATGAGATTCGTCTTTACAGTGGAGATAAAGTTTATCTATTGGATACTGACAATATGAAGTTGATAGAAGAGAAATAATTATTTTTTTAAAAAAAGACATTTATGGTGTTTAATAGCTTGTTAAACACCAGTGTTTCATTTGAGGAAAATTATAATTTGGCAGATTTTTAATTTTTCCTTCGACTTGTTTTTGTAATACTATTTTGGGAATAAAGTATTACAAATTAGACATTTTTTGCATGTCTTAATTACAAGACTTGTATCAAATTAGAGAAATTGTGAAAAATCTAATTCAACACGAATTCTAAATTTGGAGAGTGTATTATTATTTGACTAATAATGTGAGATTTTTAGGTAAACCTAAATTTCATCTCTATTAATTAGTTTGTCATGATAGTATATAAAGCTTTCCATTTTTTTAGGCAAACCTAAATTTTTAGCATTTATAAAAAAAGAGAGATTTAGGAATATGATGTTCCTAAATTAATTTTTGAATCTCTTCGCGCACGATTTTGTTGACCATTCCTCCGTCAGCTTTTCCTTTAAGCTGTTTCATGCACATTCCCATTAAAGGACCCATGGCTCCCATTTGACGTTCCTTTACCATTCCTTCATTGTTTTGAACAATTTCTGCAATGATTTTGTGAACATCATCTTCGCTAAGCATGGTCAGGTTGCTCTTCTCAGCAATTTCGGTAATGTCGACATCAGGAGTCTTGATTGTTTCAACCGCCAATTTACGTACGCTGTCCTTTGCGATTTTGCCTTCAGATAATAAAGTAAAGATGCCTTTGAAGTGATCTAAAGTCAGAACATTGACGTCATAGCCTTCCCTTTTGATTTCTCTGAGGTCATATGCAAGAAGTGATGCTACTGGTGTTGCATCCACATCAACACTAGCTAAAATGTCTTCAAACATGTCGGCTTCCTGCCTTTTGACAAGCTGTGTTGCCAAATCTTCACTTAACTTGTATTCCTCAATGATTCTGGCCTGTTTGACGTCAGGCAATTCAGGCAAGTTGCTTGCGATAGGTTCGATTCTATCGGAAGTGATTTTGAATAAGGGGATATCGGTTTCAAGATACATCCTGTTTGCAGTCGGTAGCGGTCTCATGTATTCGGTATTTCCATCATCCAATGCCTTACGGGTCTCCTCAACAACACCTTCCAAACCTAGGGATGCTCTTCTTTTGACCTCTTCTAAAGCGGAAATCGCAATGTCCTCATCATGCGCAACAATGATGAATGCATCTTCCTCTCCAATATTCAGGAAATCATTAATTTTGTCAACTTCATCTTGGGTAATTCCGTAAGCAGGCAATTCGTCTGAGTGGAAAATGCCTGCAACGCCACGTTTTTTGGCATAGCTTGCAATTTCAGTACCGAATCTTCTGCCCGGCTGCACTTCACGGCCAATCAATCCGTCATATCCTTTCAATACAACAGCTTTAATGGTTTCAGCTGATTTCAGGATTTTGGATTCGGTATCCTCGAGCAATTCATCTAAATCATGGATTTCATCCAATACTTCAGCATTTCTGTTTTGAAGCTCCTTTTTGATGTCAATCAATTCCAATTGTCTTGTGACTTCACGGTTCACGATTTCAGCCATCAAGTCCAAGTCCTGCACACCTTTGATTTCCACACGAGCGCCTTCGGCAATTGAAATGTTCAAGTCCTGCCTGATTGTTCCAAGACCTCTTTTAACGTTAGTGCTTCTTAAGATCTGGCCGAGCATATATGCAACTTCCCTCACTTGATCTGGATGGTGCATTGAAGGGTCTGTTGTAATTTCAGCAAGTGGGATACCTAATCTGTCCAATCTGAATTCGGTAAATCCGTCTTTGGTTTCGATTCTTCTTGCAGCATCTTCCTCAAGGCCAAGGCTTTCAATGACAACTCTTCCGTATGGTGTGTCCAGGTATCCGTCGGTTGCAACCATACCGGTTCTCTGGAATCCTCCGGTGTTACTTCCGTCAATTACCTGTTTTCTCATTGTATGGAATTCATCAACGATATGCATATTCATTAAGCACGCGATTGTAATGCAGATGTCTAAAGCTTCTTCATTTAGGCTGTGAGGTGGTTCATCATCATTTTCAACAAGACATGTGTGTTTTTCAAAGTTTTCATATTTGAAGTTTAATCCTCTTAAGGACTCTTGTAAAGCAGCACGATCGATTTCACCTAGCTCTGATTGGGTTGGCCTTAATTTCCTTTGAATCAATTCATCAAAATCATCATCAACAAGCTCTGTTTTACATGGACAGAACAATTTATGCTCACTGTTTAATTGTTGGTGAATTTCAATTCCCATTTTTAATCCTAATTTTTCGTAATCCATCATAACCACCTTAATTTAAGAAATCCTTGATTGTGGATCTTTGTCCAAATTCACCTGCAATGTTTGTCTGCATAATTTCTTTTACTTCGTTGTAATCATCACTTTGACCTAATGCCCAGCATAATTTGACATATGTTGTTTCTGGAGTCATGTCAATACCGGAAATCACTCCTGCATCAATGATGTTACGTCCTGTTGAGTAAACGTTCATATTCACTCTGCCATAAAGGCACTGTGAAGTCATGATAACAGGGATATTTTCATCCTGCGCTCTTTTGAAGGAGTCAATCAAGTCATTTGGCACATGTCCAAGACCGGTTCCCTCAATGACAAGACCTTTATATCCTTTATCAATGTGATATTCGATGTATTCTTTTGAAATGCCTGGGAAGCTTTTAATAAATCCAACCTTATCTTCAATAGTGGCATTTAATTCAAGTTCATTTTCTCCTCTTTTTGTGTAATTATACTCAGGATTTATGTTGACTTTTTTATTCTGGATTTTAGCTATTGGCTGTGCGTTGATGCTTCTGAAGGTATCCCTTCTTGAAGTATGCATTTTCCTTACCTTTGTTCCTTTGTGCAAGTAAGTGTACTCATCATTTAAACTTCCATGCATACAAACACAGACTTCCGCAATGTCTGATTTTGCAGCAATCACAGAATCAATTAAGTTAATGTTAGCATCGCTTGAAGGTCTGTCTGAACTTCTCTGAGCGCCAGTAATAATGATTGGTACCGGTGTTTTCAGCATAAAGCTTAATGCAGCTGAAGTATAGTGCATTGTATCGGTACCGTGTGCTATTACAACACCATCGCTGCCTTGTGAAATTTCATTTGCTATCTCTTCTGCAGCCTTGACCCAGTATTCTGGTTTCATGTCTTCACTTAAAATGTTATACAATGCTTTCACATTGTAGTTTGCATAGTCCAATAATTCTGGATTGGCTTTTACAAGATCTGAAGCGGTAAACTTCGGGTGCACTGCACCAGTCCTGTAATCGATAACGGAAGACACTGTACCTCCAGTTGAAACAATTGAGATGTTCTGTTTAGATTCATCATGAGGAATTTCAGTTTCATCATAACCGATTTTAGGCTGTGTGCCCTTTTTGATGAGTTCTGCTGTTGTATTTTCAATAGCAACGCCAATGTTATATCCACTTGATAGTTTGATTACAAGGTATCCGTCATCGGCATCTTCCGGCCTGTCAAGCAGGATACCAGTATAGGAAATGTCCTCTTTATGGACTTTGATGGTATCTCCTATACCAAAACCGTAATTTTCTATATATTTTTGAGCATTTTCCTTATATGTCATTAAATCACACTCAAGAATTGTTTTTCAACCATTCTGCTCCGGCTTCGAGAACGTCAATGTTTACGCCAATAACCTTAGGTTTGGATGCAAACATTTCGCGAATGGCGTTTTCGTAGGATTCGCGTTTTAAAACATCAGTCAATTCAGTCAATGCACCTAAAAGTGCAGTGTTTGCAGTTCTTGCATTTCCATGCTCTTCTGCAATATCCACACAAGGCATCGCAATGACCTTAATGTCTCTGTCAGTTTCAAAATCGCCGATTTTAGAATCGTAAAGTATTACTCCGCCATCTTTCACATCTTCTGAGAACTGTTCTAATGATGGCTTGTTTAAAGCAATGAGAATGTCAATGTCATCAACTACAGGTGTTCCAATGGTTTCATTGGAAATCACAACAGAACAGTTTGATTTTCCACCTCTCTGTTCCGGTCCGTAGCTTGGATACCATGAAACATGCTTTCCTTCAGCACATGCGGCCTGAGCGATGGTAAGTCCAGCACTCAAAACGCCCTGACCTCCGAATCCTGAAACCTTGATGCTTGTCGGTGTGATGCTTTCATCATCGACATAGCCTGAATCATCGTCTCTGCTGACATTGAAAATCTTATCCAATGACTCGGTTGAAAAGTCACTTACAGGTCTTTCGACAGGTTCTTTGGTGTATAGGTTATTTCTGAAGTTTTTGACAGGGAATTCCTTTTCCATCTGTTCTTCAATGAATTTCTGAGCACTTGCAACATCCTGCTTTAGGTTTGTAGGGCAAGGGGACAGCACTTCAACGAATGAGTATCCTTTTCCTTCCTTTTGAACGGTCAGTGCCTGTTTGATTGCATATTTTGCAAGTCTGATTTTCAATGGATTTGCAAGGGAGACCCTTTCAATGAACACCGGTGCTTTCAAGGTATTGATTAATTCGCACATGTGTGTAGGGTGTCCGGTGAAGTTCGGATCCCTTCCGGTTTGGCATGTGACTGTCTTTTCTCCAATCAATGTTGTCGGAGCCATCTGTCCTCCGGTCATTCCGTAGACGGTGTTGTTCACGAAAAATACTGCAATTTTTTCTCCACGGTTTGCGGCCTGAAGGGTTTCATTCAAACCGATTGAAGCCAAGTCTCCGTCTCCCTGATAGCTCATTACAATGGCATTGTCCTGTGCTCTTGAAATGCCTGTAGCAACTGCAGGTGCCCTTCCGTGAGCAGTCTGGAAGTTTCCGCAGTTGAAGTAGAAATATGCATATACTGAGCATCCTACAGGAGAAATCATTACGCATCTCTCTTGGATTCCAAGCTCATCCATACATTCAGCAATCAATTTATGTAAAATTCCATGTCCACAACCGGCACAGTAGTGGGTAGATTGAATATTGGTTCCTTTTCTAGGATATTCTTCTAAAAGGGATTGTGGATTTCTACGTACTTGCAATTCATAATCTTTATTTTCCTTATCACTCATTTTTCCACATCCTCTAATCAATTATATTCGGACTGGCCTTTTCCTCACTTCTTTTGGATAAGTCTATTTCTTCATCATCAAAGCCAGCTATTTCATAAATTTTGGCAAGAATCTGTTTCAGTTCAATCAAGTTACCGCCCATTCTGTTAACCAAATGAGTATTTTCTTTTCTTAATGCTGCAAATTGAACATCTGCTAGTAATTGGCCGTTGCTCATTTCAACGGATATGAAACTGACGCCTTTATCAGATAATTCCTTAATTCTGTCAACTGGGAAAGGTGATAATGTAATAGGTCTTAAAAGTCCTGCTTTTATTCCTTTTTCACGTGCTTTGTCCACTGCAGATCTTGCAATTCTTGAGCTGATACCGAATGAAACCAAAACGATGTCTGCATCTTCAACTTGGTATTCATCAACAATAACCTCTTCAGCATCGATTTTAGCATACTTTTCCTGAAGCTTAAAGTTGAAGTCCTCCAAATCATTGAAATCATTGAAGATTGAAGTGATGAGATTGTCCATGGTTTCTTTGGTTCCCTTAACGGCCCAATCCTTATCATCTTTTGGCTCAATTGCCTTTTCAGGGAAAACCAATGGTTCAGCCATTTGGCCTAAGGTTCCGTCTGCCAATACCACTACAGGGTTTCTCCATTTGTCCGCAAGTTCAAATGCCTTCATTGTCAGGTCACACATTTCCTGAACGCTGTTTGGAGCCAAGACAATGTTTTTATAGTTTCCATGGCCTCCTCCTTTGACAATCTGGTTATAGTCTCCCTGTTCAGGTCCGATGTTTCCAAGTCCAGGTCCTGCTCTCATGATGTCAACAATCACGGCAGGAAGTTCTGCACCCGCAAGGAAGGTAAATCCTTCCTGCATTAAGCTTATACCAGGTCCTGATGAGGAAGTCATGACTCTGTGGCCGGTTCCGGACGCACCATAAACCATATTGATTGATGCCTCTTCACTTTCAGCTTGAACAAAGTTTCTTCCGACCATAGGGAAGTATTTGGACGCTTCGTGCAGGATTTCACTTGCAGGAGTAATTGGGTATCCAAAGAAACAATCACAACCAGCATACATTGCGCCAATGATAACTGCAGTATTTCCTTTTACCATTTGGTTACTCATTTATTTTCCCCCTTGATTAGTCGCTTTGGCTTTAATCATTTTTGCAACTGAATCGTTAACAATCTTTTTATATTGATGTACTTCTAATGCCAATGGCTCCGGACAGGTGAAGTAACAGTCCTTGCATCCTGTACAGCCATCGCCGCTATAATAAGCAAATTGATATCCTGCGTTGTTCATGTCATCACTAAGTAATATTGCATTTTGAGGACATCCGACTATACATCGCATACAGCCTTTGCAAATTTCTTTATTAATAACCGGATAAGATATCTCTTCTGTCATTATATCATCTAATTAAATTTTTTCTGATCTCTTTCTCTTATTTCAACTCTCCTTGTTTTACCGCTGATGGTTTCTGGAAGTTCATCAGCATATTCAACCATTCTTGGGTATTTATAAGGAGCTGTAACTCTTTTAACATGATTTTGAATGTCTTTAGTTAATGAATCTGATGGCTCAAAGTCAGGTTGCAAAACAATTGTCGCTTTTACAATTTGACCTCTCACTTCATCAGGATAAGCGGTAATTGCACAGTGGCGAACTGCTTCGTGGGATAATACTGCGCTTTCCACTTCGTAAGGTCCAATACGGTAACCTGAGGATTTAATGATGTCATCATTTCTTCCGACAAAGTGGACATATCCGTCTTCATCCACCCATGCAGTATCTCCGCAATGGTAATATCCATCGTGAACTTGCTCTGCCTGTTTAACTGGGTCTTTAACATATTCTTTGAATAATCCTGGCGGAATTCCTTCAGTTATATCAAAACAAAGTTCTCCTTCATCACCAATTTCTACAGGATTATCCTCTTCATCCAATAATTTTAATTTATAAAGAGGTGAAGGCTTGCCTATTGAACCGATTTTAGGTTCTATCCAAATGAATGTCCCGATTGATAATGTGGTTTCGGTCTGTCCGAACGCTTCCCTGATTCTCAAACCAGAAACATCATAGAACCTTTCAGATACTTCTGGAGGTAAAGGCTCTCCTGCTGTTGCAACATATTTTAAGTTTGAAAAGTCATAGCCCTCAATGTTTTCTTTAATCAGGAATCTGTAAACAGTTGGAGGGGCGCAGAATGTATCTACTTTGTTTTCTATAATTCTTTCAAGCAGTTTGATTCCATTAAACCTTACATAATCGTAAATGAATATTGCAGTTCCGGAAATCCATTGTCCGTAAATGTTTCCCCACACTGCTTTTCCCCAACCGGTATCTGATGCGGTGTGGTGGACACCGTCTTCCACAACATTCTGCCAGTATTTTGCGGTTGGAATGTGGCCTAATGCATAGGTATGCTTGTGAGCAACCATTTTTGGAAGTCCGCTTGTTCCGGATGTAAAGTAAATTAGGAATACTTCATCAGCAATTGGGTTTTCATCGCCGGTTGGCCTTTCATAAACAGGGCTTTCTTCGGCAATTGCTTTGTTGAAGTTAATCCAACCGTCCCTGTCGGTTTCGATTACAAGCTTTTCCAAATCCCAATTCAGTCCTTTTTCAGCTTCTTCATAATCTGGAAGCAATGTGTCTTCCTCAACAGTAATGATTGCCTTTACATCACCTTGTCTTAATCTAAAATCAATATCATGAAGCTTTAACATGTGGGTTGCAGGAATGGCTATTGCACCAAGCTTGTGCAATGCAACCATACAGAACCACCATTCGTATCTGTTTTTTAGGGTAAGCATTACCTTATCGCCTTTTTTAATGCCTATCCTTTTAAGCAAATTAACGGTCCTGTTTGAATATTCCTTGATGTCCTTGAATGTGAATGTATGGTTTTCGTCATCGTCATTTGTCCAGATTAAAGCTATCTTATCAGGATCTATTTCCGCATACTTGTCGACCACATCAAATCCGAAGTTAAAGTCATCTTCAAATTTAAGTTTGAAATTCTTGAAAAAATCTTCATACGAGTCAAAATCAACTCTTTCTACAAAATCTTCTATTAATGATGTCATTAAAATTACTCCTGTAAATGTTATATGATTACTGCTAAAAATTTAGCCGGTTTATCGTTAAGCGCTACCATTGCATGTCTGTGTGCTGAATCAAAGAAGATGCAATCTCCTTCGTTTAATATGATTTCGTTATTGTGTATGTATATTTTTAATGAACCTTCAAGGACATAGTTGAATTCCTGTCCCGGGTGTGAATTGAGTGAAGGCATCGGATTCTTTTTAGGATCCACAACAACAAGGAATGTTTCAGCCTTTTTATGAATGAATTTTGAACATAGGTTTTCGTGAGTGTACTCCTTGCTTCTGTCAACTGATATTCCCTTGTTTGCACGGGTAACATCAAATATACTCATTCTGCTTTCTTCACCTGTTAATAATAATCCTAAATCAACTTTAAAAATATGGGCAAGTTCGTATAAGAAGCTTGCAGGGATGTCTACTTCTCCGTTTTCGTATTGAATGTATGTTTCTTCTGTAATGTTTAGTTCAGATGCAATTTCATTAATTGTAATATCTGAAAGTTCTCTCAATTCTCTAATTCTGTTTCCGATTTCTTTGTTGTATTCATTCAAAATAAACACCTTATTTTTTTTAATTGATTTACTATATAATAATAAATATTATAACATATAGTAATTTTGATTTTGAAATTATATAAACCTTATTAAAAATCGTGATAATTCGTTATAGATTTGTCAATTCTGATTTTTTTAGATTGCAATTTTTGTATTGAAATAAGAAAGTTTTAAATATTTCAAACTATTAATTTTATGTAATTATTCAAGGAGATTACAAAATGGTATCTAATGAGATTGGTACTAACATTATTTTCAAAAAACAATTGGGCTTGAATTATGAAATAGACCAAAAGTATGTCGGTTTGAAAATGAAGGAGAATAACATTTTATCTTTCAATTTTCGAGTGCCTGGTGCTTTAAAGGATGAAATTGAAGCATACTTCAAAAGGTTTAAATTAGGCGAACCGATTTTAGTGGATATTGGTGGAACCGGCGATATCAGATGTGACTTCAAAGGACTTTCACCTGTCTTAAAAAATAAGGAAGAATTCGACCAATATTTCATATCAGCCACTCTTCAGGAAGATAAGATTTACGATCCTATGGAAGAGGAAAAATGTGAAACTTGTAGTGGATGTGGATTCCACTAACTTACTTTTTTTTAAATTTCAATCTTGTACCATTGAATTGTAAAATCCAACTGTTCGTAGAATTTTTTCGGATCTGTTTTTAGATTGATTTTTTCCATATTGCTCACGTCTGCCAGTGAGTGCTTGATGTCTCCGAGTCTTTCACGTTGATATTCAGGCTCTAAATCGCTGCCAATAGTGGTTTTGATAATATCGTATAATTCATTTATGCTGATGTTCTCACCTGATGCGACATTGACGATTCCATTGAAATTTGAATCGCATGCATTGATGTTGGCATCAACCACATCGTCAATGAAGACAAAGTCCCTAGTCTGCTCGCCGTCGCCATAGATTACAGGCTGTCTGTTTTCAAGAAGTGAATTGATGAAACTCGGAATCACGGCAGCATATTCTGATCTTTTGTTTTGTTTTGGTCCAAATACATTAAAATACCTTAAAGAAACATAATCCAGGCCATATGTATCATAAAAGGATTTCAAATAGAAATCACAGCTAGCTTTGGATACGCCGTAAGGTGATGTCGGCATAAGAGGGTCTGTTTCTTTTAGGGGCAGATTTTCGTTTTGGCCGTAGACGGCTGATGAAGAAGAGAATATGACTTTTTCAACATTGTTCTTAACTGCTGATTTTAGGAGTCTGATGGTGCCGTCAACATTTATCTCATTGCATTCAAATGGCCTAATCACACTTAGCGGAACACTTGCCATTGCTGCAAGATGGAAAATGTAATCAATACCTTCTGTAATTTCGTCAAAATTAATATTGCGGATGTCTTGATGGGTGATTGTCAAATTCTCGTGGTCTGGTTCTTTTATATTATAAATGTTTCCAGTGGAAAGATTATCAACAATAATAACTTCATTATCCTCTATTAATCTATTAGAAAGGTTTGAACCAATAAAACCTAATCCACCGGTTATTAGAATATTCTTATTTTTCATTAAGCCACCATTAATTAATTTAAATTATAATTAAGCTTTATTCAATTATTTTCAAGTAACAATATTTATATATTTTCATTATTATATTTATTATTTAAGAGGAGTCTTAATATGTTTGATTTGGTGGATAGTACCATATTCTTTGCTTCATATGGTAATGTGTTTGGGCTAAGCAATATAACTATTAGTTCATTTGATATTCTTTTGGCTTATATTGTAACTATTATTGTTGCAGTACTTGTAGCATTAGCTTTAAAAATCCCATTATTACCTGGCAAACCATATAGGTATTCATTTGATGTAAGTGCAATATATCCAACTCCAATAATCGCTATTGGTATCTTTTCAATATTTTTAGTTTTGAATTATACATTTATGTATAATGGATTAGTTTTAGCTGTAGTTATTGGTGTTTTATCTGCATTATTTGTGAAATATTTATTTGATTTTGTATTTCCAAAGCCTCTTAATGAAGATAATGGAGAGGATATAGATGAATGAGGTAATTGGAATTATAATTGCCGCAATTCTTTGTTGGTTGAATTTTGTAATTGTAGATACATATTTCGGACTTCCCGAACAGCCTGGTGTTAGAGGGGCCAGCTTAGTTGGAAAAGACATTGAAAAAAGGGGAGGAGATATTGCTGGTGGATTCTTCCAAGGAAACGTTTTGTGTTCTCCGGACGCATCTGCTGGTACATTATTAGCTTCTATTGGATATTTGCTTTTAGGAATTCCCGGTGGGATAATTGCAGCATTCTTCGTTTTCATGGGAAATAGATTATGCGCCGATCCGGGATATGCCGGAACTTGCGGAAGTTTAACAGCAACTGCCATAATATTTATCTGTTCATTTATTGGCATGACACCTGAAATGTTCATTGTTGGAATGGTTATTGCAATCTTAACAATAATGGGTATTGATCAGGCAAAGGCTTCCATTGTTTTGGGTAAAATCGCAAAGAAATTCAATAGGCATGCTAGGGAGTGATTATATGTATGTTGAAATTGTTGGTATCATAGTCATATTCGTAGCATTAAGAGCTTTGGTAACAAGAAATAGGGCTGAAAGGCTATTGTATTTAAATGTCATCGGATTTGGAGTATCCGCTATAATAGCATTGGTGATAAATACTCCATTCGCTCTTGTTGTTGCAGCAGCATTCTTCATATGTTCTACAATCAGTGCTAATGCAATTGCCTATACTTTGAAAAGGCTAGATGATGAGATACTTTTGGAGTGATAAAAAATGGAGTCTTTCGTATCAATAATCGCAATTGCTTTAATGCTTATCGGAACATTCGGCATTATATTTCTCAGAAAACCGCTGGATAAGGTCATAATGTTTTCAATACTGGATGCAGGATTTGTTTTAACAATGGTTTTATTCAGATATCTGGATGTTGCAATGTTTGCAGCATTGGCAGGTCCGTTATCCACATTGGTATTTATCTTATCCATTGTGAAAATCAATGAAATCAGAAAAAATAAGATTGCAAGTGGTGATTTGAATGGTTAGCGTTCCGTTATTCTTTTACTTTGGAATTTTCCTTGCAATTGTAGGAAGTATCGCCACCGCATGGGGACCTGGCGTCAATGACCCTATTGTCAGAACATTCAATACTGAAGTCGCTTCAATCGGTGTCTGTTTAGTTCTATTATGTTATAATCATGTTTTGGCATTATTGACATTGCTTGCAACAACCGTTATTATTACTTTAATTTTATTTAGAGCTATTATCCGTCTGGAAGAAATGGGGGCTGACGTATGAGAATCGGAGTTTTATGGAATAAACTGGCAGACCCTAAAAATATTCCGCGTCTTTTTGCATTCGCTTTAGGAATACTTTTAATTATTGGATTCATTGTCCCTATGGCTTTAAATCCAGACCAGATATATGTAAGGCCCGCTCCTCAGGAGCAAATAGATGAAGGTTTGGCCATTGCCCCTTATGATAGGGGTGGTGAAGTCTTAACCGAGCCGGGTGAGATTAATCCCCAATATCCTGATAATGCAGCCAGTCTAGGTATGATTACAGGGTATATGTCACCGTTAGCACAGTGGGTATCCTCAATATCCCCGTACTTCGGTACATCAATCTATTCATCTCCTGGTGGACTTATAGATGAAATATTGTATTATACAAGAGGTTTCGATACAATACTCGAATCTTCAATCTTGATGATGTCATTCATTATTGCTTCATGGCTATCTGTTAATTATACAATGAACAGAAAAAATGATAAAAACGAAATCAAACAGGATGTTAAGAAAGCTATTTCAGACTCCACAAAAGTAGCTAATGAAGTAAAAGCAAATGACGTAAAAGCCAGATCAAAACAGTTAAGGAGGGATAACTGATGGTATTCGCACCCGCTTTTGTTCCTAATGCCTTTTTAAGTATGTATTTGCCTGCAATTTATGCTGGTTTGATTGTTGGTTTTATTGGAACCATGGCAATCGCACTCAGAAAGGAAGAGCTTCACATTCTCATATTGACTGATTTGGTCGGCCTTGCCATGATTATTGTTGTTTCCGCTGTCGGAACCGACCTTGCGGAAGCTTTAATTTTGCCGGGTTTGGTAGTAGAGCTTGCCGAAACCTTGGCGATTTCTGAAATTTTGATTACAAGAGAAATGCGTATAATCGAGAATAATCCGAGAAGGAACCTATCTCCTTCCGCATCATTGTTCCCGCAACCGTTTGCATTGAACATGGAGATATTAAATACTGCTCCTAACTTTATTGCGTTGGTATTGGTTGGTTATGGTATTTTCCTAACAGGTTTTACAGGTGGGGCAGTAGCCGGTGGAGGAATCGTATTATATGCATTGTCTAAAAAAGCGAGAGGACTTCCAGTACTTATGTTGGACGGCATTGCTGGTGTTTCTGGAATTGCATGGTGTTTATGGATAATTGGTTTCCTATTATTCTTTGTAACTCCTCAATACTGGTTATTAAGTCTATTCTTGGCAGCATGTGGATTATTACTGAAAGTAGCTTCAAAAGTAGGATTGATTGGGTTGCTTATGAGAGAGGACATTGATAAGGAGTAGGTGATGGGTATGGATTTCGTTACACTTGGAGGAAATTTACTTGGAACAATTCCACTCGGAGACATTGTACTATACCTAACTCCGTTTAGCTTGTTCCTTTTCGCAGTTTTGCTCGGTTTTACAGTATTGATTGCATTAAGCAAACCCGAAACTCAAATAGAGGCTACAATGCATTATTTGCATAATACTGAAGTAAAGGTAGGTCCAAAAGAATTCAAGCAAAGAAGATTCTTATCCGTTCTTTGTGGTATAGCATCTGCTGGAGCAATGATTACGGGAGATTTGTTCAACTTTACATTATTCATGGCTTTGGTAGGTATGTTAAATATTGGTATCGTATCAGCTGTTAAACAGACTAGCGTGTTAAATTCAGCATTCAATTATGGTTTGATTGCCATGATGTGCAGTTTGCCGCTATTTGGTGGAGCAGCTATCATTCTTGCATCAACAGGTACCCTATCACTTGCGGTTTTATCTCAAATGCCTGCAAGTCCGATGGTGGTCTTTGGTGCAGCATTAATGTTGCTGGGTATTTTAGGTGAAAGTGGAGTAGCGCCTTTCTTTGCAAGCAAGGCAGAGATGTTCAGGACTGCAGGATCTCCATTCATTGTAATTATTCACTTAAGTTCCCTGTTTATTATCGTAAGAGCTGTTGAAATTTTATTATTAGTATTGTGGTAAGTGGTTAGTATGGTAAATCAAAAAAATCTGTGTATAATATTATTTGCAATATTAACATTGGCCATTATTGCTTGCTTAGTGATAGACTTTGAGGCATGGATTGTTTATGCAGTGGCCATATTTGGTATTCCGTTATGGATTTTGTCTTTAGGTTTATTGACAATGGCCAAAGCAAAACCTGAAGATGCAGAAGAGAGGGTGAAAGAGCCATTTACCGGGTATTAGAGTGGTATTATGAATTTAATGGCAGAAATTTTAATTCAAGTTATTATTGCATTTCTAGCAGGAAGCCTGCTTCTAGGATTGCATAGAAAAATTATGGCGCGTGTTCAAAAACGTCCTGGACCACCTATAGTTCAACAGTTAATACATTCATTAAAGTTCTTCTTTAAGGAAACTGCAATCCCAAAAACCGTATCAAAGGTATTTTATATAGGAATCGTGTTTATACTGGCTTTGATTTGGATTGTTGGAGTAATTGTAGGTCCGGTTGCCCATGATTCACTATTAATATTGTTCGGTGTTTATGCAGTTTACAAGATTGTTGAGCATAATGCGGGATCAAGTTCAGGTTCCCCTTATGGAAAATTGAGCTGTGTAAGGGCGGTACTTTCAGCGGCAACAGAGCTTCCTTTGTTTGCAGCTATTGCGCTTGTTTATTTAATAACCGGCACAATGAATATTGGTGAAATCATTATTTACCAATCAGTTCATGGTCCTTTAGTATTTACAGTTCCGCTTGCAGCTTTAATGTTCTTCATGTTGATTGTTACAAAGTCCCCATATTCCCCATTTGCAATAACAAAAGATAAGGTTTTGATTTCCGGATTTGAAACTGAACACTTTGGTGTTTTAAGGGGGTTCATGCTATTTTCAGAAGCTATTGCATGGTATGTGTTGCTTTGGGTATTCTTAACAATATTCTTCGGTCCATTGGATGCGATTGGATACTTGATTGGAATGATTGTGATTACATTCATTACTGGATTTATTAATGCGACAACCCCTCTTTTAAGTCCAAATCATTCAGTTATGACTCAAATTACCATTGGGGCAATTTGCTTCTTTGGAACCATATTGATGATATTTACAGGAGTGGTAGCATGAACAGTGAAGATGTAATTGTTTATTTGACTGCGTTAGTTGCTATTGGAGTAATAATTGTTGGATTATTAGCAACAATATTCCACTCAGTTGTCCTTGCACCAATAGTTGTTATTGGGATAATCTTAGCATTTTTCGTTTTGCGTGCTAAAGGCAACTTTTCACATAAGATTGAAAGTATGGAGAAATTGTGTTTTATTATAACATTTATAGCAATAATTTGTTCATTTATATTGCTTTATAAACCGATGTAGGAGATATTATGTTAAATTATATGATTTATATACTTGCATTTGTTGTTGGTTCCATTCTAGGTTTGCTTTACAGCTATAAACAGCATGGCGAGCCATATGTTGCCGCGCCTGACTTCAATATTCCTATGGCTGCAATTGCAATAGTCGGATGGTGCTTGGCATTTGTTTCAGACAATATGATTTTAGCAGCAATCGGTTTTCTCCTTGGCGGATTTGTAATGGGTGAAAGGCCAGGATACGGTAGAAAGGAAACTGCTTTAGGTTTGATTATTGCAATATGTTTATATGGAATAAAATGTGGCACTATGATGTGATTGGAATGGATGAGGATACTAAATTAAGAATAATGCAAAAAAGAATAATTAAAAGTTATGCTTGGCAGAGAGATATTATAGTTCCACTTTCCAAGGATTTTGACTGTACTGTTGATGAATTAGAGGATGTGTTCTTTAGTTTGTTTGATTTGGGCACTCTTGAGGCCTTGCATGGAACACATGATTCGGCACAAGACATTTGCCTATATCAGAAGCTAAACGCCGATTTGAGATTATGCTGGTTCATTGATACTTTGGAAGTAATATCAAGAGAAGATGGAAAAGTCCTTAGAATGAAACTTGTAAAAGAGATTAAAAACGGCAAGTCTTATGAGGATGCACTGAAAGAGGGTCAATTAGAACTATTCGAATTATTAAAAAAGGAAGCTAAGTATTAATGTTTATATGATTTATAAAATTAAAGAGGGAGTACAATGTTAGACGCTATTAAGGATGTTGTGAGAAAAAGCTCAATTCATGTCTGTATCGTAAATTGTGGCGGATGTAATGGTTGCGATGTAGAATGTGTTGCACTGTTGTCTCCAAGATATGACTTAGAGCAATATGGTATTTATGTTCACAACAATCCTCGTGAAGCTGATGTCCTGTTGTTGACTGGTGCAGTCACTGAACAATGGGTAGACAACTTAAAAAGAATTTATGATAAAGCTCCTGAACCAAAAATAGCCGTAGCTGTGGGAAACTGCCCGGTGTCTGGTGATGTATTTAACCAAGAGGGAGGTCATGTGCATGCACCTGCATCCAACTTCATTCCTGTTGCAGCATCAATTCCAGGATGTCCGCCAAGGCCTAGTGAAATTCTAGAGGCCATTCTGGCTGTGGGTCCACAAGCTATTGCTGATCGTGGGAGGGAACAGAAATGATAGTACCTATCGGCCCAATTCATCCGGCTTTAAAGGAACCTATAAGACTTAAGCTCCACACTGAAGGAGAAAGGGTTGTCAAGGCTGAAATTGAATTTGGTTATGTTCACAGAGGTATTGAAAAGATTATTGAAGGTCAAACTTGGCAGAAAGGAATTTATCTTTCAGAACGTGTATGTGGTATCTGTTCATATGAACACACACAAACATTCGCAGAAACCATTGAACAGATTTCTGAAGTGGATGTTCCGCCTAGAGCCCAATTCTTAAGGGTCATTACAAACGAATTGGATAGAATCCAAAGTCATTTGCTTGCAAACTCCACATTCTTCAAATCAATGGATCATGAAACATTGTTCATGCGTGTTTTGGAGTTAAGGGAATATGCTATGGATTCAATTGAGTTATTGACAGGAAACAGAGTCAATATGGGATGGAATGTTGTTGGCGGTGTTAGGATGGATGCTGACGAGCGCCATTTTGAACCTATTCTTGAAAACCTCAAAAAAATCGAAGATGAGTTTGAAACAACTCGAGCATTATTTGCAGAAGGTCCAGCTTTAGCGCTAAGATGTAAAGGAATAGGGGTAATGACCAAAAAAGAAGCCATAAAAGGCCGTGCCGTAGGTCCAATCGGAAGGGCTTCCAATGTTAAGGAAGATTATAGGGTAGGTCATTACACATATGATGATTATTTCGACTTCAAAGTAATTAGAAGAAAAGAAGGAGATAACTACGCAAGAACATTGACCAGATTTGATGAGATTCCTGAATCCATTAGTCTGATTAGACAAGCTATTGAAAACATACCTGATGGTGAAGTTCGTACTCCTGCTGATCTGAAATCAGGTTATGCAATGCGTAAAAACGAGGCCCCTCGTGGTGAAGTAACATACATGATTGAAACCAATGGTACTTTAATCAAGAATATCTCCATTAGAACTCCGAGTATTTCTAATATGGACGCCTGTGCAAAATATATGATTCGTGATGTTCCGACCGTTGCAGATGCGGTGTCCACTTATGCTTCATGCGATCCTTGTGTGGCATGCGCTGAAAGAGTGGCCATTACTGATGAACATGGAAAAACCGAAATCAAAGACTTTTATGAGGTGAAATAGATGTCATCTTTAATGTGGTATATCTTTGATTTTGCAAGAAAGGCATGGGCAGATGCATTTGCGGATGCAAAAACCAATCCTGAAATCGCTGAAAAACCTGAAAGATTCAGGGATTTCCCGAAAGTCAACAAAGAATATTGTATAGGATGTGGGGCTTGTACTGTTTCATGTCCATCACCGAATGCAATAAGGATTATCAGGGAAAAGGATGACGAAACCGGTGAGGGTTTGACTTATCCTGTAATTACTCCTGGTGCATGTATCCGTTGCGGTTTTTGTGCAGAAGTCTGTCCGACAGATCCAAAGACTTTGGAATGCGGGTTAAACCATTTGATTTTGCCGGAATTCAATATCATTCCTTCAAAAAGGCAATACATAGTTGATGATTATTTGTGCCTCAAATGTAAAAAGTGTCTGAAACAATGCCCTGTTGATGCCATTAGTGAAGTCGACGGTAAAATTGTTGTAGACCAGCTTAATTGTATTTCCTGCGGGGATTGTTTGGAGATTTGTCCTGTCAACGGTGCAATGAAAGGAGTATTCGTAGAAAATCTACAGGATCAAAAGGATTTAATTCTTTTATGCGTAAATCATCTTGAAGAGTTTATAAATAATCAGGAAGAAGACTTGAGGGCTTTGGAAAAGGATGGACTTCTACAATATGATGTGCCTCTTTCTGAAATTTGGGATGATGCATTGAAGATAATTCCGGATGATGAGATTGCAAGAGAAATCATTACAAATGCTGTAAACAGGCTTAAGATTAGAGTAATAGACTGGGATAAGGACAGATGTGAAAAATGCCAGTTATGTATTCCTGACTGTCCGACAAAATGCATCTCTTTTGATGAGGAAAATGATACGATTGTTAGAAACAAGGAAAGATGTCTGCGCTGCAGTATTTGTTACCAAACCTGTCCATTTTCAGTAATCAAGTATTTCATTGCTAAATTCTCTATGGATAATGGAGAAAATATTCATGTTACTGTAAAGGCATCTAACCTAAATGAGGATATTGTGGAGTGAGTGTTATGATTGACAGTTATACTAAAACACCAAGACCGTTAAGACATGTTGATGTTGATTATTTGATAGATCAAACCAGATGCGCTGACTGTAAGGATAAGCCATGTCTTGATTCATGTCCGATTGATGCAATATATATGGATAAAGAGGACGGTTTAATTAAAATTAGGAATACTTGCTTTGGTTGTGTATTATGTCGTAATGCTTGTCCAGATGATGCAATTTCTTTAGATGTGCATATGGATCCACCAATTAAAGAAAATGTTCCAAATATAAATGTAAAATTGTGTAAGGCTTGTGGAGCCTGTGTCCAGGCATGTAAAAATGGTTCCATACATATTGTAGCCGATGGCAAAAGCGAACCTCACAGCGAGATTGATAAGGATACCTGTGTTAGATGCGGATATTGTTTCAGAGTATGTCCTACTGATGCCATTAAATATGGGCAGTTGCTTCCAAAGACTGTTAAAGGAGGTAAGGCTGTTGTTGTTAACCAGGACAATTGTATTGGGTGCATGACTTGTACAAGAGTCTGTCCGTCAATGGGTGCAATCAACGTTGCAAGGACAAATAAGCTGCCGTATATCAATCCGGGCTATTGTGCAAGATGTGAGGAATGTATGCACTCCTGTCCTTCAGGGGCAATAAAATATTCTTCACGTAAAAAGGCTTATAAGATGTATAGTGAAATCAAATCATTTGATATAGTGTCAGGAATCGTTGACCATGACATTAAAATATTGTCTCTTGATTTGATCAGTTTGAATAAGGTTTTGGAAAAAGTGGCAAAATCCACAGCTTTGGAATTCGATGACCAGAACTTTGAGAATTTCATTGAATATAAGGTAAACGACGCAATGGAAAGTGAATTGAAGGTTAGTCTTGATTCAAATATTGAAATAGACAAGTTCACAAAGCTATTCGGTTCTTACTTAATGGACAGGAACATTGAAGTTTATGAAAATAAATGTCTTGCCTGCGGGGACTGCTTAAATGTATGTCCAGTTGGCGCAATAGAATTGAACGGTCCAAATCCAATTAAAATTAATGACAATTGTGTCTATTGCGGCAAATGTGTGGAACAATGCCAGTTTGATGCAATCGGTGCTTATGACGATTATTTCTACAGTAAGGATACTGATTTGTACTATGCCAGGTCTTATCTATATAGTCAAAGATTGGGCGACTTTTCACTTTCAGATAACAAATGCCAAGCATGTGCAATTTGTGTAAAGAATTGTCCGGTTGATGCTTTATCCTTAACTGATGATAAGATAGACTTTGACGGTGAAAAGTGTATTTATTGCAGAACATGCGAGGCAATTTGTCCGCTTGATGCAATCAGGATTGTAAATTTCAGGTGAATTATGTTCGAAAAATCATTTATTACAGATTGTGAAGGTCCGCTAACCTTAAATGATAACGCATTTGAGTTATCGGCCAATTTCATCAGGCAAGGTGATGAATTATTTAAAACACTTAGTCTGTATGATGACTATTTGGCAGACATTGTAAAAAGGGAAAATTACAAGGCGGGCAATACATTAAAACTGATTTTGCCTTTCTTCATTGCAGAGAATCTCGATAATGAGGATTTGGTCGAATTTTCCCGAAATCACATTTATGCAGTAAATGATTCAAAATTCCTATTAAAATATTTGCAAAACGCAATGAATACTTATATAGTTAGCACAAGTTATGGCCAATATATTGAAGCAGTATCTGATTATATGGAACTGCCTTTCAAAAATACATTTTACACCAAGGTCAATCTAGATAAGCTTACACTCAATAGTGAAGAAATTGAAAAAATCAACGAATTCAAGGAATTGATTTTGGACAATCCTACCGACTACGAGCTGTTTGATGATATCTTCTTTTCCCAAATTGTCGAAATGGGAATCTATGATGAGATCAAGGATATCGATGTTGTTGGGGGGGAAGGTAAGAAATTGGCCATCGATGAGATCATTGAAAGGGACGGCATCGATGTTAATGAGATTCTTTATATTGGAGACAGCATAACTGATGTGGAACCATTGGATTTTGCTCATAAAAACAATGGTATAAGCATTTCATTCAATGGCAATGAATATCCATTAAAAGTTGCAGAAATTGCTATTGTGTCTCCAAGCGCTATTGCAACTGCGGTTATAGCTGACATATACGTAAAAAATGATAAGAATAAAGTTTTGGAATTTATTAATGATTATAATAATGCAGATGATTATGAAAAATTATTCACAGACTACGATATTGATTTGGAAATAAAAGATAAATTTTTCTCAGTCTTTAACAATCATGAGTATCCGATAATTGAAATTATAACAGAAGACAACTTCGATTCAATATTGAAAGTCAGTAAAGACATGAGAAACAATATTCGTGGTCAGGATATAGGTGGATTGGGATAATTAGGTGAAAAGATGAGTTATGATAAAGTGCAGGATACTTTCTTCGAAGCATTCGAAGGAAAATATGTAAGGGCTTTGATTACCGGACCTACAGAAAAGATTGTAGAGAGGGCAGCTTATGATTCAACTTCAACTCCAAGCGCAGTGATTGGAAGAGTTGAAGGCGGTGTTGAAGGATTCTTAGATGAATCACAAACTCCCGATGGAAGATTTGGAGCTATTGTACAATACTGGTTGGATGGGGATAATGTGGAAAAGTTCGCATTTGAATTGTCCTACAGGCTTAGGCAGGATATCCTGGTCAAGCCATTCACACGAATCTTTGATTATTCTGCTGCAGACGGCAACGAATATATTGAAATGATGGATATAGTGGGCCACTGCGGTGATGGATATGAGTGGATTGTTGAAGAGTACGGAAGAAAGATGATCAATGTTCCGATTGCAGTTCCGGATTTCCAGATTGAGGAGAAATTCAGATTGAATGACGGAATCATGGGAGGCAATTTCTGGTATTTGTGTTCCACTCAAGAAGCCGTTTTGGATGCTGGTGAGGCCATTATCGATGCAATCATGGATATTGAAGGAGCCACCACTCCATTTGACATTTGTTCTGCAGCTTCAAAACCGGAAACCAATTATCCGGAAATCGGTCCGACTACAAATCACTTCTATTGTCCTTCACTAAAGGAGTCTTTAGGAGAAATTTCTAAGGTTCCGGATGGAGTAAACTATATTCCGGAAGTTGTAATAAATGCAACAGATGAAGAATCAATGAACAATGCAGTAAAAGCAGGTATTGATGCTGCTCTAGAATTTGATGGGGTAATGGGAATATCTGCAGGCAACTTTGGTGGCAAACTTGGAGATAAAAATATAAATTTATTGGATATTTTAAAGTAAGGTTTTAAAATGGAAATTCTAGATATGGATCTTAATGCGGAAGTTATAGGATTTGGAGCATTGAATGTGGATAAGCTCTATTCTGTAGGAAAGATTGCAGGAAAAGATGAGGAGAGTTTCATTAAAAAGGAAACTGATACTCCGGGAGGCTCTGCTGCAAATACAATCATAGGCTTGTCCAGGTTAGGCTGTTCCACATCCATCATCGGCAAAATTGCTGAAGATGATGACGGTGATTTGATAGAATATAATCTGGCAATCAACGGCGTTTACACCAATAATCTGATTTACTCAGAAACAGGTGCAACAGGCAAATGTTTAGGTTTTGTTGATGAGGAAGGTGAGAGATGTCTTTACATCGACCCCGGCGTGAATGATGACATTAAAATTGGTGAAATAAATCCATTGAACATCATGAGATGTAAGATAATGCATTACACATCTTTCGTTGGAGATTCCTTCAAGACTCAAATAGAATTATTGGAAAAGCTTAATGATGCAACCATATTAAGTTTTGACCCGGGTATGCTGTATGTGCAAAAGGGGTTCGTTGAACTTGAGCCTATACTCAAAAGGACTAATATATTGCTCATAAATGAACCGGAATTAAGATTATTATGTAATAATGATAAGGCTCCACTTAAGGAATTGGCTATTGGTCTGCTTGATCATGGCATTGAAACTGTCGTAGTAAAGCAGGGTTCAAAAGGAGTATTTGCAATGGATAACTCTCAAGAGTGTTTTGTAGAATCTTTTGAGTGTGATGTTGTCGATACTACTGGTGCCGGAGACAGCTTCAATAGCGGATTTTTATATTCCTTTTTGCAGGGATATGATTTGGAAAAATCATGCAGAATCGGAAACTGGGTGGCCAGCAAATCAATTGAAGGGTTTGGAGTTGACAAATTCCCTTCATTAAAGGATTTAATGGAGTTTATTTAATCAAATTAATTTAATAATAATAAAAACAAAATATTTAATTAAAAAAATAGTTTAGTTGGTATTAAAATGAATGTATCGTTTACAAAACAGATGGAAGATTTGGAAAGAGAAGTTCTTTTGAAATCTGTTGAATTAGATGATGATAGTGATGATTTCCAATTCGAACTGGAAAATTTTAATGCGGAAGAAGAAATCATTGCTATAGCGCCTAGATGTGTAAGATGCAATACATGTGTTGGCGAGTGTCCAGTTAATGCAATCGAACCAGCTAATATTTTTAGAATAGCTAAGATAACTGATAAGTGTGTCAAGTGCGAAATATGTGTGCAGACTTGCCCTGTTTCTGCAATTAAACTAATCGATAATTCAGTTATTTATGATGGGGAAGATGAACGTGGGGTAATTGAATACAAGTTATCCAATGTTAGCTCTCCTCACAGAGTAGTTCGTATGAATAATATTTCAATTGATTATTCAGATGATAATAATTGGGCTGACTGTGCAAGCTTATGTCCGACAAATGCATTCACTCTTGAATTTAGGGAATTTTTCGAAGATTTAAATGTGGATTTAGGCATTGAATTAATAGATGACGAATTATATCCATATATCAACGAAAAAATGTGCATTGGTTGTGGCGCGTGTGTTCAAATCTCTTTAAATCATAATGCAGTTGAATTGGATAGGTATATCGGACCTATAATCCATAGCAGAGTTATAGATGTAAATCATGATGCCTGTGTCAATTGCTATTTATGTGAAGAGAATTGTCCGACCGGCGCTGTAGAGTTGGTCGAAGGTAGAGTTGTTTTGGATAATGATAAATGCATAAGATGTACTCAATGCACCCATCATTGTCCGGTCGGTGCTTTAAAGAGAATGGATATTGAATAAAAGGAGGTCTGTTTATGAGAGCAAAAGAGTTGATGGATAAAGACTTTGTATATCTAAATGCAAATGATAATGTAGTCGAAGTTTCAAAGGTAATGGAGGAAATTAGGCGTTTTACCTGTCCTGTAGTAAATGATAATAAGCAGTTGGTCGGATGGATAACTTCATTCGACATCACTAAAGGATTAAGGGATGGAAACGAAAAGATTTCTGAAATAATGAGCAGTTATGAAGAAGTCGCTACCGTTCATGAAAATGACCCTGCAAGAAAGGCTGTGATATTGACTGCAAACAACAAGTTCGTAACCGTTCCTGTTGTAAATGATGACAATCAGGTCATAGGTATGGTCCGCGCATGCGATATTGTGGAGCTATTGTCTGAACTTTACGATATTAAAGTTGTAAAATTATACAAGGCAATGCAGAATCAACTCAACGGTGTAACCTGGGAAGAACTGATGGCCGCTTCAGCATTAGTGTCCAAGAAGACTACCGGTCAAAAGATTACTCCGGAAGAATATGAAGCAAACATTATGGATTCAACTTTCGGTGAAGCCATCTGGGCAACCGGAGGATTGGAAAAATTCTTTGCGGGTTTAATATCTGTTGGGGAATTGGTTGTTGCTCGCAGAGTTGGAAAAGCAAGAAAATAATTGGTTGCCGAGTAATTAACAGACCCGAATTAAAGCGCATTGACAAAATAACTTAAAATTAACTAATTACTCGCAGAAATGTTCAATTGATAGATTTTTTAGATTCATTCTAAAATTTCTCTTAATTGAATATTCTTAAAATAAATCTGTCTTTTTTCTAAAATTCAATCCATTGCCGTTTTGTAAACTAATTTTTACATTAACTATTTAATTAATTCAAAATAAACATTAAATTTAGTTAATGGTGAATCTATGCAGCTTAAAACAAAATTTTTCATAATTCTCTTAGTTTTTCTAGCTTTAAATATAACGGTCGTATCTGCTGTTGATGTTGATTCCACTAATTCATCACAGGTTGATGATTCTGCTCCAGAAATGATTGGTGAAGATGATTTAAACAGTAATGTTGATTCGAATTATTCAGATGTACTCGATAATGCAAGCAGTACTGATGAAATTCCAATTGTAAAAACAACTCCGAAAGTATCTGTCAAATCAACCAAGGTCAAAAGCAGGGACACATTAGTGATTTATCTAAAGAACTCATCTGGAAATCCGTTAAAGTCAAAAAAATTAACTGCATCCATTGGCGATAAAAAATATTCCATTACTACTAATTCTAAAGGCGCAGCTAATTTAAACATCAATTTAGCCGCCAAGACCCATAAATTAACAATCTCTTTTGATGGTGATGACAGATTCAATCCGATTACTAAAGCATTCAATATAAAGGTATCAAAATTATCGACTAAGATTACCTGCTACACTAATTTTGTAGTCCGGGGAAACTATCTGTACTTTTATTTGATGGATCAGCACTCCAATCCCGTTTCAGGTAAAAAGATATCGGTAAAGTTCA
This sequence comes from Methanobrevibacter sp., assembly GCF_045112895.1. GTDB lineage: Archaea > Methanobacteriota > Methanobacteria > Methanobacteriales > Methanobacteriaceae > Methanocatella. The sequence continues at coordinate 84,400 of NZ_JBGUIH010000004.1, read as the reverse complement.
AAGGCAAAACCTATACCAAAAAAACAAATAAGAACGGCAGAATAGCTTTTAAGGTCAAGTCTTATCCATCCCAATACTCTATAAAAACTATCTTCAAAGGGGACAATAAGTTTAAGTCATCCTCAAAAACTCTCAAATTCCATGTGACTTATGCAAGATCAATAAAAATCGGAAATTCAATGTTGCTTACCAATGGATATTTAAGGATTTATCTAAAGGGCTTATCCAAATCGGCAATTACTAAAAAAACTATTGAAATCAAAGTGGGCAATAAGAAATTCACCAAAAAAACCAATTCTGAAGGAATTGTAGTCATTAAGCCTAAAGTGAAGGCCAAAACATATACAGTAACTGCAAAATACGACAAATTCAAGGTGTTTAAGAAGGTTAAATGTGTTGAAGGCAATGTAAAGGATCCGCTAAAACATAATGTTTCAACTAGAAACGGCGTTCCGGATATTGATATGATGCCTAAAAGTTATGTGATGGCCGACAATAATGCAAAGTATACCTTAACCAAAGCACAATATCGAGATGTTATCAAAAGAGACAGCTATTGCTTATATTTAAATAATAAGCTATCCAAGTACACTTTCTTTAAGACAAAAAATCATCCTTATACAAATCATATCATAAAAAGGGAAAAATGGAATGTTATTGAAAGGGCTGTTAATGCAAAGATAGTTCAAAAGAACAAGCATAACTATTGGCCGAAAGAGATTACAGTATCTCTAAAAGGCAAGCAATATAACTACCCTGAAGTAAGGGACGTTCAATCTACTAGTTACAATTGTGGACCGACATCTGCAAGCGTTTGCACCCAGGTCTTAAGGAATTATTACTGTGAGAAGTATCTTGCAAAACAGATGGGGGCGAAGCCGGTCAACGGAACAAAATGCATAGATATTATAGATGGTTTGAATAAAAACGGGTTCAATAGCACCATGTTCCATAAGGATTCATTTAATAATGCTTTAGATGAGCTTAAAAAAGGAGGTGCTGCATTGATATTCCATGCCAAGGGGCATTATGTTTCAATTTTGGACATAAGTGGTGACGGTAAAAAAGTTCTGGTAAGCAACTCCTATGGAAGCTATGACAATATTCCAAGCAAATGGATTAAAGTAAGCTATATGAAAAACAAATTTTCCAAATGGGAAGAAAGCGTAATTGTAAGGCTCAACTATAAACTTGGTAATTCTACAAAAGATAGCATAAATTGTTTCTATAACAGCATGGGCACTAACTGGAATCGATACAACACCAATCAGAAAATGGGGTTAATTTAGTGGCATAATTCAATAGGAGCATTCTTTCTAAAATGTTTAGATTCATATGTTGTTCGTTTTATTTTGAAAGAATATTGATGCATGTAAAGATTAATTTAATTTACACTCATTTTTATTTTATTTTTATCAAATAAGCTTTATAAATACTTTTAAATACTTTAAAACTTAATATAAACGTGTATGGATTTAAATTTTGACTTTACTGAAAAACGTGTAATAATAACTGCATTTTTCTGTATGGCATTTACAATCGCAAACTTAATTACTGTTAAGATTATCAACATAGGATTTTTAGGAATGGAAACTCCTGCGGGAGTATTGATTTATCCTTTGGTATATATTTTAACAAACGTAATTGCAGATGTTTATGGTGAAAGAACAGCGCGCAGAACCCTTTTTTTAGGTATTGCTGTTGATGTGTTGTTTGTTTTCATGACCACTTTAATATTGTTCTTGCCTTCTCCAAGTTTCTTTACCGGAGATTCAAGCTTAGCATTTGTATTTACCCAAACTCCAAGAATCCTTGTAGCATCTTACATCAGTTACTTAATCGGTAACTTTGTAAATGCAAGATTGACAGTCATTGTTAACAGGGGAAGGGAATATTCATCAGTTATAAACTTCGCAGTAATTGCTTTCAGTCAATTAATCGATAACTTTGTATTTATCGGTCTTGCATTCGTTGGTGTGTATTCTCCTATTGAGATTTTAATCATGATATTCTCACACTGGCTCTTAAGTTTGATTTGGACTGTAATTGCCCAACCGTTTACAACTATGACTGTAAAATGGGCCGAAAAGGGAAAACCTGCAGAAGCTTAAATATTTGAGGGAATATTTTTTCCCACTTTTTTTATTTTTTCCATCAATCTTTCATGATTAGAAAAATATTTTATACTTTTATTCAGATATATATTATTAATCAGAAATTGTTAAAACGATATCTAAAATATGATTTACAAGTTTTAGATATTTTTAATTTAATTATTAAAACATTCAATAGAATTTTTTAAAATAATTAACCAATTTATGAAAAAATATAGGAAAATTTTGTGATATATATGGTGAATATAAATACTAACATGCTATTGGGCACTGGTGAAAAGCCACCTGCACTCAGATGGGTTTTACTCGCTATTCAACATGTATGTGCAATGTTTGGAGCTACAATTTTGGTTCCTATTGTAGTGAATACAACTGCGGGTGCAGATATTTTATCAATACCTGTAGCATTGGTTTCATCTGGTTTAGGTACATTAATTTATTTACTTTGTACTCGTAATAGAAGCCCAGTATATCTGGGAAGTTCATTTGCATTCATTGCTCCTATGGTTGCAGGTTATGCAATCGGGGGTACTGGAAGCGTATTTACAGCTTTAATGATTGTCGGTCTTGTTTATGTAGCTATTTCAATGATTATTCGTGTCACCGGTCCGGAATGGATCAACAAACTGCTTCCTCCTGTTGTGGTCGGTCCAATGATTATGGTTATTGGTTTATCTCTGGCTCCAACCGCTATCCAGGAAATTGGGCTAGACCTGGTGCATGTTTCATGGAATAATCTATTGGTTGCATTTGTTGCATTTCTGATGACTGCAATTGTGGCTGTTCGTGGAAGAGGAATCCAGCAGGTCATTCCATTTTTGATTGGTATTATTGTAGGTTATATTGTAGCGGCATTACTTGGTATGGTTGATTTTGCGCCTGTATGGTCTGCTCATCTGATTGAAATTCCTAAATTCTACTTGCCGATTGTTAATTATGATTTGAACTTTGCAGCAGTTCTGACCATCGTTCCGATTGCGCTGGTAACAATGGTGGAACACGTTGGGGACCACAAGGTATTAAGTGAAATCATCGGCCGTGATTTAATTGAAGACCCTGGTCTTCAAAGAACATTGCTCGGTGACGGTCTTGCTACATTTTTAGCAGCATTCCTTGGAGGTCCTGCAAACACAACATATGGTGAAAATACTTCTGTTGTAGGTATGACTCGTGTAGCATCCACTTATGTTATTGGTCTTGCAGCAATAATTGCAATACTCTTTGCATTCCTAGGACCTTTGACTGCTCTTTTAACAGCTATTCCTCAACCGGTTTTAGGTGGTATATCTGTATTATTATATGGTTTTATTTGCGTAAACGGTCTTAAAATCTTAATCAACAACCAAGTTGACTTTACCAATACCAAAAACGTTGTTGTAGCCGCAACCATGCTTGTTTTAGGTTTAGGAGGAGCAGCTTTATCATTTGTATATGGTGACTTGTCCATATCCATTTCAGGAATGTCTCTTGCTGCAATCGTCGGTGTATTATTAAATCTTTTAGTGCCGGAGGAAAAGCATGAATGAATTTGTATTGAATCATCCATTGATTACTCATAAGCTTGCAGTCCTAAGGGATATCAATACTGGAACTAAGGAATTCAGGGAATTGGTATCTGAAATCTCCACAATCTTAATGTATGAGGCAATGTGGGATGCAAAACTTGAAAAGACAACCATTGAAACTCCTCTTGAAAAGATGGAAACCGGTATGATAGATGAAGACAATTATGCCATTGTTCCAATTTTAAGGGCTGGAATGGGAATGGTTGACGGAATATTGAATGTTTTCCCTAATGCAAAGATAGGTCATATCGGGCTTTATAGGGATGAGAAAACTTTCCAGCCGGTAGAATATTACTATAAGATGCCCGAGGGAATTGCAAATAGGGAAGTTTTGGTCATCGACCCTATGCTTGCAACAGGCGGAAGCGCATCTGCAACTATATCCAAGCTTAAGGAAGATGGAGTGACTAAAATCAAATTATTATGTATTGTAGCAGCTCCACAGGGTATCAAATGCATTGAGGATGACCATCCTGATGTTAAGATTTTCTGTGCTGTCGTTGACAGGGAATTGAACGAAAATGCATATATCTTACCTGGTCTTGGAGATGCAGGCGACAGAATTTATGGAACAAAATAGTGAAGGCAACTTCACTTTATATTTCTTTTTTTGATTGCTATGAATTGGAATTTGGTTTGGCCGATTTTAATAGTCATTCTTGCAAACACTTTCTATAATGTCTGCATGAAGTCAATGCCTTCGGATGTTAATCCGTTCGGTGCATTGATGGTAACTTACTGTGTAGCAGCTATCATTTCTGCAGCTATCTTTGCATTTGCTGTCGGCCCATCAAATGTCGGCGCTGAAATATCAAAGATAAATTGGACATCAATCATTTTAGCATTAGCCATTGTAGGCCTGGAAGTGGGATATGTCTTTGTCTATCGTGCAGGCTGGCAGGTAAGCAATGCAAGCGTTGTTGCCAATATTGGCCTTGCATGTGTCCTTCTGATTGTAGGGTACTTTTTATATAGGGAAAACGTGTCCATTCGCCAGATTTTAGGAATCTTTGTTTGCATGATTGGTTTAATATTGATTAATTTATGAGGTGTTTTGATGTACTGTCCGGTCTGTGGCGCTTGGGTTGAGGAAGGCGAAGAATACTGTTCCAAATGTGGATATGATGTATATTGCATTGATGAAGAGGATGATTTCTAATTGTTTCATATCCCCATCTTATTATTTTTTTCAAATCTACCCATTTCAATAAAAAAATTTAATTTTATTTCTAATTTTTAAAAATTCTTATTTTGCTCTTGAAAAAACTCAACAAGTATATATTAATAAAAAATATAGTATATATTAAGGTTAATTATCAATGATTAATTCTTACAAATCGATGCAAGGGAGGTGAAATATGAATAAAAAAGTTTTCATTGTTGTACTAATTGTGTTGGTTCTATTCAGCTTGAATTTCAGTGTGGCTCATGAAATAGATAACGCAACAGATGAAGAACTGAACTGCTCTCTAGAGTGCGATGTTTTATCCAGCAGTGATGCTAATCAGAGTGTTTTAAAAGAGTCCTCAAAGATTGATACTCAAATCAATGTGGAAAGCAACACCACATTCGATGCGATTGGGGATTATTTTAAAATAAGGTTATCTGATGAAAATGGAAAAGCTCTTGCAAATTCCAAAGTGACATTTGATGTTTCAAGTAAAACTTATGCAAAGACTACTAATGGCAAGGGAATTGCATCTCTTCAAATAAACCTAAAAGATGGATCTTACAATGTTACAACAAAATTTTTAGGAAATTCCAATTATAAATCCTCCTCTAACACAACAACAATCGTTGTTAAAAATACCCGCGTGGTGGATAAGGGTTTGTCAAACTCAGAAATTCAAAAAATTATTGATAATGCAAAAGATAAGAATGTCATTTTATTTAAGGGATCAAGCTATTCCAACATTAATCTTGTAGTTAATAAGCGATTGACTTTGGTCAGTAACTCAAACACTGTTTTAAAATCCGCTTCAAACAAACCGGCAATTACCGTTAAAGGTAAAAATGCATCATATACTATTATAAAAGGTTTCAATATTCAGGATGGAAGTGCAGGAATTGTTATACGTGATTCTGACTTTGTAAGAATAATCAACAATGAGATTACTTCCAAAGGCAATGGTATTGTTGCAACCGGAACAAAATATCTCAACATTACCAACAACAAGATTGTTAAAAATTCCAAATCAGGCATTGTTGTAGGAGATACTACCTCAACATATATTTTCAATAATATACTGACTAACAATGGAATTAATGGTATTGAAGTGGCCAAATCAAATAAAGTTTATATTCATGGCAATGATATCTCAAAAAACAAGAATAATGGTGTTTATTTAACTAAAAAAGTTAATGGTGTCGATTATGGTGAAGGGCCTAAGAACGTCTATATCAATAACAATACAATTTCCAAAAATGAGCGTGATGGAATTGTAGCGACTAATGCAGGTGATAATTTAAATATTAAGTTAAATTCAATAGTTGCCAATAAGGACAACGGAATATCCTTGGCTCATGTTGGAAGCAATGCCATTCAGTCAAACGTAATATCCGAAAATTGGGGAAACGGCATTCAGTTTTTCGATGATTATATAAAACCAGAAAATCAGGAAATCAGCTATAATGCAATATACTCCAATCTTCATATGGATGTTGAAGCAAGAGATACATATTACCAGGATTATGGCACTAAATTGGAAGTCGGTGACAACTGGTATACTGATTATAAGGGAGTATGCCCTAAAATTAAAACCAATAATATGAAGTTTACAGTTAAACAGATTGGGTCTAATCAATTCCAGGCTTTATTTGTTGACTCAAATGGTGATGTTGCTAGTTTGCTGCCAGACAGAACTTTAAAATATACTGTTAATGGCGGTCAAAGCATCAGTATTACTGTGAGGGGTGGTGCTGCAGTATTCACTGTTGATGCAAACGATAAGGACCTTATTAAAGCAATTGTAGACAATTCTCAAAGAGACAATAAGTTTGATTCAGACTCTAAAGCCTCCCAACCGATAAATGGAGTAACACCAAGTTTTGTATATCCGGAAATTCCATATGGTGGAAATGGAAACGGTAATGGGAATGGTGATGGATCTGGAGGAAATGCGAATAGCGGCAACGGTTCATCAAGACAAGGCAGCAGTGATAATACAGGAAACAGCACCCATAGCCAAAAATCAAGCCCAAGCAGTAATGCAAACAATCCAATCAATGATATTTCACAAAATTATGAAACACAGTCAACCACCTCTCCGGAAAGCGCTTCTGATAGCAGCAATGGAGATGCAGGAAAAGCAGGTTCAGAGTCACAGTCTGTTGTAAAACAAATAACTATTGAAGATGAAGATATCTACAGAGTTACTGGAATCTCATTAATTGTATTATTGATAATATTGACAATAGGCCTATATTATCGTGAAGATATTAAAGAAATGAATTCCAAAAGATAACTTTTCTTCATATTTTTTCTATTTTTCGCCTAATTTTTTCTATTTTTCACCGATTTTATAATAACCTTTTTAATATATCTTTTACAAATCATATATTATCTTACCTTTGGAGGATTAATGTATGAATAAAAGTGATTTGAAAAGAGACTATTATATGCTCAAGGGACCACTTGCCAAAAAGGGTTATGACTGGTGGTGGCATTCCTTAACTGCATATAATAAGAAAACTGGCGAACCGAGACCTTTTTTTATTGAATACTTTGTATGTAATCCAGCTTTAGCTGAAGAAGAACCTACTTTAGGACAATTGCCTGAAAATCAGAAAGCGGGTAAAAGACCGTCATACTGTATGATTAAGGCGGGTACTTGGGGTAAAAATCCGAAACAGATTCATAATTTCTACTCAATGAAATATTTCAATTGCCCTGATGATGAATTGAATATTCAGGTAGGTGACTGCAGTCTGACAGAAACCCATATGAGTGGATTTTCAAGAGTAAGCGAAGAGGAAGCTCGTGACCATCCTGAATATATGTCCGATGCTGGAGACATGATGTGGGATTTGGACATCGATAAGCAAATCACTTTTAATGTCGGCTATGGTGCAAATTCATTGTTCAGAAAACTGAATTCATTTGAAATGTTCTGGCATGCTGAAGGAATCAAAACTGAGTATAGCGGGACCATCTGGCTTGATGGCGAAGAATATGAAGTGATTCCTGAAAAGTCATACGGTTATGCTGACAAGAACTGGGGAGGGGACTTCACCTCACCATGGCTATGGATTTCATCATGCAACTTGACTAGCCTCAAAACAGGTAAAAAATTAAACAATTCAGCATTTGAAGCCGGAGGTGGAAAGCCGAAGGCATTTGGAATATCCATACCTCGTAAACTGTTAATCGGATTTTACTATGAAGGAACCATGTACGAGTATAATTTCGCAAGATTCTGGAACCTTGTAAAAATCGACTTTGACTTTGAAGAGGGGGATGAAATCCATACCTGGAGGGTAAATGCAAGCAACAGGAACTCCAGAATGGAAATGGTCCTGTACTGCAGACGAGATGAGATGATGCTGTTCAACTATGAAGCTCCTGACGGCCAAAAAAGACACAACCGTTTATGGAATGGAGGAAACGGTTGGGGCGAAATAAAATTATACAAAAACGACGGAACCCTAATTGACCATGTCAAGATGGAGAATGCGGGCTGTGAATACGGGGAGTATGATAAATAATGATATTCTCAGACATCCTTGCATTAATAATTGTATATATTTATGTAGCCGTCATTTTCGTTGTAGCTGAAATGGTTTTAAAGACAAGGCCTGAAGTTTCACGTAAATTTCTACATATTATGGTAGGTAACATGATATTTGCCATGCCATTTTTCTCAGATCCATGGGTAATGGTCTGGTTTTTAACACTTCCGATTACAATCGGTCTGTTCTTCCTGACTGAATACTCACCGATTACAATCAAAAACAGTGTAACCGAATCCGGCCACGCACTGGGATTGTTCTTCTATGCATTAATCTGGACAATATTGATTGCGGTATTCACAATCATTGCTCCGGCAGGAGACCCTAAATTCTACATCTGGATTGTTGCACTAGCTATTGTGCCTATGGTATATGGAGACGGTTTTGCAGCTTTAATCGGCCAGAAATTCGGAAAACTCAAATACACAGTATTCGGCGGTGAGAAATCTGTCGAAGGATCACTTACAATGTTTGTAATTACATCTGTAATGAGCGTGTTTGTTTGGGTTGTCTTTTCCTCAATAGGTTGTGTCATGCCTGAACTCAATATCGTTTATATTTTGACAATATCAGCAGTTGCAACTGTATGTGAAGCTTTAAGCTATGGTGGAATTGACAATTTGACAGTTCCTGCAATAACTTCTATTTTATATTTCTTAGTAGCTGTATTATAGCTACTATTTTCAATTCTTATTTTTTGCATTTTAGCAGTCGAATTTTGCATCTTAGACACATCGCCAAATAGCCATTTATATAGTCTTGTACCAAGTTATATTATCGAATGGTGATACAATGAATTTAAGAGAAGAGGCGGAAAGAAGAGTCGATGCAAAGATAAAGTTTCAAGAAAATCTATATAAATATTTGATTGTAAATACTATAATAGCAATAATCTGCTTGGTATTCCTACAAAGCTTTTGGTTACTTGCTTTTGTAATGTTTTTCTGGGGAATTGAAATTGCAGACGATTATTTCAAAGCTTATCCTCTTAGTGACTATAGAGAAAAGATGATTAATAGAGAACTTTCAAAAATGGGTGATTAGATGAGTGATAGTTTAAGAACATTAGCGGAACAAAGAGCAGATGCAAAAATTAAATTCTTTAAAAATTTCAAGGCTTATGTAATTGTCAATGCAATTTTGGCAGTTATTAATGCAATATTTACTCCAGATTTTTGGTGGGTATTGTTCCCGGTATTCTTTTGGGGTATAGGGGTATTGGTTGATTTTTTAAAAGCATTTCTATTTAATGATAAATTCGACACTGAAGCTTATAGAGAGCAAAAAATTCAAGAAGAAATGGAAAAATTAAGGAAATAGATCATGAAGGTAAATTTATTTGTTTCAAGGGATATTGAAGAGCCATATGCTGATATTCACACCAATGAACTGACAGACAATATCACAAAAGCAATGTCAATTCTGGAAAGCGATGATTCAAATGATATGCTGGCCGTTAAAAAAGGACCAGACATTGCACTTTTGGAATTCAGTGATGTTTACATGTTTAGGGTTGAGGACAAACAGGTTAAGGTATATACTGAAAACAGCGAATATCAAATCAGAAAACCGTTATATCAGATTGAGGAAAATTTAACAACAGATTTTGTTCGCATTTCCAAGACAACTATCGTCAATTTGAAGAAAGTTGAAAGAGTTGCTCCTTCACTTAAGGGAATGATGTTCATACAACTCAAGAATGGCTTGAAAGACAATATCTCAAGGAAATATTTGCCGGATTTTAAACAGGCTTTGGATTTATAGGTGGGAACATGAAGGTAGATTTGATAAAAAGATTGGCAATGGGCGCTTTTGTTGGATGCTTCATTGTATTGTTCATCATGGCTTTAATATCTTTGCAAGGAGGTCCTCAAAATGTTAGTTTTTCAGGCACTACAATAATAAATGCATTTTTAGGATCAATCGTAGTCGGTTGGGGGTTCTCTTTAACTGGACTCATATATGAAAGGGATGACATCGCCTTTCCATTGCAAGTAGCATTTCAAATGGGTATTGGAATGGTTATATTGTTTATTGTAGCTATTTATCTTCAATGGATGCCAATCAATTTGGGAATAGGAATTATCATCGAATGGATAATAATCGCATGCATTTTTGCAGCCATTTCTTGGTGTGGCTTTTACATTTATTATTATTTGGTTGCACGTGACTTGAATAATAAGCTAAATATTAAAAAATAGTAATGAAAGTAAATAGCTTAGCTATTTACTCCTCTTTTTTGTTTCTTTTATATCCGATTGCTAGCAGGATTACTGTCAATGCAATAACTGCAATGAGATATTTTAAGTTCTGCTTGACTTCCTTTGATACTGATGGTGTTTCATTGATTTCATATGAATTCTTATCATTTTCACCAACAGGGGAACTTGAATTTCCAAAAATTTCAATATTTTGATTAGAAACGGTTTTTGGATTTGAAACAGTTGATGTTACATTGTTGTTTATATTATCTGATGCAACATTTCCATTTGTTTCGTTGTTTTTAGAGTCTGCATCGTTTTGATTATTTTCAGGTTTTTTGAATTTATCTTTTAATTCATTTAAAGAATCGTTGGCGAAATAGTCTTTAATCAAATCTTGGTATTTGTATAATAAATCAACGTTTAATTTATTGAATAAATCGGATTTGATTGTTGAAGATACTTTGCTTCTGGAAGTTACATTATTTGGGTCAATTACTGATGAACTATTTGGATCTTCTCCACCCCAGTCATTATCATCAAATTGGGTGTAGAGATTATAGGAATCCTTCCACTTGATGAATACTTCCTGGCCGTACGGGGATGTATTGTTTGTAATTAAGTTGTTGTGAACATTAATCACGGTTTTTGTATTGTACATAGGTTGCTGTATGTAGAATGATCCTCCGGTCTCATTACCGTTATTGTTCATAATGATTGAATCTTGTATGTTGATGTTTCCTGAAACCATTACTGCACCGCCATTGGTTCCGGCAGTGTTGTTTAAAAATATGCATCGTTGGATATCGGATTCACCAGACCAACTGTAATAGGCACCGCCCCACTCATCAGCATGGTTAAACATAAATATGCAATCTTTAACTTCTCCAAATCCGAAAACACTAACTCTTATCGCTCCACCGTCGCGATGAGCAGAATTGTTTATGAATACGCAATTGTAGATGTATGAATCGGCATAGCATGTTGTAATGGCTCCACCATCGTGATCAGCATGATTGTTGATAAATAAGGAATTATTTACTAATAAGTATCCTCTGTTGTATTTAGTTCCATAATTGGAAATTCCTCCAGCATTTGTGTTATTTAATGCAGTATTGTTTATGAAAATACAGTTATCTACAGTAACACGGCCGGTTTCTATGGAAATTACTCCACCAAAATTTTTTGTAAATCCATTTATAAAAGTGATGTTCTTGAAGGTGACATGAACATCAGGGCTTCTAATTAGAAAAATGCTTGATTTGTTTTCCCCATCAATAATGATGTCTCTTGGATTTCCATTTCCTTGAATTGTGATGTTTTTAGTCAGTTTGATGTTATGGATTTTATATGTGCCGGGATTGATGGTAATCTTTTCTTTGTTTTTGGCATTGATTATTCTGCTTTCTAAATTTGATGATGCATCGCTCAGCTTGTCATTGTCATCGGCAATATTTAAATTGTCATAATGCTCATCGACTAATAATGTGTCTTCTTCAGGCATTTCCAAATCAGATGTGGTGTTATCAGAAGCGCTTGCAGAATTTAGTGATATTAATATTATTAGTAATAATAGCAGCAAAAGAGACATGTATTTTGTCTTTATATTTTCACCTCCTTTTTGTTGAATTAAAAGGATAGTTGATTTAAATTTTGTATTTAATGATATATAATCATATTCTTATCATTGCATAATGTATTTAATATTGATTCGATATGTATTTATTTTCATAATTATTATTTATACGATAAATTACTTTTTTTTAAAATAACTTGGTATAAAGTTAATTATTTTTAAAATTAGTTTTAATTTTTGTTAAATGAATAATTAATTAATTATTAATGAGTTTTTATAAATAAAAAGCAATTAAAAAATATTTTTTACATCATCGATAAACGATAATATTTATATTACAAGTCGTTACATAAATAATAGTACTAGTATAAAAATAATGGTTGGTTTATTAGACATTTGTTAAATTAAGGTTTAATTAAATGACTATTTTCATATTAGTATCAATTTTCAAAAAAATTTATTAATGGAGAAAAATCATGAATAACAAAAAGGTATTAGTATCTTTTCTTTTAGTTGTTTTAATTGCATTATCTGTAAGTGCCGTTTCAGCAGAAGATGCTGCTGCTGATGTAATTGCAGTTGATGATTCAGCAGATGCTATTGCAGTTGATGATTCAGCAGATGTCATCGGTTCAACTATTGAACCGGCAAGCGCTAATGTTGCAGATGTACAAGCTGCAGTTGATAAAGCTAAAACAGGAGATACAGTAGATATAAGTAAAAACGCATTATATGATTTTACCAACAATACCGTAACTATTAAAACTGATGGTATTATCGTTGATGGTAAAGGTACCACAACCATTAAAGGTTACGGTGATGGAAATGGTATTATTGCTATCCAAGCTAAAAACGTAATTATTCAGGGAATCAAATTCATTGATACCAATCCTCAAAACGATTTCAAATATAATGGAACTGTTGCTGGTTGGGGTGTAAGTGCTTCAGCTGCAGATGGAGGATTAGTTAAAGACTGCGAATTCACTGATTTCAACAGTGGTATTTGTGTAATGCAAACTACTGGTTTTACAATTGAAAACAACAAATTCAAAGGTGGATATTCAACCAAATTAGCTAACGACCCTACTGTAAACAAAGAACAAGGTTCCAAATCTTTAAACATCTACAGACAATCTTCTGAAATTGTCGTTAAAAACAACTCTTTCGTGGGACCTATTCTTGACGGTGTATCCATTGCACAAGGTAGTGGATCTAACCAAGTAATCGACAACTACTTCGAAGGTAACTGTTACTCCATCTACTTCGGTGGCGCATCCACTGCAGGTTCCATAATTAAAGGCAACCTTTTCGTTAACTGTGGATTCTTCAAAGAAGGAAAAATCAATTGGCAAGGATTACCAGTAATCAGTATCCAAAAATCTTCAGATAACATTACTATTGACGACAATACTTTCCAAGCTATTGCTAACAATATTTTAATTGCTGCTGAAAAAGGTAACGAAGCACACGGTTCTCCAACTCAAATTGGTAATATCAATATTACCAACAACGTTGTAGAAAAATACGATGATGCTGCTAAAAACGTAACCTTATTCCACATTTTAGTAAGAGACAGTAACTCATTAGAAATCACAACTCCTATTAATGTGACTGGAAATATTTTGCCTGCTGATGTTAAAGGTATCTCTATCGTATTTGATGGAAGAGAACTTTTCTCAGCTTCTAACGCTTACTTGAACAATACTTTAGATGCTAATAAAGTTTTCAGTGCTGACACATTATTCGGTACTACTCTAACTGTTAAAAACCTTGCTGTTTATGCAGGTAACAATGGTTACTTAAAAGCTACTTTAAAAGACTCTAACGGTGTTGCATTAGCTAATAAAGCAGTCTACTTCATTATTGATGGTGTTTCTAAAATAGTTAAAACCGATGATAATGGTGTTGCTTCCTTAAAAGTCAAATATGCTGGTGCTACTACCAAATACGCAACCATTGCATATTTAGGTGAAGGTAACTTATACAAATCCGCTTTGACTACTGCTAAAATCACTGTAAATAAAAAAGCTACTAAATTAACTGCTGCAAAAGCAACCTTAAAAGTTAAAAAAGCTAAAAAAATCAAAGTTACTTTAAAAACCGGTAAAACTCCTATTAAAGGCAAAAAAGTTACCATTAAAGTAAACGGTAAAACTTTCTCAGCTAAAACCAATGCTAAAGGTGTAGCAACTATTAGTGTAAAAGTGGCTAAAAAAGGTTCATTCACAGCTACTGTCAAATTCGCTGGTGATAAAGCGTTCAAAGCTTCAACCAAAAAAGTTAAAATTACTGTAAAAAAATAGATAAGTAATAATTCTTTATTACTTATTTTTTATTCTTTTTTTTTAAATAGTTTCAATTCAATGAAATATGCTCTTTTTAAATAACATGTTCATCATATATATTCATATCGTTGGGTGAATGTTATGAAATTAAAAAGTGCATTTATAATTTCCTTAATTTTACTGATAATTCTGATGAACATATGTCCGATTTCTGCAGCGGATAGTTCAAATGGCTTAAATGGAACATCAGTTTCATCAGATGACGTTTTGCAAAACAGCATTGATGACAATTTAACTTCAATACCAGATGAAGTTCTAAGCAGCAAAAATATTGCTGTTGAAGTAGGCAATGAGACCCCCAATCAGATTTTAAACCCTACAATTCAAAATGCAATTGATTGTGCTAATTCCGGGGATACAATAGTTCTAAATGGAAATTTTGCTCATTGTCATTTTATTATTAACAAAACACTTAACATTATTGGAACTCCCGGCACTACATTAGGGCCTTGTCCACATTACCAAAGCGAAGGATCAGGGGATTTTGGAGTATTTTACATAACTGAAGGTGGAAGTGGATCAGTATTTAAGGGAATTACATTTTTAAATACCGCCCGTGCTCAAACACCATTTAGCTTTTTAATTAGAAATGCTTCAGACATTACAATTTCCAACTGCACAGAAAATTATAATGAGTTGGATGAGTTTAAATTTCAGGGAATAACAATAGAAAATTCTAAAAATATAGAATTATCTAATTTAATCATCAATAACACTCTTTTCGGGGTTAAGATTACCAATTCATCAATGATTAATATTCTTGATGATGTCATTTCAAATAATGTAAATCAAGGAATTTCAATAACAGATGATTCAAAAAATATCAATATTAAAAGGAATTCAATTGAAAATAATAAGAATAAGGGAATATCTCTTGAAAGTGCAGATAACATTTCAGTTCTCAACAATCTAATTAGAGACAATGGCTTGAATGATAAGGACACAGGTTCTGGAATATATGTTAATACAAATATTACAAAACTCATTGTTAAAGGAAATATATTTATAAATAACGGTCTTCATGCAATCATGTATGATTATCGTTGTAGAAATTTAAATAAGGAGGCTGGCGCAGATAAGCTCACAGACATCGATAATAACTATTTTGAAGGTCACACCTCAATGGTTCTTCATCACAGGACCTATGTTGAACGTGATCACGGCGAATTCAAATATGATGCTGAAAATGATGTTTACGGCAGTGTTGGCGAAGGCAAATATGCTGAAGCAAAATCCTATGTATATATGAAAAATGCATTTATTTTCAGGGATGTTCCATGCGGATACACATATTATACAACAAGCATCCCTTGGACATTGCAAGCACCTGCAAATGGCGGAAAATATGATTTTTCATTAAAATTAAACCTTAAACAAATAAAAAATGGTTTATATCAAGTTTCTATTATTGATTCAAAGGGAAACATTGCAAAGGACTTTAATTCAATTGATATTTTAGTGTTTTTAAATGATTATTCTACAGTTCAACCGCAAGCGGAAGACATCTATAAAAAGGTTACAATTAAAAATGGTGTCGGAACTGCCGACTTTAGAAGCAATTATCAGTCTTTTAAGACAACCGGAAATATAATAACTGCCGTATTTCCGGGCATGTCTGAAAAGGTTTCAAATAGTGCTCATGTTCAATTAAGCATTAAGGATTCCAGTGTTCCGATAAATCCAACCACTAAATTAACAGCTTCAAAAATAACCACTTATCCATTATCTAATAAGTATTTATCAGTTAAATTAGTTAACAGCAAAGGAAAGGGAATTTCAGGTGCAAAGATTTCTTTCACATTCAATGGAAAATCCTATACTGCAAAAACCAACAGTAAGGGAATTGCTAAAGTTAAAGTTTCACTATCTAAAAAAAAGACTTACAAAGTAACTTTGCGATATTTGGGAAGTGATGACTACAAACCTTCAAAAGCAACCACTAAAATCATAATCAAAACAGGCTCTAAAAAATCAAAGATTACAGCATCCAATATTAAGATTAAAAGGAACAAAAAGAAAACTTTCTCATTGAAATTAACTAGCAGCGCTAAAAAACCTTTAAAAAACCAAAAGGTCATTGTGAAACTGAATGGCAAAACTTATACAATTAAAACGAACAGTAAAGGGATAGCTAAATTGTCCATAAAACTTTCTAAAGTTAAAAAATATAAGATTTCCATGAACTTTTTAGGAAATGCCAAATATAAGGCAACCTCAAAATCGAATACAATAAGGATTTTTAAATGAGAATTTTTCTTTTCTCTTTTTAAAAATTTATAAATACTATTTTTTATATATCAAATAATAGGTTATTCAATCATGTTTATAACGAAAATAACTTGATTGTGTTTAAATGAAGTATTATCGTTCACTATTCTTAATATTGTCCGGATATTGTCAAATCAAATTTTAGGGGGAGGATTTCATTAAAAAAATTAGATTCAACTTAATATTTTTATTAATATTAATTTTTTCGATATTAATTGCTAATGCAGTCTATGCAGAGGACAATGATACATCAAATTTAACTGAAGTTAATGACGATTTCTCTTCTATACAAAATTTAATAGATAATGCGGAAAATGGCGATTCAATCCACCTGGAAGATAAGACATATCAAGGAAACGGTTCAGTAATCGAAATCAATAAGGACATTTCAATCTATGGTGCTTCCTCGTCAAATACAGTATTGGATGCCGATTACAAATCAAATATATTTTCTATTTCCAAGGATGCAAATGTTAAAGTGTATGGTTTGACATTTATCAATGGTAAGACTTCACAGAATGGCGCGGCAATTGATAATTACGGCATTTTGACAATCAAAGACTCAAAATTCATAAATAATAGTGCCGATTCTGGTACCGTTCGTGGATCTGCCGGTTCTAAAATAACGGTTTATAATTCTTTGTTTGAAAACAATAAAGCTGATTGCGGTGCGGCAATTGATAGCTACACCACTAAGTGCAATGTAATTAATTGTACTTTCATTAAAAATCGCAGTAATGAAGGCGGAGCAATCTACAATAGGTTTGGTGATTTCCAGCTGATTAATTCCACATTCATCAATAATTCTGCCGAACGTGGTGGCGGAATATATAACAATAGGGGATATTTGATAATAAATAACTCCAAGTTTTATTCAAACTCCGCAGGACATATAGGTGGGGGAATCAAAAGTTGGGGAATGTGTGATGTTTATAATTGTGATATCAGATACAATGTAGCCCGCTATGCCGGTGGAGTTTACATTTCAGAGGATACCATGCACGTTGTAAACTGCGTCATTGAAGATAACCGTGCCGAAGAGGGTGGAGGTTTGGCCTCTGATTCATTCGGTACATTGATAATCAAAGACTCAACCATTAAAAATAACTCTGCCGAACGTGGTGGCGGAATGTATGGAAATACTGGACATCTTACTGCTTCTAATTGTATTTTTAGTAATAATGTTGCTACTGACCAAGGCGGAGGAATCTTTTCGACTTTAGGTACAATTGCAGGCGTTAAATTCTCATATACTATTAAAAATACCCTATTTGAGAATAATTCTGCAATCCATGGAGGAGGATTATGTCTTGGCGATGTAATAAATAACATGGAAAATGTTAAGTTAACTAACAACACAGCTATTGAAGGCGGAGCAATTTACAATACAGGAAAATTGAATCTTAAAAAATTCACAATAACCTCTAATTCTGCCGATAATGGAGGTTCTATTTACAACAAAGGGACTGTAAATCTGACTGATTCAAAGTTAAGCTATAATTCTGCAGAAGAGAAAGGAACTATTTATAATGAGGGCACTTTAAATATAGTGAAATCTGATCTGATTTCAAACTCTGCGGATGTTGGTGGGGCAATTTACAATCTAGGAATTTTCAATGCTCTTAATAGCAATTTTAATTATAATCAAGCTAATTTGGCTGGAGTTATTTACAATGGTGGCAAATTGACCACAATTAAGTCTTCATCATTCAATAATAATAAGGCCAGTCGTGGAGCAGTTATTTATACTGACACTAATTTATCCATATCAGATTCTAAATTCCAGAAAAATACAGTTACCCATAGTTTAGGAGTAATTGATGTAACTAAAGGAAACGTTAACATATCCAATTCTGTATTTAACTTAAATACAGGTTCCGATGAAGGTGGAGTAATATTTAACATTAATGGAACTGTTTTGATTGACAATTCCCGATTCACATCAAATAATGCAATAAGTTATGGAGGAGCTATTGATAATGCAGGCAGATTAACAATAATTAGTTCACTTTTCGATAAAAACAGCGCATACGGCGCTGGAGCTATTGATAATGGCGGTGATTTAAAGATTATCAAATCCAACTTCACAAACAATAAAGCAACTAAAAATGGGGGAGCAATTGATAATAATGATTTGATTGATATTTCAGGTTCCATTTTTGAGAATAATGTTGCTGGCGGCGAAGGAGGAGCAATTATTGCAAGAAAAGGCATTAATATAACCCATAGCTCATTATTCAACAATAAGGCGTCTGCCGGGGAAGCCATTTTCATAAATGGTGAAAATAGTAATTTAAATAATAATTGGTGGGGAGATAATGCTCCTGACTTTGAAAAGTTATTGAACATCAATCTTCCGGATGATTTCAATTGGATTATAATGGGTATTAAAAGCACTTCCAAAAGGATGCAATATGAAAAGGGATCCTTTGTCATTGAATTAAATAAGATCAAAAACGTCAAGGGTTCAAGTTCAAAGTTATATTCGCTAAATTCATTGCCTAATTTTAAAGTATCCATAAACAATGGAAATAATGTATTGGTTAAGAAAGGATATTTATCAAAATCCATAGTCATTCCTAAAAAAACTTATGTGTCACTTAAACTAAATGATCAAAGTTTTAAATTCAAAACAACTAAAAATCCATCTAAGATAATTAATAACAAAAATGTTGTTGTCGATTATAATGGAAAGGCAACATTCAAAGTCCGTGTAATAGGTAAAAATGGAAAGATAGCTGGTAAAAACGAGGTTGTTGTGATGAAGGTAAAAGGAAAATCATACAATGTCAAGACTAATAAGAAAGGTTATGCATCTAAAACATTTTCATTCACTCCTGGAAAATACAAAGTAACAACAACCTACAAGGGATTCACGGTTAAAAATACGATTACCATTAAAAAAGTATTAAAAGCTAAAAGCGCTACTAAGAAAAAAGCTAAAAAGATTAAATATTCGGCTACTTTGAAAACAAGTAAGGGCAAAGCCATTTCCGGCAAGAAAATTACTTTTAAGATTAAAGGAAAAACTTACTCTGCTAAGACCAATAAAAAGGGTGTAGCCACTGTCACATTTAAAAATTTAAAAATAGGGAAATATCCTGTTGTTGTTAAATACTTGAAATCTCAGGTTAAAACAACTTTAAAGATAAAAAAATAGTGAGGTAGGTTAATCCTCCTCATTTTATTTTGATATAGATATTTTTTTGTGATGCTTTGTAGGTTTTATCTCCAGCAAATTTGATTATTGTTTTGAATTTGCCTTTTTTGGTTAACTTGATTTTAAATGTCGCTTTTCCTTTGCTGTTAGTTTTTGCAGTATATGTTTTTTTATTGATTTTTAGTGTTACTTTTTTCTTTTTAAGTATCTTCTTATTTCCTTTTAGGGTGATGGTAATTTTTTTGGTCTTTGATTTTGCTTTAAAAGTTTTTGATTTGGCTGTTATTGCTGTTTTGAGTTTAGTTTTAGGTTTAATGACCTTTTCTACAATTTTAGTTTCCACTACCTTTTTAAAGACGATATTGTTTATGGAAGTATTTGGATTATTGATATAGAGCTCATTGTCATAATCTGATTTTGATGTAAATAATAGTTTATTCAGACTTATCTTTTGTGAAGACAGATACAATGAACTTCCTTTTAATTTTGCAAGATTATTACTAAATTTAGTATTGTTTATAGTAATTTCTCCATATTGCGCATAGATTGCACCACCTGAATTGGCGGAATTCTGTGAAAATATGGAATTTTCGACAGTTCCTATTGTGCTGAAATATATCGCTCCGCCTTCTGTTGCAGCGGCATTTGATGTGAATGTGGATTTTTTAACAATTCCCTCTTTATCAAAAAGAACTGAGCCCGCCCATGATGCAGAGTTCTCTATGAATGTGGAATTATCAACGGTTCCTTTTCTCATGAAATATAGAGCTCCGCTTTCACGCTTTGCAGAATTGTTAATGAATAGGGTGTTCTCAACGTTTCCTGTGTCTTTAAAGAATATTGAACCTGCAAACATTCCTGAATTGTTGGCGAAATAGGAATCTCTTACAATAAGATTTCCGTCGCTTGTTGCACCTCCGCCATATCCTATGGCAATATTATTTAAAAATTTTGAATTATCAACAAGGCCTGTTTTAAAAAAGTAGACTCCTCCGCCGTCTCCGCCTTCGTTTCTAGTTAATGTCGAATTTATCACAGATCCTGCATCGACAAAATATATTCCTCCACCAAGCAATGTTGCGTAGTTGTCTTTTAGTGTGGAATTAATGACTTTACCTTGGTTTTGAAAGTTTACTGCACCTCCGAAATATGCAGTGTTGTTTTCAAAATTGGTATTTATAACCTTTCCATCTTTTTCAAAGTAGATTCCGCCGCCGATGTTTGGAGTTGCGCTATTTCTTATTTGGGAATTTATTATTGTACCATTTAATCCGCTCCAGTATATCGCCCCTCCATTGGACTGTGATTTTCCATTGACAATATTGATGTTTTTTAAAATGACATTATTTGATTTAATATTGAAAATTCTTGCCTTTTTGTCAGCATCAATTGTATGGCCTTTGCCATCAATTGTCAAATCATCAATATCTATTATTATTCCTTCGCCATATTCGTTGTCTTTTTCAGGATTAAATGCATAATCTTTAGTCAAATCTAATTTCTTGCTTTCAAAAGAGCGGTTGATTTCATCACTGAGTTGAGAAAAATCGCCGATATCGTTTTTTGCAGTTATAATTTCAGAATTTTCACATGCGGATAGTGGTTCACCACCATCTAAGCTTTCATTTAGGTCTGCTGCACCTACGCAGGTTATGCTTAAAAACAATAGAAGTATTGCACAGATTAATGTTATCTTATTAATAATAAATCCCCCAAAATATAGAATTAATCTTGATTTTATCGCTATTTCTATATGTATTTTTCTTCATTTCATTACAAAATATATTGCAATTTAAGCAAATTTTTAAGAATAAACAAAAATATATTAATTATATTGATAGTAAATAAGTATATATTGATGTTTATGTCAATTGTTATATAACAAGAACTGTGGGGAAAATATGAATTTAAAAAGAAACATGTTTTTATTGTCTTTATTATTAGTTGCATTGCTGTGTATTAGTTCTGTTGTAGCTATGGATGATAATAACTTTGACAATAATAATTTAACTGCGGATTCATCTGTCGATGTGATGGAATATTCTAATGAAGATACATTAGCCGCCACCAATACAATCACTGTTGACAAGATAGGTGAAGACCACAATGAAATGAATGATAAAACAATTAAAAAAGCATTTGATGATGCAAAAGATGGAGATACTATTATTATCAATGGTAATTACTATGAGCATGTTCATAGGGTAATCGATAAAAGGCTGACTATCAAAAGCGAAGTCGGAACTTCATTTAGCCATTGTTCCAATCAGGGAGGAGCGGATTCAGGTCATCAAGGAATCTTTTATCTAACTTCAAAGGCTAGCGGAACTGTTATTGAGGGATTTAATTTTATCAATGACAATGGAATGTTATTTGATAGTCAGGGTTATAGTATCCTTATTGATGGAGCTTCAAATGTCATAATACGAAACTGTACATTTTCCAATAATGGCGTTGGAGATTGTATTAGACTGGAAAATGCAAATGGAATAACCATTGATGATGTAACAATTGCGGACGCTGTCTGCGGTGTAAACGTTAAAAATTCAAACAATGTTGTTGTTGAGAATTCAGATATTAAAAACCATAAAGTCGCAGCAGTTTCAGTGTCCGGATCAAGCAAAAATACAACGATAATATATAATAACTTGACCAACAGTGGTGTTGGTGTTAACTTAACTTCTTCTAACTATGTTTACATTTTAAGTAATTATATTGCCTATAATACTCATGGAGTTTATGTAAACTGCAATGTCACTAAAATCGAGATTAAAGGCAATTTCTTTAATCAAAATAAGATGTATGAAGTTTTAAATGACTACAGGGTTAGAAATTTAGTTGACACTGTAAAAAGAATCGGTTATCCCAATAGGGAAATAATCGACAACAATTATATGGTGGGTCTTGAAGGAGCTCAGGATGAAAGACCGGTTTTTCGCATTACTTATGATTATAAAGGTGCAAATAAGGGGGATTATTCATATGATGCTGCCAAAGATATTTATAAATATGTAGGTGATGGCAAAGGAGACTATACAGACAATAAAGGTGCTGTTTTCTTGCGTTATGTATTTGAAATAAACAAGAATGTCAATTGTCCTGTAATCTTTTATAAATATGAAGGTGGAGTGCAATGGTCTTTAAGCGGAAACTATGAACTTAAATTGAGTGAAATCAGACAAGTCAGGAAAGGAATATATTCCATTTCAATCATTGACGAAAATGGCAACGTTGCAAAGGATTTGAGTTCTGTCCCGGTAACCTTTTACTTAAACAAGGAAACTAAACATATTAAACCTGATGAAGGAGATATTTATAGAACCGTAATGATGGTAAACGGAACTGCAACAGCCAAATTTTACAAAGATGAGTTCAGCGAAACAGGAAATGTAATAACCGCTGTGGTTCCGGCTAATGGGGTTAATTTTGACGATAAAATTTCTAAAACTTTCACCGTAGATGATGCATACATTCCTGGAACACCATCAAACACTACATTAACGGTTTCCAATCTAAATACATATCCAAGCTCTAATCAGCAACTAATTGTCACATTAAAAGACAGCAATGGAAATCCTATTGCTGGTGAGACACTCACAATAAAACTCAATTCCAAAACATACACTCCGGTAACAGGTAACGATGGAAAAGCCAAAATCAAAGTTTCCATTGCTAAAGTAGGAACTTATAAGGCCAGCATAGTTTATGCTGGTGATGATGTAAACTATCTAAAGAGCAGTGCCAAAGCCAACGTGGTTGTTAAAAAGCAAGCCACTAAAATTGTTTCATCCAATTTGAACATGATACCGAAAATGGCAGAATATTTCTCAATTACATTAAAGGATGGATCAGGCAAAGCTATTGCAAAACAAAGAGTCACATTTAAAGTAAACGGCAAATCTTACACAAGAACAACCAATGCCAAAGGTGTTGCAAAAGTCAAATTGAAGTTCTCTAAAAACAAGAAAACATACAAGATTACTATTAAATACAAAGGCAATAAGAAGTTCAAAGCCGCTTCAAAAACAAATAAGATACTTGTCAAATATTCATCAAAAACTGCTAAGTTGTCTACACCTACCGTAACAATTACTCCAAAAACATCCAAAACCTATACAGTAACTTTAAAAGATGCAAAAGGTAAAGCGATTGCAAAACAAAAAGTGGTTGTTAAGATAAATGGCAAAAAATACACTAAAAAGACCAATTCTAAAGGTAAGGTAAGTATCAAAGTCAAGTTTTCCAAAATCAAAAATTATAAGGTAAGCGCAACTTATAGCGGAAATAAAATCTATAAAAAGGCTTCTTCTAGTGGGAAGATTAAAGTGGCTAAAACAAAAACAAAAATAACTGCCCCTACAGTTTCAACAACCCCTAAAGAAGCAAAAACTTACACAATAACTTTGAAAACAAGTTCCGGAAAAGCCATTTCAAAACAAAAGGTAACTATTAAAGTTAACGGTAAGACTTACACTAAAACAACCAATAGCAAAGGTAAAGCCAGCATATCCGTAAAGCTGCCATTGGAAAAATCTTATGGAGTAAGCGTAAATTATAAAGGAAATGCTATTTATAAAGCTTCGAAAGCTACTGGAAAAGTAAAGGTTGCAAAGATAGCAACCCAACTTGAAAGTTATAATAAAACTTACTCTGCTGATGGCCAAAAACTCTATAGAATCACATTGAAGGATAAGGCCGGTAAAGTTTTAAGCAATCAAAATTTGATGTATTGGGTAAATGGTGAAAATGCCACTCAAAGGACTGATGCAGATGGTAAGATTACTGTGGACCTATCAAATCAAAAAGGAAAATCATTTGAAATAATAACAATTTTTGGTGGTAATAACAAGTATAAACCAGTTTCTAAAATAAATACAATTACAATATCTGATAAGACTGGCGTAACATTTGTTGATAGCGATTTGCCAAATTCTGAAATTCAAGATATTTTAAGCAATGCTCCAAAAGGTTCTGATATCGAGTTTTTAGGCGATTATTATTTTGATATTTGTTTGGAGGTAAACAATAACTTGAATATTTATTCTCTAGATAGGACCATTTTAAATGCAAAGGATAAGAATCCTGTATTTAATGTTGTTTCCAATAATGTAAATATCACTGGGTTTTCAATTAAAGGTAATTCCGGTGATGCAATCATTGTTAATGGAGCAAAAAATGTTGTAATTAAAGATAATTTCATTTCAAATAGTTTGGATGAAGGAAAAATTGAAAGTTATGCCGATGGAACCGTAAATATGCCGGGTTATGGCATCACAGTTTCAGATTCATCAAATGTTAAACTTTTAGAAAATGACATTGCTTTATTTGAAAGCGGAATTTTTGCCGAATACTCAAATCAGATCACTATTGATGACAATTCAATAAGGGAAAACAATTATGGTATCAAATATGGATTTGGAGTTGCAAACACTGAAATAACCAATAATGAAATTTCTGACCAGACCGGTTTGTATATCATGACTGTCCCCGAAGGCCCGTCAGGATATGGAATATTCTTGAATAATTCTGCAGTTAATGTCACAATCAACCACAATCACATTGCTTGGAATCATTTAGGCATATCTCTAGATGCAAATGGCTCAACAGGAATTGTAATTACTCAAAATACAATCACCGATAATGTTTTAGAGGGAATGAGATTCAATGCTCCATATGACCTTGCGGAAAATGCTGTCGAACCTATTGTAACCGATAATGCAATTTATAGAAATGCAAGGGGTCCGAGCATGATGATTCTAGGTGAGATGAGTGCCAATCCTGAAGGAATTTATGGTCCGGGGCAATGGAATGAGTCTTTAAGGCTTAAGCTGGATCCTAATTGGTACGGCACAAATGTTCTTGTAACTTGGGATTATGATACAGGGGTTGTAGGTTATGGAACAATGTGTCCTAGGATAAGCACTACTGCAATCAAATTCAATAATCTCACATATAACTCTCCAGGTAAATACAGCATAGTATTCTACAAAAATGGTGAAGTTGCTTCAAATCTTCCGGAATTTGACATGTATGCAACATTGAATAGGGGAACTGCAAAAGAAGTTGAAGTAAACTTTAATGTAATAAACGGTGTAGGTTCATTCAAATTCAATCCAACTAGCTATTATGATGCAAATAACATCATTGAAGTTTCAGTTGGCTCTTTAATTGATTCCACATACAGAACCTTTAAAATCACTTCAAAATATGAAGTTCCCGAAAGCGAAATTCCAGTTTAAATAAATATGTTTTTTACATATTTATTCTTTTTTTATTTTTTCATATATCTTGCTAAAAACTTTAAATGTGTTTTTCAAAAGAAGTTATCTAAAATTAATGTTTGATATTTTAAAATCGATAGTTGTTAATGTTCACATTGAAATAATTAATCAAACTTTCAATTTAACCGATAGTAAAATCGCACTCGCTGCAGGCATTGGTTTGGAATTTCACAACTCCTCCGCAATTCGGACACAACCACTTTTCACGATCCTGTGCCATCATGCGCCCGATGCCTGTAGTTTTGATTCTTTTTGCGCTTTCAAGTGTGTTCAGGTCATGTCTTTTAACATATTTTTTGGAATGCTTTTTGATTAAGGGGCAGGGAAACTCGCTGCATCGTCCGCAATAGCTGAAATTCTTGGTATCAAAGCAAGTTTTGATTTTACACTTCAAACTGGCTTTGCTTTTACCGTCATCACTTATTAAACATCCTGCACATGGATTTTGGTATTTTTCACAGCTGATGCAATTGATTCCGCATGGCGCCAGTAGTTTTGGATTGATTTCATCAGGCATCTTCATATTATTTAATCTATTTTTAGGAACTTAAATAGTCATTGTTTTTAATTAATAATATTGATTTCATTTAAAAATATTGATTTAACTTTGAAATATTAATTTAAAGGCTAAAAATTGTTTAAATTGAAAATAACAAAGTATATATTCTTTAAAGTCTAAAATAGGCTCATGTCTGTTAAAAAAATTTGTTTAATCATGGCGGAATTTTTAACATCACTAATATCCTCTGAAAATATTTTTAGTTTTTGGAGGGATAATAAGGGAGGTTTGGTTTTACCCTTTTCCGGTCAGGCAGTAAATGATGAGGATTGGTTGGAATATAAGAGATTAAAAGTTGATAGAAATGTCAAATCAATTAATCCTAAAGATTTGCCGGAAGACTTTTGTGATGAAGCTTGCTTGTTAGTCGACGAATTTCACAGAAAAACGGTTAATGAGAAAATTGAATGGGTTTTGTATTTGGATTATAAAACCGGTGATGTAATATACTGTTGGAAAGGGGAGTTGGGTGAATGCAAAATTGATTGGTATAACATTCATCTTAAGGGTAGAAATATAGTTTCAATTCATAATCATACAAAGAATTACTATTCATTTCCTTCTCCTGATAATTTTGATATATTGGAAAACGATTTTGAGGATTATGAGATTATTACTTCAGTAAATGCTTTTTGGATTATCGAATTCAAGGGTGCAATTGAAGAAGAAATGAGATATGATTTTCAAAACAGATTATCATTATATTTCAATAAATTGGATATTGAAATTAAATTAAAATATCAGGATTATGTAACTATTAGAAAAATGACGGAAAGAATGATTAGTGAATATTTGTTGAATGATATCGATAAAAAATTAGATGGAATAACATTAGTTTTTAACAAAAGGAGGTATGATTAAATGTCTAAAGAGAATGAAAATGAAAAATGCTATTCCTATAAATGTGGTGGAGTTCCATTATATCCCGCAGAACATTCACTCTTCAAAAAAAGACTTGTTGGATTATCTGATGAATATGTTCATGAACACGAAAAGAAAGTTGTAAAATTCTTAAATGAACATGGTTTTGATTTGCCTGAAGAGCCTTAGCCATGCAATGTTGAATGAGGATATAAGGAAAGTTACAATACAGCATTATCAAAAATTCGAAATTGAATTTTCAGGTAATATCCAGATAATTGCCATTTTAACGATACCTTTATAAATACATAAAACAAATATTTGATTACTGTTATTTTTAACAGGCGATAAATTACTTTTTTTGGGATAAGTTCCCATATGGATGTGGCCTTCGTGGCTGAACAAAAAGGTGTTATTTATGTATAAATATATTAGAGACGCATGGAAAAACCCAGATGAGTCCTACGTACGTGAACTCATGTGGCAAAGAACTCCTAAATGGAGAAGACAAAAGGCAGTTCAAAGAATTGACAGACCAACCAGGCTCGACAGAGCTAGAAGCTTAGGTTACAGAGCTAAAAAAGGTTTCGTTTTAGTAAGAACCAGAGTAAGACGTGGTGGAAGAAGGAAAACCCGTCGTTTCAACGGTCGTAAACCTAAAAGAATGGGTGTAAACAAAATTACCCAAGCAAAATCCATTCAAAGAATTGCTGAAGAACGTGTGGCTAAAAAATACCCTAACTTAGAAGTATTGAACTCCTACTGGGTATGGTCAGACGGAAGATACAAATATTACGAAGTAATTTTAGTTGATCCAAACAGTCCTTCTATCATCAACGATGATAAAATCAATTGGATTTGCTCCAAAAAACACACTAACAGAGCTCTCAGAGGCTTGACCAGTGCTGGTAACAAAGGACGTGGAATCAAATCTAAAGGAAAAGGATCTGAACAAGCTAGAAGAAGAAAAATCTAATTCTTCTTTTATTTTTCTTTCCTTTTTTTGATTAAAATGATTCATAACATCAAATTCAGGGCTTTCGTTTATGAAAACGAAAGCATTGACGATATTTCTCAAGCTATTTTAAATCTACTTCCCGAAGCCGAAATAGAAGCTGAAGAGGCTGAAGGACTATTGGAAGATAAGATTATCATTTTATCAGGCATAGTATCTAAAAAACGATACACAAAGACTTTTTTTAACAAACTTCTAGGATCCGTTGATTTGGAAAAATTGAATGATGACTTAGAGCGCAAGATGGATGAAAAGGGTAACTGGTTTTTAAGATTTGATAAAGAGGACGCTCTGGATGAAAAATTAACTATTTTAGATAAAGGCGATGCAATTCATCTCAAAATTAAGATTGCTGCTTTTCCTGCTAAAAAACAGATTGCAGTTGATAAGGTAAGGGAAGCAATTTCCAATATTCAGTAAAATTTATTTTAAATTTAATCCAATATACAATTAAGGTGATTAAATGGAAAAGCAAAGCTATTATTTAATAATCTTGTTAGTTGCCTTGGTAATCTGTTTTGGGGTGTTCTGGTTCCAGTTCAACAATGATGTGGCAACATTCATGATTGTCAATGAAACTGAAGTTCATGAAAACGGTTCGTTTTCAGGAATGCTGATGGATGCATATAGTTATGGCGTTCCAAACCAAACAATTACTTTCCACAAGCCAGGATATGAAATGGGTACTCTTGTTGATGTGGTTACCGATGAAAATGGTGAATTCACGATTGAAAATGCAGAGTATCTTCCCGATGCCGGCAAGGACAATTACTATGGTGATTTTACGTTTGCTGGCAATGGCAAATATCAGGGATGCACCTATGAGGGCAATGTTACCGTAGTTCCTAATTAAAATAAAAAAAATGAGATTAAGGATATATCAATTGTTCGGATATCCCATAATCACTGTAATTTTGAGCTATCTTATCGACAGTTCCGTCTTCAAACATTTCATCCAATGTTTTCTGGACTTGATCTTTTAGCTCATCGTTTCCTTTTTTAAATGCAACACCATATTTTTCATATTTTAAAGGCGGATTCAGGATTTTAAAAGAGTCGTCTGAGTATTTATTTGTAATATGGTATTTTGCACATCCCATATCAACAATCAGCGCATCACAAATCCCGGAATCTAAATCCATAAATCCTGTTTCATAATCAGCTATTTCGTTTATTTCTCCAAATGTTTCTTTCAATGTTTTATTTTCGTCGAGTGTATCCAAAGCGCTGCTTGTAGATTCGACTTCAAGGGTTTTTCCCTTCAAATCATCAAGTGAGTTTATATTGGAATCTGATTTTACGACAACTACTTCGGAATTGTTGAAATAAGGGTCAGACCAGGTAAAATCATTTTCCCTTCCGTCAATGGTAAATTCGCTCCAGATGCAATCAACAGAATTGGAATTGAGTTCAACTTCCTTGGTATCCCATGAGATTATTGGCTGAGCTTTAAATGTCCAGTTGTTTCTTTTTGCAACTTCCTTTGCAAGGTCCAAATCAAAGCCGGCATATTGCCCATTTTCTGCCTTATATCCGAATGGCGGAAACTTATCACTGAATCCTACAACAAAGGTCTCATCATCGTTTTCGTCTGCATTGGCATCGCCCCAAAAATCAAAGGCGCTTACAGCACCAATCATTAAAAAGATGGTTAATGTTAAAACAAATATTGCTTTTTTATTCATTGCAATCTCCCTTTCAATAAATGAATTATTATATTTCAGAATAATTATTAAATCTATGTATAATGGTTTATGGCTCGATTTATTTATAGATTAGTGTATTGTAAATCAGACACTATAAAGGAAATGTTACCTCAATTCATGATTAACGGTTGTCTTTTGATATTTGTAAAAATATAACTCAATATTTAACAGCAAATGAAAATCCTGGTATAAACAAATAATTCAAAAATTATTTGCATTTAAGAGTCTTTAAAATTTTATTGGTGTTTTTCAAATTATTTTTTTTCATTTGTAAGAAATATTAGACCTCATTAAGGCAAATGCTTGCAGATTAATGCAAATGTTATATATGACTAATTTGTAACATATAATTATGACAATGAATGATAGAATATCTGATTATATCACGTTTCCGAAAACCTTTGAGAACTATAGGTGGTACAAACCGATACTTGTTTTTATTGTAAGTCTCATAATAATGCTCATACTTAGTGCAGTAATATTAGTGGTTTTTTACCTACTGGTTGGATTTGATTTTGTAAGGTTAGTTTTCCAGGGAGGATATGAAGCATTAACCTCTCCACTGGCGATACTCTTTACTGATTTGCTTATTATTATATTTATCCCTGCATTATATCTTGCATCAAAAGTTGTTAAGGATAGGCCGTTTTCTTCCTATTCCTCTTCACGTGGGGGATGGAATTTCAAACTTTATTTCAAGGCATTGGTAATTCCGGTAATATTGTACATAATATATATGGGCGCATATACTGCCATTACAGGACCAGAAGGCACATATAATTTCTCAATAGCGTTTCTTGCTGTAATCTTGATTTCTGTACCTCTTCAATCTATTGCGGAAGAATATATATTTCGTGGATTGATTATGCAGACATTGGGTTCATGGTTTAGAATTCCTGTTTTGGTGATAGTTCTTCAGGCCATAATATTTGCACTGGGCCATGGATATAATAGCATAGGTGTTTTTGAAACATTAATTTCAGGTCTTGGTTTTGGATTTTTTGCCTGGAAAACAAATGGTATAGAAGTAAGTTCAGCACTTCACACAGCAAATAATTTTTCCGTTGGCTTATTTGTCATGCTTGGACTACAGGCATCAACTTCCTCCCCGCAATTAGGGGAAGTTGCAGTAACAATCGTCTTTTTAATAATGCTATTCATCATAATGTATTATGTTGGCAAGAAAACCGACTGGTTTGGCGAAATCCCAGAAAACTCCCAAAATGTAGGATTATTCAATTATGAATAATCTTTCTTTTTATTTTAAAAATCCCTTACAGAATGGTTGAAAATAATTCAAAAATTATAAATATGTTCAAGCATTATCTAATAATATGATAGAAACAGACTGGTTTAAATTTGAAGACAGGGATTATGATTTCCCGTTCTATAACAAGAATCCATACATTCCCAAATGGGGTTGGATTGTTTTATTCTTTGTGTTTTTCATTGGATTTTTCTTGTCAATATCCGACAAGATTCACTTTTCAATATTGGGATGTATAGTGTTTATTGTTCCTGTATTGTATTTTTTGAAATGGGATTATAAGGCGATATTTAGAATGCCTTCCCGCAGAGATTTTGTTCTTATAGTGGCTCTTTTTGCCGGATATATGATATATGCATTGGTTGTCGGTTCAATATTGGAGCAAGTTGGAATAGTCAGCAGCGGAACCGTTGATCCAGAATCCATAGATGTCATGTCGCTATTTGCTTCAATATTTTCAATATTGGGTGAAGAATTCATTAAGTTCATTCCATTCATGTTTTTCTTGAGAGTGATTTACAAATATTCAAATAACCGTAAATTATCCGTAATCATTTCCGTTGCTTTAATAATGGTAATGTTTGCATCCATACATGCGTATGATCCTATCATGTTCATATTTGCACTCTTCATACAGGGCTTTGGCTCAATATTTGAGTTCTATGGATACATTAAGACTAAGAACATCATGGTTCCATATCTTACTCATTTATTAACGGATGAGTTTATTTTCATAATGTTATTGCTTGGATTTATCTAAAAATTATGGTATCGTAAAGAAATAGCATGTTAAAGTAATTCAGTTTATAAAGCTGAAGTTTTGAAAAACAAAAAATGGGCCCGACGGGAATTGAACCCGCGACGACAAGGTTAAGAGCCAAGCGCTCTGCCAGACTGAGCTACGGGCCCCATTGAAAAAATTTTTTACAAGAATACGATATTATTTATCATTTACTATATTTAACTATTTTGTTTTTATTTAAGTCCAACATCAGAATCCAAATCTAAAAAAATCATTGTTGTAACTATCAAAATCAACTACTAAATGAAAAGAAAAAAATATGTTAATGTTATTAGTGAATAGTCATATTTGAGAATAAATTCAGCACTCCCACTCCAATAATGATTAATAAAAGCCCAATGATTGCAGCCCAATCCGGTGTTTGTTTAAATGCAATAATGCCGACAAGTGTCACAAGCACTATTCCTAATGCTGACCAAATTGCATAAGCAATTCCAATTGGAACTGTTTTTAAGCAGTTGCTAAGGCAATAAAATGAAAGTATATATAGTATGATTGACGCTATGGTAGGTAAAAGTTTGCTAAAGCCATTAGAAACTTTTAATAGTGTTGTAGCGCTTGTTTCAAATAAAATGGCAAGTAAAAGAAAAATCATATTATTCATTTTAGATAACTCCTGTCCTATTAAATCTTTTTTCTATTAACAAATATAATTATGGTTTAAGCATCCATAAATTTCTTTTCAATGTTAAGTTTCTTCAATCACACCAATCAAAGGAAGATGTTCGAAAATCATTACTAAAGATTTCACCAAAAATAAGGAAATAGTCCTATCCGGAGTCGAACCGGAGTCACAAGTTCCAGAGACTCGTATGATTGCCATTACACCATAGGACTAGAAATTACATTAAGTTTTAGAATCCAATTCATCAAAAAATATCATAAATTTTGAATTCTATTAATTTGTATATTATTCATTGATATAAAATTTTTCTATTTTTTTTTGAAAGTAATGAAGAATTATGGAGACTTCAGGGGTTACATAATTAATCACAATTTATTTTTAATATCATCCAATTCTTGTTCTAATTTATCAACTTTATCCTTATATTCCTTTAATTCTTGTGACATTTCAATTATCCTATCAGTATTTATATCAATCATGTCACTATTGGTTGAGATTTTATCAGTGTTGTCATTAACCGTATACATTAGATTGGAAAAACTTTTCTTAAAGTAAAGCCCAATCCATACTCTAAAATTAAAAATGGAATTCCCTGACTAAAATTGCAGTAATGTATGGTGAAAAAAGATCCTCCACCATTGGAATAGAGCACATAGCTAAAACGCCAATTGTTTCCTATTTCAATTGTAAGACCAATCATAGCAAGAATGAA
The DNA here is from genome assembly GCF_045112895.1 of Methanobrevibacter sp. Taxonomy (GTDB): domain Archaea; phylum Methanobacteriota; class Methanobacteria; order Methanobacteriales; family Methanobacteriaceae; genus Methanocatella. Next base: position 50,615 of record NZ_JBGUIH010000004.1, on the reverse strand, counting down.
AGCAAATGTCGAACCCCATTTCGAATTTGATTCATTTATGTTCTCCTAGGTTTATTTGTAAAAATTACACTAAATGCAAGAACAACATCCATATAATGTTGGATATTGCAATCAGATGGAATAAAAGATGGTTCTCTCTTGGAGTATACCGCATAACTGAAACGTCAGATATTGCCTAATCCCCTGCTGCACCAACCATTGTGAGGATAAATGCAATATGGAATTCCTTTGTGTTTGCTTCACTATCTTTTTTTACCTATTATATTATGTTTTTTTTAATAAATAATTAATTAAAAATTGAGGAAATAGTTATATGTCAAAACTTAATAAACTTACGCATTAGCATAATTTAATTCACGTTCACGAACCAATTTGAAGTAAGAAATACATCCTATTGAAACAGTAATGAGTTGTATAATCACTGATGTGAAGTCAAATACGTACCAGAAATAGATTGCATAGAATGATTCGTTAATGATAAAGCTAAGCTTAATCCATTTAATGTCCTTGCATATGTAATTGCATATTGTAATTTGAATTGTTGCAACTATTGGAATCAAACCGATAATGCCCAGGTTATTTACTGCAAAACCAATTACTGTAGATATGATAACGAAAAATATTGCCCAATGAATGGTGAATTTATCTTTATAAACCATACATAACCTTATTGTAACTATTGTCATCACAACAACGCCAACGTATGAATTAAAGAAAAATGATGCAAATATCAAGATAAAAGTATTTAATATTTGATATTTGTATGCTTTTTTATCATCATTTACCCATAAACTAAATATTACAAAAATTCCGGCAAACAATGAAATAAGGTTACCTACAATAATGTTCCATGGCAAATACATGATTAATCACAATTAATTTTTAATATCACTCAATTTTCGCTCTAATTTATCACTTTATCCCTGTGTGGCATTCAATTGTTAATATATACTATTTTTTACCATATATATGTTTAATTTTTTTTTTACTTTTTAATAAACATAATCTTTTTATAGAACTTACAATGATTGAAGATTTTAATTAATTTAATAAAACAAAGCTTATTATGAAACTTTCATGGGGTGATATGTTGTTGACATTAATGCCGATGAGATTGAAAATCAAACTTGCTTCAACCTAGACATATAATAGCAGGGTTTTTCCAAAGCAATTATCATGTCCCAAATGGCTGATGTTATGCCACATTTTAAATTTATAAAATTCCAAATAGTTATATTGAGGTGGATTGAAAAATGGCAGACTTAAATTTTGATCATGAAAGAATAATGTTCACGCCTGCTTTGCTCTACATTGACTACATTAATTTGCATTTTAAGAACTATCTAAAAAAGAATTATGAGGATATCACTCCTTATGACCCTACGTATCTTGCTAATATTTTCTACAATCCGAACTGTTCTCAAAAGGATTTGGCTGAGTTATTGTTTGTAAGTGAATCAAATGTCGCCCAAATAATTAAGAGACTTGAAAGAAATGGATTGGTAAAACGGGAGGTTGATGAGAAAAACAAAAGCCGCAGAATTTTAAATTTAACAGAAAAAGGAAAGGAACTTCATTTCACATTACTAAAAGAAACTTACGAAGTCGAAGCCAAATTCTTTGAAAATTATTCTCCAGAAGATGTTGAAAAATTCAAAAAAATGCTATACGATTATTCTCAACTGGCTATTAATTCATACTAAACTTTTATATATTATTTCAGATAAACCTTAAAATCAAGACTTAAGACTCTTAAGTCATCAATGTTTTAGGTGATAAATCATGTCAGATAAAGAAAAAACAATTGAATTTTTACAATTTTTAGTAACTGGTCTTGCTGCAAATTCATTCGGACACAGAATCCAATCAAAAATATTTGCAGGCCTAGGCTTCCAGTCTCTTGGAGACAAATACACAGCACATGCAACAGAAGAGCTGGATTTCGTCGAACAGTTCATGGACCGCATCCTTGATTTAGGGGGCGAACTCAAACAGGAAGCTGCACCTGAAGCACCAGTATTCACAGACATTGTCGAATTCATTGAACATGACTACAATGTATCCGTTGAAGGAATTGCCTATTTAAATGAGGTAATGGAATCTGGAATATTGGATACAACAACATATGACCTGATGAAAATATATCTCAAAGATGAAGAGGAAGACATGTACTGGTCAGAACAGCAGCTTGAACTGTGCAAGATGATTGGAAAGCAGAATTATCTGACACAACTATTAATCAATGATCAAAATGGAAATTAAAGCTATCAAAACATATGAAAACGGTTTCATGAAACAGACCTTCGCATTCGGCGGAGAAGAAGGCATGGACAAATTCGATGCTTCAGTAAAATATCGCTCAAGCATCCAGAACTACCTGATTGACACTGGAGATGAGGTAATCCTTGTGGATACTGACATACCGAGTGAAACTCCGCAGATGGAAGTGGATGAAAACACCCCCTTGTCAATGGGAGAGAGAATCAGCGACTATCTTACAGCACTCAACAATCTGGGATATAAGCCAGAAGACATAACAAAGATTCTGATTACTCATAAACACACAGATCACACCGGCGAGTTAAGGCAGTTTCCAAATGCCAAAGTATACATTTCAAAAACAGAAGCCGAAGAGATGAATCTCACAGGAGACAACATTGTCCCTGTTGAGTTCAGGGACGGGTCATATCATAACTTTGGAAAATCAGAAAAGATTGTCGATGGAGTGTATTTTATTGAGGCCGTTGGACATACAACAGGCAATAGCATTGTCATTGCAGAAGATGACGGGCTGTTCTATATGATTCATGGCGATGTAACCTATACAGATGAGGCATTGTATGAAAACAAGCTGTCAGTTGCTTTTGAAGATCTTGCAAAGGCAAGGGAAACCTTAGACAATGTCAGGGAGTTCATTAAAAACAATCCTACAGTATACCTGTCCACACATACTCCATTAGGTCATGAAAACCTTGAAAATAAAAAAGTCATTGATTTGGAAAATCCTCCGGAAAGTATTAATCCATAAATACTTTCTTTTCTATTTTTAATATTGTCCAACTCTATATCCAAATCTAAAAATACTTGTTGTTAATGTAAAACCAACTGTTAAATGAAAAATAAAATCGATATTAATTATATATAACTTGAAATTTAAAATATTAATTAAGTATTATTTGGAGAGGATTATATGAAAGGAGAGGTATATTACGGAAAAGGTATCCGCGAGCTGGAAGACGAAAACGAAGATTTGTATAACCTTGTAACCGATATGAACAATGTTGTATGGAACGGCAAAGTATTGGATTACAAAACTCAAAAGCTAATTGCAATCGGCATTACCGCTTCCCGTGCTGACCCTAGGGCTACCAAAAAGCAAATCAGAAGCGCTATTGAAGTATTGGGCATTACTAAAGAGGAAATTGTGGATGTCTTGAGAGTTGTTCTATTGACTTCAGGTATGCCAGCATTTTCCAAATCACTTCAGATATTGAATAGTGTAACTGAAGCCATTGAAGAAGAAAGGGAAGACAAAGCTTAGGATTTCTCTTATTTTTTTTAGAGTATTAGTGTAGTATAGAGTACTAGAAGTATTGTAAATCCTATATAGCAAATCATTCCGGGATTTATGAATGCTGTTCTTAAAGGATTTGCCAATTCTATTTTTGGTTTTATTTTTGTCAAATCCGCTTTTTTATAATTGACAAGCCCCAGCAATCCGAAAAGCATCGCTGTAATAATCAATATTATATAAATCAGTATGATGCTTATGTCAAACCCTGCATATGTTCCCTGTGCGATTGCATTTGCGCTTTCCACTACAAATAGGCTGAAAACCGATCCTATCAGATTAAGGGATATGTGCAGTACGATTGTATAGATGATGTTTCCTGTTTTTATGTAGACATAGGCGAAGAATCCACCCAGCAGGAATGCATAAAAGAACTGATTTAAGTTTCCATGCATCAGTCCGAATAGTGTTGCGGACAGTATTATTGAAATTCTAGCCCCATATTTTATGGTTCTGTCAATTAGAAGTTTTCTAAACAGTATCTCTTCAAAGATAGGTCCGATAATGCTGATTATTATCAAATTCAGCAGGATGTCCGTTGAGTTTATTAGAGTCTGTATCGGGTTGGCGATATCGCTTTGAATTGCCTCTCCGATAGCAAATGTTATTGCGAGTCCAAGGACATTTCCTATTATCATTAATGTATAACTAATGCAAAAGTATAGCAGGAATGTCTTAGTGTTTAATGACTCTTTTTCTATGTTCTCGCTATCTAATTTTTTCATTAGGAATATCAAAATTGGAAATGGCAAAATATAATTGCAGATTGCGGACAATATGACTTTCATATTGTAATCATTGGCTATTTGCGCATTTCCCATAATCTTGAAAATAATAAATGGGAATGCGATTGTGCATATTGCGTATATCAGATAGTTGAACCCTATCTTTGAGAAGAATTTTTGATTTGAATTCAATATTTCACCATTGTTTTTTATATCAATATTGTCATGTTGGCATATTTAAGCGTTATATATTTTAGGTATTCCTAAACTTTATATAATGCTTTTTACAAAATATAATAACAGGATTAAAATATTTTTAGGTATACCTAAACTATTTTAATTGAAAATTGTATAAGGATTGTATTAAAATGAGACATGAAGAAATTTTTGACAAATGTGTTGAACATAAACACGCACTTCTTTTTGCAGCAGGAATAGCAACTGCAATTGTGGGTAAAAAAGTATTGGAATCTAAAACTGTAAAAGATGCAGCAACAAAAGGCATGGCTGATGTTATGGCAATCAGAAAAGATGCCGAAGAGTGTTTTGAAGACATGAAACAGAATGCAGAAGACATTGTTGAAGATGCTAATGCTGAAACCAAAAAAGAAATTTATGTCGAAGCTAGAGAATAATTTATTTTCAAGGTTAAAAAATGAAATATCAAGTAATGTATGACAACGGATCTCGTTTAAGGCTTCGTTCAGGCCAATGTGCGTTCACTAAAAAAGAGGGATATGGTCTGGCTTCATTACTTTTGAATCAAGGTTTTATACATGAGGTGCACACCTCCCATAGGAACGGAAGCATCCTGATATACTATGATGAGGGCATTGAAAACAAACAGAGGATATTCGAAATTTTAGACAACATTACATTGGATGATTTATTTGAAGCTGAACCGACACAAATACAGACTTCAAATGAGATAACCGGTAATTTTTATCTGAAATTGACTAAAATGATTTTTCACAGGGGAATCTATAAATTGTTCCTGCCGGTGCCTTTAAGAAATGCATTAACTATCTATCATGCCACAAAATATATCTGGAATGGTCTCGATAGCTTAACCAGCTTCAATGTTGATGTCGCTCTGCTTGATGGGGCGGCAGTTACAGGAGCATTATTGCATAAACATTATAAGCCGGCCAGTTCTATGATGTTCTTATTGTCTATCTCCGATGCATTGGAAGACTACACAATACAAAAGGCCAAAAGCACTCTTAAGGATAGTTTGGCTTTAAACATTGATACTGTATGGGTAGTAGGAGAAGACGGTGAGGAAAAGCAATGTCCTGCTGTTGATATTGACAAGGGGGATAGGATTAAAATCCATATGGGTGATGTGATACCTGTCGATGGAAAGGTAATCGAAGGAGAAGCAATGGTAAATGAGGCTTCAATGACTGGAGAGCCATTGGCTGTTCATAAAATGCCTGGCAAGACAGTTCATGCAGGAACTGTAATCGAAGAAGGCAATCTGATTGTTGAAGTCTATTCGATGAATAAGGAAACAAGACTAAATAAGATTATCGATTTGATTGAAAATTCAGAGGAGCTTAAGGCGGATACTCAAAGCAAGGCTGAAAAGCTTGCCGATTCAATCGTTCCATACAGTTTCATTGCTACGGCTCTCACATATTTAATTACAAGAAACCCAACGAAGGCATTGTCTGTGCTGATGGTTGACTTTTCATGCGCTATTAAGTTAACGACACCATTATCCATTATTTCTGCAATGCGCGAGGCATCCGATAATAAAATGATGGTCAAAGGCGGAAAATTCCTGGAGAATTATGCAAATGCAGACACAATTGTATTCGATAAGACAGGAACATTGACTAATGCAACTCCAAAGGTAGTTGATGTAATTCCGATGTCAAGAAGATACAAGCGTGATGACATCTTGAGGATGGCCGCATGCATTGAAGAGCATTTTGCACATAGCATTGCCACAGCTATTGTAAAACAGGCTAAAGAAGAAGGTCTCAAGCATGAAGAGGATCACAGTGAAGTCGAATACATTGTAGCTCATGGTATTGTAACTGAATATGAAGGAAAACGTGCAGTAATCGGATCAAAGCATTTCCTGTTTGATGATGAGAAGGTCAAGGTTACTAAAACACAAGAGAAAAAGATTGCCAAAAAGGCAGCCGAACACTCTGTAGTCTACTTGGGCATCGATGGAAAGCTTGAAGGTCTGATATGCATTGATGATCCTGTACGTGAAGAGGCAAAACATGTCATTGAAGAACTAAAGAGATTAGGCATTGAAAATGTCATAATGCTTACTGGAGACAGTGAAAGCGGTGCCCGTGCCGGTGCCAAAGCATTAGGCATTACAGAGTATCGCTCACAGGTGCTTCCTGAAGACAAATCAAAGATTGTTGAAGAACTTAAATCAGAAGGCAAAACCGTAATCATGGTTGGGGATGGAATTAATGATTCACCAGCACTCGCAGTAGCTGATGTATCCGTTTCAATGAAGCATTCATCAGATATAGCTCGCGAAGTGGCAGACATATCATTATTGTCCGATGATTTGTATGACCTTGTAACGCTTAGAAAACTGAGTGTTGGAATGCTTGACAAGATTAATAAGAACTACCATCATATTGTAGCGGTTAACGGTTCACTTCTTGTTTTAGGAGTTTTAGGTGTTATCCCTCCATCAACATCTTCAATGATACATAACCTGTCTACAATGTTGTTTGGTGCGATGAGCACTAAATCGGTATTAGACGATAAAGATTTTATGCATGGGATTGAAGTAGAAGCTATTGAAGTAGCTGATGCTTCATAATTTTTTTCTTTTTACTTGATTTTTTTTAAAGTTTTTATACTATTAAAGTAATAATTTATTATTGTATAAAATTTTTTATAAGTGATTTAATGTACGAGAATTATAGAAGCAAATTGATTTCATTAATTTTACCAATTGTCATAATTATTTTCTGGTATTTGATTACTGATGGATTTCATATAGTTAATCCATATATTTTACCAAGCCCTATTGAGGTCTGTAATTCAGCTTGGAATTTGATTTTATCAGGTAAGCTTCTAAAAAATACTATGGATTCATTGTTTAAGGTATTCGGCGGTCTGATTCTTGCAGCTATTGTTGCAATCCCGTTGGGAGTTTTGCTTGGATGGTACAAAACTCTGGAAGATTTATGCAGTTTTGTAATAAGTATCCTAAGGCCGATTCCTCCTATTGCATGGATTCCGTTTTCAATCTTATGGTTTGGTATTGGTACTCTTCCGGCAATATTCATCATTTTCATGGGTTGCGTTTTCCCGATTTTAGTCTATACACTAGATGGGGTAAAAAGAACGGACAAGGTTTTAATTGAATCTGCTCAGACTTTAGGTGCAAGTGACAGTAAAGTGCTTACACGTGTTGTGCTGCCGTCCGTTTTCCCAAATATTGTGTCCGGGCTTAAAGTGGGTGTTGGAATAGCATTGATGTGTACCATATCTGCAGAAATGATTGGTTCAAGTTCAGGTTTGGGATATATGATTCTCCAGGCTACAAGCCGTTTTGATCCTGGTACCACTGTTGTAGGTATGATTGTTATTGGTTTAATTGGTTTGATTTTAGATTATGTTTTCGGATTAGCTCAAAAGAGGATATTCTGGTAGGTGTTTGAATGGCAATCGAAATAAAAAATATTAACAAATCCTTTGAAGGCAAACATAAGAAAAATTTAGCTGTATTGAAGGATATTAACTTAACAATTAATGATGGTGAGTTAATCTGTCTTTTAGGTCCATCAGGATGCGGTAAAACAACCCTTTTAAGATTGATAGCTGGTCTTGAACATCCGACTTCAGGTGAAATCATTGCCAATGGAGAAGTTGTAAAGAAACCTTCAGGAGACAGAGCCGTTATCTTCCAGCAATACTCATTATTCCCATGGTTGACTGTGCTTCAGAATGTTACTTTTGGTTTGGAAATGACTAAAAAGGGAACAAAAGAAGAAAATGTTGCCGCTGCTGAAAGATATCTTGAAAGTGTAGGTTTGATTGACTTTAAGGATAGCTATCCTCATGAACTTTCCGGTGGTATGAAGCAAAGGGTTGCTATTATCAGGTCATTGCTCAATCATTCGCCGATTCTGCTTATGGATGAGCCGTTTTCTGCTGTGGATATGCAAACCAGACACAAGCTTCAGGAACAGCTGATTGGGGTTTGGAAAAGATTCGAAAACACCATAGTCTTTGTAACTCACGATGTTGATGAAGCAGTTTATCTGGCTGATAAAATCGTGATTCTTGATAAAAATCCTGGAAGAATTGCCAGAATTGTTGAGGTTGATATCGAAAGGCCTAGAAAAAGGGATTCAAAAGAATTTATAAAAGTTCAAGAATCTATTGTTAAAGATTTAGATATGGAGAAATAGTTAGAGTTTAGCTATTAATGTTCCATAATTTCCATTTTTTATTCCCTCATAAACATAATCGAGGGCTTTTAATATTGATGTGTTCAAATCGTTGTTTTTTGCAAGATAAGCTACAATGGCAGAGGATAAATTGCACCCTGTTCCGTGTAGGTTGTCTGTTTTTATTAATTCTTGTTTTACAATATTGACTTTGCCTTTGACAGTAATGGTGTTAATTCCATCCAAATGGCCGCCTGTTATAATGTTGTCGCAAATAATCTTTTTGGATGCTTCTATTGCATCTTCTTTAGTTTTTATTTCAATATTAGTTAATTTTTCCGCTTCTGAAATGTTGGGGGTTGTTAATATAGCCTGTGGTAGAAGATACTTGTTCATTGCATCTGCCAAATCTTCCCTTGTCAAATCTCCGCCGGATGTTGCAACCATAACCGGATCGACTACTGCCTTAAGGCCATATTCCCTAATCTTTTTTGAAACCAATTTGATTATATCAGGAGAGTACAGCATTCCTGTTTTTATGAATTTAACTTCATATGAATCAAGAACAGCATCAATCTGCTCTTCAATGTAATCTTCGCTAACTGGAAATGTTGAAAAGAATTTATATGGGTTTTGTGCAGTAAGGGCAGTCACAACACCAGTCCCGTAGACTCCTATTGCCTGGAATGTTTTCAAATCAGCGAAAACGCCTGCACCGCCTGACGGATCAACTCCTGCAATGGACATCACTATCATCTAATCATCTCTAGTTACTTTTAGTCTTTCACTGCCACGGAATGGCTCTACTGTCACTTTAAGCTCTTTCAGGTATTTTCTTGTGTGAGTATTCTTTCCATGAAGCATTATTTCACCCAAATCTTCAGCAGTATTCACGTCCAATGCCATAAAGAATGAATCATGGACTTGAGGATTTAATTTTTTCCTCTCGGCCGCTTTGATGTGCTCTTCGTAGCTGAATCCCTCAAATCTTGTGTGAATCGCCATAGGCTTCATGATTATCATATTGGTTCCGCCGCCTTTTGCCGGAACAATTATGAAATCCAAGCTTTTTGATGCTTCAATCAGCATTGCAATATTGGTCTTTCCAATCAATGGAATGTCGGAAGGGACGATGATGATTTTCTTTGTTTTTCCCTCACAATATTTCATCGCCTGTTTCAATGCTTTGTTCAGGTTGGAATTGTCATTTTCAAGTATGGTGGTCACGTTCAAGCTTTCGGCATATTTCAACACCTGTTCGTCCCTGCTGATGATAATGATCTTATCAACATGCTTTCTTAACGTATCGGTTACATCTCGAAGCATCGCTTTTAGGAGATTTTCCCTTTCATCCTCTGATAAAAATGGGGAAAGCCTGGTTTTGGCATTTTTGAACTTGGTAACCGGAATTATCGCATATATTTCATCCATAAAATCACTTAATAAGTTTTAGCTATTAAAGCAATATATTTGGCATCCTTTCCGCTGGCTATGCATTTGCCTTCAGAAACCTCTTCCTGAATACCTAAAACGTCATAACCTGTTTTTTCTTCAATCTCATGGCCGACATCCTCTTCTCCGCACCAGTAGAACTTGACGACATTGCCCGCTTCAACCAGGTCACTCACTTCATCCAAACTGTTTGCAAACTTGATGTGCTCTTCCTGGAAGCTCCATGCTGCAGTAGAAAGGTTTTCAGAAGTTTTGTCAAGCAGATCAATAACATTATCAGCCAAATTATCATCTAATGAGAGCTCTATCTTTTCGCCTTCGTCTCTTCTCATGGCTATTGTAATGTTGTTTTCCAGGTCACGTGGTCCAAGCTCGAGCTTGACCGGAGTTCCTTTCAGCTCCCAATCGAAGAATTTCTTGCCCGGCCGGATGTCCCTGTCATCAATGTTTACTCTCAAGCCTTTGGCTTCCAGTTGCTCTTTGATTTCACTGCATTTTGCTAAAACCTCTTCTCTTCCTTTTTTGAATAGGATTGGAATGATTGTGACTTGGTTAGGGGATACTTTAGGTGGAAGTCTAAGTCCTTTCTCTTCACCATGGACTGAAATGACAGAAGCTATTACCCTGTCGGATACTCCTGCACAGGTTTGATAGACATATTTGTGTTCTCCGTCCTTATCTTCAAAGGTAATGTCGAAAGTCTTTGCGAAAGTCTGGCCTAAGTTGTGGATTGTACCAATCTGCAGGGTTTTCCCGTTTGGCATGATGACGTCAAATGCCATTGTGTAGTCTGCACCGGGGAACTTGTCCCATTCCGGCCTTTTGGAAATCAGGTATGGGATTCCCAAATCATCAAAGAACTCTTTGTATATTTCAATGAAGTCTTGGATTTGTTCATCAGATTCTTCCTTTGTTGCATGAGCTGTATGAGCTTCTTTAAAGGTTGTAATTTCTCTCACACGTATTAATGGTCTTGTATGTTTGGTTTCATATCTGAATGTATTCACGATTTGATAGTATTTTATCGGAAGGTCAATGTGTGACCTGATCCATAGGGCATACATAGGATACATTGCGGTTTCGCTTGTAGGCCTTAAGGCCAGTTGTTCATTCAATTCGGTCTGGCCGCCTTTTGTAATCCAGTATACCTCATCTTCAAATCCTTTAACGTGTATTCCCTCTTTTGCAAGTTCGGTTTCAGGAATGAGCATTGGGAACAGTACCTCTTCATGGTCTTTATCCAATAAGTTTTTAATAATGTTCATTGTGTGTTTTCTTATCTGAAAACCGTATGGCATCCATATAGCCATTCCCTTGATAGGATATCTTGAATCAGTAATGTTTGCCTTTTCTAGAATATCATGAAACCATTCGTCAAAATTTTCCACCATATCACCTAATATTTTTTATAATATTAACTTATTTGTTTTTAATAAGTATTAAATTTAATTAAAAGAAAGTTTTTTAAATTATTTTATGCATATATATTAATGTTAATTTAGTTTTAGGGGATATTATGAGCAATAGAAAAATACAAATGCCGCGTGAAGTTTACATTGATCCAGGTATTATAAAAGATACTGGTGAAATATGCAAGTCTTTGCATTTGGATAACAAGATTTTGATTGTTACTGGGGCTCATACATATGATGTGGGTGCAAAACCAGTAATAGAAAGCCTTGAAAAGGATGGTATTGACTATGATGTCATTAAAGTCAACAATGCATCTGAAGAATCAATATCTGAAGTTGAAGAATTGATTACACCTGACACCACAGTTTTAGGCGTTGGCGGGGGAAAAGTAATTGATGTAGCCAAGTTATCTTCATTTAATCAGGGAGTCTATTTTGTATCCATGCCGACAACCGCTTCACACGATGGTATCGTATCTCCTATGGCATCAATAAAAAATCCCGATACTTCAATATCCGTTAGGGCTCACTCCCCGATAGCGGTCATTGCAGATTCTGAAATCCTGGCTCAATCTCCATTCAGGCTATTGGCTGCAGGATGCGCAGATTTGATGGCTAACTTTACGGCCATTAAAGATTGGGAACTGGCACACAGGCTGAAAAACGAATCATTCAGCGAATCGGCAGCTGCATTATCAATAATGTCTGCACACTTGATTACTGATAATATCGCCAATATCAAGCCTAATCTTGAACCTAGTGCCCGAATTGTCATGAAATCACTTTTCAGCGGAGGAATGGCAATCAGCATTGCAGGCTCATCACGCCCTGCAAGCGGATCTGAGCATCTGTTTTCTCATGCATTGGATAAAATCTTAGATAAACCCGCACTTCATGGTGAGCAATGCGGTATCGGTACAATAATGATGATGTATCTTCATGGCGGAGACTGGAAAGCCATTAAAAGTTCACTTGAAGCTGTTCAGGCTCCAACAAAAGCTTCTCAAATTGGCATTGCAGATGAAGACATTATTGATGCATTGGTCATGGCTCATCAAATCAGACCTGAAAGATATACAATTTTGGGAGACAATGGAATCTCAAAAGATGCTGCTTATGAATTAGCTTATAAAACAGAGGTGATTTAATGATAACATTAATCGGTAAGGATTTGGCAAAGAAAGGTCAGGAATTTGTTTTTTTAGGTCCCGCTCCGGAATGTGAAGACTGTAGGTTTAAATCATCCTGTGTCGGAAACCTTGAACTCAATAGGAAATATGTTGTAGTTGATGTTAAGGACAATGAACAGAAGTGCCAGATTCATGCAGAGGGCATTGTGGTTCCTGTTGAAGTAGATAGGGCTAAAATTGACATATTGACCACATCTAAAAATATTTTTGAAGGGTCAACATTCACATATAATGCTCTCGATTGTGATGAAAAATGTGATTTTCATGATTTATGTTTCCCTGATGGTTTGGCCGAAAACGATAAGTGCATAGTTTTGGAAAATAAAGGAAAACATAAGGAAAAATGTAAAAAAGGTTATAATCTCAATAAACTCAATTTAGGATTTGTGGTATAAATGAAAAATGCGAGTAGCAATGACTCCAGTAAAAAGAATGCAGGTTACAAGGCTGCCGAATATGTAGAAGACGGAATGGTTTTAGGACTTGGTACAGGTTCAACTACACATTATTTCATTGAAAAGGTAGGTATGAGAATCAGAGATGAGGGAATTAGCGTAAAGGGCATTCCAACTTCATTCCAATCATTGTTGATAGCCAAGCAATGGAACATTCCAATCACAACCTTGGAGGAAAATGATGTTGACTTGTCAGTTGACGGTGCTGATGAAGTGGACGGTGAATTTAACTTGATTAAAGGTGGAGGAGCGGCCCACACCAAAGAGAAGATTGTCGACTATGCCGCAAAGGAGTTCATTGTCATTGTGGATGAATCCAAAGTTGTGGAGGAGTTAGGCAGTTTCCCGGTTCCTGTTGAAGTGTTGCCTGATGCATCCCGTATGGTCATAAAGGAATTGGAGGATATGGGTGCCAAATGCGAAATAAGAATGGCGCAGAGAAAGGACGGGCCTGTAATAACCGACAACGGCAATTTCGTAATCGATGCAAAATTTGACAAGATTGAATCCCCACAACACTTGGAAATCGATTTGAATACAATTCCTGGAGTTGTTGAAAACGGTATTTTCTCACAGATGGTTGATAAGGTCATTGTAGGAACTCCCGAAGGAACCAAAGAATTATAGGTGATATTGTGCCAATTCGCGGCGGCATGCCATTTTATGATTTGAAGGATATCGGTTACAAGATGGCTTTTATATTCGGAGCTTTAATTGTAATCTATGGCGTTTTATGGTTGCTTGCAGAGTTAGGAGTAATTCCAGCAATAATATTTGCGATATTCCCACAAATAGTTCTTATTCTTATTGGAATATTCATAATGTATTTGGCATTAGATCATAAAAAGAAATATTATTAATTTTTTTAAAAAAAGAAAAATTAAAAGAGATTTTTCAATCTCTTCTATTTTTTAACGGTTATTTTTACTTTTTTACTGCTTGCAGTGTAGTATTTTGTTGCAGCAAATTTAACAGTTGCAGTGTATTTGCCTTTTTTAGTCAATTTGGTAATTTTGAAAGTAGCTTTACCATTTTTGTTGGTAGTTGCTTTTACTATTTTTTTACCTTTGATTTTAAGTGTGACTTTGGCTTTTGCAATTGCCTTACCGGATTTTGTTTTTAAAGTAATTGTGTACTTTTTGGTTTTGGTTTTAGCTTTGAAAGTCTTTTTAGCAGCTGTTATCTTTGTTGCTTGTTTGGTGACTTTGATTGTCACTGTTTTGCTGGTTGCTTTGTATTTATCATCGCCAGCAAATTTGATGGTTGCTTTTTTAGAGCCAGTTTTTGTAGCTTTTAATGTAACTTTAGCAACACCATTTGAATTGGTTGTTGCGGTATATTTTTTACCATTATAGGTTACAGTTATTTTTTTGCCGGCTATAGCTTTACCGTTTGCATCCTTGAGAGTCACGGAATATTTGTAACCTGAAACAATAGTTTTTAGATATACTGTTTTGCCGGATGCTGTAAACGCAGTTTTACTTCTGTCATCTTTTACAACAATGGTAGCTTCTGCATTTCCTGCTTTGTTATAGTAATCACTTGGTGTATGTACTGTTGCAGTGTAGTTTCCAGGTGTTAATGCTAAATCAACTGAAGCTACACCATTTGCATTGGTTGCAACGTTGTATACGTCATTGCCAATAGTAATAGTTGCAGTTTTATTTGCTATTGCTTTTCCTTTGCTGTCCTTCAATGCAATTTCAAAAGTGCCTTTCTTATATCCAACAGTCACGTTATTTGCAGTTAAGTCTACAGCTTGGGAGTCTTTGTAAACTCCTTGTACGCTTTCTGCATCACCATATCTGCTTTCGGATTGCACAACAAAGTATTCAAATGTAGGTGGGAATGGCAATTTGTCCGGTTTGAATGTATTCGCACCGATTGTTACATCATGATATCCTCCACCAAGCAGAATAGCAATTCTGCTTCCGCTTAAAGTATTGTTGAATATGGTTTCATTATAAGATCCGTAACAGGTGATTGAACTGATTTTTGAGTTTAGAATTGTATTTCCATAAACTTTGTGTCCGTAGGAGTGTAAAAGGTAAATTCCTTCTTTTGCACCGGATACGGTATTGTTGAATACGGTAACGCCAAATCCTGCTGGGAATCTTACATCAATTCCGTGGTTTTTAGCATTGGTTACAGTATTGTTGACAATAAGTGACTGTTTTGATCCGAAACATATTATACCAGTTGTGTATTGATTTTTAACAATATTGTTTGTAATTATTGAATTAGGACATCCTCTTTGTTGGTATCCTGCGAAAATACCCCATGATGCACCGTCAATGGTACATCCGGTAACAGTAAGGTTTTTGCTGTTTTCCGCATAGATACATGCACTGGTGTATCCGCGTTCCATAGGTTTATTATATCCTGGGTAGTTGCTAACAATATTCAAATCACTGATTACTGCACCGGTATTGTTAACTGAGTATAGTACGGCGGAGTATTGGATTGCGTATCCTCCAACTGTTGTGTTTTTAGTGATTTTTTCAGGGATAGCATCTAAGTCTAAAGTGCTTATACCTTTTAAGGTTGCATTATTACCGATAATTTTGATATTTTTATCTATATAAAGACAAATATCTTTAAATACCGCATTTTTCTCAAATACTAATGTATCCCCATCATTCATTTTATTAATTTTGTTTTGTATTTGTGAATTGGTCATTCCAGCAGATATTGTTACTTGTTTTCCGGTTGGTTTTAAAAGGTTTTTGTAGTCAACAACAACTTTTTCAGGGGTTTCAATTCCTGTGTATTCTACATAGGTTACATTTGTTAAGCTGCTGTCGCTGTAAGTTCCCATCATTGCGGAAGCGCTTGCGTAATCGCCTTTTGCTTCAGCAACATAGAATACAAATGATGGTGGCATTGGCAATGTATCCAATTTCCATTCGTTTTCACCGATTGTGATGTTGTTGTATCCGGTATAGGTACCGCCAACAGGAGCCCCTCCTCCTAAAAGGATTCCAATTCTTGAGTTTTGTAATTTGTTATTTTTGATTGTGATATGGCTTGCACCACAGCATGTTATTGAACTTAATGTACAGTTAATGATAGTATTTCCAGTAACAGTATGTTTTGCAGAGTGCAATAGGTAGATTCCTTCTTTAGATCCAATTACGGTATTGTTTAAAACTTTTACAGCTGGTCCAAGACCATGTCTTGCATCAATTCCGTGGTTTTTAGCATTAATTACAGTGTTGTTTCTTATTATAGTTCTTGGTGATTGGAAGTTGAAGATTCCAGTAATTCCTTGGTTTTGCACTTTACTATTTTCTATGATTCCATCCGCACAATTTTGGAACCAGATACCCCAGGAACACCCGTTGATTGTGATATTTGAGATTTTTGTATGATTGGACCAATAGTTATAGATTACACAGTTGCTGTATCTTGCATCCGCTCCTTTATCAGTTCCACTGTTTGCACCGGCAACGATATTAATGTCTTTTAAAACTAATCCGTCGGTTTTTAGGATATATAATGTTGCAAGGTTGGTAATGGCATATCCACCGTTTGTTGTTTTATCTTGAATTATAGGGGATATGGTGGCATTTGACAGTTTATCATAACCATATAATGTTGCACCATTACCATTAATTGTAACGCTCTTGTTTACATACAAGGAAATGTTTTTATATTCTCCCTTTTCGAAGTTTAAAACATCCCCATCTTTAAGGCTATTTATTTTTTCTTGAATTTGATTATTATCATCTGCCGTATTAATTGTAACTTCCTTTGCAGCTAATGAGTCAGTGTCTTCTACTGATAGAACATCACTTTCTGTAGTATCGTTATCTGCAATATCTTCTGCTGATACAACACTTGCACTTAAGAATACAATTAATATTAACGAGATAATTAATATTAAACTCTTCTTGTTCATAATTTTCCTCTTTGAATGATTTTTATCCAATTACTTAATTCTATAAATAAAAAAAATTTAATCGATAAGTAATTACTTTTATATTGATTTTCATATTATTTAAATTGAAATGTCTTAAAATCTTAATATAACATTGTTAACCATTCTTATTCTATGAAATTGTATTTATATCGTTGTTATTTTAGAATATAATGCCGTTATATAGGTTAGATTTATATATATTAGACATCAAAATTAATATCGTTAGTCAATAACATATATATGGATAATTTTTAGTTTACTAATAAAATTATTCCGATTTTAAAAAATAATAGTTGGGAAGTTTTTTAATATGGATAAAAATGCTTTTAATCTTTTTTTCATATCATTAATGTTCTTATTCTTGCTTTCTTCAGTTAGTGCTATGGATGTTCAGGATAGCAATATGACTATTGTTTCTAGTGGTGACAGTTATAATATAATCACATCCAATTTATCAAATGAAGATATCCAGCTGAAATTTGATAATGCAGACGATGGGGATACTTTTGAATTTACAGATGAGAAATATGATAATATTTCTTTAATTGTAGATAAAAAATTAAATGTCATTTCTAAAAATAATAGTCTTGTATATGCATCTAACCAAATAACTGATAGGGCAAAGGATTTGGGAATAGACAAAACTTTCGGATTTTATTTTACATCAAATAGCGCCGGCAGTGTATTGTCAGGAATAACAATTATCGCTTCCGATAGTGATTATGGCGTTGTTGTTGATAATGCAAGGAATATCAAAATTAAAGATAATAAAGTTGTTGGAGGAGCAAATAGTTTATTGATAAGGAATTCCAATGATTTCACTGTATCTAATAATGATTTTTCAAAAGCTAAGGAAGACGGTTTAAAACTTCAAAATGTCAAAAATAGCCTAATCGAAAATAATAATATTTCATATAATAAAAAATCAGGAATTGAGACCACAAATATGCATTATTGCAATATCACTAATAATACAATCCATCACAATGATCTAAATGGAATTACTGTGAATGGCATATCTTCACATAATTTGATTAATCGCAATGATGTTTATGAAAACACCAATGGTGTTTATATTAATTCCACATCAACCTATGATGAAGTCAAATCCAACTCAATGACAAGCAATAGGAAGGATCCCCGTTCCATTATGGGAGGATTTGAAACAGGTAACGGTTTTCTATTAGGAAGCGGATTTAAAAGTTCCGGAAAATCAATACTGAAAGTCGAATATAATTATTTGGCTCATAACGAATTTTTCCAGGCCAAAAACTATTGGGAAAATGAGAATTATGAAATGGGACAAAACTGGTATGATTCCAATGATCCGTCAAATACCTTTGTCTGCCCAAGGCTTTTGGCATCCCTAATGAAACTGGATACATTATCAATCAGCAATACCCTTTCACTTCAGTTAAAAGATTCTTCAGGCAAAGCCGTCAATGAATTTGCAACATTCCAAACAAAAGTTGAAGTTGATGGAAATCAGTATACCGTTACAGTCAATAACGGTCAGGCAACGGTCGTAAAAGACTTGGACCCTACTGTTGACCATGATGTTCAAGTTGAAATCGGCGGCCAATTCTATAAGTATGACTATAAGGCCTCTGGGGATAAAGGAGAATCCCAAGATTCAAAATCTTCTGATTCAACCGATGGCGAAAGGGGTTCTCAAAATTATAATGGGGACGGCGGAACTTCAGACATTAGTGGTGATTCCAATTATCATGGCAATTCCCAAGGCGGAAATTCCTCACAGTCACATATAGCAAATTCAGATAAGTCTGGCAATTACGGAACAAACAGTTCTGACATCCCATCTCAGGATACTTCTGATAATGGAGAAAATGCATTATCCAATGGAGATTTGGATGCAGGAGATACTGGAAGCGGAAGTGAATCTCAAGAAGGAAAATCATATGAACTTGTACCTCCTGTCACAACCGCTAAAGAGCTCACCAATACATCCGGACTTATAGTGCTTGCTATTTTATCTTTAATGGCTTGTCTTATCTATGGATATAGAAGCAAATATGATGAAGATGATTTCTGATTAACTTTTTTCTTTTTTTCTTTTATTTTTATTAACCCGTATTTACAGATTATTATTAATGACAGTCAAAACTCATTCTTTTAAAATTGATACAAATAAAAACTTTGAAATAATTGATATTACTTCAGAAGTTAATGGATTGATTGATATTGAAGAGGGCATTGTGTCTATCTTTTCAAGGCATTCCACTTCTGCTATCGTTGTCAATGAAAATGAAAGTGGGTTATTGAAGGATTTTGAATTTATGCTCGCCAATCTAATCACTGATGAATTCAGTTACCAACATGATAGAATTGACAATAATGCAAAATCACACTTGAAATCATTTTTGCTTTCATCAAGCGAATGCTTGCCGGTTAAAAATGGGAAATTGGATTTGGGCACATGGCAATCGCTATTTTTTGTCGAATTAGATGGGCCAAGACGCAACAGAACAGTAACTTTGACAATGGTTGGTGAATAATTGAAGAAATGGACAATAATCCTAATAGCTATTATAATTTTCTTGCTTATTTTGATAATAATCTTTAATAATTATGATGCCGCACCACAGTTGAGCAATTACTCTCAAACTGAAATACAAATGAGAAAACTGTGGTATTGAAAAAAAGAATTGTTGAGTTTAATTGTTCTTAAACTCAATTTCAAAAGCAATTACAGGATATTCCAAAGTGAAGTTTGTAATCACTTCAGGTGAAACTTCACCGAAGAACCCTTTGACTGTACCTTTTTCAGCTTCGCCGACAACATCAGCAGCCCTTCCTTCAATGAAAGTCTTGTTTTCGCTGTCGCTGATTTCCATTGAATAGCCCAAGTTTGATAGGACGCTGGTTACAATGGACTTGATTTCGGTAAAGTTGGCAGTTGAGTGACAGACCAATGCAGCCAGTTTTTTGGAAGCGACGGTCTTGTTTTCTTTTGTCTCATCAATGTATAAAACGTCTCCGATTTCAAATATCTTTTGAGGCAGGTCTTCATGCTTGTTGTCCTCTAAGAATTCCATCAAGGAGTTGATTAAGCTGGTTCTTATCATGGTCCTGTCGATTGTAATCGGCCTTGCGACCTGCACGTGAGGCTCTTCCGGTTGGTTCATCTTTTCGTAATGCGCTTCCTCGTTTGTAAGCATCAGGCTCATGACTTCCTGGAATCCAAGTGCAATCATCACTTCACGGATTATGCCTTCAGCCTTAAACCAGTCGTTTTCATAAGCGACGGTGTTGATGTCAGGCAGTTCAGCCACTACATCGTTAATGTGGTATTGAACGGCAATGTTTTCAACAACATCGACTTCGTGCAATATGTCTACCCTGTAAGCTGGAATAATGGCTTTGACTTCATTGTCATCAATGATTTCAGCATCAAAACGAGCTTTCAGCAATAGTCCTTTGATGTCCTCTGCTGTAAGGTCGGTTCCGCCAATCAATTCGTTTGCGGTATCAACATGAACGTTCATCTCTTGCGGAGTCAAGTCAGGGCTTACGATTGTTTTATCAGCATATCTTACTTCCATTGAACTAATTTGGCCTCCAACTTCAGCAAATGATGAGCAGATGATATTCAATGCCTGATTGACAGCCCTTTCGTCAGTACCGGTCACATCAACAATGATGTTTTTGGTGTCTTCCCTAAGTTTAGTCAACTCTCCGTTGATGATTGGAGGCATGGATAAAACATTATCATCTTTGTCTAGAATCAATGGATATTTATCAAATTTTTCAATTAAATGGGCATAAGCCTTACCTTTGTCATGTTCTGTTAATATTTCATCAGGAGTCATTTCGCTGTCCTTTTCCAAAGGAACAAATGCATTTGCATCCTTCGGTGTTGCAATGTATTTGAATGGTCCTTCAACAACATCTGCATTGTGGATACCGATAGCCACTTTTTTCCTGTCCCTTCCGATTACCCAGTGGAGGTTTTCCTGGAAATCCATAACGTATTTGAGTTTATCGCCGGTAAAGTCAACATTATCAATTTTTGCAAAGCCGATGAATGGCCTTATTTCCGCTACATCCTCATCTACAGTAACATACTCGCCGGATTCTTCAACCTTATAATCCGGAAAACCGATTTCTTGGCCAATAAATCCTTTAAAAGATCTAGCTACTCCTTCAACAGACAAGTTATCCGGTCTGTTAGGGAAGAATTCCACTTTGATTTCCTCATCGTCAAAGTCTTCGATATCGCTGGACATCATCGGTAAGGTGTCTATCAGTTCATCTTTATCCATATCTATTCCTAAATCTTTTAAATCCTGATATTTGAATGTTATAACTGGCATTTAATAACTCCATTTAATGTTTTTTTAAAATCCAAAGAGTAAAATGAAAAATAGAGATTCTACAACAAAGTGGAGAGCTCTATGTTCTAATTCACCCATATTGCGTATGAATACGGTATGGGTCACATCCACTACAAAATGAATCAGGGCCGCTAGAATTCCAATAGTCGGGTTTAGGAAAACTATTGTGAGGACTACAAAATGGAATCCTGCTTCCATTATTTCGTGCACTACCCATGTTTGCCATGTTGAGTGTGTGGATTGCTGGATTAGGCCACCTAACACAATGTAGAAGTTATTCAATACTTTCCACATGAGGGTGGTATGCAGTAAATCGCTTATAGCCAATACAATAGCAACATAAAACCATATCAGATTCATTTTTTTAACAGTCCTTTTTTTATTAATTGATAATATTAATAATTTGATTTTATTGTATAATATACTTATCTATATTTAATATTTTTACTTAATATTTTTAAATAATAAACTACATATTTAATAATATTATTTTTACTTAATTATTTTAGGAGAAAATACATGGCAAATAAAGAAATTCCTAAAGACTATGATTTTAAAAAAGAAAAAGAGTGGGAGCAAAAATGGGAAGATGAAAACGTCTACAAATACATTGGAGACGGATCTCGTCCTAGATATGTTATAGATACTCCCCCACCATACCCAACAGGAGCAATCCATTTAGGACATGTCCTGAATTGGGTCTATATGGATATGGATGCAAGATACAGAAGACAAAAAGGATATGATGTGCTGTTCCCGCAGGGATGGGACTGCCACGGTCTTCCAACTGAAGTGAAAGTTGAAGAAACTTATAATATTAAGAAAAATGATGTTTCAAGAGCACAGTTCAGACAATACTGTATTGATTTAACCGGCAAGAACATTGCAAGCATGAAAAAGGACATGAAAGCGATGGGCTATTCCCAAGATTGGACCCGCGAGTTTGTGACAATGACTCCGGAGTACATGAGAAAGACACAATATTCATTCCTGAAAATGTATGAAGACGGACTTATTTATCAAGGAAAACACCCTGTAAACTGGTGTCCTCGTTGTCAGACAGCTATCGCTTTTGCGGAAGTTGAATATGGTGATAATACTACCTTCTTAAATTACGTTAACTTCCCTCCTGCAGTAGAAGATTCATATGAGGATATCGCATCTTCACAGGAGTCAGGCAAACAGGCCGACCCTAAGGAGGAGGGCATTTTGATTGCAACAACCCGTCCTGAACTGATGTCTGCATGTGTGGCTGTTGTAATCCACCCTGAAGATGAAAGATACGCTCACCTTTTAGGCAAATATGTTGAAGTGCCACTCTCACATCAAAAAGTAAAAATCATTGCAGATGAAGAAGTGGATCCGGAATTCGGTACAGGTGCAGTAATGATTTGTACATTCGGGGACAAGACTGACGTAAGTTGGGTTCAGAAATATAATCTCGAAGTCATTGATGTCATGGATGATGCAGGCACATTGACCGCTGCTGCTGGAAGATATGAAGGAATGGACTTGCAAACCTGTAAAAAACAAACCATAGAAGATTTGGATGCTGAAGGATATCTGTTAAAACAGGAAGAGGTTGACCAAAATGTGGGACAATGTTGGAGATGCAAAACTCCTGTTGAAATTCTTCTTAAGGAACAATGGTTTGTAGCAGTCCGTGAGTTAATTGAAAAGACCAAAGTTGCAGCAGATGAAATGAGGTGGGTGCCAGAGCACATGAAATCCCGTATGGTAAACTGGGCGGATTCCATGGATTGGGACTGGTGTATCTCAAGGCAAAGGATATTTGCAACTCCAATTCCAGTATGGTACTGTAAGGACTGTGGAGCCGTAATTTTACCTGATGCTGAAGACTTGCCAATAGATCCAACAGTAGATAAACCTAAACATGCATGTGAATGCGGATGTGAAGAGTTTATCCCTGAAGTAGATGTACTTGATACATGGATGGATTCATCCATTTCACCACTATCCATTGCAGGATGGCCTGATGAAGATTATGTAAATCATTTTCCATCAAACCTCCGTCCGCAAGGACACGATATCATCCGTACATGGGCATTTTACACTACTTTAAGATGCATTGCATTGACCGGTCAAAAGCCGTTCAATGATATTGTAATCAACGGTATGGTATTCGGTGAAGACGGAAACAAGATGAGTAAGTCAAGGCCTGAATTTGTGGTTGGCCCTGAAGAGGTTATTGAAAAGTACGGTGCCGATCCTTTAAGGACTTGGGCGGCCAACAGCGTACCGGGTTCTGATGTAATCTTTGACTGGAAGGATATCAAGCATGGATACAGGTTCCTCAGAAAATTCTGGAATGCTTTCAGGTTCATCAGTATGCAAATCTTTGATGAAGAAGTGTCCTATGAAGACGTCAAGGACAATCTCGGACCGATTGACTTATGGATTTTGTCCAAACTCAACAACTTGAATATCATTGTAGACGAAGCATTTGCAGACTACAACTTTGCGGTGACAATCACTTCCATTGAAAGGTTCTTCTGGCATGATTTCTGTGATGAATACATTGAAGCCGTTAAATACAGATTATATACTGATGTTTCAGATGAATCAAGAAGGGCTGCAAAATACACATTAAGAACTGTTGTTGAGACTTCATTGAAATTAATGGCTCCGATTGCACCATTCTTCACTGAAGAGGTATACCAATACTTCTCCGATGAGTCAATTCACGCAACCTTATGGCCTGAAGTCCACGAGGAATTAATCAGCGAAGAGATGGAAGTCAAAGGTGAAACCACCATTGAGCTTATCGATGAAGTCAGAAGATTCAAGTCAGCTTCCAAGATTCCATTGAATGCGGAGCTTGCCGAAGTGAATGTATACACTTCAGACGATTCATTGGTTGAAATCTTCAACGAATTCGAAGACGACATCAAGGGCACATTGAAAATTAAGGATTTGGCAATCAGCCAAGGAAAACCTGAAGTTCATGAGAAGGTCATTGAAGTTGAACCTGACATGTCTCAAATCGGACCGACATTCAAGAAGGATGCCGGCAAAATCATAGGTTATCTGAAATCAACTGATGTTGAAGAAATAGGTTCCATTTTGGAAGAAAACAATGAACTCACAATCGGAGAGATTGTAGTTCCTGCAGACATGTTGAATGTCAAAAAGGAGATTGTTGGAGCATCCGGTAAAAAAGTGGATATCCTGCAATCCGAAAACTTGGATATGATTGTTGAAGTAATCAGATGATTGCTTCTCAAATTTTCTTTTTTTTAAAAAAATAAGTAAAAAGCTATTATAAAAATAGCTATTCAAGATAATGTTCTTTTACTAAATGTATAATTTGTTTTGCTTCTTCTGCTTGGTCTTTCGGAACTTTAAATTCGATTGGCATATTCATGGCACCGCCTTCAATTAAAGGTACTGGGTTGTTGCTTACACCAATCTTAATGTCCACATCAAGGTCAAAAGAACCGGCAGTTTCAAATGCAATTGTTTTTATTGTCTCTTTTGGATAAAACTTAACTTGCATCTTTTTACCGCTTAAACCCTGCACATCTATATCATAGATTCCTAAATTTGTCAATATAACTGCATCCCTTAGGAAATGAAATGACTGAATGATTTCTTCATCAGGTGCAAGGTATTCTTCTACGATTGCAGTGTCTCCGCCGACTTCTGCATGACCGACCATTTTGTCAAGTAATCCCATTTTATCACCATTAATATGTTGAATTAAAGGGTATTAATATTTACTGCATTCATCTTCACTTCATTTTTGGCCTTGTCAAATCCCTCTTCAAGATAGAAGCTGACACTTGTCATTTCATGGAATTCATCTTTAGGTCCTTTAAATTCATATTTCTTGAAGTAGTATGAGTTGCCATCTTCAGCTTGGATGAAACCTGCTTTTCCATGAGGCAAGATCTTGCTTATTATGCCGTATTGGACTTCCTGATTCTTGTATTTCAAATTATTCCAGAATCCTTTTAGCTCCTTTTCTATTTTCCAGTATTCAGTATTTTCAGTATCAAGGCCCGCATTCTCTATCTCTTCAGTCAGCCTGTCCTCAATTTTCCATCCCTTGTTGAGTCTAATGCTGTATTCCAGATATCTGTGCTTGAGTGCCTCTTCAGGATATTCATCCTCAATCAAATCAGCAATCAAAGAGTAGACATTGACTTTACTATCGCTTGGAGCAGGTGTCAGAACAGCATCAATTGCGTAGTCCAGTGAACTTTCAAAGTCTCCCTTGAAAAAATAGCTGTTGGCTATTTCAGCTTTCATGTACCAGTCAGGCTTTTTGGCAATCATCTTTTTGAGATACTCGATTGCCTCATCATACTCTCCGAGTTCGTTGGCGCATTTTGCCAATCTCCAATTGAACCATGTATCATCGGTCAGCTCTTCCAATTCAAGAGCCTCTTTTGACAGTTCGTAGCAGGTGTCAATGTCATCAAGCTTTAGGAGAGCCTTGGTCAATTGGCTGTAGTATTTCTCTTTGTTTGAAGGGTATTTTCTTCCATTGAAGTCGCTTGCTTTGGCGCTCAGATAATTAGGATTGATCATTTCAGACCACATCACGACTTCTTCAAAGTCATTGTTTTTGTTTAGCAATTCAAGAACCTTTAAAACGGTCAATGTGTATGGGCATGGATATTTGCTGTCTTTTGACTGGTTCTGCTGCTTTTTGACTTCTGTAATCAGCTCTGCATTATCCAGAATTTCCTCAAGATTTTCATTGTTTTTGACATATTTGTTGTATAGAATCCAGCTGAAGGTGGTCTTGTCGAATTCGGAGAATCCTTCCGGATTCTTATCCCAGAATTCCCTGTAGATTTCTTCCGCTTCGTCAATTCTGTTTTCCTTTTTGAATCTTTGCGCTAATTTCAATTTTTCTTTGGTAACGGCATCCATAGTAACACAACCTAGTTAATATATAATTTGTTGCTAACTTACTTATAAATCATTTTCAATCTCTTTTATGACTCTGGCAGGAACGCCTACTGCCAGTGAATTGTCCGGAATGTCCCTGTTTACAACGGCTCCGGCACCGATAATGACATTGTTTCCGATTGTAACGCCTGGAAGGACGGTAACGTTGGCTCCAAGCCATACGTCATTGCCGATTCTGATTTCGCTTGCCTGTGCCATGTGTTCACGGCGGCCTTTTGGAGAAATCGGATGGCCAACTGTTGTTATTGTAGTGTTAGGGCCGATCATCACATTATCGCCAATGTAGACTTCCTTGATATCTAAGATAGTCAGATTGAAGTTTCCAGTAAAGTTGTTGCCAATAAAAATGTTTTTTCCATTATCGAAGCAAAAGTGTTTAGCTATCCAGACATGTTCTCCTACAGAACCCAATATCTCGCACAAAACTTCATGCTGCTTGTCCAAATCTGAATTGTCGATTGAATCATATAATTTGCTGTTTTCAACCGCAGTCAATTTCATCAATGATACTTCTTCATCATCATAGCAGTATTCAAGTCCTGCCCTCATTTTGTCGATTTCCTTCATAGTTAAATATATTATTTATCCAAACTAAAAATATTATTATTTTTAATGGTGATTTTTTACTAATCGTATTTGGTTATTGAATGGATGTGGTGCAGTTAGATGGATAAGGGTCTAAAACGAAGAATATTCATGTTTTCAGCATTGATTGGAGCAATGCTTTTTTACATGATTTTTTTCGGAAGTAAAAATACTGCAGTAGGGATAATGATTATCATAGCCGCATTTATGAATCTAAATGAGGACCTATCATATAAGCCAGCTTTATCTTTTGTTAAGGTTTTGGGTTTATTGCTGATTATGGGAATTGTTTCATATCTGAACAGTCCGATAACGATTGTTGGTTGCATTTTGACATTTTTGGTTGTTTTTGGAACTACATTTTCCTCATATCATCTGTTTAGAAGCGACGTTTACATGCCGTATCTGCTGTGTTATTTCATCATGTCGGCAAATTCTGTGTCGCTTGAAAATTTGCCTTTAAGGCTCATGGCATTGGCTTGTGGAGCGGCATTCATCGTTGGCTTAAATGTCATCCTCAATAGGGATAAGCACCATAACCTATCAAAGGAAACATTGGATAATCTTGTCGGGGAGCTGAACAAGTCAATTGATTTGAAATTGGAGGGCAAGGATGTTTCTATGGACAGCTTTAAAATAGCAAAGGAGTTTTATTTATCCTTGTTTCATCGCTTTGAATATAAATACTTCCCAAGTCCAAAACAGCAATCCGTTCTCAATATTGTAAAAGCGTTCCAGTCAGTGGGATATCTCCTTTCTCTAAGTGACTTATCGGATGATGAATTAAGATATGTTAAAAAGGTCCTGTCCGAAATCAGGGAGATTAAAATCGAGGAAGTCTTTGATGGAGTCGAAATTAAGACAATGGAAATGAAGCATATTTTATTGAATCTCGAAATCATTGTCAATGAACTGAATAAGGATTTAAGCGATGAGTTTACAATTCCGTATAAAAAGACAATAACTCAATTATTCAAACCATTCAATAGAAGGCAGTTCAGTTTCCGTTCCGTCAAATTCGTATTCGCGTTTAAAATGGCAGTGATAATGTTGGTATGGGAAGTAGTAACAATGCTTTTCAATTTACCATTTACCAAATGGCTGTTTTTTGTAACCGTTTCAATGATGGTGCCATATATTGATGATATGGCATATACTGCTCGAAAACGTATTCAGGCAACATTTTTAGGGATTTTTATTTTTGCAATTCTCCTGATTGCCATGCCGGTTATTCCAATATCCCAGGGGGCTGTGATTTTTATTGTCGTAGTCATTTGTCTGTTTACCTTCGTTTGGAAACTTAAGGATAGGTTAATCAGGAATACGGCGACAACACTGATGTCTGTCACGACTTCATTATCGTATATTAATGCTCCAGAGGCCATTACATTAAAAATATTGTGGGTGGTTGTTGGGGTAGCTGCGGTTTCATTGTTCAACTTTAAGTTTTTACCCTATTCGGTTGAAAAAGAAACAAGAAACAATTTGGAAATTTGCTACCGCCTCAATGAGCGGGCAATTAATCTAATCAGGCAAAAATGTCAGGGAGGCAATGCCGAGAACAAAACAACTCTATTTGTCTCAGAAAGCATTGTCCGTGAAAACATTCAAGTGAATGATGATAATAGGGAATTATACAATCTGCAATTCATGATTTCAAATTTATGTAATTTTATCTTATCATATCTTGACGTAAATGGATGTTCTGATGAATTGAACAATAACTTATTGGATATAATAGATGAGGATGCTGATGCCAATGAGAATTTGGATTCAAAAGAGAGTGTATTGGCATGGTCAATGAGATATGCAATTGACATGTTTAAAAAGGAGAAGGAATTATTATGATATTGACCAGTTTTTATAGCATGTTGAATTATTTTTCAAATTTATGATTATGAACGATTTTCCAAAAATTTAATTAATTATTCCAAACAAACTTTATTGTAGAAAAGTTGGCAGAGAAACGATAAGTTTAATATCTTTTTTGTATGATAGAATGATTCTTAAGGTAAAAAATATTTCAGAAATCGGAGGAAGCGTAAAGGCACCGCCTTCCAAAAGCTATTCCCACAGGGCAGTCATTTTAGCCTCACTTGCAAAAGGCACTTCAAAGCTTTATGACATGCTGTATTCAGAAGATACTTTGGCATCCATAAGGGTATGCGAAGCGTTGGGGGCTAAAATCAATAGGACTGATGAATATTTGAAGGTCGTTGGAACCGGGGGAAAGCTGCACAATTCAAGTGAAGTTCCAATTGATTTGGCGAATTCGGGAACTACCTTAAGGCTGATGACTTCAGTTGCTGCCCTTAGCGACAATGAAGTTACATTGACCGGTGATGATTCGCTAAAGACAAGGCCTATGGGATTGCTGATGGGTGCGCTGCAGCCTTTGGGGGTCGATACAATATCATTAATGGATAATGACAAGGCACCGATACTGATCAAACCGGGTTATGTCGGTGGCGAGACCAATATTTATGGAAATGTGAGCTCACAGTTCATTTCATCAATTCTAATATCTTCACCGCTGTCTGAAAACGGAGTTACTCTATATGTTTTGCCTGAATTCAAGTCAAAGCCGTATGTCAACATGACTTTGGATATAATGAGGAAATTTGGTGTCAAAACTCTTAAAGGATATTATTTAAAGCATGAGAGTTGCGATAAGGAGCATCAAAGCTGCAGAATCGATGAGTTTAAAATCAAAAAGCAGGATTATGCTGCATGTGATTATACTGTTGAAGGGGACTATTCATCTGCCTCTTATCTTCTGGCATTGATAGCCATCAACGGAGGAAAGGCCAGAATCATGAATCTCTTTAGAAATTCAAAACAGGGCGATAAGGCAATTCTGGATATACTTCAGGCCATGGGGGCTGTTGTCGTCAGGGCTAATGATTATGTTGAAATCGCCTCTGACGGTAAGCTGAAGGCTATTGATGTCGATTTGTCAAATGCCCCAGATTTGCTGATTACTGTTGCCGTTTTGGCTGCAATGGCTGAAGGAACAACAAATATCACCGGTGTGGCACATGCCAGAGTGAAGGAAACCGATAGAATCGATACTACATGCAGGGAACTTGAAAAACTAGGCTGTAAATTAACTGAATATGAAGACGGAATGAGCATAACCGGAGGGGTCACATCAGGTCGTGTCGACTCACATGGAGATCACAGGTTGGCTATGGCATTTTCACTGATTGGCCTAAAGCATGACATTGAAATAACAAATGGGGAAGTGTTTGACGTGTCATTCCCGAATTTCATTGAGTCTATGGCAGAGTTAGGGTTTGAATTGGAGTTGGTAGAGTGAATAAGGAGGAACGTGTAATTAAGTTAATTGAAGATTTGGAAAACACTTTTGAGATTAGGACATTTTTGGACCATGACCCTTACAAAGTATTGGTCAGGACAATCTTATCCCAGAGGACCCGTGACGAGAATACAGATCAGGCTACCAATAACCTATTTTCCAAATATAAGGACATTTATGAGGTTGTAGATGCTCCAATTGATGATGTTAAGGAATTGATTAGGCCGGCAGGATTTTATAATGTTAAGGCAGGAAGAATTCAGGAAGTTTCACAGATTCTGATTGATCAATATGGTGGTGAAGTTCCGGATACTGTTGAAGAGCTTGTCAAGCTTCCAGGTGTCGGCAGAAAGACTGCAAATTGTGTCATGGTCTTTGCCTTTGAGCTTCCAGCTATTCCGGTTGACACTCATGTCCACAGGATTTCAAACAGGTTGGGATTGGTTGATACTAAAGACCCCGAAGAGACAGAAGTGGAGTTGTGCAAGATTGCTCCAAAGGATTTGTGGATTAAATTGAATGACCTAATGGTTCAGTTCGGTCAGAATATCTGCAAACCGATGTCTCCGCAATGTGAAATCTGTCCTTGCACTGAGATTTGTGATTATTTCAAGGACAATATCTAATTTTTTTTAGTCATACCAAAACATTTATAAACTAAAACATTGTTATATAACAATAGTTATAATAACATATGTTATGTAACTTTAAAATAACTTTTTTAATATATTATTAAAAACAGATTAACTATTAAGGAGATATGAATATGGCAAATATACCAGAATTAAAAAGAGGAGTATTGGAAAGCATTACAGATGCTATCGGAAACACTCCAATAGTAAGGCTAAACAATTTAACAGAAGGATTAGAGGCGGAAGTTGATGTCAAGATTGAATCATTCAACCCGACCGGTAGCGTAAAGGATCGTGTAGCGGTAGCGATGATTGAAGATGCAGAAGAGAAGGGCTTGCTCAAGCCGGGTGCTACAATCATTGAACCTACAAGCGGAAATACCGGTATCGGTCTTGCTTTTGCTGCAGCGGCCAAAGGCTACAAATTGATATTGACCATGCCTGAAACCATGTCCGTTGAAAGAAGGAAGTTCTTGAGCGTTTTAGGTGCCGAGCTTGTCCTCACCCCTGGTGCTGACGGAATGGGCGGAGCTATTGCAAAAGCTAATGAATTGAATGAGGAAACTCCGGATTCCATTATATTAGGTCAGTTCGACAACCCTGCAAATGTAAAGATTCATAAGGAAACCACCGCTCAGGAAATCTTAAGGGATACTGAAGGCAATGTCGACATTGTCGTATCAGCGGCAGGAACCGGCGGAACAGCTACAGGAATTGCTAAAGGATTAAAGGAAACCCTTCCGGATGTTAAGGTAGTTGTTGTCGAGCCAGAAGAATCCCAGACACTTGGAAAAGGTGAAAAGGGACCTCATAAAATCCAAGGTATAGGTGCAGGATTTGTCCCTTCAATATATGATGCTGAAGTAATTGATGAGATTTTCCCGGTTGCAAGCGAAGATGCTGGAAAAACCTTATTGGCCCTTGCTAAAAATGAAGGTATATTTACAGGCATATCCTCTGGTGCAGCTACTTTTGCGGCTTTGGAATTGGCTAAAAGAGAAGAAAATAAAGGCAAAAGGATAATAGCAATCTTACCTGATAATGGAGAAAGATATCTCTCTGTAGACTGGTTATTTGAATAAGATAAAGTATTTATACTATATGTTATATTATATTATAGTGTAAAAACTTTGGAGATTTTTAATGTTCGATGGTTTGAAAAGTGAGATAAACACTTTTAAGGAAAAGGACCCTGCGATGCGTTCATCAATAGAAATATTCCTATGCTATCCAGGGTTTTATGCATTATTGTTCCATAGAATCAGCCACTGGTTCTGGAACCATTCATTAAAATTGTTAGCTCGTATTCTATCAACCATCTCTCGTTTTCTCACAGGAATTGAAATCCACCCAGGCGCACAGTTCGGCAAAAATGTTTTTATAGATCATGGAATGGGAATTGTTGTTGGTGAAACAACAATTGTCGGAGATGACGTATTGATTTATCAGGGTGTTGTGCTTGGGGGTACTACAACCAGCAAAGGCAAAAGGCACCCTACTATAGAAAAAGGAGTTATCATTGGTGCCGGAGCCAAGGTGATGGGTAACATTACCATTGGCGAATATGCCAAAATAGGTACTGGAGCTGTTGTGCTGAAGGATGTTCCTCCTGAATCCACTTGTGTTGGTGTTCCAGGAAGGATTGTTAAATGCAAAAACCAAAGTCATGTTGTTGATTTGGAGCACAATAAACTGCCGGACCCTGTTGCAGCAGCAATAAGATCTTTAGAAAAGCAAGTTGAGGAAAATGAGAAGCTCATTCAAATTTTGCTTGATAAGAATGGAATTTGTTTAGCTGAAGAAAAAATCGATGATGAATCTAAATTTGGAGACTTATTTAAAGAGAATAGTGATTAAAATGAAACCACCTTGTGAAATCGTAGTTTGGTATGTAATACCAGCTATTAGGTCAGAATTAGCTAAAGAGCTTTTGAACTTAGGCATGAAACAGAAAGATGTTTCTGAACTTATGGATATCACTCAACCTGCAGTATCACAGTATATTACTGACAAACGTGGAAGTGGAATCAAGCTCGACGATGATGTTCGTGAAATGATTAAAACATTTGCCCGTGAGTTATCTGAAGGTGAAGCTACCAAAGCAGATTTGATTTCAAGAACATGCAAAATCTGTCATAATGTCGAAATATCTGATGTGTTGGAACAGCTCAACATTGACAAATCAGAACTTGGTGAAGACTGTCAATCCTGTTTGGGTTCTGAAGTAAATTAGGAAAATATTGGATTTTATAGTAAAGTATTTAAACTATCAATAACCAATATTTTATTATACTTTAATTTTAAGTGGCAAGTTTACCGAGTGGCTTAGGTGTGTGGCTGCAGACCATAATACGGGGGTTCAAATCCCTCACTTGCCTTTTACAATTACTATTTTTTGAGGTTATTTTTATGGACGTCTATTCAACTTTAACTCGTAGTAAAGAGAATTTTGTGACTATTAATAAAAACAGAGTTAACTTATTTGTTTGTGGTCCGACTGTTTATGATGATGCTCATATTGGACATGGAAGAACATACATCTCCTTTGATACAATAAAGAGATACTTGGAATACAAGGGATATGCAGTATTCTATATTCAAAACATTACTGATATTGATGATAAAATCATTAACAGGTCCAAGGAAAGTGGAATTCCGGCAAACGAATTGGCTAGAAAATTCGAAAAAAGATACATCGAAGACATGAACAAACTTAATGTAAACGGAGTCAATCTGTTTGCAAGGGCAACCGATCATGTTGATGAGATTTTGGACCAGATTCAAAGGCTGATCGATAAGGGCTTTGCCTATGAAACTGAAGACGGTGTCTACTTTGAAATCGACAAGTTCCCTGAATTCGGTAAATTGTCCAACAGAAATGTTGAAGAGCTTGAATCTCATAGGGATTTGGCCGATACAACCAAGAAAAATCCGCAGGACTTTGCGCTTTGGAAGAAACGTTCTGGTGTGGATGAACCGACCTGGCCATCCCCATGGGGTGACGGAAGGCCTGGATGGCATATTGAAGATACTGCTATTACAGAGTACTACTTCGGACCGCAGTATGACGCTCACGGCGGTGGGCTTGACTTGATTTTCCCTCACCACGAAGCGGAAATCACCCAGATGGAAGCGGTTTCTGGAAAGGCTCCAATGGTCAAGTTCTGGTTGCACACAGGATTCTTAAACGTGAATGGGGAAAAAATGTCAAAATCCTTAAACAACTTCATCACTATCCGTGAACTGCTTGAGGATTATGCTGCCGAAACATTCAGATTCTTTGTGCTTTCAACTCACTACAGAAGTCCGATTGACTTTTCTAAAGATTCACTTCACCAATCCGAAAAAAGCTTAGACAGAATCAGAAAATATTATGAGCTTTTGGATGTTGAAGTTGGTGAGGATATTTATGAAAGCGATGTGTTGGCTCCTCACAAAAAGGAATTCTTTGACAGCATGGACGACGACTTCAACACTCCTAAGGCTATTGCGGCAATATTCGGATTGATTAATGATACCAAAAATGACTTGGATTCCATTTCTGATGAAGATAAGAAAGCCATCAAAGCGTTCTTGGATGATGTGGCTCATATTTTAGGAGTCAGCTTTGAAGTTGAAGAAGTCAATGCAGGTTCAGATGATTTGCTTGATTTGATTTCTGAAGTAAGATCCGAGCTAAGAGCTAACAAACAATATGATTTGTCTGATAAAATAAGAGCTAGCCTACAAGATTTAGGTTATGAGATAAACGATTAGGAGTTATTCTCCTCTTTTTTTTAATTTTTGAACTTTCTTTCATTAAGGAATAATAATCTTTATATACTAAAAATAACATATGTTATGTTTGTATAACATAAGTTATAATCTATTTTTTTCATAAATATTTAGGTTTTCCAAAACATTTATATAGGAATAATAACAATTGTTATATAGTGAATATAACACGTGATATATTTTACTCAAATCAATTTATAAAGGTGATAATTAATGACAAATAAGAATTATGGATTAGCAACATTAGGCGTACGTGCAGGACAAACTCCAGACCCCGCAACCGGGGCGCAGGCGGTTCCGATTTATCAAACTACTTCATATGTATTTAAAGACTCAGATGAGGCTGCAAGAAGATTCGCCCTTCAAGAATTTGGACAAATTTACTCCAGATTAACTAACCCTACCAGTGATGTATTTGAAGCAAGAATTGCTGCTATCGAAGGCGGTAACTCAGGCATTTCAACATCAAGTGGTCTTGCAGCAATTTCATATGCAATATTAAATGTAACAGAACCTGGAGACAATATAGTTTCAGCAGACAACCTCTACGGCGGAACATACCAATTGTTCAACTACACTTTCAAGGATCTCGCAAGGGACGTCAAGTTCGTCGATTCCCAGGACTTGCAGGCATTTGAAGATGCAATCGATGAAAAGACAAAGGCAATCTATGTGGAATCCATTGGAAATCCTAAATTGGATGTGCCTGACTTTGAAAAATTGGCAGAAATCGCACATTCACATGACATTCCATTGATTGTGGACAACACCGTTGGTGTAGGATTGGTAAGGCCATTGGAACATGGCGCTGATGTCATTGCAGCATCAGCAACCAAATATGTCGGAGGCCACGGTACTGCTGTTGGAGGATACATTGTTGATTCAGGAAAATTCAATTGGGGAAACGGCAAATTTGCAAACTTCACCAGTCCAGATCCAAGTTATCATGGAATCGTATTTTGGGATTCATTCGGAGATGTCCCTGAACTTGGAAACATTGCATTTACAGTAAGAATAAGGGCAAGACTCTTAAGGGATTTGGGAGCTACTTTAGCACCAGTACACAGTTTCTTGTTCCTGCAAGGACTCGAAAGCCTTGACGTTAGAGTAAAAAGACATTCTGAAAATGCTTTAAAAGTAGCAAAATTCTTGGAAGCTCATCCTAAAGTCAAATGGGTTAATTATCCTGGATTGGAATCACATCCAACCTATGAAATCAATAAGAAATACCTCAAGGATAACTTTGCAGGCATCCTAGGATTCGGTGTTGAAGGCGGTGAAGAGGCAGGAAGAAAAGTAATCGAAAAATTAGAATTATTCTCAATTCTTGCAAACATCGGGGATGCAAAAAGCCTTGCGATTCACCCTGCAAGTACAACACATCAACAATTAACCCCTGAAGAGCAAGAAGCAACTGGAGTCACACCTGACTTTATCAGGTTGTCCATTGGTTTGGAAGATGTTAATGATTTAATTGACGATTTAAGTCAAGCGCTTGACAGCCTTGATTAAATTTACATTTTTGTTACTTAAGACATATATTAAAAAGACAATTGGGAGATAGTGAAATGTATTTAGATAATTCAGCAACTACACAAGTTAGCGAAGAAGTTTTTGAAGAAATGAAACCATATTTTAGAGAAGAGTTCGGAAACCCTTCAACTCTTTACAAATATGGTCGTGAATCTAAAAAAGCATTAGATTTGGCTCGTCAAAGAGTAGCTGATGCAATCAATGCTAAACCAGAAGAAATAATCTTCACAAGCGGGGGATCAGAATCAGATAATCTGGCTATTAAAGGTATTGCCTTTAAATATCTCAATCAAGGCAAACATATTATTACTACTGAAATAGAGCATCCTGCAGTAAAGGATACTTTAAAATTCTTAGAGGATTTTGACTTTAAAGTAACTTACTTGCCGGTTTATGAAAACGGCATAATCAAAGTTGAAGATTTGGAAGATGCTATAACCGATGACACAATTTTAATTACCATCATGCATGGTAACAATGAAATTGGAACCATTCAGCCAATTGAGGAAATCGGTAAAATCGCTCGTGAAAAGGGAATCAAATTCCACACCGATGCAGTGCAAACTTTTGGTAAAATTGAAGTGGATGTTGAGAAACTGAATGTAGATTTACTATCTTTATCCTCCCATAAAATTAATGGTCCAAAAGGTGTTGGAGCAATATATATCAAAAAAGGGACTCGTCTCGTACCGCTCATTCATGGCGGAGGTCAGGAAAGAGGAATCAGATCAGGAACTGAGAATGTTCCTGGAATCGTAGGATTTGGAAAAGCATGCGAATTAGCTGCAAATCAATTGGAAGAACACCAAGAAAAATTATCCTCAATCAGAGATGAATTGATGGATAAAGTTTTAACTACAATTCCTGAAGCATATGTTAATGGGGACAGGGAAAACAGGTTACCTAACCTTGTCAACTTCAGATTCAAGGCAATTGAAGGTGAATCCTTGATTCTTTTACTTGATGCAAAAGGTTATCAGGCTTCAACTGGTTCCGCTTGTTCATCAAATAAGCTGGAAGCTTCACCTGTTCTAACTGCATTAGGGTTAGACCCAGTAGATGTCCATGGTTCCTTAAGAATTTCTTTAGCGCCTGAAAGCGACAATTTTGATGTTGATGAATTTGTAAGCACTATCGATGAATCCGTTTCAAGATTAAGGGAAATGTCTCCTTTATGGAATCAGGAATTGGATTATGATGGCGTAATGTGTAAAAAACACGGTGATGACTGTAGGATGTGTTAATTATGGATTATTCAGAAAAGGTAATGGATCACTTTGCAAACCCAAGAAACTGCAGAAAGATGGAAGATGCAAACGGTGTCGGGACCGTCGGAAACCCAACATGCGGGGATTTGATGACAATCTATATCAAGGTTGAAGATGATGTAATTCAGGATATCTCATTCCAGACCTTCGGTTGCGGAGCAGCTATTGCAACAAGCAGCATGATTACTGAAATCGCTGTTGGAAAAACCATAGACGAAGCGTTGCAAATCTCCAGAAACGATGTTGCCGACGAATTGGATGGCCTTCCACCAATAAAGATGCACTGTTCAAACCTTGCGGCAGACGGGCTTCAGGCAGCCATTGAAAACTATCAGGAAAACAATCAATAATAATAAATACTTTGATAAATATAATATCCTTAACTAAATAAGGAGATGTTTTAAATGGTAAAAATTTTAAAATGTGATGATTGCGGAAGCATTGTACAACTTTTAGCTAAAGGCGATGAAAAAGTATGTTCTGACCACATGCTTGCATTCCCTATACAAACTGAAGGTGAAAAGTCACCTAAACACAAACCTGTAGTCGAAATCGATGGCAATGACATCACCGTTAAAGTCGGTGAAGCAGCTCATCCAATGGATGATGATCACTACATTCAATTTGTGCTTGTTGAATCAAATTGTGAACAATACATCAAACACTTTAAACCTGGTGACGCTCCAGAAGCAACTTTCACTATAAACTGCACTAAAGATTTGACCGTATTAGCATTCTGTAACCAACACGGTCTCTGGTCCGCAGAATAAGTTTAAAATTCATTTTTAAACTTTCTTTTTTTATTTATTCTTTTTCATGAAAAATTTTAATAACATCTTTTTACACAAATATTATCGTGTCTAGTTATAGTAAATTAATAATTTTTGTTTTATCTTTACTGATTATTTCAGCAGCCATTGTTTTCATTGACAGTTCTGTAGATAATATAAATAAAACCATGCCGGAAATTAGCGATGCAATCGTTAATGGAGACAATGATTATAATGAGGCTGTTATATTGGTCAATGATAGAAGCTTTGATGAATCAATGAATAAGGCAGTATCTGCAGGCGATAATTATAATAGTAGTTTGGAAAAGCTGAGAAACATTAAAAGCAATTTTTCATCAGATATAAATGAAATCCAAAATGATTATATTGATACTGTTATTCGCGAATTAGAGTTGAAAATCCAAGCTGTTGATAAATTAAAAGAATCCATTGAGTGCTTTAGAGTTTATTCAAATTACACAGGAACAAATTATGCTTCAGAAGCTAATGATTTAATTTATCAGGCAAAACAATATCAAGATCAGCGTGATGAAATAGTTAAAGAAAATCCAAAATTGTTTAAGGATAATTTCATTATATAGTAAGGGGTTTTAAATTGAAGACAAAATGTCCAAAATGTATGGGAATAGGTTCAGTTGTTGTGGACTACAAAGAATGTGAGGCTTGCGGAGGAACAGGCTTTGAAGAAGATGCCTTTGATATAAGCGGTCATTTTAAAGGGGTTAACAGCAATGCAAGAGCAAAATTTGACTTGGGCGGAGAAGAGGATATTCCATGTGAAGTATGTAATGGGAAAGGCCAAGTTGAAGTTTATGAAGAATGCCCTCATTGTCATGGAACCGGTCAGATTAATGTATGTAGGGACTGCGGCAAGTCAATCAGTGAAAAGCATGATTTATGCGCAGAATGTGAAGAAAAAAGAAAAGCTGAAAAAGAAAAATATGATGAATTTGAGGCTAGAAGAAGAGCCACTCGCGATGTATATGTTTTAGATTCAATGTGTCAGATGAAGGACATTGATAAGGACAAGTTATACAAGGGAAAGATTACCAGAATAGAAAGATACGGTGCATTCGTTTCATTGAACAACAATGTTTGGGGACTTATGAGGGGAGAAGTCGACCATTATCATGTCGGCGATGAGATTATTGTATTCATCACATCTATAAAATCAAGGGAAGGAAAAATAGATTTCGCAGCGGCCCATGTTGAAGAGTACAATCTTAAAAGAATGACAATTTCCCTTCCAAGAACTTTGATAAATAAGCTTGAAGAGAAAAAGGGAAACATTGTTAGAATCGATGGTGAAGTGCAGCAGATACAGCAGACTTCAGGCCCGACCATCTTCATAATCAGTGATGAAACCGGAACAGCTGAAATCGCAGCATTCGACAAGGCTGGCGAGAGGTCATATCCGGAAATTGAACTTGGTGATGCCGTGCAGGTTGTGGGTGAAGTCAACGAACACGGCGGAAAGACACAAATCGAGTCATCTTCAATGATGAAACTTGGCGAGGAAAATTCAATCAAGCTGCATAAGTTAATTGATGATGCATTAAACAAGAAAGCCGAGCCTCAACATGTCGATTTCTTGGTCAAGAGTGATGTTTTAAACAGACTCAAGCCAAAGATGAGGGAAGCTGCACAAAAAATCAGAAGGGCAATACTTGACGGAAGAACAATTCTGCTTAGACATCACAATGATGCCGATGGAATCTGTTCAGGCGTTGCAATGGAAAAGGCAATTATCCCATTAATTGAAAGTGCAAACCCAAGCAATGATGCTCAATATTATTATTTCAAAAGATCTCCAAGCAAAGCGCCATTTTATGAACTTGAAGATGTTGTTAAAGATTTGTCATTTGCCCTGGAAGACCAGGAAAGGCACGGTCAGAAACTGCCTCTGATTGTCCTTTTGGACAATGGTTCTACTGAAGAGGATATCGTTGCCTTGATGCAAGCTAAAATCTATGATATTGAAGTCGTTGTAATAGACCACCACTCTCCTGGTGAATTAATTACTAAAGAGGTTATAGACGGTGAAATCTATGGGGCAACAGTTGCGGTTGACGAATATGTCGATACCCATGTCAACCCCTATCTGGTTGGCGGAGATTCACAATTGACTGCAGGCGCGCTTGCAACGGAAGTGGCCCATCTCATCAATCCTAATGTGAAGGAGCTAATCAAACACCTTCCTGCTGTTGCAGCATTAGGTGACCGCGCCCAATGCGGCGAGGTCTACCAATACCTTGAAATTGCAGCTGAAAAAGGATTCAGCAAAGAACATTTGGCAAAAATAGCTGAATGTGTTGATTTTGAAGCTTATTTCTTGAGATTTATGAATGGAAGGGGAATAATGGATACCATTTTGGCTGTCGATAACTTGGATAAGCATCAGAAGATGATTGATGCATTATATAAAGAGTATCAAAAGCGTGTCGATACCCAGCTTAAGGCGACCCTTCCTAATATTAAAAGAACACAACTCGCAAATGGCATTTACTTCAACCTTATAGATGTTGAAAAATATGCGCATAAGTTCACATTCCCCGCTCCCGGCAAAACCTGCGGCTTTGTCCATGACAAGATTATTAAAGAGCTAGGTGAAGATAAACCGATTGTGACATTAGGCCACGGCCCTGACTTTGGAGTATTTAGGGCGACTGATGCCGTCAATGAGCAGTACGGTTTTAATGTAAATGAAATAGTCGCCACCATGATTGAAAGGGTGCCTCAGGCAGGTATTGACGGCGGAGGTCATGAATGCGCAGGATCTATCAAGTTCATTGAGGGGCTTGGTGAAGAGGTTTTATATAAGGTTGTAGAAGAAGTCCAGTCCTTATCTAAAAAGTAGCTTTTGATTTAAAATGTTTTTAGAGAATTATTGTAGAAAGTGCGGTCATAGAATACTTCCGAATGAGCCCTATTGTCCGGGATGCGGATGCAAGACAATGTATCGTGCAACAGATGATGACAGTGTATTCATACCGCCAATACACAATATAGGATTTTTCAATTTTGACATTGACTTTTCACCATATATCCTATCGAAGCGGGAGGCTTTCAAATATGAGATATGTTCCTGTGGATATCTTAATCATGTTGACAATGATTATTGTTATATGTGCGGAGCTAAAAGGTCTCAAAGTAAGCTTTCTAAAATCTTGAAAAGCAAATCCAAGCCTCAATTTTCAATAGATAACATTTTATGCGAATGCGGCGCTGTTAATCCTAAGGAAAATATCTTTTGTGAGATGTGCGGTAAAAGATTGCGTCTGGAAAATGAAAGTGGCGATAATTATAGCAATTTCAGTTTGGAATTCAAGGATTCAAAATTCTGCTTTTGCGGAGAGGAAAATGAGAAAAATGCAGGTTTCTGCCGCAATTGCGGTCTGCCTTTAAAGAACTATGGTCGCTTGAATGACAGCGCTATACTGTGCACTTGCTCCAAGTTAAATGAAATCACTTCTTCTTTTTGTATAGAATGCGGAGCTAATCTGAACAATGAGAATTCACTGATTGTTTGCGTTTGCGGCCATAAAAATCCAATGACCTCAAAATTCTGCCAGAATTGCGAAAGGCCATTAAACCCCCAAAGGATTATCAAATCAAAAATCGTCTGTTCCTGCGGCGAAATCCTGGATTGGAATACTGAATTCTGCCCTAACTGCGGGAATAACATGAAAAATAAAAAATTATTAAGAAAATCAGTTAAAAGCCTTAAAAACATGCTTAGGTAGTGATTAGATTGAAAATGTGTGATGTTTGTGGAACATTCAACCTTAAGGAAAATAATTATTGCACCCATTGCGGCAACAAGCTCATAACCGAACACATATGCTCTTTCTGTGGTGAGGTTAATCCTGATTATTCCACACATTGTACCCATTGCCTAAAGCAGATAAATCCGATTACTATCGATGATTTTGATATACTTTTCAGTGAATATAATGAGAATCTATTATTGGA
The DNA here is from genome assembly GCF_045112895.1 of Methanobrevibacter sp. Classification (GTDB taxonomy): domain Archaea; phylum Methanobacteriota; class Methanobacteria; order Methanobacteriales; family Methanobacteriaceae; genus Methanocatella. The sequence continues at coordinate 8,336 of NZ_JBGUIH010000004.1, read as the reverse complement.
TGCGAAAATTAGCGATTATGAATATAATGAATTGCTCTCCAATATTTTTTTAAGAGCGGATTATGTTGATGTCTATGGGGATACGACAAAAAGTAAGATATTTAGCTTGGCAAGCGTATTTGCCCCATGCAAACCCAAATCAAGAGGATATGAACGAGGATATATCTTTTTTGGAAATTGCATTTATTATGATGATAGGCTGGATGATTCAGTCCAAATTGCTACTGTCATCCATGAATTGGCCCATTATATTCTGTTCAATATTATCGAATCATTATTATGTGATATTTTTAAAGTTAATACCTCATCAACATTACAGAGCTTTGTCTGGTATTTCCTAACCCTTCCGAAATTTAAAATCATGAATGAATATTGTGCTCACACTGTCGAAGGCAGATTCATTCCTTATGGCTATCAGAACTACGGATCTTTCAATTATTTGGTTGAAAATACTAGTCTGGACGATGAATCATTAAAAAGCATGATGATGTTCGGAAACAATTTTGCTAATGAGATTATAGTCTATTTAGAAAAATACATTGATGAAGACTTGCGCCAGGAAATAAAGCTGCAATATAAAATGGATTTGAAATCTCCGAATTATGATTCAATTTTCATCGAAACAAGTGAAATGTTCCCGTTAAATGCTAAAAATAGTGCGATTATAAATAGTTTGTATGATGTTTTAAAAGAAGCGTCAGATTCAGAAACTCGAAAGGAGTTAGAATTTATAAAAGAGGGTATTGAGATTAGCTAATCACTTTCTTTTTCCTCTTTATCTTTAATTGTTTCCAATACTTCTTTTCCAGTATCGGTTAATCTGTATAGTCTTCCTTTACGAGCTTCTTCATTTATACATTCGACAATCTCTTTACTTTTCAATTCGCTTAAAACTTTTGAAATGTGGTTTGTTCTGATTCCACTGTCTTTTGCGATATTTGTTGGTATTTTAACTTCATCTCCAATTGATTTTAATGTTTTTTCTCTGTACTTGGAAATTTGAACATAGGAAGTTAACTTCAAAAGCTCATCATTTCTTTTAGACATAATACAATATTATGTTCTTAATACTATAAAATGTTTTATAACATATTATTAGTTTGTTAATATTAAGTTATACACTTGTTAAATCATTTTAGTTTTTCTTAATAATTTATTTATACTATTATTGTAAAATATTAATTATATAAGATTTAATTTTATGATAATATGAAATGCAGACAATGTGGGTTTGAAAATAAGAAGGGTGCAAAATTCTGCACTAAATGTGGCGGGTCTCTGTCTCATGCACCTGTGGAAACTTCCGAAAAGTCAAACAGCACAAAATATATAATTATAGCTTTGATTGCAGTAATTATTTTGCTTGTTGGCGTTATTGGGTATTTTGCATTGGCCGGAGACGATAGTTCTAGTTCTGCCGATGAAGCTTCACAGGAGGCCGATGTTTCCCAGGCAGTAGATTCCGTTGAAAGCGATGATTCGGATGATGATGTTCAAACACAGGTTGTCTCTTCAAATCAGGAAAGCGAGGCTAAATCATGGGTTTCAATTGGAAGCTATTCCGGTGAGGGTTCAGGTTCCAAGACTGTTGTTGTTCCTAGCGGTAAGATAATGGTAAAGCTTTCAGCATATCCTATCAAAAACTATGCTACAAACCATTTATATGTTTCAGGTTCTAACGGTGAGTCTGGAGGTGTGGATTGGGGCTCTAAAAGTGCAGTTGAAACAAGATCAGATTCCTTTACTTATACCTCTTCATCAGATGAGACATTCACAATTGATTACTATGAAACAGTAAGCTGGAATGTTGAATTCTACAGATACCAATAATCTGCTTTTTAAAAAATTATTAATATAAAAAATAATAAAGTATCTACTATGTTTTTTGATTTAAATGTTAAGGGGGCTGGATTAGAAAATAATATTGCATTAGCCAGCGAGGCTTCCAGGTATGGATGGAAGCATATCAATTTTTCATATAACCAGAACGAGTTCCAGGAGGGGCTTGATTTAAAGGAGAATCTGGAAAACAATTTGGCAGATGTAATTGATTTTGACTATACCCTGGAGATTAAGTCAACAAACATCAATGAAATCAGAAAAGTGACTAATAAATTTAGAAACAAGGCTTCATGCATTTCAGTTGTAGGCGGAGATTTAAAGGTCAATAGGGCTGCCGTTGAAAACGTTAAGGTTGATGTTCTCTCAAGACCGTATCTAAAGAGATTTGATTCTGGCTTGAATCACGTGCTTGCAAAGGAGGCCCTAAACAATAATGTCGCGATTGAATTATGTTTTAAGGATGTTTTAAGAAGTTACTTGTCTCACAGAGCTAAGGTAATCTCTAATTTTAAGGATATTTATGTGCTGTATAGAAAATTTGAGTTTCCATTGATTTTATCTTCAAGGGCAGAGTCTGTTTTCGATATCAGAACCACTCATGATTTCATTGCTTTTTTTAAACAAACAGGTCTTTCCAATGATGAAATCAATAAATCATTCGAAACTTCCGGTCAGATTCTGGAATTCAATAGGAATAGAGATCAAATGATTTTCAGCGGTGTTAGGAGGATCATCGATGAAGCTTAGGGTTTTGCCGCCTACACTTAGGAAGAATAACAGATATCTTACTGTTGATGTCAAATCGGCATCACCCATTACCAAGGATGATCTGGTTGCAATTGTATGGGACGCCTGCATCCGTTTTCAGGGCGAAGCCAATTCATCTAACTTTAACTTATGGGTTATGAGATTCTTTGAAATGGAAAAAAGTGAAGATTATTACCATTATAAGGCCATTGTCAGATGCCAAAGGGATTTTGTTGATGAAGTCCGCTCTTCACTTGCTTTGGCCAATAAGTATAACGGCAATAGAATTGCAGTTACAACCATCGCTTTGTCCGGCACAATTAAGGCCTCTCAGAAATACATTTAATTACTTTTTGTTAGTTTAAAATAGAAAACTTTATAAATAATTTATTAATATAAATATCAATTGAATTTATGGAAAAAAGAATAAAAAAATATTTTAATTTACTACAATCCAGTAATTAAAATTAAAATTTGCCTTTTCATGGAAGATTTGGTTTTATTTTTTTATGTAGTCGAATTTAAAATTTATAAAAAATATTTATAAAAATGTGAGGTATTATTTATGCAACCTTTACAAAACGCAGGATATGATAGGGCTATTACTGTATTTAGCCCAGACGGAAGGCTTTTCCAAGTAGAATATGCAAGAGAAGCCGTTAAAAGAGGAACTACATCTATCGGTGTAAAAAGTTCTGAAGGTATTGTTTTAGCCGTGGACAAGAGAACCACTTCTAAATTAGTTGAAGCGTCATCTATCGAGAAAATATTTAAGATAGATGAACATATAGGAGCAGCTACTTCAGGTCTTGTTGCAGATGCAAGGGCTTTGGTCGAAAGAGCAAGAGTTGAAGCGCAAATAAACAAAATCACCTATAGCGAACCTATTCGTGTAACTAGCTTATCTAAAAAGTTATGTGATATGCTACAGTTATACACCCAGAATGGTGGAGTAAGGCCGTTTGGTTCTGCTTTAATCATTGGTGGAGTATACAACGGCGAATGCAAATTGTTCGAAACCGACCCTAGTGGTGCATTAATAGAATACAAGGCAACCGCTATCGGTTCAGGCAGGTCAGCTGCTATGGAAATATTTGAAGAAAAATACGAAGATGATTTAACATTAGAAGGAGCTATTGAGTTAGCAATAACCGCTATCAGTCAAGCTACAGATCATGAAACCACTTCAAACAATGTTGAAATAGCCGTTATCAAAATTGAAGATGAAAAATATGTAAAACTCTCTAAAGACGTAGTGCAGAAATACATTGATGAAGTGCTCGTCGAAGAAGAAGAGGAAGAAAAGAAAGAGGAATCTGAAGAGGAATCTGAGGAAGTTGTAGAAGAAGATTCTGAAAAAGATTCTGAAGAGGATTCTGAAGAAGACAAGGAAGAATAATTTTATTTCTATAATTAGTTAGGGGATGTTTCAATGGTAAATGTTGATGAAGCTATTATCGCTAAATATGAATATAGTGGTGAACACTTTGAAATATTGGTTGACCCTGATTTAGCAGCAGATTTTCGTAATCCTGATGGTCCAGATGTTGCCATTGAAGATCTTTTAGCTGTTGAAGAAATTTTTAAAGACTCCAAAAAGGGAGATAAGGCTTCTGATGAAGCTATGATGAAGATATTTGAAACTACAGATCCTATCGAAGTTTCCAGAATCATCCTTGAAAAGGGTACAGTCCAATTGACTGCAGAGCAAAAAAGGAAAATGCAGGAGGATAAAAGAAAACTGGTTATTAACAAGATAGCCAAAGAAGCTATCAATCCTCAAAATGGCTTACCTCATCCGGTTCAAAGAATTGAAAATGCCTGTGATGAGGCAAAAGTCAAGTTCGAACCGTTCACTTCTGTTGACCAACAGGTGCAAATGGCATTAAAAGCCATAAAGCCACTTATTCCAATCAGATTTGAGAAGGTCAAAGTTGCTGTCAGGCTTCCGGGCTCTGCTGCAGGAGGCGCTTATTCTGTAATTCATGGATTTGGTCAAATTGTAAATGAGGAATGGCAACAGGACGGCTCATGGATTGGAATTATTGAAATGCCGGGAGGTCTTCAAAATTCCTTCGCTGCAAAGATGGCTGAGATTTCAAATGGTGAAGCGGAAACTCGTACTATAAAATGATTAAGTTTATGGGATTATTATGATATATGTGGAAAATAAAGATTTAGTTATTCCTGGTCAGATATTGGCTGACGATGAATACTATTCAGGAAGAGGTACCTTTAAAGAGAATGGTAAAGTTTGTTCTTCTTTAATGGGACTTGTTTCTTTGAGGAATAAAAAGCTTAGAGTTATTCCTCTTAAAAGCAAATATGTTCCTAAAAAAGGAGATGTTGTAATAGGTAAAATTAATGATGTCAGATTCTCAATGTGGGATGTAGACATTAATTCACCTTATTCTGGAATTTTACCTGCTTTTGAAGTGTTTGGTCGTGAGAAAAAAGAGCTCAACAAAGTTTATGATGTTGGGGATGTTCTATTTTTAAGAGTTGTCGAAGTAGATGAAATCAAAAAGGCAAAACTCGGTTTGAAAGGAAGAGGAATGGGCAAGTTCAAAGGCGGAATCATTGTCGATATTGCTCCAACCAAAGTTCCTAGGTTAATTGGTAAAAAAGGTTCAATGATCAACATGATTAAGGACAAAACCAATTGTAAGATTGTCGTTGGTCAAAATGGTCTTGTCTGGGTAAAAGGTGACGAGGACATGGAACAGCTTACCAAAAACATAATTCATTTGATTGAAGCTGAAGCTCATACTTCCGGTTTGACTAATAAAATCAAGAATAAACTATACTTGGCTATCGATGGTGAATTGCCACCTGAAGAAGTTGAGGAAGCTGAAGAAGAATTTGTTTTAGAAAAACCTAAACTTCAAAATTTTAAAGAAGAATTAGAACAAGAAGAAAGAGAAGAAGAAGAGAAAAAAGAAAAAGAAGATAAACCTAACATAGCTGAGGTTATTGAAGAATTAAAAAGAAAAAACAAAAACAAGAAAGATAACTCATTATCTTATGGTGATAACTCAAACAATTCTTTTATATTGAATAATAAATAATTCTTCGCGATTAAGAGGTTGATATGATGTCAGAATTTATTAGAAAGGATGGAAGAAAATTTGATGAATTACGTCCTATTAAAATTGAAGCAGGAGTGCTTGAACGTGCAGACGGTTCAGCTTACTTAGAAGTTGGTGGAAATAAAATTTTAGTAGCTGTATATGGTCCTAGAGAATCATATATCAGAAGATTACTTGAGCCAAATACCGGTGTAATTAGATGCAGATATAATATGGCTCCGTTTTCAGTAGATGACAGGAAAAGACCAGGGCCTGACAGAAGATCTTCTGAAATATCTAAAATTACAGCTGATGCTTTAAGACCGGCTTTAATGTTAGAAAATTACCCTCGTTCAATGATTGATATTTATATAGAAGTAATAGAAGCTGAAGGCGGTACCCGTTGTGCAGGTATTACAGCAGCTGCTGTTGCACTTGTTGATGCAGGAGTTCCTATGAAAGATATTGTCGTAGGATGCGCTGCAGGTAAAGTTAATGATGAAATCGTACTTGATTTATCTGAATATGAAGATAAAGAAGGACAGGCTGATGTTCCAATAGCTATGATGCCAAGAACCGGTGAAATCACATTATTACAAAGTGACGGTAATTTGACCGAAGAAGAATTTGCAAAAGCAATCGATTTAGCTATGGAAGGATGTCGTCAAGTAAGCGAGCTTCAAAAGGAAGCTTTAATGAAAAAATATGCTACAGAATAGTGGGTGGATAATATGGATATAGTACCAGAAATTACAAGACAAAGTATTACTAACCTTGTCAAAAACGATAAAAGAGAAGATGGCAGGGGATTAACCGAGTATAGGGATATTACTATTGAAACTAATGTTATTTCTAAAGCCGAAGGTTCTGCTCGCGTAAAGCTTGGTGGAACTCAAGTGATGGTTGGTATTAAACCACAACTTGGAAGCCCATTTCCAGACACTCCGGATTTAGGGGTATTAATGACCAACTGTGAAATGTTGCCAATGGCTGATCCTACTTTTGAACCGGGACCACCTAGCGACGATTCAATTGAACTTGCACGTGTAGTTGACAGGGGTATTCGTGAAAGCGAATTAGTGGAATTGGATAAGCTATGTGTTGAAGAAGGAAAACACGTTTGGATGCTATTCATTGATTTGCACATTATAGACAACTGCGGAAACCTTTTCGATGCATGTGAATTGGCAGTAATGGCAGCACTCAAATCCACAAAATTGCCTGTTGCAACCATTGTGGATGAAGAAGTAGTCATTAGTGAAGATGAAACATTTGACTTGCCAATTAACAATGAATTGGCTTTATGCACTTTTGTTAAAATTGGTGATAAAATGATCATTGACCCAACATTAGATGAAGAAAGGGTAGCTAGCGCTCGCTTGAATGTTGGTGTTACAAAAGATGGCCACATCTGTTCCATGCAAAAAGGTGGAAAAGAGCCATTGACTAAAGATGATATTCTTTACTGCGTAAACACTGCAGTAGACAAAGTTAAAGAGTTAATTGAAAATCTTTAAATGTCCTCTGGACGATTTAGATTTTTAAATTCTTTTTCTTCTATTTTTTTATTATCTATTAAAACAAATTTTGTATCTATTTTTTCTATCAGTCCTTTGATATGCAAAACATCCTTATTGACCAGTTCTTCAATTTCAGGAATAACGCTTTTATTATAAATTGAATGGAGAGGTTCTGATGTTTTTAGTTTGTTGTTTTCATCATGGTAGGGAACAACAGCCTGATAATTTTCATCTATCTCAGAAAAAATAGCATTAATGTAGTCTTTAGAAACATATGGGCTATCACAAGGCAGTATTAGAGCATATTCGCTTTTGATTTGTGAAAGTCCAGTCATGATTCCAGGCATAGGTCCTTTATCTTTAATAATATCTTCTAAAAATGTGACGGTGTAAGTGTATTCTTGGGGATCAATAAATTCTTTATATCTGTCAATCCTATCTTCGTCATTTAAAACAATTATGACTTCATTAATTTGATGGTTTAAAGTAGAAAGAACATGTTTAATCATTGGTTTGTCCTGAATAATCATAGAACCTTTGTCACGACCCATTCTTCTACTTTGCCCTCCACATAAAATTATGCAAGATTTAATACTTTCACTGTTTTTCTTTCCGCTACTCATATTAAATCTCTCCGAATCACTCTTTTACATAGACGTCAGCATCTTTGTCAAATGGGTTTGTACGTATGACCAATGCAATCATGTAAGGGTAATTCTTATGCAGATATTTCAGGTAGTAAACCCATTCATGTATAAGTTTATCATATACCCTTTGCATATCTCCATTCAGATGTCCGAAATCGGTTTCATTTACTAAGGCCAAATCTTTCCTGTGTTCCAATTCTTCATCCAAGTGGAGAATCGCATTAATCAAACCGGTAAATTCTTCTTTTTCAAGCAAGTTAGGGTTGTTAATTAGGTTTATGATAAATTCCCTTTTATCGACAAGCAATGTCCTTAGGTTTTCCAGGAATTCCTCCCTTTCTTCCGGAGGGATGTCTGCTCTAAAATCAACGCTTGTATCTTTAAGCTCAGCCAACTTATTGTCAAAATCTTTTTGGTCCCAGTCTTTAATTGATTTTAAGTTTTCAGTATTTGCTTTGTATTTATTAGCAGCACTTAACTGGCTGATTAACTCATTTCCGACTTCAGAAAAG
>NZ_JBGUIH010000003.1:0-17903 GCF_045112895.1 Methanobrevibacter sp. | reverse complement strand
GGCCATTCAATCCGAACTCATTTCTAATCCACATTCCCAACGAGAAATGCAAACTGCCTGTTTCCCTTTTATCCCTCTCATAGATTGCATCAATAAATCCCCGTGAAGTATTAACAACCAGATAATCAATCGCCTCTGCAAGTGACTGCGGCATAGGATTATAATCTTCATTCAAATTCCTGTCAAAGTATTTATACAAGTCATTTGAATATATGTCCAAATCTCTCAAGTAATAGGCAAGTTTCAAACCGCATTCCTTATCGACTTCCCTAAATTCGATTAAAGAATTGATTTCAGCCTGCAGTATATTCGCTTTAAACCTTTTAAGAGCGCCTCCTTTAACTAGAGGCTGATTTCCATAATCGAAACTCAAGTCATATGCGGACAATATCCTTTTGGAATCGATTTTCTCTTCAAAGTCCTTTTTGATTTCATCCCAGTTGCCCTCACAATGCAGGATTATTGTTTTAATCTCATAATAAAATAGAAGACTCTTTAATTCATCCTTAGGCAAAATATCTCGAGTGACATTTTCAATCTGTTGGATTTTCCTGTTGAAGTAAAAATAAATATCTTCTTTAGTATCGTCTTTTTCAACCAGCTTCTGAATTTGGGAAGCATAGCTCAATTTAAAGTCAAGAAGTGAGAGTATTTCCAAATATTCTTTAGAAAATGGCTTTTGCAAAATCACTTCCTTCAGGTCATCTGAATCATAGCATTGTGGTTCGACTTCACATCCATTTTCTCTTTTATCTAAAGGATCCAGACAGATAATTTCCACATTGTCATCCGGAACAACATGGGTATTAATCTTAAAGTAATCATGATCTTTTGATGAATACCTAATCGAATCAAATTCAAGTTCAAAAAATGTGTAATCCCTATAATCATTATATTCTTCAGCCGCTTCTTCACTATAATCGATTCTCATAGCAAAAGAATCATCCAGCAGGTCTTCATGTATCAGATAGTACTTTGTAAAATCATCCCTGATTCTTAAACTAAAATCGCCATATCCATCAGAAAAACAGGAATTCATAATAATATAATAATTTTCACCATTTATTCTCTTTGGAGATACGAATAGATACTTGAAATCAAAATCATCGACTGGTGAATCATTAAACATCATATTATCAACAAAATAAAACAGTTTGGTATCAACAATAAAATAAGAGAGAAATTGGTCAACGCCAGAATAATCCTTTAATTGGATTAATGGTTTGCGGGATAACTGCTCAACACACTCCTTGAAATCATCTTTAATTGCTTTGAACTGCAGAGGATTGTTTCTATGGATATTGATCATTTCTTTGAAAATAAATTTGCGCTCTGAATCGCATAAATTATAATCATTAATTAAATAATTTAAAATTCTCATTAGGATAACTGCACCCGCTATCCAAACCTTGTCACGTTCAAATGAGCTGAAAAAAGATTTATCCAAATAATAGAAACTATTTATCTTTCCGATTTCAATCTCGGCAGTTATTTTGTTATTGATATCTTCCCATCTGTCTTCATCAATTATATATGCGTAATAGTAATATTCATCAAAATCATCAAGTAATTCACCATAAAAAGCAAATTCTTTGCTTGGACTTTGATAAATCTTATCATAGATTAAAAGAACAATCTCATCTAAGTTATCAGTGGATTTTCGTTTTAAATCCTTAATGTCATCATCACTCAAATCCAAACAATTTGCTAGATTGTAAAAGTCGTTTGAGAAGAAATATCCTCCTTTTGCTCTTTTAAAAATGTTGCCCAATCCCATAAAAAATACACCAATAACTGTGTTAATATATTAGCTTTGACAATTAAAATAGATTACTAAAAGAAACAGGAATTAATTATTATAATCCTTGATGGAATCGGTCAGCCTGTCAATCTCTTCCAGAAGATCTTGGACATCATCGCTTTTGGTTTCCGAAATGTTGATTAATAGCTCATCGCTTAATGTGTCCAATTTACTGTTTATCTCTTTTAAAATTAAAATGTTGGACTGGATTTCCCCTTCAAGCTTTTCTGAGTACTCGGTGGATGAGTCAATCATTGTCCTGATGACATCAACCCTATGATTGAAGACTTCTCCGCATTCATCGACGACTGCATTGAACTTGTCGTTGGTTATCTGCGGGGCAGGGAAACGCTTATCAATGAGCATCCTAATGTTTTTCTCCTTGAGGTCAAATTCGGATTTCAACTTATCACTCTGGACTTCATAGCTGCTGTAAACCGATTTTTTAGGGCTGGGTTTTGCTTTGTGTTTGACTTCTCTTTTTGGAGCAATTTGAGGCTTAACCTCCTTTTTAGGAATAGCTTTCGGTTTGGATTCCTTCTGGGAATCGATTTGCGGCTTGACCTCCTTTTGAACTTTCGATCTTTCACTGGGATATGTGAAATGCAGATAGGAACCTATAAGAAATATCGGAATAAATGCAAAAAGACCCAATATCAAGCAAGCCAGAAGGCTTGGGGTATCCACTGCCAAAGACACTATAGCCAGTACATAAATCAAAAGCGAGATTATCTTTGTTTTGGATAGGGCGTAGGCATTTGTCTCCTCATCGTGCCAATAGAACAGGAAATGGACAATATTCCTAAGGAGATTGTCATCCCTATTTCTGATTCTGATATATCGTGCGGTTTCAGTTTCATAAAGGTAATGACCCAAAAGCCCTAAAAGATAAACCGGCAAGGCCAGCATAAAGGAAACGAGTATTGATGAGAGAAAATTGGTTGAATACGGAACAGAGCAGATGAAAAGCAGAACAAAGACAAGTACCGTGAGGAATTTTGATCTTGAGAAAACATAAACAGCCCCATCATATTTTCTAAAGAACAGCCTGTGCTTTATATTTTCTGCAAGAGCATAATCTTTCCTTTCAACGATTTCATTTTGATTTTCCATCTCTGAAATCTTTTCATAAGCGAAATTATGGCAAAATGGGCATTTGAAAACTTCAGTGCCTATTTGCCTGCCGCAGCTTGGACAGATTTTAAACTCCCCTGGAGTGTTGCTCAGCTTAACGGACCTTAATGGAGAGAAGTAGGGAAGCTCGGATGATTCCTTAATCGTCAATGATGTGGAGTTGCAGTAAGGACAGACTGCATAATACGCTTCGACGTTCTCGCCGCAGTTGTCGCATATCTTCCATGCTTTCAATTTGACCAATTTATTGTCTGTGGACATTATAAGTGAATGAGAACCGCAGCGGGGGCATTTGACATAGGCCTTGTTAACTTTACTGCCGCAATTGTTGCATATTTTAATTTCTTTTGCCATCCTTATTCACCTATAGGAAATATTGATACTATTTTTAAATTAAACATTTTTAATTATGTATGCAATTAAATTCATTTCTTAAATCTCAAAAATCATTGGCATATGGTCACTAAATTCCAACCATTCACTCACATCACCAATTTCTAATTTCTTAACAGCATTTTGGGATGCAAATACATGATCCAAGTGAAATGGTTCATCTAAATGCTTATGCCAATAAAATGTTGCTATTGATTCTTGACCTTGTTTTTCACCATTCAAATAATGATATACATCAACAAGATTAATTTCGGATAATTTTTCCATCATTTCATAAACATTTTTGCCATGACGTTTGTCTTGTAGTCTTACATCACAATTAAAATCGCCACATAGAATAACATCATTGTTGAAAAATCCGCTTTCTTTATGCAACTCATAATAACTGGTAATTTCTTTTGGATAATATATAACCTTACTTCCTTCCATATTAGGATTTGTCCAAATCCCCAAAAGATTAAAAGCATCATTTACTCTAACTGGAATGAAATATCTAAGCCCATTATCATCCAAATCAACTAATTCTATCTCAACATCATCACGAGCAAATATTCCTAAACCGTAATCTGTGTTATCTCCAATCCAATAGTAATTTGATGCAAATTCTTTATATTCCTCACTTGTAGAGTTAGTTGGATCTTCACATTCCTGTATAACATAAATGTCGGCGTTTTCTTTAATTATTTCTTTAAAACAATCAGTGAATTTTCCGTTGCAATTCCAAGTCACGAGTTTCATATAATTTAGTATATATAATGTTATTAATATATATTTAATCAGGCGATAAAGATGACATTAGCAGATTATAATGGATTTACTGGCAAAGAAAGAGAAGACAGCGAAAATATAATAGAAGAAGCCATCCGAAATGGTGAATTAAAACCCTTGGAAGAAACAAAATGTGTTTTTTGCGGTCAGGATAAGGGAATTAGAGTTTATCATACGGAAAATTATCTTCCAGAAAAAATTGTTGAAAATTCCCAGCCAATGTGTTTTAAATGCCATGCGAGAGTTCATGGTGTTAAAATTACAAATCCTCCAAAATTCAGAGAATATTTGGAGGAAATTAGAGAAATTCCTCTGCCGCCAACTTACAATAAAAATTATTGGACACCTGAAAGAGATAAAATTTTGGATGACTATCATGGCTTTTCAGCGGACATTAGAGATTTTTCAAAGGGAATTGTTGAAAAAGCAGTAGAAGATGGTGAATTAAAGCCTTTAAATGAAACAAAATGCAACATTTGTGGTCAGGATAAAGGTTTAAGAGTTTACAATGTGAGTGATTATTCATCAATTGAAAGCATCATCAAATCTGCCAAACCTCTCTGTTGGACATGCAATGAGTATGTTGAAAGGCATGAAGAGAAAAATCCAGAAATTTTTGAAAAATACGTCAAAGAAGCTCAACAAAAACCTAGAAAACCAGTATATATCCCAAATTCTTGGACTGAAGAAGATGACAATCATTCAGATGAATAGTCAAATGATTTAAATCGACTGAAAATACCTTTGTTGGACAAGAGACATTAAGTTCATTATTATCAAAGCAAAGAAATGTAAACTCACATATTATAGAACATGATGCTAAAAGAGAATCAACAACATAAAAAAACAATATGTTAAGAAAAATTGGGTGATGAAATGAAAATTATCTCATGGAATGTAAATGGAATAAATCCCACATATGAAAATGGTTATCTAAACCAACTGATTGAAGAAGAAACCCCTGATATAATATGTATCCAGGAAGTAAAAACCGCTGAAATTCCAGAACTTGAAGGATATGACCTTTATGGTTTTCCTTCATCTGAAACATCAAATCATTACGGAACTGCAGTTTATACAAAAATAGAACCAATTTCCCATAAGTTTGGTTTAGGAGACAAAGAATTCGATTCAGAAGGCAGAGTAATAAGATTGGAATTTGAAAATTTTAATTTATACAATGTTTATGTGCCTTCCGGTGCTAAAGATAAAGAGAAACTGAAACGTAAATATAGGTTCTATGATGAATTTACGGAATATTTTAAAAAATCAAATAAGCCAGCGATAATTTGTGGTGATTTTAATAGAATCGCAGGAGAAATTGATGCTAAAAGACCTGAACTTATGAAAAATAAATCAGGTTTTATGCCTGAAGAGCAAGAATGGTTTAAAGAAATATTAACAAAATATGTTGATGCATTTAGAAAGTTTAATCAGGATGGAGATAATTTCACATGGTGGTCAAATAGAAAAGGGTTTAGAGAAGAAAATAAAGGATTAAGGTTAGACTATTTTTTGGTTTCAAAAACTTTTGAAAATAAGCTTACTGACTCATATATCCTAAAAGACCAACTAGGTTCAGATCATGCCCCTATCGTGTTAGAGTTGAATTCATGTCCTGTATGCGGTAATGCTAATAACAAGGATGATGAATACTGTTACATTTGCGGCATTAAACTAATCGAAAGTGACGAGGAAGAAACAATCAGTGAAGATAAATTGGAAATTCCAAAAGACAAAATAATACTCCTTGATTTAAACTACACATTAATAGCAAACTCCAAAGAAATAAAAAATTATCCTTTAGATAAAAAGATTAAATCACAACAATATGAAACCGATTTGATTGACTTAATTAAAGACAATTATGTTATTTTAATTACAGCAAGCCCTTATAATCGTTCATATAAAATTTTAAGAGATATTAAAGAAAAAACTGGTTTTGAGCCTAACGAATCCTATTGGAACTTTGGACGTCAACCGCCAGTATTGAAAAAATATTGGATGGAAAATGAAGTTATTCCAATGCATGGAGATAATCCAGATAAATATCTGGCAATTGAGTCAAATCCAACGACACGAAGGATGTATGATAAATTAGGAATTGAAGCAAGACCAAAAAGCGATTTTATATAAAAAAGGTGGCGAATATGGTTAAATATTGTTCAAACTGCGGTACAGAGCTGGATGACGATTCAGAATTCTGCAGCGAATGCGGAACAAATCTAAGTAGCCCTGCCCCTAAAACAGGCGGCAGCGTTAAAATCAGAAATTTCATTGGCGAAAACGACAACATCAAGGTACTGGATGAACAGGGCCCATTCAGAATCATCGAATACGAAAAGGACCTGAGCGTCACTCCAAGCGAAGCAATAATGAAATACTATTCAAGCAAGATGAATGTAAGGCCTAGGCAGCTGGTAGTCGATTTGAGCAAAACTTCAGGAGTCTACCTTCAGGCCGGAGCCATGCAGTGGATGAGCGGCTCCAACAAACTCTCCTCAGGAATAAAAGGAATAGGAGACTTTGGAAAGAAATTCCTGAAGTCCTCGGTTACCGGAGAGACAACCGTCAAGCCGGAGTATAGCGGAAACGGATATCTTGTAACCGAACAGACCTACAAGCATCTCATCCTTTTGGATTTGAAAGACTGGAACAACAACCTTATGATTGATGACGGCCTGTTTTTGGCAGCCGAGAAATCAGTAGAGCTGTCAGTCAAAAGAAGAACAAACTTTTCCAGTGCCATAGCTGCATCAGAAGGCCTGTTCAATACAGTACTGCATGGAAATGGTCGGGTATGCCTTGAATCAAAAATCCCATATAAGGAGCTGATAATCCTTGAACTGGAAAACGATACCGTTTCAATCGACGGGCCAATGGCAATTGCATGGACCAGCACACTGGAGCTGACCGTTGAAAAGTCCGGCAAATCATTTGTAGGTTCAGCCGTTTCAGGCGAAGGCCTGGTCAACGTTTACAGAGGCACAGGCAAAATCCTGATGGCACCGTTGACAGGCAAGCTCAAACTTAGGGATTTGCCGAAATCGGACAAATAGAAAATTAAGAAAGACTAAAAGGATTAAATTCAGATAAATTATTTAATTAATTTATCCATCTATCCTTTTGATTATGTTCACTCCTTTTTATTAATAAGGTCTTTTAGCTCTCGGATCTCATCCTTAAGCTCCCGGTTCTCCTTATGGGTAACTTCAAGCTCCTTTTTGATTTCAGCCAACTCATCATTGATTGGCCTTACATTCTCCTCAACGATATTGGTGATATCCTTTTGCTCGTCATCCAAGAGCCTGTCTGTCAGATATGATGAGATTGCAGCTGTGATTGTGGAGAAGACAAATACGCCGATGATGATTAAAAACATCGTAATTATCTTTTCATTGTGGGTATGCGGAGTCACATCCCCATATCCTACAGTCGTCAATGTCACGACTACAAAATAGAAATCATCGAAAAGCCCGTAGCTTGGACCGTAGAAGTACATCAGGAGGGTAAAAAGAACGATGATAACTAACACTCCGGATATGATCTTATCCAGATAGGTCTTGTCGATGAAGCGATGGATTCCATGGAAGAACCTTTCAATCAGGGCGACGACACGCAGCAGCCTTAAAATCTTCAAGTATTTCAGAAGTCCTGCCTGCGGAAAGAGAAGCGGTAGAATAACATCGAATGGAATTGATGCAATCAGGTCTATGATATTGCTTCTCTGACTTAGAAATATTTTTTTGGGTTTGGAAATGTAGAACCTGTAGCCCCATTCGAACATAAGAACGATACACAGGCAAAAGTCAAATATATGGAAATATTGATCAAAATCAGCCGGCAGTGCAAAAAACATGGATATCACAATCAGGATAACGTCGATTATAATGAGAATCTGTAATGCCATCCATCTTGCGCGAGCCTTGTTGATTTGCCTTCCGAAAATGTTCAAAGTTTCACCTTAAATCTTTATAGGAATAGTTTAGATGCTGACTCATAATATAATTAACTGAAAATTTTTAAAAAAAAATATTCAATTTAACAACCGAAATACTTAAATAACAATTATTCTGACTTCAATTTTACAAAATGACTTCAACAAGCCTTAAATATCCATTTAAATATAATTTTATTGGAAAAGGTCTCGGGAAAATTTCTAAAAATGGAGGATGATAAGCATGTTGAAGGGTGTTTATTCCACAACCGGAACCATTAAAATAATTTTATGGTGTCCTCTATTTTTTTCCTCCGGAGGTGAAACGTTTGGAGTTAGTAATGCTCCTGATTGGAACATATTGTTTTAATATTGTTCAGATATTGAGACTATTGAAACTCCAATTGATCACAAGAGCAAGATAACTCCAGAACACCTCCAACCCCGGACAATTGAAAAAATCAATTTCAATGATGGACTTTTAAAGAACTCCCATTTGTTCTTGTGAGGCCTTTTTTCCTAGAAAGACACTATTCAATTGTCCATTTTTAAAAAAATAATTAAGTTTATATACAACATTCCATAAATGGCTTATACAAGAGAGTTATCTCTCAGGAGGTAACCTCCGGAGGAAAATCAAATTTGATGTCAAATGGGTATTGTAGGCAGATGCCTGCAATAGACATTAAATTTTACTGTTTTTTGAAAATTTATCCATAGAATATTTAAACATTTTTTTAATAATCAAATAACCAGCAATCACCATATGATTTTGGCAACATGATACGTGTCGATATAATAAAACAAGTATTCCGCAAAGGCCATCTCATCAATCCGGATGTCGCTTGCCCTTGAAGTCATGCCGCAGCAGGTGCTGTCGCTGTTTGCAACATATCCCACCTTGTCATTGTCCCGATAGACTGCAATAGCATCCCTGTCATGAGGGTTGTCCTCTTCCCTTACAAGCTTAAGCGTCATTCCCTTCTGGAATACATGACTGCCATGATAGTAGGTTCCGGCAATGGTAATCAGGTTTTCCCTTCCTATTTCATTTAATATTTTGGCCTGCTGGCCGAAATTTGGTCCCGTTTTGACGGCCGGCCTTTTGATAGTTTCCGTTTCCAAATCAACGCTGTCGGATTCTTCACCGGCAAGCTCCAATGCCTCTTCAAGGTACTCGCTTTTAACCGGATACTTCCCTGAAAGGTATGCCCTACCATAGCTTTTCAGACATTCCTCCCTGTTCTTCAGTATAATCTTGTCTGCGACATCAATCGTCAATGCTATGTCATAGAACTTCAGCGCTTCGTCATACTTGCCCAGGCTGTCGAGGGCTATTGCCTTGCAGTTCCAGTTTCCTGCAAAGTTCTGGTCATAACCTATTCCCTTCTCATAGCATTTGATGGCCTTGTCATAGTCCCCCATCTTATTGTAGGCCCATCCAAGGTCATTGTAGGTGCGGGCCAGATATGAGAACTTCCTTTCTTCACTGTCCTGGTATCTTTCCCTATACCTATCAACATATCCCTCGTCATCGGCCCTGTCCTGATTGAAATCGGGAGTTGGGAATTTGCTGTCGGCTTCTTCGATAAGCTTTTCAAATGCATCGATTGCCTCATCGCATCGTCCAAGCTCAATCAATGCCAATGCAACATTACTTCTGTCATTGATGGAATCGTAGCTTTCCAATGCCTTTTCGTATTCCCCCATCTTGAAATGCAGGTGCCCAATCTCTCGAACGATTCGGGAGGAATATTTGACGTCAAGGGCATCCTCATACTTTTCAATGGCTTCGCCATATCTTCCCATTTCGGCCAAGCGCTCCGCTTCCTTGGTGCGCCTTGTGACCATATTCCCAATTATCTCATCGCGCACTTCCCTTTTGATTTCTTCTTTGTCGACCTCATCCGGAACACTGGAAAAGTCGCCCACTGGAGTTCCGCAGCTGCAGGTCGACGAACCTTCGCTGACCCATCCTCCGCAGTTTGGACACATCGGCATTCTATCACCTTCTGAATTTCACAATTCTTATTTTAAGGTTTCTTGAATTTAAACATTGCCCCCTCTGCAATTCAAAAAAAAATAGATTTTAATGTAAAGGCGGCCGATAATGATTTTCCCCAAAAAGCAATCCCAAAAAGTCAAAATAGAGGCGATTTTCAATGAACAATACAATTCATCTACCGGCCATTTTTACATTGCAGGCATGCAATAATACACACCATAATACTATCTTATACATAACTAATATATAAAGTCTTGCATTTAACATATTGAAGAAACTTTATATACAGGTTGGCCACATCATATATACGGAAAGGTGAAAAATCATGACACAGATAATAGACATTGAAGTGAAATGCAGCGTCTGCGGGAAGACCTCAGAGCAGCCTGCCTTGATGAGCACAAACTCCTGGGGCTATCCCGATTTGGACCTGAGGCCTCCTGAAATGCAAAGGTCAACAATGAATGCATGGATTCAGGAATGTCCTAACTGCGGATACGTGGCCGGAAATCTGGAAGACGAGCTTGGGATTCCAGAGGAGTTCCTTAAAAGCGACGAATACATGAACTGCAGCGGTCTTGACTTCAAATTGGATCTGGCTGCAAGGTTCTACAGAGGCCATCTTATAGCCAATGAGAAAAACGATTTGGAGCGGTCATTCCGCCGTCTGCACAACTGCATGTGGAAATGCGACGATGCCCAAGACCCGTTGGCTTCAGACATCAGAAGATTAGCAATTGAAGTGGCAGACAGGCTTATTGAAGCCGGATATGAAAACAGGGACACCATCCTTTTGATGAAGGCCGACTTCATGAGAAGGACAGGACAGTTCGACGAAATGATTCGCGAATACAGGGACATCTTCTTTGACGACGAGAACATGAACAAGGTCATCCAGTACCAAATTGAAAAATCAATCAAAAGGGATGACGGATGCTACACCACCGAAGAGATATTCGCAAGGTGATTTTTTGATTGCATCTTGAGGGCTCAGCCCGAGATGCCACTTTTTTTTTAAAAATAGAATTGTATGGAATTTCCATAAACTGACAATCTAGATTAAATCCTCGACAAAAAGGGAATTTCCGCATTCCCATGCGAAGGCCTCCTGGCCCAGGACATCATTGCCCTTTTTAAACCATTTCCTGAAGATTGCCTCGGGCTCCGCTGATTCGGCAAACATCACAAGCAAAAGCTCATCAAAGCATCTGGACTTGTAGTGGGCCTTTGCCTTTAAAAAATAGAAATTTTCAAATCCACTTTTAGAAAATTCGCTGATTAGTTCATCCAGAAGGCCATCAATGCCTATGGGAACAAGGCCATTTTCTTCATATCTGTAAAGCGGTATGTGGAACACATACTTTCTGCTTAATTTTGTTACATCATACTTCATTCAAATCAAATTCAACTCCAATTTCTGAGAAAATCTCTTCAATCTTTTCCTTTGAGGTGGCATTTTCCTTTTTCAGCCGTTGCCTGACATCGGAAATGCGTTCATAATCAACTTTTCGCGGATAAGCTGTTCTTATAAGAATAACCATATTATCATAAATCCTTTTTCGTCAATCTGATATTTGAATGATGATTTTTAATATACTTCAACAATAAGTTGCCATATAATTCATCGCATCGTTGAATAATATCTTTTTCACCAATATGCTCTGATTCAGAAATTTCGCAGGAATAATCATACAATTCCCGAATCCTATCTTTAATGTCCATTATTTCATTTGGAGGCATTGATTCTTTAGATTCAATAATCCAAATTATAGATAAGCTCTCCGGTCGTATAATCAAAAATCAACATTGCCTCATTATCCAGACCAATAGTTTTCCTTCTAAAGAGATCAACCAGTTTCACCGCCTTTGGCGAAAATTCCTCCGGCAAGTCATCTTCGGTTACTGCACTAATTTGCCAGTTTACAGGCAGGTGGCGATATTTCATGAAGTCCAAGTCCTTCAGCTTCAGGCCTGCTGGAATCAGCAATGCGCCCCTATTGTCAATTTTAGGAAAATGATTCTTTAAATTAATAATTTTTTTAAATGCCGAATTTGATATCATAATCTTAAATTAGATTTCATGATTTATAAATCAGGCAGTTGTTTTTGGCTTCAATTTTACAAAGTGAGACAACTTTTGCTTTATTCAATAAAATAAGACATTTCAGTCCATGAAATCGGCAATGTCCTCGCCGACATCAGTCAAACGGTATAGCCTTCCCCTTTTTGCATCCTCGTTTATACACTCTGCAACGCCTGAATCCTTGAGCTCGCGCAATACCTTTGAAATGTGGTTCTTTCTGATTCCTGTATCGGCCGCAATTTCCGTCGGCATCTTGACTTCGTTTTTGAGAGATTTTACGGCCTTTGACCTGTAAGATGAAATGCTTACATATGCGTACTTCTTCAATGCTTCATCATCCATAATAACACATCCTAATAATAGTATATTAACAACCTATTTAAATGTTGTGTTTAAGATATTACAAAATGCTATTTCTGGAACTTCCTTGAGTCGAGCTTCATGTTCTTGTAGGCGAGATTCTTATCGGTCTCCTTCCATTCAAGGTTTTCAGCAAGAACTTTCTTTTTCAGCACTTCAAGGCTGTGGGATTTCAAGTCAGACCCCCTATAATGCCAGAAATCACCTTTTCTGTACACATTCAAAAAGCCGGTCACATTATTCTTGTCCAACTCAAGTGATTCCTGGGCCAGATCCTTGTCGAGAACCTTCCACTTCAGTCCGTAGAGGCTTACGAGGACTTCAAGCTCCTTAAGCGTTGATGCATTGAGTGACCTTTCGGCGAACTGATACTCCCAGCTCATGTCATCGAGCATGTATACATTCATGAATCCTGAAAACTTCATGGTTATAGGTATATTTTTGAGAGATATAAATTTTTCAATCAGACCAGATTTTTCGCTGCAAGTTCCCTGCCGTTCAGGGCCTTGATGTAGGTTTCATCCTCGCGAAAGTGGTTTTCCAGCAGGAATTCGAATGTCTCCAATGCCTTTTCGAAGCAACCAAGCTCATTCAAAATCAATCCCTTCTCAAGCAATTGGGCTTTGGTCAGCTTCACTGCATGGCCCAGGCTTTCGCATGCGCCATCGAGGCCCAGCTCATATTCGCACAACCCTTTGCCATACCATGCATAGTCATTGTTTAATGCATTCAACGATTCATTAAAACATAAGAGTGCTCTTTCAAAGTCATTTAATTTAAGGTGTGTTGAAGCTTTTTTGTTGAGCAGCTTGAAAAGAATCTTTTCCTTAAGTTTAGATGGATTGGCCAGCGCCTTTTTGTAATTTTTCAACGCCTTTTCATATTCGCCCCTGGCGAAGTGCTCGTCGCCTGCATAGATGTTTCGTTTAAGTTTTGGAAAACTGTCCCTTTCCTCACTGGACTTTGCCAGAAGAAGTCTGTGATATTCGACATCACTCAAATCATCATTCGCCTTAACGGCACGCCTATAATACCTTAATGCCTTGACGAAATGTCTCTGGCCATAAAGGGCATGCGATTTGCTGATTAATGCCTCGCCACATTGGGGATCATAGAAGAGAACTTCATCAAAGCATTCGATTGCCTTTGCATAACTTTTAGATTCTAAAAAACCAATGCCCTCATCCAAAAGGTTTTCAACCACATCATCTGAAATCATCGTTAATATATTAAAATCGGATTAGATAAAAAGATTATTGTTTGCTTTTCGCGATTGAATCAAAATTGCAACATGCATGTAATTTTCAATGATTTAAAAAAAAATATTATAATTCATATGGCGGTGAGTTTTTAAGCGCATCAAGCTGTTCCATACCCTTTTCGGATTCCTCTTTAATATAGTTTAAATTTCTACAAAAGAAATCCTTGTCCTTTTTATTCCAATCATAATCTGCAAGGTTTCTTAATTCCCTCAATTTTTCTAAACGCTTTCCTAAAGAGTGTTCTGTCAAATCATCTGATTTTTTCAATCTATCGCAAATTCTTGTGTGAACATCATTTCCCTTTTCAAATTCGTATTCATGCATAATTAACAACAGATAAAGTCTTGTGCAACCGAAAAGAGAATAATAATATCGGCTTATTGCAGAACGAATATATTATTCACTCTTTACTTGAGCCAAATAATTGGCAACACCACAAACCTTTCTGAAGTCATACATTTGAAATCCCCGGTAAAATCAATACATCACGAACATTAAGCTTTTTTTCCAAATCCCAAATCTCAAATTCCAAAGAATTAATTTCATCACAGATTCCATTGTTAAATCGATCCTCAGAAACATCCAATCTCAGAATAATAAATCTATTATCTGTTTCAGGTTCAAAATTCATTTGGAGATTAAATTTCGCTTCACTAAACGATTTTTCAAGATATGGTTTTATCTCATCCAGGAAAATGAAGATATTTTCATTCTTTTCTATCTGTTTTCTGATCTCCATTGGGGATTCAATATTATAATACTCACCAAGAGCTTTGAATTTCTCATCAAAATTGACTTCTTTTTTCATGATAATCTCCTGTCAAGCATATTTTAACTTAACAAAATATATTATGGGCTTTATCATTAAAAAAACTTTCTAAATAAGTCTATACAACATTTTAAGATGAATACAATATTTATACCTACAAATAAGTATTTATCAAAACCCATATAAAAAATAGTCAGTTTTAAATGAGAACAATTTTACAGTTTAAAAGCAATTTGATGTAAAAAAGAAAGATACTTATGATTAATATATGCGTAAAAAATTGTCTTTAATAAATAAAAAAAAGTAAAAAAAAAGAAAAAATATTAACTAGATTTGAAATCTAGTTAATTTTCTTGTTTCTATTATTCTTTCCTGTTTTCAGACCATAAACTACCGAAAATGACAACTAAAGCCATTACGAGATATGCTAAAGGATTACCAGTCTCTTTCATAGTTACCGGAGGTTTTTCAGGATGTACTGGAGGTTCGGTTTCATTTTTAATGACCTCGACAGTGCAGTTGTCAAAGTTGTTTGACGGATTGCTGTCGGTTTCATTGCATGTGACGTTGACCTCATTGGTAATCATGCCTTCGACGAGGGCTACACAGTATATGTACAATGTAGCGGATTCGCCATCGGTCAGGTTACCGATGTCCCATCTTCCGGTAGATGAATCGTATGATCCTTTGGATGCCTTGAAGCTGATGAACTTTACGCCATCAGGCAATACATCGGATGCGACAACGCCGTGCGCATCACATGGACCATAATTGATAACGGTTATTTGCCATTCGATCTTATCGCCTACGTGATATGCCTCTTTATCGGCATATTTGAAGACTGCCAAATCGACAATAGGAATTCCTTCAGTAGTGTTGTTTGCCCTGTTGTTGGTCTTGTTGGAATCCGGAGTTGAAGTGGTGACTTCTACCGGGTTTGTAATGTTTCCAACACTCAACACTTTGGTCACTATCTGAAGTGTTTCGCTTGAACCGCTTGCCAGTTTGCCGATAGTCCATACCTGAGTATCTGCATTGTATTTGCCTTTAGTGGCAATTGCATTGATGAATCTTAAGGAATCAGGAATGTCTTCTGAAACCTTAACGTCTGAAGCTGCGCTAGGACCATGGTTTATAACCTTAATGGTCCATGTTAGCTCTTCACCAACGTATGCCTTTTTCGCGCTTACAAGTTTTATGATTTCCAAATCACAAACAGGTTTTACATTGGTAGTGTTATTAGCCTTGTTGTTGGTTGTGTTCTTGTCTGGAGTTGTAGAGTTTACGACAACAATGTTAGTAATCCTGCCGTCTTTTACGACTTGAGTTTCCAATACTAAATATACAACTTGATCTTTTTCTAAATCACCGATAGTCCAAATACCGTCAGCGTAACTTCCAACGGATGGAGTTGCGTTGATTAGTTTAAGGCCATCAGGCAAGTTTTCAGTAACAGTAACATCTTTTGCTGTGCTTGGACCTTTGTTTGCAACCCTAATTGTCCATTCAACAAAGTCGGTAATGTTTACATCGGATGAGCTGACCAATTTAGCAATTTCCAAATCGCAAACTGGAATTACTTCGGTTGTATTGTTAGCAACATTATTGGATGTGTTCCTGTCAGGAGTGGTGCTGTTTACAGATGCAATATTAGTAATGTTACCTGCTATTGCAGCTTTAGTAATTAAAACCAAGGAAACTGTAGCATCTTTTTCCAAAGTTCCAATTGTCCAAATTCCATTGCTGTAAGTTCCAACGGATGGAGTTGAATCAATTAACTTAAGACCTTCAGGTAAAGCGTCAGTTACAATAACGTCGTGTGCAACACAAGGACCCTTGTTTTCAACACTTACAGTCCATTCCACCAATTCATTTTCATATACACAGGAAGCGTTTACAAGTTTTACTATTTCCAAGTCGCAAATCGGGTTTGCAATAGTAGTGTTGTTCGCTTCGTTGTTTGTCCTATTCGGCTCATAAGTACTGGTGTTGACAACAGCCACATTTGTAATGTCTCCTTCGGTCAGGATTTGAGTTACTAAAATAAGGGAAACAGGTTCATTTG
Source organism: Methanobrevibacter sp. (assembly GCF_045112895.1). GTDB lineage: Archaea > Methanobacteriota > Methanobacteria > Methanobacteriales > Methanobacteriaceae > Methanocatella. The sequence continues at coordinate 1,326 of NZ_JBGUIH010000003.1, read as the reverse complement.
CAGCCAGGCTGCCTATCTCCCAAACCCTAGTATCCTTATCGAAACTACCTGCACTTGGATTTGCGCTTAAAATTAAAGCCCCTGCTGGTAGGGTATCTTTAACTTTAACATCCCGTGCAGTGGAAGGACCCGCATTAATAACGCTAATAGTCCACTCAACGCTGTCTCCAACGTCGATAGATGAAGCATTAACAGTCTTATTAATGATCAAATCACAAATCGGGTTTGCAACAGTAGTATTATTCGCTTCATTGTCGGTATAATCAGATTCATTGGTAGTAGTGTTAACGGATACGAAATTATCGAATTGACCTTCAGCTAAAAGCTTAGTAACTATAACAAGGGATACTGACTCGTTTGGACGCACTTCGCCAATATTCCAAATTAGAGTATTGCCTTCAACCTTACAGTTTTCTGGAACACTGAATTCTACATTATCAGGTAAGGTGTCTCTTACAATAACATTTTCAGCTGTATTAGGACCATTGTTCTTGACAATGATACTCCATTCAACCATGTCATTAACGAATACTTCGGAAGCATTTACAAGTTTGGTGATTTCCAAATCACAAACTGGTTTTACATCAGTTGTATTGTTACCGGTTTTGTTATCAGTTTCATTAGAGGATGCATTTACTTTATTGATTAAGGTACCGTTCACTAAAGTTTTGAAAGTTATAGTGAAGTTAGCACTTGCATTAGGCTCTAAAGCATGAATATAATTGAAAACGTTGCCGGATTTAGTCCAAGATTCTTTGTTGGTATGATTAATATATCTTAACTCATTATCGTTGAAGATTTCAGTAACTTTAACATTTGTCAGATTGCAGTTACCTGTGTTGGTGACAACAATTATGAATTCTGTGTTGTCGCCTCGGAGAACTGTCTTGTTCAGTGAGATTTTCTCTACAGTCATATTAGGACGAATGTGGGAGTTTACAATGGTAAATTCATATGTATTGTTATGAATTGTAGTATTATATCCCTCTACTGCCAATTCCTTTATGGTATAATTGATTAAAACACCATTTTCATACTTATCCAAATCCTTGAAGGTTAATTTCCAGTCATTGGATTTGTTCAAGGTATCGTTTCTGATGTTTTTGCCATTGGCATACAACATGACTGTCACACTGACAGGCCTTATGCCATCAGTGTCATTGAAATCAATCCAGACTTTTGTCACGTTAACTTCAGTAAGTTCAGGGACATGAGTGTTAATGATAGTCCAGTTGTAGAGAGTGCTGTTAGTAACTTCTGATTTATAACCATCAACATCAGCTTCAAAGAAGGTATAATTGATAGCAGAACCATTGCAATTAACTG
>NZ_JBGUIH010000002.1:0-83077 GCF_045112895.1 Methanobrevibacter sp. | reverse complement strand
GGTTGTTGAAGGAGTAGAAGGCGTTGGTTACAATGAAATTGTAGATATTGAAACACCTACTGGTGAAAAAAGAAGTGGACAAGTTCTTGAAGTAACTAAAGATGTTGCTGTTATCCAAGTATTCGAAGGAACTAATGACTTAAACACTAAAGATACCAAAACAAGATTCACTGGTCAAACCGCAAAAATCGGCGTATCCAGAGACATGGTTGGACGTATCTTTAACGGTATTGGTAAACCTATTGATGGCGGACCAGAAATTATTCCAGACGAAGAATTGGATATTAACGGGGCTCCTATGAACCCTGCTTCTCGTGAATTCCCTGAAGAATTTATTCAAACTGGTATCTCTACCATTGACGGAATGAACACATTAGTAAGAGGACAAAAACTTCCTATTTTCTCAGGATCTGGTTTACCTCACAACGATTTAGCTGTACAAATTGCGAGACAAGCTAAAGTATTAGGTGCTGACGACGAATTCGCAGTAATTTTCGCAGCAATGGGTATTACAAACGAAGAAGCAAACTTCTTTATGAGAGACTTCGAACGTACTGGAGCTTTAGAAAATTTAACAGTATTCATGAACTTAGCAGACGACCCTGCTATTGAAAGAATCTTAACTCCAAAAATGGCTTTAACTACTGCTGAATATTATGCATTTACCTTAGGAATGCAAGTATTGGTTATCTTAACAGATATGACCAACTACTGTGAAGCTTTAAGGGAAATTTCTGCAGCAAGAGAAGAAGTACCTGGAAGAAGAGGATACCCTGGTTACATGTACACTGACCTCGCAGGTATTTATGAAAGAGCAGGACGTATTGATGGAAAAGAAGGTTCAATTACTCAAATGCCTATCTTAGTTATGCCTCAAGACGATATTACTCACCCAATTCCTGACTTAACCGGTTATATTACCGAAGGACAAATTGTATTAAGTAGGGAAATTTCCAGGAAAGGTATTTACCCTCCTGTAGACGTACTTCCTTCACTTTCTCGTTTGATGAGTGGTGGTATTGGTGGAGACAAAACTAGGGATGACCACAGTGGTGTATCTGACCAACTCTATTCTGCATATGCAGAAGGTCGTGAATTAAGAGACTTAGTTGCGGTTGTAGGGGAAGAAGCACTTACTGAAAGGGATCAAAAATTCTTAGAATTTGCACAAGCATTTGAAGACCAATTCATTACCCAAAGTAAAGATGAAGACAGAACTATCTTCGAAACTTTAGATCTTGGTTGGAGCTTACTCAAAATCTTACCTAAAGCTGAACTCAAAAGGGTTAAAGAAGAATTTATTGAACAATACCTTCCAAAAGATGACTAATCTCATTACAGTAATGTAGGTGATTAAATGGCACAAGATATTATAGATGGAATTAATCCAACTCGTATGGAATTATTGTCCCTTAAGAATAGGACTAAACTTGCTGTTAAAGGGCATGGTTTACTCAAAGAAAAGAGGGACGCTTTAATTAAAGAGTTTTTTGATATCTTGGATCGTGTCAAAGGTATTCGTGAAAATGCAGAATTAAGTCTACAAGAAGCAAATGATGCTTTACTTGAAGCCCAAATTGCTATGGGTGATTTGGCTGTTAGAAAAGCAGCATTATCCGTTAAAGAATCTATTGATGTGGAAATTTCATCAAGAAGCGTTATGGGTGTTGCTGTACCTGTGACTAATGTAAAAATGGAAGAAAGGTCCATTATTGACAGAGGTTATGGATTTTCTGACACAACCATACAGTTAGATGAAGCTGCAAAGAAATTCGAGGAATCTCTTAAGTATTTAATTGAACTTGGTGAAGTAGAAAAAACTATTTTCCTACTCGCTGAAGAAATTGAATCTACTAAACGTAGGGTAAATGCTTTAGAACACATCATGATTCCAAGATTCCAAAATACTGAAAAGTATATTGATATGAGACTCCAAGAAATGGAAAGAGAAAACTTCGTAAGATTGAAAATGATTAGATCAACTATGGAGAAAAATGAGAAAGCGGCTGCTGCAGCTGAAGCAGCTAAAAATGCAGAAGCTTAAATTTTTCTCTTTACTTCTCATTTTCTTTTATTTTTATTTATTTTTTTAATTTAAGATTTAATATTATTTTGTTTTTAAAAAAAGCCAATAAAATTGAGTTACTGTAAAAAATTTTTTTCTAGAAAATTACAGAAAAAGGTGTTAAAAATGAAAAGAAATCCAATTGACCAATATATGAAAGACCCAGATAATAAGGCGAAAGTATTCATATGGATGACACGTGCAATGGTTGTAACTACTTTTATGATAACACTTGGAGTAATTTTATTTATTTGTCATCTAGTTGGCCTCTTCTAGCAATGTCATTTACAATTTGACTTGATAATTCAACTTTTTCGAATAATTTTTCAAAATCTTTATCTTTATCGATTATTGTAAGCAAAGGTTCTTCTTTTTCAGTGATTGAACCCAAGTGAGGCAGGTCATAGATATTATCCAAATCTATTTTTTCATATTTCATCCTTGCTGGAGAGTAGATAATTTTTTTATAGGAGTAATATTGCCGTTCAGGAATGTCAATAATTTCACCCTGGCATGCTTTGATATGTGCTTCAAGCATATTGATGCCTAAAGATTTTTCCACGCATTCAAATGTTCCCTGAAGCCTTGCATTGATTTCAAGTACATACAATCCTTTTTCATTTAGAATATAATCGACACCATTGGATCCAAGCAGATTGAATTTATGGGCCAGCATCTCGGATGTTGTTTTCATCTCATCAGTTACTTTTTCAATATCCTCAACATCAGCCATTATTGATTCTACGGTTAAGGGCATTATATTTCCGATATATCTGAAACTGTTATTTTTATTGAAATCGTGTTCGGTCAGCAGTCTTGTGTTAATGATTGTTTTAGCATCACTTTTTGTTGCCAAAAGAGATGAACTCAAGTTGATTCCTTGGACATATTCCTGCAAAATGAATTCGCTACCGTCAAATGACAAATCTTTCATGTTATCTAATAGATTTATGCCATACCCTCCACTTCCTTGAAGGGGTTTTACAATAAATTGAATGTCATCATGATTTTTGCTTATTTCAAATGCTTCATCTATATCATTCAGTCTAAAAGTCAGTGGAGTTAAAAATTCGTCTTTGATTGCACTGTAAAATTTGAACTTGTTTTCGACTTTTTCAACATTTGTATTTCCCAATATCTTTTTTCGGTCTTTTTTTGAAAAGTCGCTTGGTGAAACACCTGAAATCGGTATGATATAATCAACTTCATCAATGTAATCTTTTGAAATGTCCAGAATAGTCTGCGGATTAAAATCATCTTCAAAAATTCCACAACTTTCACCGTCACTTTCCTTTATTATGATCTTTTGATTTTCAATTGTCGGAGTGTCGGATGTGGAAAAATAGCTTGTAGAGAAAATATCATAATCTAATTTTAATGCGCTATTAAGCATACTTCTTGTATCAATTCCAATAAGCAATAGCTTTTTCATAAAATATCAGTAAAAATAGTTTTTTTTAAAATAGTCCCGAGCGGAGTCGAACCGCCGTCTCCGGGTCCAAAGCCTAGAAGGATTACCACTACCCCACGGGACTATTTACGTTGTATCATATACAACATTTAATATATATTTATCATGTAGTATTTAAATCTATCGGTTATTTTGTAATTTTTGGTAAAACAAGCATTTATCATGCCATAAACAATTAAAGCAGATTTTAGAGACACTTTCTTCAGTATTGAAAATAAGATCAATTTTTTCAAATAATTCAATTGAATCATGCTCTTTTGACATGTCTAATTTTTTCAGCACCTCATCATCCATCTGGACAATCATTTTGTCATGCAATTGATTTTTGCAAAGATTGTCCATTAGATTGGGGCAGCATTTACAAATGTCGTCTGGTGAATTGGTCAAAGCAATAGTGGTTTGGCTTTGTTTTCTGATATTGTTAATTTCAGTCATGTTTTTGGTGAAGCTTTCATCATAGCCATAACCTTGAAAACCTTTAAGACATAACAGGTGATGTCCTCTGAGAAATAATTTCATAAAAATCAAAAAAAGTAAAAAAGAAAGGTTTAAAAAACCTTTTTAGTCTTTTGGTAAAAATACTTTAGAGACAGATGCTGCACCTAAGATCTTTACAATATCCCCTGCGATAAATGGAACAAGACCCATCATTAACAAATCAACAACACCTAATGTTGTACCGGTTAAGCTGGACCATAATGCAAGTCCGGCAAGTCCTGGAATGTAAATTAAAGCAAAGTTTGCAACCCCAATGACAATTGCCATGCTTGTAAAGTTACGTGCTTTTGCATATTTTTCGGTTATTGCTCCAATAAAGTAAGATGCAATTACAAATCCTATAAAGAATCCGAAGGTTGAACCTAAGAATATGTCTAGTCCACCAGTCATTCCTCCGAACCAAGGAATGAATGCGACACCTAAAACGATATAGAGAATTTGGCTTAAGCATCCGTATTTTTTACCTAAGAATAAACCAGAACATAATACTGCAAATGTCTGAGCAGTTATAGGAACTGGAGTCCATGGGAGCGGAATAATGATTTGCGCCATTATACCTGTAAAACATGCCATCATAAGAGACATGAGTAACTTAGTTGCGGTACTAGCATCTTGAATTCTTTCAAAAACATTTTTTCTAGCACTGTAGTATTTGTCCATATTGGTATTCATTTTTTACCTCCAATTTCCGAATTCTTTAATGAAAAAAGGAGAATAGATTTATTCTCACTTTCGTAAAATTTAGTCTATAGTTATTATTTTCACATCATGTGGTTTTTTAACTATGTTGACAGATTTGAATGCGACTAATTTTTTGATTCCTTTTTGTGATGCCACATCAACGAGTCTTTGAGAGATAACGCCATCAAAAATAACGGTATCAGCGGTTCCGTCTATGTTTTTAATTTCTTCATAGATGTTTTCCACTTCAACTTCCTTAGTCATATTCAATGCTTCGTCTAAGATTGCTCCGCTGCCGGTTCCTTCAAATTCCTTGAGCATATCTTTCATTAGGCTTACTTCGTCATCTTCGATAACAGGTTCTTCAACAACTGCTTCACGGCGGTTGAATTTTTGTTTTTTGTTTCTTCCGTTGTGTCTGTTGTTTTCCTTTTTGTTATCGTTAAGTATGTTGCTGGTAGCTAAGAACTGTGCAGTAGGAACTTTATCTCTAAGTGCGACCAATACTTCGTCTTTTTCAAGATCTTCAACTTCTTTTCCTTTTGGAGCGCGAGTAATGTAGTCAACGTCACCTATTTGCAAGAGTTCTTTTAAGATAAGCTCTCCGCCCCTGTCACCATCAACAAATGCGGTTGTAGTTCTTTTTTTACTTAATTCGCCGATTGAACGAGGCACGCTTACGCCTTCAACTGCTACGGTGTTTTTAATACCGTATTTTAGTAAGTTCAAAACATCGCTACGTCCTTCCACTACAATTATTGCATCGGATGTGTGGATGCTAGGGCCCGCTGGTAAGCGGTCTTCACCATATTCTGAGATTTCATGAACGCGCATAGCTTCTCTTACTTCCTCAATCATTCTCATACTAGTTGGACCGACGCTTTCAACCATTTTCTTGTAGATTTCTTTAGCACGGTTAACAACTTGCTCCCTTTTAACGGCCCTTACGTCTTCAACTTTTGTAGTTTGAATTTCAGCTTCACAAGGACCTACACGATTAATTGTTTCAAGGGATGCTGCAAGAATGGCGGTTTCAACCCTGTCTAAACTGGAAGGAATTACGATTTCACCTTTTGCTCTTCCACTATTGGAGTGTATGTTAACTTGGATTCTTCCGATCCTTCCACTTCTTTGAAGCTCTCTTAAATCTAAATCATCACTAAGTAAACCTTCAGTTTGTCCAAATACTGCACCAACAACATCGGGTTTTTCTACAATACCGTTAGCAGTAATTTGAGCATGAATTAAATATTTTGTTGTAGTTAGTTCTTCACCTTTTCCCATCTTTAAGCCTCCTAAGCTTATTAATCGGGATAATTTATGTAATTCTAAAAATTATATGATATTTTTAGTAGGTAAATTTGCATAAATTATACGATAATCATGTAATTCGTCAGTCTATAAGACCTATTATACACTAAAAAAGAGTTCATACATTTGGAGAGTCATACTATTAAGGATTTACTATTTTCTAATACCAATTGATTATTTGAAATTATATAAATGTTTTAACCTTTTATTTTTCCTTAATATCTGATTTTCTCCTGTCTTTGAATTAATTAATAATAATTATAATAATGATAATGTAAATAACTCATTTGAGTATATAATAATGTTAAGTATTTTTCTAATACTATAATTATAATTATTGGTAAAACTAATATATAAAATATAGTATAGTATTACTAATCAGCAAAAAATTTGGTGAAGTTATGTCAATAAGTCCTAATGATGTTTTAAATAAAAATAAAAATTTAAACAAACGTATTGATGTAGAAAAAATTAATGTGGATGATGTCTCAATCGATGATTTAATGTTTAACGGTAAGAATTATGAGAAATACATTAATTTGCACTCTCTTCTGGATTGTGTTTCAGCATGTCAAATTTCAGACGCATATAATTCCATATCCAGAAGGCCGGGCACTTTCAATTCAATAAAGCCGGTCAATAACCAAAGAGTTTTTGGAAAGATATTCACGGCCGAAACAGCAAGTGATGATTGGGGAACTTCCGCTCTTGCCATCGATGAAGCTGATGAGGGAGATATTTTATTTTTCAAAGTAGATGGCAGAGATAAAGCCATTTGGGGTGAACTTGCTTCAACCTGTGCAAGAGATAACGGAATCAAGGCGACTGTACTATATGGTTCAGCTCGTGATCTGGATGCTCTTTTATTTATGGACTATCCAGTTTTTGCATGTGATTTCTGTCCTAATGCAGGGTCCGCTTTAGGATTGGGCAGCTTGAATGAGTCAATTGAAGTTGAGGGTGAGACAATTAACCCTGGAGATTTCTTTTTCGGCGATGAAAATGGAGTAGTTGTGATTCCAAAAGAATTATTCACCAAAACAATGATTGCAACATTGGCAGTAAAGGTCAAGGAATCCAAGATTATCAATGACATTGCAAGTGGCAGGACACTTGCCCAAATTGTCGGACTCAAATAGAAAACCTTTTAAATATAAAGCAATTTTTATATATAAAGGTATCGATACCTTTATATACTAGTTTCTTTTAATATATAAATGATACAGATTTGATTTTAAGTTTGATTTTATGAAATTATTAGGTAAAAGTTTGCATATTGCAAACTCTGGAAAATTAATAGCTCGATCTACCAAAACACCTTCACCAGGTGCTATTGTATTTAATAGTGATAAAAAGAAAATTGGTAAAGTGGGCTATGTATTCGGGCCAACAAAGCAGCCCTATATCTCTATAAGATTATTCAAATCAGTAAATAGGGATGAAATTGCAAAAAACTGTGGTGAAAAACTATTTGTATCAAAACAAAATTCCAAAAAATCTAGAAGAAGGAGGATGAGACCACGACACAAAAAGTAGAAGAAGTTCCAACAAGAGGACGTAAGAGAACTCCAGAAATCGAAGTACAGGATGAAGTATTTGATCAAGACAGACAAACTGTATGTCCTGAATGTGGTTCTACTGAATTGATTGGTGACTATGAAAGAGCAGAAGTGGTATGTGCTCGTTGTGGATTGGTCATTGATGAAAATCTTGTTGATATGGGTCCGGAATGGAGAGCATTCGACCATGAACAAAGAGACAAACGTACAAGAGTAGGAGCTCCAATCACATACACAATTCATGATAAAGGTTTAAGTACCATGATAGATTGGAGAAACAAAGATATTTACGGTCGTGATATTCCTGCAAGAAACAGAGCTCAATGGTACAGATTAAGAAAATGGCAAAGAAAAATCAGAATTTCCGGCGCTACAGAAAGAAACTTGGCATTCGCATTAAGCGAGCTTGATCGTGACTCCTCAAGATTAGGTCTTCCAAGAAGCGTAAGGGAAGCTGCAAGTGTAGTATATAGAAGTGCAGTGGAAAACAAATTGATTAGAGGAAGAAGTATTGAAGGAGTAGTAGCGGCATCCTTATATGCTGCATGCAGACGTTGTAACGTTCCACGTACTTTAGATGAAATCGCAGAAGTATCTAGAGTTACTAAAAAAGAAGTAGGTCGTACATACAGATTCTTAACCCGTGAATTGAACATTAAATTGCCACCGACTTCCCCAGTGGATTATGTTCCAAGATTTGCTTCAGAACTAGGATTATCCGGTGAAGCACAATCCAAAGCCATTGAAATTATTGAAAAGGCAATGGAAAAGGGATTGACTTCCGGTAGAGGTCCTACTGGTGTAGCAGCAGCTGCACTGTACATCGCATCCGTTTTACTCGGTGAGAGAAAAACACAAAGGGATGTAGCAGACATTGCAGGTGTTACTGAAGTAACTATCCGTAACAGATACAAAGAATTAACTGAACAATTAGAAATGGGCGTAACCTTATAGTGCCGCTTGTTCTAAGTGATATAAAATCGAATATTGATTAATTGAAGTATTCCAACCCAATACTTTATTAATCAAACTTTTTTTATTTATTTTTAATTTTTAAAAAGGATGAATTTTGGGAAATATCATGGATGAAAGAGAATGCTATAACTGCAAACATGTGGAATTTGATATTGGCCTTTGCACCCAATACTACTGCAGTTTCCATGAAAGGTTAGTTAAAATGGATGATGGGTGTGATGACTGGAGCGAATCATCCAATTAGTTCATGTTCTATTAAAATAATTTTGGATTCAGCATCGAGCAATGGGCTCAACTAAAATTAAAGGGGAAATCAGGCCCTATTCAACATCGAAACCCTTTTCTATCATGCTGTTTTTAAGAATCTCCATGGCTTTTATAGTATCCTGTCCGGAAACCCTCTTAATCATACGATTGTTTTCATTAAACCTTCCGACAAAATAATCCTGCTGTTCCTTACTTACAAGGTCAAGTCGGGTATAGTTTGTAAGGCATTCCAGAAGCGCGAATACTCCTCGGTTTAAAGCCTTTGCACATGGTTTGTTTTTGACGATTTCTACAACATCACTGCTTATGATATAAGCTTCTCCATGTGATGTTACATGGTCTTTAATGGGATCCATTTTTCTAATGTCTGTGACATCACAAATTATGTATGCTTCTGCATTTTTCAATATTGCAATGTCGTCATCATCTGTAAACTCTTCAATATCCAGGTTTCCGATGGTTGAATTTACAAAATTTATGGGATCAAAAGTAATATTTACAACATATTTTCGTGTTTCCATAATGTTTTTCAGGGTTTGGGTGCCGACAAATAATCTGCATCCAAGTTTGTCTTTGCCTCTGCATACAATTCCTATTGGCGCTGCATTTTTTACACCGTCCTTGCTCATGGTAGTGTATATCCCTTCATATTTCTGTCCTTCTTCAATTCCGATATCTGTCAAATCCATAGCCATTTTATCACCCTAATAATTACATTTTCAATATTAATATCTATTCATTAATCTAATTAAAAATCTGTATAAAGTTATCTTCTATTCCTAATAGTCTTCATCATCAAAGTCCACGCCCCAATCTGGGCTGTCGGATAAATCGGACCCGCATTCTTCACATACTACATTTGAAGGGTCATTCAAATGTCCGCAAACACTGCAAGTTATCATAATTAATCACTTTGAGTATCTTTCAATTCTATATTTCAATTCACGGATTATTCCATCATTGTTTCTCTTTTCAACTTTTTCAAGCCTTTCTTTGTATTTTGAAAGCCTTGTTAAGAATGTTTCGACTTTTTCAGCACTCATAACTTCATGATATTCGCCGTAACCTAACTTTTCCACATAAAATCCGTTTAGGGTTTGCTCGAAGTTTCCAATGGCAGGAACTGAATAAATTGGCTTTTTAAGGCATATCGCTTCTGTGATGAATGTAAATCCTCCATTGCATATTACAGCCTTTGATGAGGCCAAATCGTCATAGAATACATCTTCATTGAACTCCTTATAGGTTAAGTTTTCATCCGTTTCGTTCTTGTTGAAACCATAAACTATGAACTTTTCGCCTTTAAGCGATTTAAGCCTTTCGACAAGCTTCACGCTTTCACGGCTTGTCTGATAGACAATGATATGATCTCCTTCACGAGGCTCTAGCTTAAGGATGTCTTCACGGATAACCGGAGGATATATCACGGCATTCTTTTTAGGTCGCACCTTCGGATAAAAGAAGCTTGTTAAAATGTGCACTTTTGGCTTTACGACATAAGTCTTGACCACTCCCTTTGCCTTAATCATTTCAGCGTAATGGTTTTTGGGATAGTCAATCTTTGTCTGTGTCATCATATGGATGTTGTCCAGACTTATTAATGGAATGTTGAGAAGTTTTGAAACCACAGTTGCATATATTTCAAAATCAGTTACAATAACATCCGGCCTAAGTTCCCTTGCTTTCTTATATAAAGTTTCATAGCCAACTTTCATATTGGTCGGATTTCTCTTTAAGGCATTTGCAAAGGTCTTTAGGTTGTTGACCTTGTTGTTGATGTAGACGGTGTTAAATCCGCCGATTTTATAAACATTATCAAATTTGGAATTCAAGTATTCATAGGCCCTTTCGCTTGAAAACAGATAAACGTCATAGTCATCCTTGATTTTGTCGACTATCACTCCGGTCCTTATTGCATGGCCCATTCCTTCACCGCAAACACAGTAAAAGACTACTTTTTTTTCTCTAATCTTTTTGACTTTAAAGCGAGATCTTCTTGAATTGATCTTTTGAATGGACTCGCCATAGCTTTCCTTGATGCTGTTTATTTTCTCAGCACCCTTTTCAAGTCGCGATAGTTTTGATGTGCTGAGCATTTCGCGGTCATGGCCGAAGTTATAGTTTAAGTCACTGGCATCAGTTCTCTTTCCTAAAAAGTCATTGACAGTACTTTTTCCATATTGTTGGATTAAAGTAAGAAGACCTTCCTCTTCAAGTCTTCTTGTGGAAACGCCAATCTTGGCATTTCTAAGCACTCTAAATCTTTCTTTTTTAGCTAATCTTTCAATATAATCGGTATCTTCTCCAAATGTAAGGGATTCATCAAATCCTCCACATTCGTCATGCAATTTCTTTTTTGCAATTATTCCATAGCATCCTGCGCCATGAGGCTTGATTTTTTCAACACCGATCATAAAGTAATTTGCAAAATCATGGAATAGCTTGTCTTGAACCTTATCCGATAGGGGCACCATCTGGGTAATTGCTATTCCAAGTCGCTCCATCTGAAACTCATATAGGACATCTCTCAAATAGTCTTCTGTGAGCTTTAAATCGGAATCAAGGAATAGTAAAATTTCCCCTTTGGCAACACTGGCACCATTGTTTCTACCTACTGCCGGAAGGCCACCTTCAACTACAACACATCCATATTCTTCTGCAATCTCTTTAGTTCTGTCGGTTGAGTTGGCATCAGCAACGATGACTTCATAATCGTCAAAGTCCTGCTCCTTTATGCTTTCCAATAGGATTGGGAGGTATTCCTCTTCATTGTAGGTAGGTATGATAATGCTAAAAATCATATGATTAAATTTATTTTTTAAATAAATAAGTTTTTGTAAAAATGGGCTTTTTTTCTAATTTAACTTAATTTTATTAATTTTCTTGAATTTAATTCTGTTCCAAGAAACACTTAATTTTAAAGAATTTTAGGTTTTTTTAAAAAGATTATTTCAGCAATATCCACATTTGACTTTACTTTAAATTAGACAAAAAGAGATGTATAGTTTTTGTTTATAGAAATTGTTATCTAAAATTTTCTATTGCTCTTTTTAACGGTTATAGGTTAGTTACTGTATGGAAATTTTTTGATAGTAACTTGATATTTTTTATAGGTTTTAAATATTAAATAATAAATGCAGTTATTTTTTTAATTTAGAAACAATCACGTTTTATTTGCTTTAAAAAGAATTAATTTTTAGTATTTTGCAATTTAAGGCATTTACACTTGAAATATACCTCTCACTTGCTAACATTTTCGTTTCTGCTCAACATCATCATAGCAATTATTGCCAATAAGAATCCTATAAACATCAGCAATGTTGGAATTTCTGTGTAAAATATGAATCCGAAAAGCAATGCCGCAAAGGGTTCAGCACCGGACAACAATATTGATGATACTCCTGAGTCGATATAGTTTAAGCTTAAAGTTGAAAAGATATAAGGCAGGGCAAATGAAAATGTTGAATGCAGGATTAGGAATATTATTACTAAAAGCGGATCAATTGAAATAAAGTTGTTTATTTGGCCAAAATCAGTAAATGGAATTAATGCTATCGTAATAAAAACAATTGAATAGATGAGTATTGTGAATGTGTGTTTTCCATTTTCAATTGATTTTTTAGATGCCATTAGGTAGATTGCCCAGAATAATCCTGCTCCGATGCCTGATGCAATTCCGAATAATGGAACACTTGATATGTCACTTTCCAAAACCCCGGTCATCAACACGCATCCGAGAATGGCTAGCACCATACACATTATTTTATTTGTTGTAATTTTTTCCTTAAATAAGATATAAGCAAAAATCAACACGTAGATGGGGGCAAGTGACAACAAAACTGCAGCTAAAGAAAGGAGCACAGTATTCATTGACTCATTATAGCACAGATTAAGCCCTATGATGCACAGTGCACAAACTAAAAATAGTGGAATGTCCTTTAAATCTATTTTAAAGAGTTCCTTATCAGTTAAAATGATTGCTAGCAATATTGGGATAATAGCTATTGAAAACCTTAAAAAGAGAAGTGTTGTCTGGTCAATTCCGTTTTGTGTTAATGTTCGAACAAAAACGCCGCTTGACCCAAACATTATTCCTGCAAGAATTGGCAAAATCAGATAAATCTTTTTCATAAAATCACTCTATATAGGAATATGCATTCCATGAAACCGTGTAGTAGTCACAGGAATTGTTCAACGGCACTTTCAAATCGTTAATCAGTTCCATCTCATTATATGATGAATCTACGCGATAGGTTTCATTTGCTATTTTTTCAATTGGAATGTCTCCAAAATCGACATCGTCTGTGATATTTGCAATTTCTACAGTGTAATAGTCTGGCTCTGCACCTGCAAGAGCTATAGTGAACCTTAAGGCGACAATAACAATCACGATTATGTATGGTAAAAAGCGATTAAACAGGTATCTGGTTTCACTAAAGCCTACATTTCTGTAGCTTGGCTGTATTGATTCATTTTCTTTGAGCAAGGTCTCGTCTTTGAAGATGGTTCCTATAACGTAATTTAGATAATATCCGTTTCTGTAAACCAAATAAAGTCCAAGTATTCCAACAAGTGCGGGTGTCCCCCACATTCCTCCATCAATCGCTCCGATAATGAGGCAGCTTGAAAAGAATGCAATGAGCAATGTTGTAAACCATGGGCGTTTCTGAATAGCTAAAATCAATGTAACAAATAAAACGGGAATTAGAATAATCACTAGAAAACTGGCACTAGGGATGTATGAATATAGGCCAACGCCCGTGTTGATGTCGCTTTGTATAAAAGGACCCATAATTTGAGTTAAAGCTGCTCCCAAAATGGACTTTAACAGGTGAGTATGCAGAATGCTTGTAGAGCTCATTGTGTTGGACATGGCGCAGAATACGGTGTTGAGCTTGATGCCCATTTGTAGCCTAAATACAATTTCTAAAATGATGCCCAAGACCAATAAAACCGCTCCAAGAATGATTGATGTTTTCAGATATTTGGTTACATCAATCTCCTTACTGATTACTTGGGATAAAATCAAGAATAATCCTACAAGGCCGAAGAACATGATGTCTTTTCCTTTTGATGAGCCCATTAAAAACAGATAGGTTATTGGCCTTATAATCGGATTTAGGATATCGCTTACAAAGATTGCTCCGGCAAGGAGTATGAATATAAATCCAAGTAGTATAGTTTTATTAATCTTCATTAACAATACTTTAATTATTAATACTTAAATAAATGATGTTTATGTTCCCGATAGAATATTTCGTAGGATTAATCTTAATTGGTATATGTGCAGGTTTTGCATCCGGCCTTTTGGGTGTCGGCGGAGGATTTTTAATCGTTCCGCTACAATACTTCCTGTTGAAATACATTGGAGTATCACCTGATCTTGCAATATTGATTTCTTTTGGAACCAGTCTGGCCATTATTGTTCCAACATCATTAAGCGGTGCCTACAGGCACACCCGAACCATGGACAATATCCTAAAGCCAGGCATTAGGCTCGGTATTTTTGGGCTTGTCGGCGGTGTTTTGGGAGGTTTTGTTGCATCAGCATTGCCTTCAAGAGTGCTGGAAATAATTTTTGGTCTTTTGCTGCTGTTCATCACAGTAAACAATATTGTCAATATTAATAAAGAAAGGGAAGAAGCTAAAATCCCATTCAATCTGATTTCAACAGCAATTATTGGGCTGCTGGTCGGATTTTCATCAGGGCTTTTGGGTGTCGGCGGAGGAATATTTCTAATAGCCATCCTAACGGTGCTTCTCGGATTTTCTTTAATAGAAGCTATCGGCACATCATCCGTATTTATCTGCCTAACTGCAATAGGTGGATTTTTATCATATATGATTTCAGGTTGGGGAGTAAGCACATTTCCGTATTCAATAGGCTATGTAAGCATTATTAATTTCTTATTGATTGCATGTTTTTCAGTGCCTATGGCTTCACTTGGAGCCAAGATGGCACATAAGGTACCTCAAAAAAAGTTAAAGATCATATTTTCAGTCCTTGTATTGTATATGGCATTGAAAATGTTAGGAATCTTACCTTAAGGTGATAGAATGAGTGGAGATAGAAAAGTCGGTGAAAACTTTGATGCTGATAAAGCAAGCAGTATTTTTGATAAATTGAAAAATGTTGAAGGAAAAATAAAACCTAAGCATGACGGCAAGTTCGACAACATTAAGAATATGATGAATGAAGCACAGTATCTAGAAAAGGAAGGTAAACTGGATGAGGCTTTAGAGCTATACAATCAAGTCATATTTGCACTGCCCGATTCTCAAAAGGCATATGAGGCTGTTGTGAGAATTTATCAAAAACAGGGTAATGTTGAAAAGGAAAAGGATATTTTAAAGAAAGCCATTGCTGGTTGTAAAAATAATGATGAGTTTAAAAATAGATTAAATGAGATTAGTTAACTCATTTAACTATTTAAATCCGCCCATAGTAAATATAAGTATTAAATTTATAATAAATATTACAATTGCAAAGTATATGATATATCTGCCATGTTTGCGGTATAATACAACATCTTTTTTGTAGAAAAACAATATTGATCCGTAAATCAATCCTAAGATTGGGATTATAAAAGCAATTATATATCCAATAATCGGAATGAGTATTGTTCCTTCTTCATCCATAGTTTAACCTCTTTATTGATGATTTTTTAAGAAATTAGAATAAAAAAAGTAGTTAAGAGGAATAATTTCCTCTTATTATCTTTTGAAAATGTTTTTTATTTTAGATAAAATTCCGGTTGCGAGCAATCCAACTGCAACATCGTAGATGATGTTAGCTTGGGCCTCATCAACACCTAATTTTTCGACTATCTGCTTAATAATGAAGTCTTTGTTTTTGTTGCCTGCTAAAAATGTGCTTTCGAAGATATTGTTAGCGGCAACACCTTGTTCTTGTGTTAATCCGGTTTCAGAAATTAGTTGGCTTATAAAGTCTTCGCTATTCATAATAAAATGTTTGTTATTCTTATCTTAAATAAATACCCATTCCCGTTGCGGTAATATGGAGATGGTCTCCGCCGGGCCCTACCATTCCATACTGAATATCCAAATCCAAAATGGCGTTCCCGCCATTTTCCATAATTTTATTGGCTAATCTAATTAAACATTCATCTTTTCCTTCTTTGATGGCCACTAAACGATTATTTTCAATTACATCAAATTGTTTAACATTAATAGACTCTCTGTTTTCGAGAAATATCTCAGAGTGGAAAATATCTATGATATCATATTCCTTATCAATCATATCAGTACTTGTCATAAAAATGAAACCTAAATCGTTTATTTTTCTATTGCTTTCCTTTTCATCAAAGTATTTTTGTTCTATTTCTCCAACAGGCGTTTCCTCAGGGTCAGGATTTTTGAAGATATTTCTAATGGTGTTCCTGATCCATTTAAAATTAGATATTGATGCACTAAGAGCTACTATTATAAGATAATTTATCACAGTTGGAAATGCTGCTTGAAGTATTACAACAATGGTTCCTGCAGTAATGAAGTTCATTCCTAATGATGGATTTTTCAAAATAAAGCTGTGGAATGTCGTATCAACAAAAAGGATAATTGCGCTTATGGCACCCAGATTTCTGCCAAGAAGCTTGTTTGCTAAGACTGTTTCAATAAGCCCTGCAATGATGGGTGCAAATATAAGTGCTAAATTATATCCTAAAATGGCTATATGGTTTACGTAAAAGAGCCAGTATACATAAAGCCCTATTGCAGTACCTATTCCAATACATATGACTGATTTAATGAATTCTGTAAAATCAATCTCTTTGCCTTTAATTTTCATTTTACTCATATTTTACTGCGGTACCGTATGCGGTTACAAGAATTGTATTTCCCATGGTACCTCCAAGATTGTCATAAGAAATCTTAAGCCCTATTATTGCGTTTGCCCCTAAGCTTTCTGCCTTTTCTTCCATGCTTTGAAAGGCGATGTCACGGGCTTTCTCTAGTTCCTCTTCGTAGCTTGTGGTTCTTCCACCTACAACGTCACGAACACCTGAAAATATGTCTTTGTATATATTGGCGCCGATTAATGACTCTCCTGTTACAAGCCCTTTGTAATCTATAATTTTTTTGTTTTCTAATGTATTGGAAGATGTTAAAATCATTTTTACCGCTCTATTTCATAAAGGTCATTACTGCCCAGATTATTAAGAATATTGCAATTACTATATATAGGATTATCTGTGATCTTTTTCTTTGGTTTAATCTTGCGTCCCAGACTTTTTGACAATCTGGTGAGCATACAAGTTCATTAAGTGGAATCGGGGTTCCACAAATCGGACAATGTTTATGAGGTTCTACTGCCATTTTTTCATCTCCTTATATTTTAAAGAATTCTTTTGTATTTTTAGTAACTTGAACTGCAAGGTCTTCTGCATCAAGACCCATGCACATTGCAATTGTTTCGAGGATGTGAGGTAAATATTTAGGTTCGTTCCTGTTCTTTTTAGGTTTTTTTTCAAAGTTTTTCGGTATCAGGAATGGTGCATCGGTTTCAATCATCAGTTTTTCAGGTGGAATCACGCTTACAGCTTCCTGCAAGTCTCTTCCCCTTTTCATGTCACAGATCCAACCTGTAACTCCAATAAAGCAACCCAAATCAACGTAATTCTGCGCTTCCTGTTTGGTTCCGGTAAAACAGTGAACAACGGATTTTTCAATGACGCTGTCATGTCTTTTCAGGATATCATATAAATCTTTGTGTGCTTCCCGCTCATGTAAAAACAGGGGCATGTTTGTCCTTTCAGCAACTTCGACCTGGGCTTCAAACCATTTTCTCTGAAGGTCCTGCGGTGAAAAGTTTCTATTGTAATCAAGGCCGCATTCGCCAATGGCTACAACGCAGTCATTTTTGGATATCTTTTCAAGTTCAAACATGGTATGTCCATTGCATGTCTTCGCATCATGGGGATGAACTCCTGATGTTGAAAACAGGGTTCCGGGATATTTTGAAGCATATTCTGCAGCCATGTGGCTTGAATGGACATTGGTTCCTGTAATGATGAACTGATTAACGCCAACTTTTTTGGCTTCTTCGATGATTTCCACCCGGTCCTTTTTAAATGAAGAGTGCATCAAGTTTAAGCCAATATCAATAAGGTTATCCACCAAATCACCTATTCGTTAATGATTCTGGTTCCTATCTTTTCGCCGTTAACCGCTTTGATTAGGTTTTCAGGTTCAAAACCGTTTGTGATAACGGTTTCCAGGTCTGACCTTTTAATCATTTGCACTGCAGTGGTGTCGAAGAATTCATATGTTCCGGCTTTCACGTCTTTGCCGCTTAAGAATTCAAGCAAATCAGTTGCGGTAATTTCAGGAACGAGTTCAGCGTCATCAAATTTATTTGGGTCTTTAGTATACATTCCATCAACGGAAGTCAGGTTAATGAGCTTATCCGCTTGAACGTATTCTGCCAGGATTGCTGATACTGCATCAGTACTGTGTGCAGGTTCGGTTCCACCCATAACAACTATTTTTCCAGTTGCTGAGAATTCCAAGGCTTCCTGGAAATTGTGAGGCACTCTTTGATATGCCACATCACCAAGCGCGGTCAACATTAATTTTGCATTGATTCTTGTAACTTCAATTCCAATATCATCACATTGTGCTTCGCCGGCACCCAAATCACGAACTACGCTGATATATTCCCTGGCAGGTTTTCCACCACCTATAACAACAAATATTTCGTGTTCTTCGGCTAAGTCTTTTAGGATAGCGCTGTATTCTTGGAATTTCTTACAATCATATTCCTTGAGTAAAATAGATCCTCCAATTGCGACAACAATTTTCATATATTCACCTTATGTATAATGTATCTTTTAGGTATTATTTATAATATCTCAATTCTGATAACTAATTAGTTGTTTTGCCATATTCTGAAAGGTTAGTCATGAGGATTATAACTATTTATATTTATTTGAATAAAGTATCCAATACACAGGTGATGAATAATGAAAAAAAGTTATATTTTGATTATAAGCTTGATTTTGGTTGTATTAAGCATGTCCTGCGTTAGTGCAGGCATATTTGACATGTTTGCTGACAACAATGCTGAATTGAACTCTAATATCACATTGACAAATGAATCCACAGATTCTGACTGTGTTGTTTTCACTGATGATGATGGCATATTTACAGTATATCGCATTAATGGTATTTTTGAAGGATTGCCAGATAATATGACAAATTATACATTAAACACATCCATTTATGATGCTAACGGTTCATTTATCCAAGAAGACGAGGGGTGGGCTGATATCGATGATATTATATCATCATCCAATAAATCTGAGGGCATACGTTTAGGCGCTAATGAAATTGAAGGATTCAAAAATGTCAGTGTTCAGGAAGTAAAACTCTATGATGCGGATGGAAAATTGGTTTTTGATAAGAACGTTACTTTTGACATGGGAAACCTTAATGTTACCTATTATGAACTCGATGAGAATAGTCTTAGCGGCTACAATTCCAGGCTGCTAACTGGAGATGAGCTTGCGGAAGCTTTGGATGAATTATACAGCAAATACTGTTAAGCCAGTAATCCATTAAAACTTTAATAAGGAGGAATATTCTTAATGAATCTAGAAAAGCAAATCTACACTAGGAAATCCTGTAGAAAATATCTGGATGATGAAATAGATTTGAATCTGATACATGATTTCATGAATAGAGTTAAACAGTTAAATGAGGGTGTTAACTATCATTATGAGATTTTGACTCTTGATGATGTCAATAACCACAATCGTTTTTCTGCTCCTTATTATTTAGCAATATTTGCAGATAGAAAAGAAAATTATATTGATATGGGATTTATATTCCAGCAGCTTTGCCTATATCTTCAAAGCATAGGCATTGGCAATTGTTGGGTTGGAATAGATGCACCTAAAGAGAAAAGTTCTGATTTTGTAATTTCAATAGCTTTTGGTAAATCTGATGATTTTACTAGAAGTAGGGACAAATTCAAAAGGAAACATTTGTCTAAAATTTCCGATATGGGGGATGAACGCTTGATTCCAGCACAGCTTGCACCGTCAGCCATTAATATGCAGCCATGGTATTTCAAACACTCTGCTGACGGTTTTGATGTCTATCAGGTAAAACACAATATCCTAAAACGACAAATCGTTAAAAAATGGAATCCTATTGATGTTGGAATAGCTTTAGCGCATATGTATGTGGCTAATGAGGACACTTTTGAATTCTATAAAAAAACTGATTTTGAAAATATCAAAGGCCATACTTACGTTGGCAGCATTAAGATTTAAAAAAAAGAAATGGGAGAGGATTTAAGCATCCTCTAAGGTTAATCCTTTGTATAGCAAACCTGCGATTACTGCACCAACAATCGGCGCTAAAATGAATACCCAAACCTGATTTAAAGCTTGTCCGCCAAGGAATAACGCAGGTGCTAAACTACGTGCAGGGTTTACTGAAGTTCCGGTTAATGGAATTCCCATGATATGCACGAATGCAAGTGTCAAACCTATTACAATACCTGCAACAGCACTGTTTTCCGCTTTTTTAGTAACGCCAAGGACGGTAAATACAAATACAAATGTTAAAATAATTTCAACAATGATTGCTCCCACAACATTGATGCCTACGCTTGATGCGGTTCCAAATCCATTTTGGCCAAGTCCGGTTACGGCATATCCTCCAAGGTTTGGAATTGAATTGATGATTGCTACTAAAAGAGCAATACCTATTATCGCACCGATACATTGGAATACAATGTACATAAGCAAATCTTTTGTTTCTAATCTTCCATCAATCCACATTCCGATTGAAACGGCAGGATTGATGTGGCATCCTGATATGTCACCAATTACATAAGCCATGGCAACAATGGAAAGACCGAATGCCAATGCAATTCCAACGGTACCTAGCACTGATCCGGCTATTGCGGCGCTTCCGCAACCGAATAATACAAGAACCATTGTTCCTATTAATTCTGATATATATCTTTTCATGATTTTTCCTCGTTAATTTTATTCATTATCCTTTTAGAATCTTCTTATCTTTTTATAAAATTTATAAGCAATGAAAAGCACGAGCAATATTAGGACAAATGGGAAGATATGTAATAATATTGAATCGTTAACTTTATCGAAGTGATATTCGCTTTCAAAGCCCATATGTTTTGCATCAGTATGATTTTGTGTAATTTTTGCAAAGTTGTATACAAGGTCATAATAGCTTATATGTGCTCCCTGATATTCTATTGAATCAGGAGCTCTTCCATTTTCATCCATATAGTTTTTGACAATGCCTGCCATATTGAAATAGTCATATATTGAGTATGTGCTTTTTGTTAAGAATGAAATTCCCAATGGATTTTCAGGGCCGGCATATTCTTTAGGTATGTCAATTCCATCTCCATTTAAGTAGGCGCTGGTTTGATAGAGTAATTGTGGGGTGGAATATGAGCCATATGGTCCGTTCATTTCTTTATCACCACTTTCAACAAGCATTTTGCTTGCATTTGCCATTCCTTGTGGAGATAGCTTATTTGTTGTAACCAGTTCATTACTTAAAACTTTTGTATCATTTCCGTATCCATTGATGATGTCTACAATTTCCTGTGCCATCTGCCTGTTCATATCTTCGTCATATCTGGATAAGACACCATCGTCAACATTATCCGGGAACTCTTTGGTCGGCTGGATATAATAAATTCCAGCATTTTTGAGAAATGTTCCTGGGTCATGCATTCCGGCAAGGGATTCATTTGAATAATTGTCATCCCATGCTCTTCTAAGGAAGTTTGAATGGTTGTCTAAATCATAACTGCCTATATTTACAAAAACAATTTGCTTATCTGAATTAACAGTTGATGAAGCTAGCTGATAATAGTTTCCGGCATCGGATGCGGCAATGTCAACACTTACATCACTTGTCACGTTTATAGATCGCCATCCCTCTCCAGCAGCAGGAGCCTGATTGTCAACAATTACTTGCAGTTCTCCGCCACTTATCTCTTCTATATACTCTTTAAGTGAATTCAATAATTTTACATCTTGGTCATGGTTTATAATATTGTCTGAAGTTATAAAGACGGTTTTTGATGCAGATACGTCTTGTATAACTGGTGCAATTATTAATAATGCCATTATAAGTATTGCAATTTGTTTTTTCATATTTTATTTCCTTGATGTTATTTGTTAATTATTTATCAACTTCATCAATAAAATATTTTTTCAACGTTTCAATATAATATTTCTCTTGAAACAACATATTTTTTAAATTAAAGATATTTAATTCATTTAATACAAAAAATTTAAATAATTAATCCTCCAATAATTTTTTTGAGGATTTAAAGAGATTATCTTTTATTTTCGGTTAAATTATGTGCTGATTTGAAAAAGTATATTTCTGCATCTCAAATTGGATGGTAATTTTTAATTATGGCGATAATTTAATTAAAAAATCATTCGTGAAAGGCGACTAGATCATAGCTTGCTTTTTAATTAGGGTTATTTTCCAAATTTAATTGTATAGATTTATTATTTTCAAATCAAACTTGAAATAAAAAGTTTAATTGCTGATTGATAACTTTTGTTAATTAATAGCAGGTAAATGTCCTCATTCGAGGTAATACAATGTTAGAAACTATTCAAAAGATAGCTATTAGCAAAACCTTCCTCATTTCATTAGCTCTCATCTTTTTAATGTTCACTGCTGTAGGCTTAAATATCGATCAGGCCTATGCTTTAGATTTAAATGAGACTGATGATGTTAGTGTGGAAGTTGATTTAGAAGATATGATGGAGAATTCTCAAGAAAATGAAATAAGACTGTCGAATACTCAAGAAAATGAAATATTGCAAGCAAATTCCTACTCGCTAAATGGCGGAACATTTAGTGATATTCAGAGGGTGATAGATAATGCGGATAGTGGAGATACAATAAAGCTCAGCGGAACATTTGTCCCGGCAAGTGCGGATGATACGATTACACTCAACAAAAAGTTGACTTTCACTTCATCATCTAAGGCTACTCTAAACGGCAAAAAATCTACAGCCATTTTAAAGATTACTTCCGGAGGAGCCCAATCCAGTTTCAGCAATCTGAAATTCATCAACGGATATACGGATGCTAGAGGTGCGGCTGTGAGAGTATCGGCCAAATTCATAACATTTGATAATTGCGTTTTTGAAAATAACTTTGCAAATGTTACATCAGGTGCAATACATACTCCCTATAAAGCAGAGACCGCTCAAGGCCTGACATTGAAAAACTGTAATTTCACAAAGAATGGTGCCGGAATTGCTGCAGGGGCAGTGGGAGCGTTTAGTCATGACTTTAAAATAATAAACTGTATTTTTGATTCAAACTATATTCGCGGACCTGATGCCCTATGTGGCGGAGCAATACAGATTGGATTGGATACGGAACCATCTTATGGTGTTGTTCGGGATTGTTTATTCAAAAACAATATAGTTGTGACATCTGACGGTTCAGGTCATGCAGGTGCAGGATGTGTTAGAAATGGTTCATCTTATTACAACTGTGTTTTCATAAACAATACGGCCGATCATGGAGGTGCTTTGACATATCATGCATCCGGAAACCTAAACAACTGCACATTAATAAACAATACTGCAAATGTTTTTGGTGGAGCGGTATCCATATTGATGGATTATCAGGATTATATGGATTTGAACATTACTAATAGTGTTTTTAAAGGTAATAAAGCTCCTTTAGGAGGTGCAGTCAAATTAGATGGATTTAATATTAAAATCGAAAAGTCAACATTTGATGATAATTATGCATCAGAATATGGTGGTGCCGTGAATATTGAGGCGAACAATGTCAAAATCATAAAGTCTGAATTTAACAGAAACATTGCTAATATTGATGGTGGTGCCGTATTTATTAAAGGCAATGACACAACAGTTAAAAATTCTAAATTCATTGCAAACGAAGCAATACCTGATGTCAAAAAGTTGAATGACGGATTGGGTGGCGCTATCTATGTCAATTCTACAAAAGTATTGGCTCAGAATAATATTTTCAAGTACAATACTGCAAGGAATGGTAGTGCAATTTATTTTGATAAACATGGGGTTGAATTCAAATTAAAAAACAACACCCTATACCAAAATCAGGCATGGGTTTATCATTTGCCAGTCTCTGCTCAGGATATTTACTATGGCGAAGTGGAAAGAGTTAGTTCTGTCATTTATGGTGGAAATAATATTGCAGATTATGATAATTTGGCTGTTTCAAATGCAATTTATAATGCCGCCAATTATAATAAAATTGAAATCGACGGAGAACACCCTGTTTCTGGCGCCACAATGAGCGGTAAGTTATATCAGGATGATAGGGAATATAATATGAAAATATTAATGACCGTTAAACATGAGGATGGTACTGTTGTTTATAATAAAACTTTAAAATCAAATTATTTAGGTGAAGTATCAGCCAATTTAACTAACTTGAAGCCTGGAAAATACTATGTTACAGCAAAACACTTTGAAGACAACTATTATAAAGCAATTACAAACACCACAGTATTTAATGTTTATCCGAAAATTGACAATAGGATAACTAAATCTTCCAATAAAGATTCAGTCAATTATGGGGATTTGATTGTTTGGACATTAAGTATTGCTAATAATGGTCCGAATAATGCTACTGGTGTCGTTGTAAATGACTTATTGCCGGATGGTCTAATCTGGAAAAGCGACGATAGTAATGGTAAATTTAATCCAAAAACAGGCGTCTTGAAAATAGAATCATTAAATGTTGGAAAAACATTTGTTGTAAATATTGTAACTTTAGTAAATAAAACTGGTGATATTGTAAATAAAGCAAATGTTACAGGAATTGAATTTGATACCAACCTTAACAATAATCATGATGAAAAATCAATCACAGTTCCCCAAGCAGCTGATGTGGCTGTTGTGAAAAAGGTTAATGTTACTGCTCCTAATTATGGTGATTTGGTTAAGTGGACTTTGACTGTTAAGAATAATGGTCCTGATGTTGCCCATAGCGTTAAAGTTGCTGATGTTCTTCCAGGGTCTTTGATTTTTGTCAGTAGTGATGGAAATTATAATAATAAGACTGGTGTTTGGACTGTTGGTACTTTAGGTGTCGGTAAGTCTGTTAAATTGAATATTGTTGCTAGGGTTAATGGTACTGGTGTTATTAAGAATAATGCTACTGTGTCTTTGAAGGAGTTTGATTATGACTTATCCAATAATTTTGATGAGGCACAGGTTGGTGTTACATCAGCTGTGGATGTGAGTGTTGTGAAAAAGGTTAATGTGACTGCTCCTAATTATGGTGATTTGGTTAAGTGGACTTTGACTGTTAAGAATAATGGTCCGGATGTTGCTCATGATGTGAAAGTTGTGGATGTGCTTCCAAGTTCCTTAAAATTTATTAGTTGTGATTTGTCTGCTTACAATAATAAGACTGGCGTTTGGACTGTTGGCACTTTGGGTGTCGGTAAGTCTGTTAAGCTGAATATTGTTTGCAAGGTCGATGTGACCGGTAAAATTGTTAATAATGTTAATGTAACTTCTCGTGAGTTCGATTATGATTTGACTAATAATAAGGATCAAAAAGCAGTCAATGTCAATCCTGCTGTTGATGTGGGTGTTGTAAAATCTGCTAATGTAACTAGTCTTAATTATCATGATTTGGTTAAATGGACTATTAAAGTTTCAAATAACGGTCCTGATGTTGCTCATGATGTGAGAGTTGTGGATGTGCTTCCAAATTCCTTAAAATTTATTAGTTGTGACCAGTCTGCTTACAATAATAGGACTGGGGTCTGGACTGTTGGCACTTTAGGTGTTGGCAAGTCCGTTAAGTTGAATATTGTCGCTAAGGCCGATTCGACAGGAAAAATAACTAATAAGGTCAATGTATCCTCCAGTGAGTTTGATTATGATTTTACTAATAATAATGATCAAAAAGCGGTCAATGTTAATCCCGCTTGTGATTTGGAAGTTCAAAAACTAGTCAATAATTCAAATCCAAATTACGCAGATTCAATTAAATGGATTATTAAAGTTTTAAATAATGGTCCGAATGTTGCTCATGATGTAAAAGTGGTTGATATCCTTCCTAAATCATTGATATTTGTTAGCTGTAATGGAAATTATAATAAAAGTAATGGTATTTGGAATATTGGAACTTTAAATCCTTTAGCATCTGTTCAAATTTCAATAATCTGTAAAGTCAATGCAACAGGAAAAATTACCAATAAGGTTAATGTAACTTCTCGCGAGTTTGATTATGATTTGACCAATAATTATGATGATGAGCAAATCAATGTTAAACCTTCAGCGGATTTGGAAATTACAAAATCAGTTAATGCTTCAACTGCAAATTACACCAGTTTAGTCAAATGGACATTAACCATTAAGAATAATGGTCCAAACAAGGCAACCGGCGTTAAGGTAGTGGACATATTGCCGAAAGGATTTGTTTATATAAATTCTACTTTAGATAAAGGTTCCTACTCCAATAATGTGTTCAATATTGGTAATTTGGATGTTGGCGAAACATTAAAGATAACCATTATTACACAAGCAAATAAAACAGGCAAATTTGTCAATTCTGCAAATATAACCGGCAATGAATATGATTATAACTTAACGAATAATGTTGCCAATAAATCAATCACCATCAATCCAGCATCAGATATGGAAGTTCTAAAATTGGTGAATAATTCAAATCATAATTTCAGAGACTTAGTCAAATGGACTTTAACAGTCAAGAATAACGGTCCTGATGATGCCCATGATGTCAAGGTTATCGATTTTCTCCCAGAATCTTTAATTTGGGTTAGTGATGATTCACACAACAAGTATAATCATAATGCTGGAGTTTGGAATATTGGCACTTTAAACAAAGGAAAATCAATTGAACTGAATATCATATCTAGAGTAAATGCAACCGGCAATATTACAAACAATGCTAAAGTCAGCGCCAAAGAATTTGATTATAATCTGAAAAATAACAAGGATGGTAAATCTATTGTTGTTAATAACTCTGGTGATTTGACCATTATCAAAACGGTTAATGATAGTGAGGTCAATTATGGTGATTTAGTCAAATGGACATTAATCGCATCAAACAAAGGTCCGGATAAAGTAACCGGCATCGTTGTAGAAGATGCTTTGCCGAATGGATTGATATTGTTAAATTATACAGCAAGTAAAGGATTTTATGATGAGGGCATATGGAACGTATGTTGTCTTGAAAAGGATGAAACAGAAAGATTAGAAATCATATGTAAAGTTAATGAAACAGGTCATTTAACAAATATAGCTAAGATTTCCGGAAACGAATATGACCCTGATTTAACTAATAATGTTGATAATGAATCTATCGATGTGCCGTCAGCTGCTGATATTGCTGTTTTAAAAGAAGTTAATGATGATAATCTGTTCTTCGGAGATGTGATTACTTGGAGAATCACTGTTATGAATATCGGTCCTGATAATGCAACAGATGTTCGTGTATATGATGAGTTGCCTAAAGAATTGATCTTTAATGGCTATGTGTCAAGTAGAGGAACTTATGAAAATGGTGTCTGGAGCTTGGATTATTTAATCAAAGGAGGAGTTGAATATCTGAATATTAGTTGTTATGTAAATGGTTTGGGAACCATTACCAACAACATATCTGCAATAGCCAATGAATATGATATTAACATGTCCAATAACTATGATAATGAGTCAATTGACGCATTTCCAGTTTCAGATCTTTCAATTGAAAAGTCAGCCAATGTTTCCAATGCAAATTATGGGGACATTGTCAAATGGACATTGATAGTTTCAAATGAAGGTCTGAATGATGCAACTGGTGTCATTGTTGAGGACTTATTGCCTGACGGCTTAAAATTCATTAGTGCAGAGGGTTATGGAATCTATGAAGCTGGAATATGGTATATCGGCGAACTGGAAGTCGGTGACTTTAAAAAATTAGAGATTACATCAAAAGTTGTCGAAACTGGCGATATTACTAATTTCGCTATCGTTTCCGGCAATGAAGAGGATCCTAATCCTGAGAACAATGAGGCTGAAGATATGATTCATGTTTATCCTGCAGCCGATTTGGCTATTACAAAGACAGTTTCAAAATATCAATATAAGGTTGGAGACTTGGTAGCCTATTCAATCAAGTTGACTAATGCAGGCCCGGACGATGCTTTGAATGTTAAAGTTAGGGAAATATTTGATAAATCTTTGATTTTAAAATCCGTTAAAGCGACAAGAGGCATATTCGATACTTCAACTTATGAATGGTCCATTGATGAACTTGCTGCGGGCGGTGAAGAAAAACTGTTATTGAAATTCGAAGCAATTAAGGATGGAGTCTTCAGGAATATTGTAAATGTAGTAAGCGATACATTTGACATTGATTTGAGCAATAATGAAGATTTTGCCTTGGTAAAAATTGTTAAAAATCCTAGTAACAACTTTACTGATAAATTGACAAAGCATAAGCTATCAAAAGCTATGAATATCAAACATCCAACACCAAGCCTTGGAAAATACTCTACTGCAAACCTTATTGCATTATTGATTGTTTCTGCATTGGTTTCCATAATCTTTGGAAGCGGTGATATTTTCAAAAAAAGATAAAATTTAAGTAGCTTTCAAGCTACTTTTTCTTATTTTTTTAAAACGGTTTTTCAAAATTTTGAAAGTATTAAAATTATCAATTTTACACTTGATTATTCTACAAGTTATGTATAAAAACTATCAAATACTGTTCCGTTTTTTCAATTTAAACGAAACCTTTATATAATACTTGGGTTAAATATTATATTAGATATTGATGAAATGATATTTTTTTTAAAAAATCGTAGAGTGAATCAATATTCTTAAATGAACTAATGAGGTGTAATTATGTCTGAAGAAGAAATGATTGATGGAACTTCTGAAGAATTAATCGAAGAAGAGAAATTACCTTTCGCTAAAGCAGAAGTTGTACGTTTAATGAAAGAAAATCTTGATGATGACAAAATGATTAGGGAAAGAGTAAAAGTAGAAATGAACAATTTCCTATATTCAGTTTTAAAAAATGTATGTGAACAATTAAACGATTACCCATACACTACTATTGAATATGAAATGTTTAAAGAATGTACTTACCCATACACCAACATTACTAGAATCAATCAAGAAAAAGAAAGAATTTTATTACACTTAGAAGCTATCAAAGCTGACTGTAATGCATTAGCTATGGATGTACAAAAAACATTAAAATTAAAGGATGTTGTTGAAGACACCACATTCAGCTTCACAGCACCTGATGAAGATGAAGAAGAATTAGAAGAATAAATTTCTTCTTTTTTTTCATTATTCAATATGACTAAAACCTGTTTTTAATTGTTTCAATTCCTCTTCTGGAATTTCAGAAATTTCAGCCTTTTCACTTACAACGTTACTTTGACCAAATGGATCAAGAATAATCAAAGTAGCAGTTCCATTTCCTTTTTTTAGCTTTTGGATTCTCTCAAGAGCAATCTTTGCATTTTCCTGAGATTGTGCATCCTCAAACAGATTCAATGCTTTTTTGACCGCATCCTCAAAACGGGTAAGTACGCCCTCTATATTGGTTACATATCCTTCGGATTTTGGTCCAGGCTCTACTTTAACGCCAAGTTCAGGTATTTCAACGGTTGCAGACTGTGACCTAACAACTCTCACGGACAAATTGTTTTTATTAATTTCAATTACATATTTAGCAGGATCCTTCTGTTCTAAGGCTATTACGTCGCTATGCCTAAATCCGCATTTAGGGCATTGCAGTGTTGTTTCCAGGACCTTTCCAAAATGGGGAATATCAAGCTCTTTCATTATTGATTTCGCTACACCTTCAACACCGCATGCGGGACATTTGATAATCATTTCTCCAAGGTTTTCCTCATCCATCTAAAACATACCCCTTAACTTTAAATTCATCAATAATTTTATTAGTCATGAATATTATTTTCGATACTTATTAAGATTATATTTTTTCGTTATAGTAAAAAAACTATTGCTTAAAAATCAAAAATAAATAAATATGAGTGATTTTAAAATATTATAAATAACCACAAATGTGAGTGATATTTAAAAAGGTGATTTACGTGAAACTTGACAATTACATTTTAATACCATTAATTCTAATAGCAATCGCCCTTGTTGTTGGCATTGGTATCGCATTAACTTCCCAATCGGAAGTTACGTATGAAACACTAAATATTAGCAGTAGCGCTATGATGGAAGTGCCTAGTACTGATGATGTGGCATGGACAGTAAACGAAAATGGAATTAAAACATATCAATGCCCTTCTAAAAAAGTATTCATGAATGCATACAATAGTGCTGAAGATTTAAGCATGGAGGGTTCTGACGGATTTTCATTAATGCATAATACCCTGTTTGATGGTGCAGAGGATGTGGAAAGCTATCACGGATATAATATTAAGCAAAACCACATCAATGGTACCGATTATTATATTGCCAGTATCGGAAATGAAACCACTCATGACAATATCATCATAGGAAGTGAAGATTTGGATATTCTCAAACATATGGTTGACAGTCTTGTTTTCACAGCTCCTGTAGAAGCTGAAGACTATGATGATGCGGTTGAGGATACTTCATCAAACTATACTACTTACGATGACAGTGACTATTCAGATGATTATTCAAGCAGTTCAAGTCAAACAAGCTCCAGTTCATCATCCAGTTCAGGTAGTGGCTCATCAAGTGGTAGTTCTTCTTCCAGTTCCGGAAGCAACCAACAATCAAGTAGTAGTTCTTCTTCCAGTTCCGGAAGTAGCCAACAATCAAGTAGTAGTTCTTCATCTAGCGGTTCCTCTTCTCATAGTGGTTCTTCTTCTGGTAGTGGTTCCTCTTCTCATGGGGGTTCTTCTTCTGGCGGAGGATCTTCATCTGGTTCCGGAGGTAGTGGCGGTCCTGATTTTATAAATGAATAATTTGAAATCTTAAGGGATTTCATTTTATTTTTTCACTATTTTTTCACTATTTTTTTCAATAAATTTTTTCCCTAAAACATTTACATTTATTAATATGAAAAATTATAATTAATAATGTAACATTTTTTTCGAATATTTCAGAAAAATCTTAAGATAATAAATTTACATGGTTGTTATAAATTATAAGTTATAGGGGTTGAAATTTTTGTATTCAGTAAAATCAGTTAAAGAGATTCAAGAGTTAAATCCATTCCTCGTTGTTGGTTGTGGGGGTGGAGGAGAGAAATTCTCTAATCTTGAAGGAATTGAAGCGATAGGATTCATCGATGATGATGTTAGAAAACAAGGAAAAGAATTTTGTGGCCATATGGTGGCAGATGGCTTGGAAAACTGTTTAAAAGGCGCACCGGATGCCAAATCTTTAGTTATAATGTTGCCAATAGGTGCTGAAGGAACAGCCTTAAAATACGCAGTTCAAGCTATTGATGCAGGGTTAAACGTAATTACTTCCTTTAGATCATTATCCATTAGTGAAAATTTGTCTTTAAAGAAATTTGCTGATTCCAAAAATGTAGTTATAAAGGAAATCGGCCCTAGATTAGATGTTGTAGAAAAGATAGCTGGTGTCGCTCCTGAGAAATCATGTGAAGTATTGCCGAAGATATCTTACAAAGCAAAAGCGCCGGTAATCTTTGTTGGCGGAACTTCTCAGGAATGCGGTAAAAGAACCACCACCAAAATGCTTGGTTTGGCAAGTGTTGAAAGGGGTTTAAAACCTGCAATCATATCAACTGATGAGATGGGATTAGAAGAACCTACTGATTTTAATTTTAGAGCTGGAAGTTTATCTGCAATGGATGTTCCGGCAGCAGTATTATCTGCAATCAAATATGTTGAAGAGACAAAACAACCAGACATTATTTTTATTGAAGGTCAATCCAGTTTAACTGAAAAAGGAAACCCTCACCCTAGAGGTTTATCAGCAGCCATTTTAATTGGATGCGCTCCTGATGCAGTAATTGTTGGACACAGACCAAATCACCCATATAGGGAACCTAGAGGCATTGAAGAAGAGATTAAGGCTATTGAAGCTGTCGAACCTACAAAAGTTGTCGGATTATCAGTCAATCTTAAAAATGCTAGTTTAGATTTATGCCCTGAATACTTTGAATCAACTTATAATTTGCCTGCGGA
Organism: Methanobrevibacter sp.; assembly: GCF_045112895.1. GTDB lineage: Archaea > Methanobacteriota > Methanobacteria > Methanobacteriales > Methanobacteriaceae > Methanocatella. The sequence continues at coordinate 51,068 of NZ_JBGUIH010000002.1, read as the reverse complement.
AGACGTTTATAAAAATGGAGCTTCCAAATTATTAGATGCAATATTTAAATATTTAGAGGAGTAGTTTTAAATGAGCTTTACTGACACTATAAAAAGAAGCTTAGGCTTTGAGGAAACAGAATCAAAAGACAGCAATGGCGGTGAAGGTTTTAATTTAAATGAGTTTATTAATAGCTTTATTAAATCTTCTAACAGCGATGAACAAAATGTTCAAGATGCATCTGAGTCTGGAACCGCACAGAATCAAGTTCAAGTGCCGATTTATGATGATTATGACTATGTGATTGTACCGGAACAACCCTTTTATGAAATTGTTCTAATCAGGCCCAAAACTCTTGATGATATAAATTATATGGTCGACCAAATAATCGAAGAAAAGAATCCTATTATTGTAGATCTATCTTTTTTAGAAAAGGAAAGTCCTGCTAACTTCAAATTGGCTGGCGATAAGATTAAATTGCTAAGGGCAAACTATGATGCGCAAGCATTATTGCTCGCACGTTCCGAAGAGAAAAATTTAATCATTATCTCCCCTAAAAAGGTAAAATTAGTTAACAAAGGTTAAGTAGATTAATTTCTACTTCCTCCACTATTTTTCAAAAAGTTCATGTATTCGGATATAACATAGAATACCGCAATCACTGCTATTAATGTTTGCGCTGTTGAAATGGCAGACAATAATATATTTGGCTGCATCACATCCAAAACTCCTTTTGTTGCAAGTGCACTTATTACAAATGGGAATGTAAATGCTGAAAAGCTTGGATAAAACTCCAGATTCCTATATTCAACCAGCTTATAAAACGAAAACAGGTACATCAAGCAAGCTATCAGATATATTCCAATTAAGAATTCATTTGAGATGTCCGTTGTGGAATTCAAATAACCGACAATCAATATGCTGAATAATGCAGTATGGATGCAGATCAGCGGCTTGTTCATGTTTGGAATGTCCTGGTACTTGACATATCTGTAAATCATTAATGGTGTTGTAATCAGCATGGCCGCAAATCCGATTGCAAAACAGATGAATCCAATTTCATTAAGTCCATGTATATGTGCTGTAATTGCACCCATCGTAATTCCAACATAGACTATCCACCATGTTGGGTAGACTGTTGAAATATCAAAGGAAGATATGACAAAACGATAGGTAAAGTAAATCATTAACATTATATGCAAGACAATTCCAATTATCCAGATGGTATACGCGATACTTGGCATAAATTGTATAAGATATGTAGATAACAGCATCAAACTCATGGAAAATGTACCGCAACTGCTTAAGATTATCGGATTTTCAAAATCACTTTTAATGTCTTGAGGATATAATGCAGCTTTTAAAACTATTAAGATTAAAAATATGCAGCCTATTGCCCCAAACAGGTATCTTATGTATGGATGAATGTCCTGCAGGAGGTTACCGAGAGATAACAATGCGAGAATCAATCCGGAAACTGGTAGGGGCAATTGTCTAATGATATTCATGGTACCTGATTATATTTTGTAGAATTCTTTGGCATTATTCTGGGATACCTTTTCGATATCGCTTTGTTTGTAACCAAGCCTTGTTAGTTCTCGAATAGTTTTTGGAACTGAAAGGTGGTCTGACGGATTATTGCTCATGTCGCTATCTAAAAAGAATCTATCGAATCCGAATTCATCTAAAATGGCTATTGCTCCAGCAACATCCAGTTTCTGAGGTTGTACGGTTAGGCCTAACATATATTCCTTGTCAATAACTTCACCAATGACGTTCGGATTAATATGATCAATCACAGCCTGCTTTTCATCCAGATATTGTGGAACAATATCCAAAATCACTTTCAAAACTTCCAATTTGTTTTTTCTTGGTGTGTGAATGATTACTTTAGATTCGGTTTCATCGGCAATAATCAGCTGTTTTTTGAATGTCTCTATTTCAATATCCGTCAGGTCTTCCAGACCGATTTCCCCGATAGCCACAATTTGCTTGTTGTCTATCCATGAATATAATTCATTAAATATTACTTCCGGATTTTTCACGGTGTTTGTAGGATGGATTCCCAATGCAACTTTCAAGTCAATGCCATATTTTGATGCTCTATTGGTATCAAATTCCAAAATTCTATTCAAATGGTTTAAGAGAATTTCTTCGTTAACTTTGTACGGATAGAAACTGCATGTTATGGCGGTGTCTATTCCGGCCAAATACATATCCTTGAAATCTTCACTACTTCTTGAATCTGCATGGATGTGTGTATCAATCATATTATCACATATAATGTTTAGTTAATCTTATTTTGTTTCTCTTGTTTTAAAAAAATTACTGAATTGTTTTTTTACATTTAAATTTATTGCAAGTGCTACTTGTCGCATTTGTTCACTTCAATAGATTTTATATTTTTTAGTAATAAAAATAACGATGTAAGTAATACTACTTGGTGATAACATGGAAGACAACAAAAGTTATTTAGAAAGCTATGATTCGATTTCAGAAGAAGTTAAGTACTTGACTAATTCATTGATAAGGTTAAAGATATTGGCTATCCTATATGAGGAGCCTTTAAACATGAAAGACTTGAATGACAGTACAGGGTTAAGTTACAGTTCAATATCAAGCAATATGCATTATTTGGAATTAAAAGACCATGTATACAGATATAGGAATAAATATTTTTTATCCAATTCAACAAAATTGAAAATTGAAGAGATTATAGAACTCGACAACATCATAAACTTGTTAAATGAATTTTTCAATATCTTAGATAAACATCTAGTGAAAATGATTCCGAACAAATCAGTTGCCGAGCTGTATCTGCTTGGAAAGGCAAATCTCATAGAATCCGATAGTATTGATGTATATAAGATGTATAACTACATTGAAGATGTTTTAACCAGTGCTAATGAAGTAAAATGTGTTTTGCCGTTTTATCATAAAATATTCAATGAAAAATTAAATGATTTGGTTGTGGACAAGAAAAAAGTTGAGGCAATAGTGCCGGAAGTCGTTTTTGATATTTTTGAGGAAAAATCCAAAATTGAGAGCCTAACCACATTTGGAGGCGAACAAAACTTTTTATTGATTGTTACGGATGAGGTGGTGATTTTAGGTTTGTTCAGGGATGATGGCTATTTTGATCAAAACAGATTATTGACATCTAAAGATTCGGATTCAATCGCCTGGGCGAATAATCTGTTTGCAAATTTTAAAAATGAAAATAAATGAGTTTCAAACTCATTTATAATATTTTTCGAGATAGTCATTCAGCTCTTCAATAGGAATTCTTTCTTGAGCTTCTGTGTCCCTATCCCTAACAGTTACCTGATTGTCATCTAATGTATCGAAATCAACTGTTATTGCAAGAGGAATTCCAATCTCATCAGCTCTAGCATATCTCTTTCCGATAGTTCCAGTTGCATCATATTCAACAGTGAATCCTGCCATTCTTAGATTTTCTGTTAATTCTTGAGCTATTTCACGAGGGCCTTCTTTGTTTACAAGGGGGAATATTCCAAGCTGCACTGGAGCTACGGACTTATCAAATTTGAAATAGTCCTTCTCTTCGGTTTCGGCAAATGAGTGCAATAAAACAGAATATGTGATACGATCAATACCGAATGAAGGTTCAATGACATGAGGCACCACTTTTTCACCAGTTATCTCCTCTTCGATATCTTCAAAGATGAGCAGGTCTTCGCTTACTTCATAGGTTTTGTCTAACTCAACAGTAAACTTGCCTTCACTTTCTATTGCAGCTTTGATTTCTTCAATATCGGCATCTTCAATGGCTTGTTTTACTTTAGGTGAGTCACCTTTGAATATTGGTCCGAATTTGGACAAGTTCGGTTTAACAATAGTCTTTTGGACTTTTTTAGGTTCATCGTACTCAATGAATACATTCAAATCATCGTTACTGTACTGGGAGTGTGATGTTAAATCGTAATCTCCCCTATCTGCTATTCCGATAATTTCAACCCAACCGTATTTGTCGGTTTTAACTTCAACATCCCAGCAGTCAAGTGCATAATGGGCCATTTCCCCTGCCAAGTGTTGTCTGAATCTCAATACCTCTTCTGGAATTCCAATTTCTGTTAAGAATTTGCGGGCTAAATATAACTGGTAAATCAGCATTTCATTGGCTACAATTCCCTTATCAAGCGCTTCACGGGCAGTTATCTCTAAAGGTTCCAAGTCATTTTCCTGAACTTCCTGTGAATTCAAGCGCAAAATCACATCTTCAATTTGTGAAAATTTAGGATGAGTTTTATCTTTAGGGTTTAAAAAGATTTCAGCTTCTGCCTGAGTGAATTCTCTGAGCCTAATGACTCCTTGTCTTGGTGAAATTTCATTTCTGTATGCTTTTCCAAGTTGAACTGCACCAAATGGAAGTTTTCCTCTGAAAAATCTTTCCAAACGTTTGAATAAGATGAATATTCCTTGTGCGGTTTCAGGCCTCATGTAGCCTACCTTATCTCCTTTAGCGCCAATTGAGGTTTTAAACATTAAGTTGTAATTCCAAATATTTGATAGCTTGCCTCCACATTCCGGACAGACAATATTGTTGTCGATTACGATTTGGTCAAGTTCTTCGTTTTCAAGGCTTTCCACATCTTCGCCGATAACATCTTCAATAATGTGGTCTGCTCTAAATACCTCTCCGCATTTTTCACATTTGCACATCGGGTCTGTGAAGTTGTCAACATGTCCTGATGCCTTCAGGACTTCTTCAGGCATTACGGTCGGGCCTTCGATTTCATAAAATCCTTCACCGGAAACATATTGTTTTCTCCATTTCTGCATAATGTTGTTTTTTAGGCTTGCTCCAAGAGGACCATAGTCTGTAAAACCGGATACTCCGGAGTAGATCTCAAAGGACGGCCATAAAAATCCTCTTTTTGCACTGATGTTGGTCATTTTATCATGATTCATAAATATTAACTCCGCTTATTTTTTTAATTCATAGTCTAATTTAACTCTACTGCTTTCAGGGCGAGTTTGACCCATATACTTACTGTTTCTATCAGGATGTCCGTAGGGAACTTCTGATGGTGTTGTCATGGTTTCAAATACGATTTGGCATACTCTCTGACCAGGATATAATGCAACAGGCATTGCGCCGATGTTGGATATTTCTAAAGTAATCTTTCCTTCAAAACCAGGGTCAATAAATCCTGCAGTAACATGCATTGTAACGCCTAGCCTTCCCATACTTGAACGACCTTCCACCCTTGCAACTAAATCATCCGGTATTTTAACATACTCTAAAGTTGTAGCGAGGGCAAATTCATTTGGGTGAATTATGAATGCATCGCCGTCTTCAACGGTTGTTGATTCCATGTAAGATGCAACTTCCTCTTCATCTTTCGGGTCAATGTATGGTTTTCTGATTACTTTAAATACCTTAAATTCATCTCCCAATCTCATATCTACTGAAGATGGTTGTATTTGCTTTTCATCCAAAAGGGGTTCAAAACCAATCTTGCCTTCTTTCAGATATTCTTTTATAGTTTTATCACTTAAAATTGCCATTTTTTCACGCAAATAGTATTATAACTCTTTTATTTCAATTAAATTATCCATTCTATTAACTACATTATCAATGGTTTCTTCGGTGTAGTCAATTGTAATGGCATCAAATTTACAAGTATTGACGCAAAGGCCGCAGCCCCTGCATATGTCATGATCAATAGTAATCTTATTGTCTTTTAAGCTGATGGCTTTAAACATACAGACTTCATCTAAACACTTTTTACAAAGTTTGCATTTGTCTTCATGAAGCTTGACTTCAACGCCATCAAGTTTTTCTAATTTATCGCTAATGTCAGTATCCAAATTCGGATAAACTTTCCACAGGCAGCAACATGGACAGCAATGGCAAATTGTCAGAAGTCCTTTTCCAGGATGCACATTCATCCAAACGGTATCGATTTTATTTCTTCCGATAATATGGCTTAATCCAGCTTCATCAGCCTTATCTACTTGGGCTAAAGCTTCTTCAACGGTTGCTTTATGGCCGATATGTTTTGGAATCTTTCTTGTTGTCGGACCAAGGAAAATGCATCCGATATCCTGCGGGTAGTCCTGACAGTTGTTAGATGTCCTGCAGAGGCAACTGTTCATTATGACTATGTCATTGCTGCGTATTATAACATCTTTAATTATTTCAGTCGGCAGGAATTCAGAGCCTTCAGATTCGATTTTTTTATTAATATTAATAGTATTTGGTATAACGATGATTTCGTCATCTTTGAATAACAATGTATCAACTATTTTCTTATAGATATTTGATTTTTTGGTATATTCTGCTATCCTGAATCTCCAATTGAAGATGTATTTAAGGATGAATCTGCTGAAATCTACTAGTCTAGGTCTTCTCATTGTTCACCAATTTTATTGTTTAATCTTCTTAAAATACCTTTCATGGTATGTGATTCTCTGCCTGTAATGAATGCTCTTGAAATAATATTTCTAAAGGTCTTTTTACCGTTTTTCTTTTTGTGTTCCGGAATATCCAGTGAGTCAATTAATGAATTCATATCCTTAATAAGATAATCTTTCTCTAAGTCGCTGCTTTCACTAACGCCTTCAACTCCAAAGTCATGCTTATTTTTGAACATTTCATAGAATATTATCGCAGCGGCATGCGAGATATTCATTATCGGGTAAGTGGGGTCTGTCGGTATTGACACGCAAATATCGCAGTCCTCAATTTCCTTATTTGTAAGTCCGTCACCTTCTCTTCCAAATAGAATTGCAATTTTATTTGAAACATTCATTGATTCACCAAGTTGTTCCGGCCTTAGGGGAATTCTTGATAAGTTATAGCTTCCTCCGGCCATTCCTGTTGAAGCAACCTTAAAATCAATCCTTTGGGATTGATAGAAATCATCTAATGTAGGATATATTTTTGCATTTTCAACAATGTATTTCCCATGGGTGGCCTGATAGAATGCTTCGTTTGTCAATGTTGGAGGATTGATTAGCACTAGATTTTTCAGCCCAAAGTTAGCCATTGTCCTTGCAAGAAAACCTATGTTTCCTGGAGTTTCACATTCAACAAAAACAATGTAGATATTCTCTTTGAAGAGATTAATCTCATTTTGCTCCTGTTCTCTTACAATCTTAGACCTGGCAGTTCCTCTAGCCTGCTTCTTTGCTTTGGATTTTTTTGTTGAAGTTGATTCCTTTTCTGTGCTGCTTTCTTCTTTTTTTTCAGGCGCGGTCATAGTAGTTGTTTCAACCACTTTTTCTTCGCTTACAGCAGCATCTCCTATTTTAATCAACTCCTATTTAATTATTCATAAGCCTTATCTAACAATTCCAGGATGTGCATACATTTTATATCTTCACATCCAATTGCATCAAGACCATCTTGCAAGTTCAGCTGGCAAAATGGACATATTGTAATTACTGCATCAGAACCGGTATCTTTAATCATTTCTGCTTTTGCTTTTGACAGTTCCATTGCAATTTCAGGTTTTCCAGATTTAATTCCGCCGCCGGCACCGCAGCATTGGCAAGGATACAACATCTCTTTGAATTCAATGCCGGGAATCTTTTCGATAATGTCTCTCGGTGCATCTTTAATTCCCTGTCCTCTACCCAAATGGCAAGGGTCATGGTATGTGACGGTCATCTTGACTTCTTTAAGTTTGCTTTCATCAAGCTTATCGACCAAGAATTCACTGATGTCCATTACATGTAATTTTGAACCGAATTCAGGATGATTGTTCTTTAAAGTAGCTCCACAACCGGAACAGATTGTGATTATGGTGTCATAGTCTTTAAAGACTTCCTTGTTTTTATCAACAAGTTCCTGGACAATATCGGTTTGTCCTGTTCTTAAAAGTGGAGACCCGCAGCAGACCTGGCCTTCCGGAACGTCGATTTCGATTCCATTTTCTTTTAGAATTTTGACTAACTTATGGCCAAGTTCAGGGAATTTATAATCAATCATGCATCCTGTAAAGAAAGCTATTTTTGAGCCGGTGTAATTATCAGCCTCTTCAATAAACGGAGTCTTATCAGTTTTAACAGACCTTCCGGTTTCCAGGATATTTTCTTTAAATGCAACATGCTCTGGAAGAGGCCCTGAACCATTTGCAACTGCAATAGCTCTCATTTTTTCTATTGCGTCTCCAAATGTATTGATGTTTTTAGGACAGACTGCTAAGCACTTGCCGCAACTGGTACAGTTATACAAACCTTCATCTAAAGCTTCTTTAAGCCTATCGAATTTATCTCTAGGGTCGGTTTCAAATTTATCGATATATCTCATTAAGTATGGCCCGCCAAATTCTTCAGTTGCAATGTTAACAACTGGACAGGATGAGAGACAGGAATAACATTCAATACAGCTTCTGACTTTTTTGGTTTCTTTTGAATCTTCTTTTGTTATGCTTGTGTCAAGTTCATCGCATTTATGGTCACATTGAAGAGATAGTTCCAAATCTTTGACTTTAGCTTCAATGCTTGATTTGTCAACAATCAAATCTTTAATAACCGGGAATTTGAGGGGTTCAATTATCGCTCCATCCACAATTTCTTTCTGGCATGCAAGAGCTCCATTTCCTTTGAATAGAATTCCGCAGGATCCGCATTGGCCTGCTCTACAGGAACTTCTAAAACTAATGTCTGCATCGTATTTCTCATTAATAGCTTGCAAGGCATCGAGAACTTTCATATGGGGTGTCTTTTCAATTTCATAACACTCCAAATGCGGTTCAGCATCTGTTTCACTATTAAATCTTGAAACATAAACTTTAATCATTTTTATCCCTCTATCTTTAAAAGCTTGTAAAATATTATACTATAATATTTATAGTATTGATGTACTATATAATATATTGTTATTAACGATATTTTTGAGGAAAATATAATGAATTTAAAAGAATTAGTCACAGGAGGGTCTGGTGAAAAACAATTTTTGCTAGGTAATGAAGCTGCTGTAAGAGGTGTTATAGAGGCAGGTGTTTCTATTGCAGCGACATATCCAGGAACTCCTTCATCAGAAATTGGAAATGTATTATCAGTATTGGCTAAGGATGCCAATATTTATTTTGAATTTTCTACTAATGAAAAGGTCGCAATGGAGGTTGCAGCTACTGCAGCCGCTTCAGGACTCAGGTCATTTACATTCATGAAGCATGTAGGCATGAATGTAGCCAGCGATTCATTCATGACAACCGCATATTCCGGAGTCAATGGGGGAATGGTTATCTTGTCTGCTGATGACCCATCTTTATTTTCATCTCAAAATGAACAGGACACCCGTAATTATGCAAGATTGGCAAATGTGCCTGTTTTAGAACCTTCCAATTGTCAGGAAGTAAAGGACATGGTTAAATATGCATTTGATTTGTCCGAACAGTTCAAATTACCGGTAATTGTCAGAACAACCACTCGCGTATCTCACATGAGGGGAGTTGTCGAATTTGGAGATGTTAAGGATAATTCATCAAATAATGATAATCACTGGAAGAGAGGTCACTTCAATAAAGATCCATCAAAATACGTTCCGGTTCCTGCATTTGCGGGGGATATGCACGTCAGGTTATGGGATAAGATTCATAAATTGGAAGAATTAACCAATAAAAGCGATTTCAACTGTGAAATTGATTTCTCAAGTGATAAAAAATATGGCGCCATCGCTTCAAGCAGCGCCTATAATTATGCTCATGATGTTATCAAATTCAATGAGTTGGATGTTGATATTTTAAAATTAGGATTTTCATATCCTTTCCCACAGGATAAGGTGGCTGAATTTCTAAAAGATTTGGATGAAGTATTCATAGTTGAGGAAGTCGATCCGATAATTGAAAGGGATGTGTTGGCTTGCATTGGCGCAAAGCAGCTTGATGTTATCGTACATGGTAAGTTAGATGGAACATTCCCTCTTTATCACGAATTCAATTCAGATGTTGTGGCAGAAGGATTTAATAAAATATTGAACTTTAAGGATGATGAAAATATTGGATTTTCTGAAAGTTTAGAGAAATTAAGCGAAGACATTCCGTCCCGCGCTCCGGTCCTATGTGCAGGATGCCCTCACAGAGCAATGTACTATGGAATAAACAAGGCCATTGAAGAGTTGGGCCTCAAAACTTCAGATGTGATTTTCGCATCAGACATCGGATGTTATACTTTAGGTATCAATCCTCCTTACAATGCCGCCGATTACTTGCTGTCAATGGGTTCAAGTGTCGGGGACGGCTGCGGATTTTCGGTTTCAACCGACCAGAAGGTAGCAAGCTTCATTGGGGACTCCACATTTTTCCACAGCGGTATTTCTCCATTGATCAATGCAGTTCACAACAAACACAATTTTGTCTTGACTGTTTTGGATAACAGAATTACTGCAATGACTGGCGGTCAGCCAAATCCGGGCATTCCGATTGATGGGATGGGTGATGAGGCACCTGAGGTGTCAATTCGCAAATTGGCCATTGCCTGCGGATGTGATTATGTGCGTGTAATCAATCCATTTAACCTGGACCAGGTCGTAAAAACCTATAAAGAGGCATTTGAGAGAAATGATACTGCAGTCATCGTATCAAAGGCCCCATGTACTTTAATCAAAGGCTTGACTAAAAAGCCTCCAGTTAACTTTGTTGAAGGTAATTGTAACTATTGCGATAAATGTGTAAGTGAACTTGCATGTCCTGCAATTTCAAAAATCAATGGAAAAATCACTGTTGATGCAGCACAATGCGACGGATGCAATGTTTGTATTCAGGTCTGTAAATATGGCGCTTTAGAGGCAGGTAGGTGAGAAAATGGATAATCATTATAATATTTATATTTGCGGTGTTGGAGGTCAGGGAATTATCAAGACTTCAACAATCATTGGCGAAGCTGCAATGAATCAGGGTTTGGATGTGGTAATGAGTGAAATTCATGGTATGTCTCAGAGGGGAGGATCCGTATCAACCGAGTTAAAGATAGGTGGATACAACTCATCTATCATTCCTAAAAAAGGTGCAGATATGTTGCTTTCTTTTGAACCGATTGAAACAATAAGAGGTCTTGACAAGGTAAACAGCGATACAAAGATTGTCTATAACACTCATCCGATTATACCGTCTTCAACCAATAAACCTTATCCAAGTGTAGATGGCATAACCAAAACCTTGAAGGAAAATTTCAAATATGTTCTTCCGATTGATGGGACAAAGCTGGCTATTGATGCTGGAAGCGTTTTATCTTTGAATATGGTTCTTTTAGGTGCTGTCACTGCCGATGACAAATTCCCGCTAACAAAGGAATCAGTCATTGATGCAATGAAAAATAATCTAAAACCTAAATTCCACGACATGAATTTAAAAGCAATAGAGAGTGGATACAAATCCATCAAAGGTTAAATTTTAAATACTATTTAAACTAAAAATTTAATTAGATAATAAAAGTGTGGTATTATGGCTTACAAAATTGACAATGCTATTATAAAAAAAGATAAGGATGGAAAAATATCCTTGATTGATCCTGAAAATGTATTTGGAGATGTAGATGCATTTATAGCAATTAAAAGTGATGATTTGATTACTATTCAGCTTTTAATCAACAGTATAATGAAAAATGATTTTAAAAGTTGGAAGGAATTAGGCACTATTCCAGATAGTGAACCAATTAAAAGCCTATTTGTCCGCTTAGGTTATTCAAGAGAAGATATAGCTAAAATGTTAAAAGAGTTCTAGCTATTTTTCTTTACTTATTTTTTTTAATTTTTATAAAATTGCTTTCATTTAGTTTTATTGCTCTCATTTTATAAAATTTACTCGAAAAAACCAAATTATTTAAATTACATGCTTTGATTTGAATATAAAGGTTATTATAGTCTATTTTTAATATATTTATCCATATTTGTGATTTGTTGGGTGGTAGAATGAGTCTAATTCTTGAATATGGTGAAAACAAGTATAAAGATGGTAAAGATGAAGGTATCGAGCAGGTATAGAAAAAATAATAGTTAATTTGTTAAAGTCTGGAGAAATGCCTGAAGAAATCGCCAATAACTGATGTTTCCTTGGAAAAATTAATTGAAATAAAAAATAAAAATAAATTGTAGAAAAGATTCAAATCTTTTCTATATTTCTTTAATATCGTTCTCATCTAATATTTTAACATTGCTATTTTCAAGTGCTTCAATAGCATTTTCCATATTTTCCAATCTCATAACCACAATAGCCTCATCGGTTTTGCTGCTTACAAAAGCATATAGGTATTCTAAGTTAATTCCTTTTTCATCGAATACAGCTAGTGTAGAATTTAATCCATTAGGTTCATCTGGAACTGCTAAAATAATGACCTCATTTTCCTTTACAATAAAACCATCATTTTCCAATGCCTCTATTGCCTTTTCATTATCAGAAACGATTAATCTTAAAATTCCATATTTGCTAGTGTCAGCTATTGAAAGTGCGCGAATGTTAATGTTTGACCTTCCTAATGTATCAATAGCTTTTTTAATCCTTCCTTCTTTGTTTTCTACGAAAATTGAAATTTGTTTCACTGCCATTTTATCACCTAGTCAAAATTCCTTTCATCAATTACACGAACAGCCTTTCCTTCACTTCTTGGAAGTGTTTCAGGTTCACAGATTGTCACATCCACTCTAAGGCCGGTTTCTGACCTGATGGATGATTGAATCTGTTTTTCCACTTTTTCCATTTCTTTCATTTCATCGAAAAACAAGTCTTTTGAAGCCTCCACTTTAACTTCCACTTCATCCAGAATATCTGGTCTTGTTACATGAATCATGTAATTAGGGCTGATACCTTTAATCTTAAGCAATGCCTTTTCGATTTGTGATGGGAATACCATAACACCTTTGATTTTCAACATATCGTCGCTTCTACCTGTGATTCTAGTCATTCTCACTGTTGTTCTTCCGCATTCACATTTTTCTTCTATTAAAGAAGTCAGGTCTTTTGTTCTGAATCTTAGGATAGGCATTCCAGTTTTGGTAAGGGATGTTAGGACAAGCTCTCCTTTTTTACCATATCCGATGGTTTCTCCAGTTTCGGGGTTGATGATTTCAGGGTAGAAATGATCGTCTTGAATGTGCATTCCGTTTTGCTCATCGCATTCCTGAGCAACACCTGGACCCATAACTTCAGTTAATCCGTAGATGTTGTGGGTTTTTATTCCAAGGGATGCTTCAATTCTTTTTCTCATCTCATCGGTCCACATTTCGGCACCGTGGATACCGATTTTCAAATTGATGTCATCAAGGGAAATTCCTGCCTTTTCTCTTGATTCTCCGAGATACATTGCATAGGATGGGGTGCATGTTAAGATATCACTTTGGAAATCCACCATTGTATCAAGTTGCCTTTGAGTGTTTCCTGCAGAAATGGGAATTGTAATTGCGCCCATTCGATTTCCGCCATGGTGAATTCCGAATCCTCCGGTAAATAATCCGTATCCATATGCATTTTGAATGATGTATTCTTTTTCTGCACCAGCCATTTTAAGCCCACGTGCAATACATTCTCCCCAAATGTCCAAATCATTTTGGGTGTATGCAGTTACGGTTGGTTTTCCGGTTGTTCCGGATGATGCATGGACTTCTACAATCTCTTCACGAGGAACTGCAAGCAAACCCAAAGGATATGCTTCTCTCAAATCGCTTTTTGTTGTAAATGGTATTTTTTCGATATCTTCCAGAGTTTCAATGTCTTCTGGCTTTAGACCAATTTCATCAAATCTTTTTTTGTAAAATTCAACATTTTCATATGCCAATTTTACAGTTTCTTGCAGCCTTTTAAGTTGCAATTCTTCTTTCTCTTCTCTGCTCATACATTCGGCTTTTTCATCCCAAAACATATTATCCCTATTTCAATTTTTATAAACATGTTTAAATTTTGAATTTGATTTATATATAATTATGCAATTTTATTTTAATATTATTATTATAATGTACAAATAATCGCAAAATAGCATTTAAATGGTGTTGTTGTACAAAAATGTACATCAATGTATCTTTATGCTAATATTTATATATGTATTTATACTATATATATTGATTGTATAATTCTGTTATATTTATTAGAGGTAATTATTTATGAACGTAATGATTTTAGCAATTGTATTTATAATCTACATATTCGCACTTGTTTTTGTAGGTTATTATGCATACAAAAAAACTAATTCCTCTGAAGACTTTATGATTGCTGGTAAGGACACACACCCATTTATTATGGCAATGAGTTATGGGGCCACATTTATTTCGACAGCAGCTATCGTTGGTTTTGGAGGAGTTGCCAGTGAATATGGTATGAGTGTTTTATGGTTAGCATTCTTGAACATTATTATTGGGGTATTCATCGCATTCGTATTTTTAGGTAAAAGAACTCGTAGGATGGGTCACTCTTTAGGCTCTTTGACATTCCCTGAGTTTTTAGGTAAACGTTTTGACAGTAAATTTATTCATTATTTCTCAGGATTGATTATTTTCTGTGCAATGCCACTTTATGCAGCTGTAGTATTGATTGGAGCTGCAAGATTTTTGGAATCATCATTGCTGATTGATTTCAGTATTGCATTACTCATCTTATCAATCATCATTACATTTTATGTATTGTTCGGTGGTATTCGTGGTGTAATGTATACTGATGCGCTCCAAGGAACCATCATGGTTGTGGCAATGATATTCTTGCTTGTATTTGTATATTGGATACTTGGAGGAGTGGATACCGCAAACACTGCACTGACCAATATGGTTAATTTATATCCTGCAGATGCTCTGGCAACAGGAGGTACGGGCTGGACGGCATTCCCAGAGTTCGGAACTCCATTCTGGTGGTCTTTAGTATCTTCAACACTTATCGGTGTGGGTATTGGGGTACTCGCCCAACCTTCATTGATTGTGAGATTCATGACAGTCAAATCAGATAAGGAATTGAACAGGTCTGTCTTGATTGGAGGTATTTTCATCGCAATCATGCCTACCACCGCATATATCGTAGGATCACTTTCAAACGTATATTTCTATGATACATTAGGCAAAATTGCTGTGGATGTGGTCGGCGGAAACATTGATAAGGTCATTCCGACATTCATCACAATGGCGCTGCCTGAATGGTTTGTCTACATCTTCCTGTTATCATTGATTGCAGCGGCAATGTCAACAATATCTTCACAATTGCACACTCAAGGAACTGCATTCGGTGTGGATATTTATGGACAAATAAGGGATAAGTCCAAACAGAAACTGGATCAGGTAAGCATTTCAAGAGTCGGTATTCTAATAGCTATTATCCTGGCATTAGTGATGGCATATTCACTTCCTGGAAGTGTGGTTGCACTCGGAACAAGCCTATTCTTTGAAATCTGTGCTGCGGCTTTCCTGCCGGTGTTCTTAGGAGCCCTTTACTGGAAAGGAATTACAAGACTTGGAGCTATTGCGGGAATATTGTCCGGAACATTGACAAGTCTTTTCTGGATGGTGTTCGTATTCAAGAAAACTGCAGTAGGACTTGGTTTATGCCAATTCATTTGTGGTGTAGAGACATTAATCCCAGCAGCACCATGGCCGTTCATTGATGTGATGTTGATTGCCGTTCCGATTTCTGCAATATTCACTATTGTTGTGAGTCTGCTTACAAAACCTCCTGCCCAAGAGGTTATCGATAAGTCATTTGAAAATATAGACACTAAAGGAAGTGATGCATAATGATGATTTTAGGAATTGAAGACCCTTGGATTTGGGGAGTCTATCTCGGAATTATCTTATCTACACTTTTATGTGTTGTTTATGGTATTATAAATTGGAATAAGGGAGATTAGGTCTCCTTATTTTTTTCTTTTTTTTAAAGCTTAATATTCTCTTTTTAAATTACTAATAAATTAGATTTATGTAACATAATTTTTATAATAATTAAATTACAAATATTAAAGTAGAATTAAACAATTGTTTTTTAAAAAGGGGTATTAAATGAGCGGAAGAGATATTGGAAATATTATAGAAATTATTAGAGATGATTTTAAGTCAGCATTTTCAAATCCTATCGTATCGCTTGTTTTGATTGGGATAATTATCGTGCCTTCGCTTTATGCACTTATAAATATTCAGGCATGTTGGGATCCTTATGAAAAAACAGACGATTTGGATTTTGCCATTGCCAATTTGGATAATGGAACAGATTTTGAGGGCAATCAGTTAAACATTGGAAATGAATTGGCCAAAGAACTTAAGAAGAATGATAAATTTGATTGGACATTTGTAACGGAAGACGAACTGCGGGACGGTGTTTATAGCGGCGAGTATTATGCGGGCATTATACTGCCCAAGAATCTGAGTGAAAATGTCGTTTCAATTATGGGCGATGACCCTAAACAAGCGAAACTGGAGTATATCGTAAATGTTAAGGCAAATCCGGTTGCAGCTAAATTAACTGATTCCGCTGCAAATTCAGTTTATACCTCTTTAAATGCAAAAATTGTTGAAATTATAAATATTGCAGCTTATGGAAAGCTTGGTGAATTGCAGGAAGGTCTCTCTTCAGGTGCAAGCCAACTTGCTAGTGGCGGAAGCCAGATTCAGGCGGGTTCGGCACAGATATCTTCAGGTGCAGGCCAGGTATCTTCAGGCGCAAGCCAGGTTAAGGACGGAGCAAGTCAAGTTCAGGAAGGCGCTAGTCAAGTGCAAGAAGGAGCATCAGATGTCAATGATGGTGCAAGCCAAATAAAACAGGGCTCATCCGTTGTAAAGCAAAGTGCAAGTGAAGTCGAACAGGGTTCAAAACAGTTACAATCAGCAATTGACCCGTCTACAATGCCTGAAGGACCTATGAAAGATTATGCGGAAGGGAATATTAAACTTGCAAATGCCAGTGGTGAAGTAGCTAAAGGCTCCAGTGAATTGGCCGACGGTTCAGTTGACCTTGCGGAAGGTTCATCAAGGCTTGCAAACGGTTCCAGTGATGTTGCAAAAGGTGCAAGTGATTTGGCTAGCGGGTCAGTTGACCTTGCGGAAGGTTCGTTAAGTCTCGCAGCAGGCGCACAATTGCTTGGAAATTCAGCATCACAGGCACTATATTCAGCAGCAGCCGCCTTAGGGTCATCTGCCAATTCACTTTCAGGCATCACAGGCATCAATGAAACAATACTTGGAGATTATTTCTTGGCACCTGTAAAATTAGATAAACATGAGCTATTCCCGGTTCCGAATTACGGATCCCAGGTCGCTCCATTCTATCTGGTATTGTCCATGTGGGTCGGTGCTCTGATTTCATGCGCAATGCTGAAAACTGGAATCAGCAAAGGAACCAAATATTCTCCGCTTGAAATGTATTTCGGCAAATTGGCTTTATTTGTAGTGTTGAGCATTCTTCAAGTTGGCGTTACATTAATAGGTGCCTTTATTTTAGGAATATATGTCGATAATGTGCCGTTATTCATACTTTCGGCGCTGATAGTCTCTGTAGTGTTTATGGTATTCATATATTCATTGGCTTCCGCATTGGGAAATGTCGGAAAGGCGATTGCAATTGTTCTTCTGGTAATTCAGATATCCGGAACCGGTGGAATTTATCCCGTTCAAATTATGGATCCGATTTTCAGGGTGCTTAATCCGTACCTGCCGATGACTTATGCGATTACTCTGATACGCGAAGCGCAATTAGGTTTGGTTTGGTCCAATTACCTACCTGCATTGGTGATTCTTTTGGCTATGGGAATCTTAACTGTCATTGTTGCCATTATCGTTAAGGAAAAGGCGGACCATACTGCACATTACTTTGAAGAATGTTTAGAGGAAAGTGGACTATTTTAGAAGTTTTTCAACTTCTTTTTATATTTTTTTGAATAGGTTATCAACTGAAAAGTTTATTAATACTATCTGCCAATATTAATAATAACTAGTTAAATGGAGGTAAGATTATGGTACACCCTTTAATCCCTGCTGTATTATCCTTTATCATACCTGGATTAGGTCAAGCTGTTGCTGGTGATATTAAAAAAGGTATAATATTTTTCGTGATTGCTATTGTAATTGCTATAATTGCATCATTAATCTTTAAGGATTGGCTCGTTTATATTTTAAATCTACTTTATGCCATTTATGCAGCATATGACGCACACGAAATGGCAGCATAAGAAAAATATTATTTTTTTCTTCTTTTCTTTTTTTTTAAAATCAAATTTGAAAATATAAAATTTATATAAATCAAAGTAAAAATTTTTAATCAATGACATCAAATGAATCTGAAAAAATTTTTACAAAATCCTTTTTCCTAATTTTTGGAGCATTATTGTTCACGGCACTAGTTATGTACGCGCTCATGTCTACCGTAACTGAGTATGCTACATCTATGGGCTCAACTGCCACTATTGCAGGGCTTGTATCTGGAATATATGTCTTTGGAGGGCTTTGTTCAAGAGTCTATTCGGGGGATGCTCTTGAAAGGGTTGGCTGGAAAAGGATTGCATTGATTTTCATGAGCATTCATTTTTTAGTCTGTCTTTTATACTTCTTGGTAAATGACGTTACAACATTGATTATCATCAGATTCATTCATGGAATCGGCTTTGGAGCCTCAGCAAATGCAATCGTAACTATTGCTTCTGCAATTCTTCCTCAAAAGCGTTTTGGAGAAGCGTTCGGGTACTTTATGCTTGGAACTACATTGGCCGTTGGTTTAGGCCCTTACATTGGTGGTTTTGCATATGATGCTGCAGGTTCGGCGGGCTGTTTTTTATTAGCCAGCATATTTTCAGCTATCGCATTGATTTGCATGTATTTCATTGATGTAAGCCACCATGACCCGGTAAACGATTCATCTGATACTAAAAGAATCACCTATTCTGGCATTGAAAGGGTTTTAGAGTTTAAGGCCATTCCAGTTTCATTATTCACAGCCCTTACAAGTCTGGGTTATGTTTCAATTCTATCCTTTTACAGGCTTTATGCAGTTGAAGTCAATTTAACTGGCATCTTTTCATGGTTTTTCATAATCTATTCGGTTATTCTGGTTTTATCAAGGCCTGTTGCAGGTAAAATCCAGGACAGGGGAGGAGATTTGATTGTCTGTGTAGTGGGCATTGTAGCGCAAAGCATTGGGCTTCTGCTGATTGCTTTGATTCCATCTACTGTCACTGTTGTCTTATGTGCATTGGGCACCGCATTGGGATTCGGTACACTCAACTCTGCATGCACCACTATAATTACAAGAAACTCCACTCAAGAGCGCCGTTCCTATGCGCTTTCAACATTTTTCATATTCTGTGATGCGACAATGGGCTTCGGACCGGCATTGTTGGGCTGCTTTGTATCCGCCAGCACAGGATATGCTCCTTTGTATTTCATATCATCAATAATTACAATATTGGCATTGCCGATTTGCCTGTATGCTTTGAAGATTAGAAAATAATATTAACTTTCCTTTTTAAACTATCTTCATGAATGACCTATTCAAGTATTTTAATAAATTTGAAAAGAATGACCCTGAATTTTATGAAATTTTTAAGAATTTTGCTTATGGCGAAGTCTTTGAATATTCAACATTGACAGAAAAGGAATCCATTCTGGTGACTTTGGCTTGTTTGATTGCATGCCAATCACCAAAAGCATTTAAAAAGATTTTAAGATCTGCTTTAGATAAAGATATCTCTCCAATAGAGGTAAAGGAATTATTGTACCAGTCCGTTCCTTATGTTGGCTTTGCAAGAGCCCACAACTTCTTTGGCGTCGTAACTAAGGTCTTTGATAAGAAAGGAATCGATTATCCCTTAGTGCCGCAATCAAATACAAATCCTCAAAATAGGCACAAAAAAGGCCGCGAACTTCAGGACAGGTATTTTGGAGCTGAAATGATTCAGATGATGAATGACAACACTCCGGATGGTCAACAGCACTTCAACAGATTCTTAGAAGGATTTTGTTTTGGTGATTTCTACACTCGCGATGGTTTGGATGATCAGCAAAGGGAATTGATTACATTTGTTTTCATTGCATCCTTGGGAGGATGTGAAAATCAGCTCAGAGGCCATACCCAGGGTAACCTAAGTGTTGGCAATGAAAAGGAGAAATTAGTCTCAGCAATTACTGTAATAATGCCTTATATTGGTTTTCCAAGGACATTAAATGCATTGGCGATAGTTAATGAAATCTGCGAATAAAAAAAGGAATATTAATGTTTTTTAACATTAATATTTGAATTCATAGGATTCTTCAATTGCGAACATGTTTCTGAATTCGGCGGTTGCATCGTTGAGGAAGAATACTCCCATTTCCCAGTTGTTGGCTTTGTATGCTTCAGCTATTTCAGGCATCAATTCAAATGCTTTTTCAACAACCGCATCATTTCCGGATAAGTCGGCTGTTCCGTAGTATCTTAAAAAGTGTTCTCCGTCCCATGCAGCTATTTCCACATTTGGATTGGCTTCCATTTGTTTGTAAACGTCTTTATGTTTTCCTACTCCGAAATAGATTTTGTCTTCGAATAATAAGTGGAAACCTAAAGGCCTTACTTTTGGTTTGTCTTCATTTACTGTTGCAAGGTAAAATACTTGTGCTTTTGTTAAAAGTTCGTCTACTTTTTGTATATCTGACATTTTTACACCTCTGGTTTTATATTAAATTGATTTAATATTTCTATGTTTTTATTTTTTTTCATTCAATGGTAAATATTATAATAACGTAAATATTTATTTTATTCTTAAATTATTAGTCAATAAATAATTTAAATTTCGATATTAAGAATTATATTATTTTAAAACTATAAATAAATCATATTAATTAGTTTAATATGGATATATTTTTTTTGAAAAGTTATTTAAATAACTTAATGAATATATATTCCTATCGAATGTTATTTTATTTGGGGATTTAAATGGAAAAGAAAGTTAAAGTAATTATTTTAATATTGATTCTATTGGTTTGTTTGGGTTTGGCCACTCACTTGTTCTTGACTCCTTCAAGCGTTAAGAGTGGCAATCATGAAAATGTAACTGATATGATTAATAGGAGTGTGGAAATTCCGTCAGAAGTTGATAATGTTGTGGCAACCTCTCCGCCAATGACTACTGTGCTGTATATGATTGCTCCCGATAAATTAAAAGCAGTTAACTTCCAATGGACAGAAGGCGAGTTAAAATATGTTCCAGGCCAATATGCAAATTATCCTGTTGTCGGTGGTTGGTATGGAACTCAAGATGGTAGTTATGAGGAATTTATAGCTGCAGAACCTGATGTTGTAATTGAATCCATTGATGAAGGAGGGGATGGCGATCTCTCAACAGTCGATGAACGTCAAGAAAAGTTCGGCACAATACCTGTAATTGCAGTTAAAGACACAACAAATGTTGAAAAGGTAGGTGAATCCATTTCATTTATAGGCAAGGTAGTTGGTGCTGAGGATAAGGCCAATCAGCTTAATGACTTCAATAATAAATACTTGGACATTGTTCATGACAGATCATCTAAGCTATCTGATGGCGATAGGAAGACTGTTTATTATGCATACGGTGATGATGGGCTACAGACAAGTCCTTCCCATTCAACCCATGGCCAGTTGATTGATTTGATTGGCGGAAAAAATGTAGCGGATTCCCTAAATCAGGGAAATACAACAAGCGGTGTACAAGTGTCAATTGAGCAGATAATCAAGTGGAATCCGGATATCATTATCACCAACAATCAGAATTTCTATGATAATGTTTACAATAACTCAAATTGGGCTCATATCAAGGCAGTTCAGAATAAGGAAGTTTATGTTTCACCACAGTCTCCATTCAAATGGTTTGATAGGCCGGTTGGTGCAAACATGATTATTGGTGTTCCATGGACCGCAAAGGTAATTTATCCGGAAGACTATAAGGATATTGATATGGTTGATGCTACAAAAGAGTTCTACAGCGAGTTCTATCACATTGATTTAAGTGATGATGACGCAAAAGATATCTTACTAGGTTCAGGACTTAAGGAGTCAAATTTATAGAGGATTTTCATGAATGAAGATACAAAGGAAATTATTAGTATTGTACTTTTGATTTTTCTTCCAATTCTTTTATTTTTCGCATCTTTTCTAATTGGAAGATATCCGATTAGTCCGGTCGATGTTGTAAGTACAATTTTATGTCCAATTTTTCCGCAATTGGAAGTCTCTCCAACAATAACAACAATAGTATTTGAAATACGTCTTCCGAGGATTATTGCTGCTATTGTTGTAGGTGCGGCCCTTGCAATGGCAGGAGCGGCATTTCAAAGCATCTTTAAAAACCCTCTCGTATCCTCAGATTTGCTCGGTGTGTCAAATGGAGCTGGTTTTGGAGCGGCTCTTGCAATTATCTTAAGCGGTTCTAATGCGGTAATTCAGATTTTTGCATTTTTATTTGGATTGATTTCAGTATCCATTACATACTTAATTTCAAGAGCTTACAAAGCAGGCGGAATATTGATATTAGTTTTATCAGGTGTTGCAATTTCCGCTTTTTTCAATGCATTAATATCAGCCATTAAGTTTATAGCTGACCCTGATGATAAATTGCCTGAAATTGTCTATTGGCTAATGGGCAGTCTGGCGTCCGTTACTATGGATAAATTGATAATGATTCTAATCCCTATCATTATTGGCTTTGCAATTCTGCTTGCTTTAAGATGGCATATGAATTTGCTCGCAATGGGGGATGAGGAAGCACAATCTTTGGGTTTAAATCCTTCAAGAGTAAGATTATTAATTATAATGGGCTGTACACTGCTCACTTCAGCAGCAGTATCAATCAGTGGAGTTATCGGTTGGATTGGGCTTGTTATACCTCATATGACTCGTATGATTGTGGGCCCCGACAATAGAATCTTGATTCCGGCTTCCCTGAGCTTTGGAGCTAGTTTCCTGTTGCTTATTGATAATATTTCACGTGCAGTAATTTCAATTGAAATTCCGATAGGGATATTAACGGCGATTATTGGAGTTCCAATATTTTTATATCTACTTAAAAAGGGGTATTCAGAATGGTCTTAGACACTAAATTGTTTGAAGTTAAAAATATTTCATTTTCATATGATGGCGATGAAATATTTTCAGATATCAGCTTTTCCATTGACAGGGGTGATGTCTTATGTATTTTGGGACCAAACGGGACTGGAAAGACAACATTAATAAAATGCCTTAATGGTCTGCACGATATTGATTCCGGAGAAATATTAATCAATGGAAAATCTATTAAAAAAATATCCTTTAAGGAGATTTCAACTCATATAGGATACATTCCGCAATCACATGTTCCGTCTTTTCCATTTAAGGTTCTAGATGTTGTGGTTATGGGAAGAGCTCCTTATTTGAATTTAACAGATTCTCCTAAAAAAGAGGATATGGAAATTGCAATGAATTCCCTTAAAACTCTAGGAATTGATCATCTCAAAGATAAGGAATATACAAATTTGAGTGGTGGTGAAAGACAATTGGTATTTTTAGCAAGAGTCCTTTGTCAAAAACCTGACATATTGATATTAGATGAACCAACTTCACATTTGGACTTCGGAAACCAGATTAAACTTTTAGAGATTATTGATAATTTGTCAAAAGCAGGTCTTTCAATTATAATGTCATCACATTTTCCGGATCATGCATTTTTAAGCTCAACTAAAGTAGCAATAATGAAAAATAAAAAATTCATTGATTTTGGAAGTCCAGATGAAGTTGTAACTGAAAGTAACTTAAAAAAAGCTTATTCAATTGATGTCAAATTAATTGAGTTGGATAATAACAGAAAGGTATGTGTGCCTTTAAAAACAAACTTGAAATTGGATTTATAAGGTGATATGATGAACGAACAAGAGTATGATGAACAGTTAACAAAAGCGGCTAATTTTCATGGTCATGTCTGTGGTGGAATAGCTATTGGCACTAAATTGGCCATGTATGGTCTTGAACTTCTTGGAATGGAGCTAAATAAAAGACATAAAAATCTAATTGTATTTTTGGAAATTGACAGATGCATGTCTGATGCGGTTCAATCCGTTACAGGATGTTCCATGGGTAAAAGAACATTGAAACAAATGTATTATGGAAAATTCGCAGCTACATTTTATAATACTGATACTGGCGAGGCTTTAAGGATTACTGATGCGGATGCAAACAAAAAATTCAAGGATGAGGAAACAAAAGAGGAAATGATTGCTCGCTTTAGACGCACTCCTCCTGAAGAGTTGTTTAAAGTGGATAAAGTTAAGATTGAATTGTCTCCAGGAGACATGCCGGGCAAACCTTACACTACAACATTCTGTTCTGTCTGCGGTGAAAAAGTATCTGATGGCCGTCATGTGCTTAGGGGCGGAAGACCGCTATGCAGATCCTGTGCTGAAGGATCCTATTATGAATTAATTGAAGATTAATAACATGTTTTTAAATTAATCTTTAAATTTTTTTATTCTTATTTTTCATTGATATTTTTTACTATTTTTTTGTTTAGTTGTATTTAATTATTTTATTTATGATTTAAAGATTAATTTATCCATTAATTTATTTTTTAATAATTCATTACGATATGTTTATATATTCATGTTGTTTAATATTAAATTGTAATAAGGAATTAAATAGGTCGAAAAATATGGATTTGATGGGAGGATATTTATTAATATGTTCAATATTATTTTCTGCTAATTTGGCGCTTTTAATAGGTAATTTTAAATTAGACAATTTAAAGGTTGTTGTTCTATCTCTCATAAGCGCTATTGTTGCTTTTGTTTTAATAAATGCCTCAAATCAAATAAAACAGCACTTATTGTTTTTATTGGGATATTTTACGTTTATTTTTCTGATAATTGCCATTGCTGTCTTTCTGATAATGTTATATTATTTAAAAAAAGAAGAGATTATGCTTCCAATATATTCAATTTCAGCTATAGCCATGGTTTTAAGTGTTCTTTTATCATCACAATCCAGTTTAACGTTTTTTGACACAATATTATATTCTTTGTTTGTATTTATTGTATTCTTTGTCGTTTATCAACTTTCAAAATTATTAATGCACGCCAAACGGCCGTACCCAGTAATTATCGGTGAGTTCATGAGTCTATTTGCTATATTATTGTTTATTTTCGCATTAACTTACTATTCCACATTTACTCTTGATTATTCAATGTTCAGCTCATTTCTGATTTTGACTCCATTGTATCAATTGATGTATCTTATTATTGGGATTGTTGTTTTAATGGTTGTAGGGGTGCTTTTGAATGAAAGTTATGGGGGAAATTCATGATAATTCAAGGAACTGAAACATTAACTTCATTGATTCATATTCTTTCAGAAAGTTTATTAACTCCCGTTGTTATTTTGCTGGTCGTATCTGTAGTAATTGTCATTCTTTCATTTGGAGGATTAATCAATGAATATATATCAAGAAAACCAATAAAATCAAATGAATTAGAGGAGTTAATAAGAAACGTTTCATTTTCAAATAATGTTTCAGAAATGAAAAATAAAATTGAAGATAGTAATTTATTCTCTTATCAAAAGGAAATATTGATTAGGATAGCTAACAATCATGATATTGGTAGTGATGCTAGAAAGGCTCTTGCAAGTGAGTTAATTTCAAGTGAGGAAACAAGATTAATTAAGAGAACTAATAAAACGGATATTCTTGTTAAAGTAGGTCCAATTTTAGGTCTTTTAGGAACTTTGATTCCATTGGGGCCAGGTTTGGCCGCACTGGGCAGTGGAGATATTCTAACCCTTGCCGAATCATTAACAATCGCATTTGATACAACTGTCACCGGTTTATCTATTGGGGCCTTGTCATATTTGATTTCTAAATACAAAAAGCAATGGTATGAATCAGACTTGATAACTGTTGAAACAGTCGCTGAGGCGGAACTTGAAGCTATAAATAAGTGGTGATAATATGCTTAGGAAAAAAAGGAGAATTTCTTCATCAAGTGATGATGATCCAATGAGTGGGTTAAACAATCTTTCAGATGCAATGCTTGTTTTAGCTTTGGGCTTTTTGATTTTTGCTATAATGGCTTTATCCGTAAATCCGGACATGATTTCAAATCAAAGTCATACTCAGGATGTCTCATCTGCAGAAACTTTTACTCAAAACTATACTGATGCCGGAGGGCTTGAAGATAGCGGATTTAGTGAAGTTGGTAAAGTATATGAGGATCCGACCACTGGCGAACTTGTAATGGTATCGGGTTGAACTATAATTTAAAATCGTGTTTATTATCGTGGAATTTTGCGATAATTGACCTTTTCTTTATTAATTTTTATTCTTTTCGATAATTTATTAAGGGATTTCGGCTTTTTTTAATATAGGTTTTATAATGATTTAACATTTATTTTATAACATTCTAATTTTTATTTAATTTTTAAATATGTTTCTAAATCTTATTAAAATAAGATTAAAATAATAATTAATTAATATAAAATAAATAAACTAGAAATTAAAAATTTATAATTTAAATAAATATATTATTGCAGTTTTTTATTTCTTAGTTCTAACTCGTTATGAAAAAATATATATGTCTATTGTTAATTAAATATTATATACTAATCAAGATATTCAAATTTTAATTAGGGATTTGGAAATGAATGAAAAAATATTGGGAATTTTTATAAGGATTATAAATTGATAATATTATTTCAGATTTCTATAATTTTATTATCTGCAGTTACACTAGCAGATGTAAATGAAAGCAGAATATTGATAGCACTGCATATTAGGTTGGTGGTCGCAAAAAACTTTATTCATCATTGCTTTTTTTACAAATCTTTGATTATCATGTTTAATATCTGGATGGTGTTAGTTATAAATTATTCAAAAAGGAGGAAAAAATATGGACTCTAAGAAAATATTATTTATTGGTATCATAGCTTTAGTAGCTATTGTTAGTATTGGTTCATGTGCTGCAGGTATTTTCGACTTCCTTGGCGGCGAACCTGACTTAGACGGACAAGAAGTTAATTTAGCTGCTGCAGCTAGTTTAAAAAATGCTTTCGATAATGATTTAATTCCTATGTTTGAAGAAAAATATCCTGGTGTAAAAGTTACTCCTACTTATGCTTCAAGTGGGGATTTACAAACTCAAATTGAAAACGGTTTAGCAACAGATGTATTCATGTCTGCTGCAAACAAACAGATGGATGCTTTAGTAGAAGAAGATATAATTGATAACGACACTAATCTCCAATTCTTAGAAAATAAAGTTGTTTTAATTGTACCTGCTGACTCAGACGCTAACATATCTTCATTTGAAGATTTAAAAGACATCGATGGTAACATCGCTATTGGTGACCCTGAATCCGTACCTGCAGGTCAATACGCTGAGCAAGTATTAAACAATACTGGTATTTGGGATGATGTTGAATCTAAATTATCTTTAGGTACTGATGTAACTGCAGTATTAAACCAAGTAGCTCAAGGATCCGCTGAATGCGGTATCGTATATGCTACCGATGCTAAATCCACTGATGACGTTAAAGTTATTTGTGAAGCTCCTGAAGAAGTTTTAGACACTCCAGTTATTTATCCTATAGCTGAACTTAAAAACTCAACCGATTCAGATGCTGCAAACGCATTCATGGACTTCTTACAATCTCAAGAAGCTAAAGATGTATTCGTTGAATACGGTTTTACTCTTCATGAATAGATTCAATATTAAATAGTTCATATGAGTAATATATATTATTGAAGGTGATATAGACATGACTACTGATTGGTCCCCGGTTTTCATTTCAATGAAAACTGCAAGCTTATCAATTTTTGTAACCTTTTTTGTAGGTTTGATTGTTGCTTGGGGTATTGTTAAGATTAAAAATGATACAATAAAAATTGTACTTGATGGTATTTTTACACTGCCGATTGTACTGCCGCCTACTGTAGTAGGGTTCTTTTTGTTGTGGATTTTTGGTGTTAGAGGACCAATAGGTAGTTTTTTTATAGACTTCTTTGCTGTGAAAATCGCTTTTTCATGGCCTGCAACAGTTATTGCTGCAGTAGTCATGTCTTTCCCTTTGATGTACCGATCTTCTAGAGGAGCTTTTGAACAAGTTGATTCAAACTTACTGGATGCCGGTCGGACATTAGGTATGTCCGAGTGGAAAATTTTTTGGAAGATTTTATTTGCTAATGCATTGCCGGGAATTATTAGTGGTGGAATTCTTGCTTTTGCCCGTGGTTTAGGAGAATTCGGTGCTACAGCAATGCTTGCAGGTAATATCGCGGGACAAACCAGGACACTCCCTATGGCAGTTTATTCTGAAGTAGCTGCTGGTAATATGGGGGAGGCTTTTAATTATGTTATAGTCATTGTCATCATATCGTTTATAGCTATTTTCATCATGGATTATGTTTCTATACGTAAGGAAAGGCAATGGAAATAATTTTCTATTGATGATATTAGAACTTTTTTTCATGTACGGGGTATGTTATGGATAATAAATTGTTGAAGGTAGATATCCTCAAGGAACTTAAGGAATTTGACTTGGATGTTGATTTTGAATTGAGAAGAGGGCGTTTGGGTATTCTTGGCCCTTCTGGTTGTGGTAAAAGCATGACCTTGAAGTCTATTGCAGGCATTGTAACTCCGGATGAGGGTGTTGTAAGTGTAATTACAGATGATGAAAATGTTTATTTTGATTCTGAAAAAAAGATTAATCTAAAACCTCAAAGTAGAAATGTAGGTTACCTATTTCAGAATTATGCCCTGTTTCCCAACATGACTGTTGAAGAAAATATTGCAATTGGTTTATCAAATGATTCGGATAAGAAAACAGTATCTGAAATGATTAAGCGTTTTCATTTAGATGGCTTAGAAAAGCGATATCCCCGACAATTGTCTGGGGGTCAGCAGCAAAGGGTTGCTTTGGCTAGAATATTGGCTTACGGTCCGGATGTTATATTGTTAGATGAGCCTTTCAGCGCTATGGATACTTTCCTAAAGGAACAGTTGCGTATTGAACTTGTAAATTCCCTGAAAGATTTCGACGGATTTTCTGTAATGGTCACTCATGACCGTGATGAGGCATTCCAGTTCTGTGATGAACTTATAGTGCTTGATCAAGGCAAAATCATAGCGAAAGGGGATACTTATGATATATTCGAGAATCCAAGAAAAGTTCAGGTTGCAAGACTTACAGGGTGTAAAAATATTTCCAAAGTAGAAATCATTGATAATTATCATCTTAAGTCTTTGGATTGGGGAGTAACTTTTGAGGTATCTGAAGAGATTCCGCCGAACATTACTCATATTGGAATAAGGGCACATGATTTTGTTTCTGCTAAAGAAGATGATGTCAATGCATTCGATACTAAGAATGCAACAAAATTGGAAATGCCTTTTGAATGGGAAATCACCTTGGCAAATGGGTTATGGTGGAAATTTGATAAAGAAATTCAAGAGCATGAATTTGAGATTCCGGAATATCTGAAAGTTGATCCTAAGAATATTATCCTATTGGAAGAATAGCTCAATCATATCTCTTATTTTCTAATTTATCTTCTTATTTTTTTTGGTTTTGATTTCTTTTCTATTTTTTGTGTTATTGTTTATTTGTCTGATACTATCCTTTGCTTTGTTCTTTAAGTATTTTTAAAGCGTGCAAATAGTTTGCAGCTATTCTGTTGCAGGAAACTCCATTGGAAAACCTTGATTTATAGTTTAGCTATAGGGACCTATCTAATCTTTAAATCTCTTAAGTAAGTTATTTTGATGTCAAAATATTCTAAATTTATCTCAAATTCTTTTTTTTGTTATTATCCTATTTTCACATCGTTAAATCGGTGTTAAATCAGAGTAAAATTATTTAAATAATGAAATTTAAAATAATCTTAATCAGATTTTTATGGTGTTATTTCATTGAGAGTATATGTTGCGAGAGATGGACTATGGGTAATAAATTGTTAAGGGTAAATATTCAAAAAAAACTTAAAGAATTTGATTTAGATGTTGATTTTGAATTGAAAAGGGGACGTTTGGGTATTCTAGGTCCTTCTGGTTGTGGCAAAAGCATGACCTTGAAATCTATTGCAGGTATTGTAACTCCAGATAAGGGTGTTGTAAGTTTAACAACTGATGAAGAAAAGGTCTATTTTGATTCTAATAATAAAATTAATTTAAAACCTCAAAAAAGAAATGTCGGTTATTTATTTCAGAATTATGCCCTATTTCCAAACATGACTGTTGAAGAGAATGTTGCCGCGGGGTTGTCTAAAGGATATGATGAGAGAATCGTATCTGAAATGATTCGTCGTTTTCATTTGGAGGGATTGGAAAAAAGGTATCCTCGACAATTGTCAGGTGGTCAGCAGCAAAGGGTGGCTTTAGCTCGTATATTGGCGTATAGTCCTGATGTTATACTGTTGGATGAACCGTTCAGCGCTATGGATACTTTCCTAAAGGAACAGTTGCGTATTGAACTTGTTAATTCTCTAAAGGACTTTGACGGATTTTCAATCATGGTTACTCATAATCGTGATGAGGCATTCCAGTTCTGTGATGAACTGATAATATTGGACAAAGGTAAAATCATAGCAAAAGGAGATACTAACGAGATATTTGAGAATCCTGGAAAAGTCCAGGTTGCAAGGCTTACCGGATGTAAAAATATTTCTAGAATAGAGGTTATAGATGATTATCATCTCAAGTCTTTGGATTGGGGAGTAACTTTTGAGGTATCTGAAGAGATTTCCCCTAATATTACTCATATTGGAATAAGGGCACATGATTTTGCTCCGGCTGAAAAGAATGATGTAAATGTGCTAGACACTACAAATGCAACAAAATTGGAGATGCCCTTTGAATGGGAAATAACTTTGGCAAACGGCTTATGGTGGAAATATGATAAACAGATTCGCGAGCACGAATTCGAGATTCCCCCATATTTGAAAGTGGATCCTAAAAATATAATATTGTTGGAGGAGTAGCTAGAACTTGAAGCACTCCTTTTCGTGATTGTCAATGATTCCAATGGATTCGAGATAAGAATAGATTATTGTCGGGCCAACAAATTTCATTCCGCGCTTTTTCAAATCTTTAGAAATGTTTTTGGATAGTTCTGATTCGGTTTCAAATTCCGCTTTAATGATTTCACCATCAGTAAAACCCCAAATGTATTCATCAAAGCTTCCAAACTCTTTTTGAATATCGATAAATATCTCTGCATTGTTGATTGCGGCACTGATTTTTCCTTTATGGCGAATAATTCCAGCATCTAATCGCAGTTCTTCGATTTTATCCTCACCATATTCGGCTATTTTTTCATAATCAAAGTTGTCAAAAGCTTTTTTAAAGTTTTCCCTTTTTTTAAGAATCGTAATCCATGAAAGTCCCGCTTGAAATGACTCCAGCACCAGCATTTCAAACAGTTCCTGATCATCATGAGTTGGAACTCCCCATTCCTCATCATGGTATCTGACGTATATTTCATCATCAGTTACCCAACTGCATCGTTTATTAGTCATAGAAATTATTATTAAAAGCTTTATTTAAATATATTTTCATATGACTGTTGCTAAATCAAAGAGGATTTTCTATTTTGATGCATTAAGGGCATTGGCCATTATTTGTGTTATTGTAGTCCATGTTTATGCAGTAACCAGGACATATGTGATGGCGGAATATGATGTAATTCCTTCTTTAGGTTGGATTTTCTCTCAAACTCTTGGAAACTGCTTTAGGATAGGTGTAGATTTATTTTTGATGTTGGCTGGGGCGCTGTCATTGGGGCGTGTCTGGACGATTAGGGAATTTCTAGGAAAGAAGATTCCACGAATTGTCTCCCCGTTTATATTCTGGGGTTTAATACTAAGTGCAATTGGAATTTTATTGTCTTATTATTTTGGATTTAAGTTTTTGTATTCCTTTGATGCATATTCAATACTAAAATTTGTTTATGGCGCTTTCATGTCCACTTCACCGGGTTTTACGCCCTATTGGTTCTTTTGGATGATTTTGGGCACTTATCTAATCATGCCGATTTTCAATAAATGGCTTGCGAATTGCGAATTGGGCGAAGTGGAATACTTTTTGATGATATGGCTGATTACCTGTTTGTTTGACTACACTTTAAACATGTCTTTTCCAATTAAATTGTCCTATTTTACAAGCCCAATTGGTCTGACTGTTTTGGGTTATTATTTAAGGCATACCGAGAGGAAAATTCTAAACAATCCTTATTTTGATTTGGCATTAGTACTGATATCTGCAATAGGCATGCTGGTTATTGTCTGTTATTTATCTTCACCAAACAATATGGTGACATTGGATCGCTATTCTTTACCTATGGCTTTGGAAGTGGCAGGCATATTCTTATTGTTCAAGAATTTTGAAAAATTCAATTTGCATTTCGATGCTATAAAGCCTTTAGAAAATTTATTTAGGAAACTGGTGGCATATCTGGCAAGATATAGCTATGGAATATATTTAATTCAAGGAATGTTTTTATGCATATACGCAAAAATATTACCATATGGGGAATTTTACAGTCATGTAATTGCAATGTTCATTTTAATTGTGGCTAGTTCACTTATAACAATGCATTTGCTTAGCAAAGTTCCATATGTCAAAGAGGTTATAGGTGCAAAATAAATATAAAGAGGGAAAATTATGGTCAAATTAGGTATGGGAATGATGAGGCTTCCGCTTCTGGATGAAAACGATTTTACAAGCATTGATTATGAACAGGTTAATCAGATGGTGGATAAATATATGGATGCGGGTTTCGATTACTTCGACACCGCATATGTTTATCATGAAGGCGTAGGGGAGGATGCATTTAAAAAATGTGTCGTTGAGAGATATCCTCGTGAATCATTTAAAATTGCAACTAAATTGCCTTTATTTGTAATTACAGAAGAATCACAATTGGAGCCGCTATTTGCTGAACAGCTCAAGAATTGCGGTGTCGAATATTTTGATTATTACATGCTGCATAATGTAAGCGGTTTTACGGAAACCGCCTGGAAAAATGTTGACTTGTATTCATTCATCCAAAAGAAAAAGGAAGAAGGATATATCAGACACATTGGCCTATCAACCCATGGTGATGCGGAATTCCTAGAAGAGATCCTATTTGAGCATCCGGAATTGGAATTTGTTTTGCTTCAAATAAACTATCTTGATTGGGAAGATGAGGGAATCGAATCTAGGAAATGTTTGGAAGTTGCAAAAAAATACAATAAACAAGTAATGATTATGGAGCCGTATAAAGGGGGATTTTTGGCAGATGTGCCAGAGGAGGCTGAAAAATTAATGAAGGAATATAATCCTGATAAATCAGTCGTTTCATGGGCGATGAGGTTTGTAGCTAACCTGGATGCTTGTGTTGTTTTAACCGGAGCAAGCAATTTGAAGCAGCTTGAAGATAATATTCATGAATTTGAAAATGCGGATCCGTTAAATGAGGAAGAATTGGAACTTCTCGAGAAGGTGTCAGAAATCATTAACAGCAACATCACTGTGGACTGTACAAAATGCAGATATTGTGTTGATACATGCTCTGAAGAGATTGATATTGCTAAGCTGTTTGACTTGTACAATAAGCATAAACTTCTAGAGAAGGATGATTGGACACAATTTGGAAATGCTTATTTAAACTATTCTAAGCTCCCTGGTGTTGGAATAGCTTCCGATTGCATAGAATGTGAAAATTGCATAGAGGAATGCCCTCAGCAAATCAACATTCCTGAAGTACTAAAGGATGTTGCAAAAACATTCGAAACCGAGATTTATGGATTTGAAAATTAATCCCTCTTCTTATTTTTTTAGAATTAAGCAAGTTTTAATAATAATTAAAAATATATTTATAAATAGTTATTTTATTGAGTGTTTACTATGATACCTGGTATGAATAAAAAACAAATGAAACAGATGGAAAGGCAAATGAAAAAGATGGGCATGAAAATGGAAGAACTTGAAGGTGCCCGTGAAGTCATTATCCGTTTTGATGAAAAAGAATTAATCATCGACAATCCTAGCGTAAGCTTAATGAATGTAATGGGTCAGGAAACTTACCAAATTGAGGGTAAGGCTCGTGAAGTTGAACTTGAATACGAGGTTGAAATTCCTGATGAAGATGTTGAAATGGTAGCCAATAGCGCTAACGTTTCCGAAGACGAAGCAAGAGCCGCACTTGAAGAGTGTAAAGGAGACCTTGCAGAAGCCATCATGAAATTGAATCAATAGATAAAATGACTGTAATTGCACATATTTCAGATCTGCACACATCAAAATCGGATTTTGATGAAGAAGTTTTCATGCAGGCAGCAAGCGAAATCAATAACCTAAAACCGGATATGATAGTTTTAACCGGCGATTTGACTGGTCACGGCTATTATGTTGAATTTGAACAGGCAAAAAAATATTTGGAAATGTTTGAAGCTCCATTATTTGTAGTTCCTGGAAACCATGATGCACGTAATTTAGGTTATCAGACCTTTGAAGAGCTGATTGGTGAGAGAAGCTGGAAATTGAGTGTTGGTGAAGACCTTACAGTAATAGGTTTGGACAGCAGTTCTCCCGATGAGGATAGAGGCCATATCGGAGGCCCTCAACATATGTGGTTGGAACACCAATTGGATGAATGCGTAATAAATGAAAATTTCTCTATTGTTGCTTTGCACCACCATGTGATTTCCATTCCACAAACTGGTCGTGAACGTAATGTTTTATCAGATGCAGGCGATATTCTAAAAACTTTAACAACACATGAAGTTGATTTGATTTTATCCGGACACAAGCATGTTCCGAATATATGGAGAATAAACGAAACTATTGTTGTTAATGCCGGTTCCCTATGTTCTACAAAGCTTAGGGGAAACATCAGGAATTCTTATAATGTGTATAACATTACAGATGATGAAATAGAGATTTTTCTAAATAATGTCGGTGGAGAAAAATTGTTATTTGGAAAATATCCGAGAAATGAACTATAAATTAAGTTTAAATAATAGAATATTAAAATATATTATACCGAATTGAATATTTATGTTACATATTATTATTAGGTGATTATTATGAAAGTGGTCGTAGATGCTTCTAATGTTGCATATCATGTAAAAAACGAAAATGGACAGCCTCAAATGTCTAATATTCTTGCTGCGGTCAAGGCATTAGAAGAAAGTGAAGATGAATTTGTAATTATTGCCGATGCATCACTTCGTCATGACATTGACGATAAGGAAAAATTTTTAAGATTGCTGGAAAGTGAAAATGTAGAAGAGGTTCCAGCAGGTAATGATGCAGATCATTTTATTTTAGATATTGCTACTCGCGAAAAAGCTAAAATTCTGTCTAATGATAAATTCAGAGATTATGCTGCTGAATTCAGGAATATCTCTTCTATGAGAATTCCATTTGTCATCGAAAACGACAGACTCACATTTGGAAAACCAAAAAAACCTAAAAAGGATAAAAATATCCTTCAGCACATATGTGAAGAGATTATTAAAGAATTGACCTTTAAGAAATGGGAAATATACACAGGTAAGGAAGGCTTGGAAATTTCTCCTTTAAACATCGCTAAACAGGCCATTATCCGTATTGATAATGATAGCAATGCACAATCCAAGCTTGAAAACATTTTTGCAAAAATTCCAATGTTCAACAAGATTGTAGAGATGGTTGATGATGTTGAAACAGCCGCTCCATATGTGATTTTTGTACTTGTTCATCCTAAAGATTATAAGGTTGCGGTTAAAAATGCAGGAAACATTTCAGTTACTGTTGCTGACAGATTAGGTCTTGAGAAAAAACCTTTGATTGCAGTTCGCAACGATTTATTTACAAAACCAGGCAATTTCGAATTGAATATTATGCTGGCTGATGAAGTTACAGAATATGCACCATATAATATTCTAGTTCGAGTAAGCGCTCATGATGAGGTATTCATCAAAAGGAATTCCAGAAATATTGCAAGTACAATAGCTGGAAGACTGGGGTCCTGGAAGTTTCCTTTCGTTTCTGTAAAGCCGGATATGCTTTTAGAAAAACCTGGCGAGTTCGAAATAGAGCTCGAGAAGGGAGGGGGCTTAGATGGTTAATTTTTTAACCAAGGCAATAATCAGGTTGACTACTAAATTAAATCCAATCGCTGTTGGAACAAAATTCTTTCCTACAAATTCTTTAGAAACAGAATATGTTGAGTTGTTCAATTACACTCAAACCATTCTTTTCGAGCTTGAAAAAGCCGAAATTACTTCCGATTCAATTCAACAGAACCTTATTCGGGATGTCGGTGGAGAAAATATTCCTAAAGACTATACATTTTATGAATTGGCTCCTGCTGAAAACAGAATTGAGGAATATGCGCTTGTAAGTAATATTATTATGGGTAGCGATCGTTACTTCTACATTGAGATTCCCAACCCATCTAACTTAATTAATATTTTCGTAAAGATTATTGAAAACGAAAACGGTGAGGTTGTCGAAAAAACCGCAACAGAACTGATTGCTAAAATGTTAAGCAAAAATGATGCAATTCGTGTAGCTATCGAACTGATTGGAATAGGATTGTCCAAAGATGTTCAGGTAATTTCCGCTGTTGGAATGACCGGTGCAGCAGCAATTGAACGTGCTATTCATTACACTCAAAACGTAGGCAGTTTTCCAGGCATTGCATTTACAAAACTGGGCGGAGAATATGCGCTTGTCTTTGATTCACCATTCCTGCTTCAGGAATCACATCCTGTCGATTTGGAGAATTATCTGTTCATTGATTTAATCGATTCCACTAAATTCATTGACAAGCATGGCAGAAATCAGCTTGTCGAGTTGATGACAGGCATTAAGAATTTCATCGAAAGCGAATGTGACGGAGAGCTTGAAGGCTATCGTGAAGGCGGTGATGATTTTATTGCAAGATTCCCATCTAAGGATTTGGCAATACGTGCCGGACTTGATGCCGCATGGTTTGCACTTGACAACGGCGCAAAAATTAGAGCCGGTGTTGGAAGAAGTAGAAGAGAAGCGGGTGAGAGAGCTCAGCTTGTAGATGATGTAAGCTCAACTGCCCCATTGTCATTAGTGGTATTTGAATTAGCCAATGGTTTGTATGCTTATAATATTCCATCAGAGTTCACAAGGACATTAATTAATCTAATAGAAAATGAAAAAGCAAAACTGATTGGTGTTTTTGCATTTGTATTCATATTTGCATATTTGATGTCTGTTTTGGGACTTGGAATGTTTAGTTTTGTGGGAGTTATTATTGCTTTAGGTTATGCATTTATTGCTTAAGAAATTGAAAAGAGTATTAAAATGAGACGAAAAAAAGATGATAAAAGAGTTTTGGTTTCTCCAAGAGACAATCGTCAAAAAACTTCAAGAAGACAAAAAAGAATGAAACCCACTAGGAATGCTGGGAATAAACATAAACGTAGTGGACGCACAGTTTTTTTGGTGATTCTAGCTTTAGTTGCATTTGTTATTGGTGCAGGAATCGGAATCTCTTTATCTTTTGATAATGGCAGTAGTGATGGTCCTCATTGGATAAATGTTACAGAGGAAATGACTACAGGTCTTAATGAAACAGAGCCGGTTTATTATGACAGTAATTTGGATAATGTCGATTTCAACAGCAATGATACATTAACAAAACTGAATGTAACGGTCGAACCATCATATTAATAAATTTTAGTGATTTTTATGGATTTTATTAAAGAATTAGAGGGTGGATTTTCTGTCATTGAAAATCTTAAAGTATCTGGATCACGTGAAGGCAAATATGGAGTATCTATAATTCTTTCACCGAATAGTACTGCGTCAGCTGTCTTTACTTCAAATAAGGTAGTTGCGGCTCCAGTCAAATATACAAAAAATGTACTTAAAAAAGGCATTATTTCAGCTGTTTTTGTAAATAGTGGCAATGCAAATTGCTTTACAGGTCAACAGGGTTTAAAGGATTGTGAAACTTTGGTTGATCTGGTATCTAAGGATTTGGATATTCCTTCAGATGAAATTGCCATTTCTTCAACAGGGGTCATTGGCCGTGAAATGCCAATTGACATTATTTCCAAAGTGGCATATGATTCCCTTTCCAAATTAGGCAACAATCCAGAAAATTCCCTTGCCGCTGCAAAAGCCATAATGACAACCGATACATTTCCAAAAGAATGTGCAGTTGAAGTTACTTTAACAACAGGTGAAGTTGTTAAGATTGCAGGAATTACAAAAGGAAGCGGAATGATTGCGCCGAACATGGGAACAATGCTGTCATTTATTGTTAGTGATGCCGTTATCCCATCTGATGAAATCAATAAGGCATTAAAAAAAGCCGCCGACATTAGCTTTAACATGATTGTCGTTGACGGTGATGAAAGTACAAATGACACCTGCCTTATGATGGCGAATGGAGCATCAGGCGTTGATGTTGTCAAAGACGGTAAATTGGATTCCAATTTCCAGGAAGCCCTTAATTATCTTTGCATTGACTTGGCTAAAAAAATGGCTCGTGATGGTGAAGGGGCAACAAAATTCATTGAAGCAAATGTTTATGGGGCTAAAGATTTTGAAGATGCGAAATTGGCCGCTAAATCCATCATCTCTTCCAGTCTTTTTAAATCTGCAGTATTTGGCGGCGATCCTAATTGGGGAAGGATAGTTTCTGCAATCGGATACTCCGGTTGTGATTTGAATCCCGATATTGTAACAATATCCGTTGCAAGTGATGCAGATGAAGTGGATCTGGTCAGAAAAGGGGAAATCTTAGCATTTGAAGATACTCCTTATCTTGAAAGGGCCGAAAAGATAATGCAGTCTAAAAATGTTATTGTGAATATTGATATGCATTTAGGTGAAGGTGAAGCTACTGCATGGGGTTGTGATTTAACTTACGATTATGTCAAAATCAATGCAGAATATACCACTTAAAGAAAACCTTTAAATATATTAAAAACAAATATTTTTTTGTTATATATATAATTCTAATTTATTTTTATTATCAATTGTAAGGAGGGAAAATCATGGCAAAAGTTAAAGGAACTAACAGAAGAACCAGACAAAAAAGAAGTTATACCAAACCTGGTAGTAAAAGAGGAAGAGGAGTTAAACAAACCTGGAAAAAATAATCCTCTTATAACTTTTTTTATTAATCATACCTATTTTTAAACTGTTGTGAAATCATCATCATATTGAAAATTATTAAATACTATTTTTTAAAGATTATTATTTAGGTGATAAAATGATGATGCCTGAAAATGGACACAGAGCTCATGGATTTTCAAGTGCTTATTTTTTAGATTCCGATGAGATTTTAGCCGAATTGGATCTCAGCGGTGATGAAGTTTTTATGGATGCAGGATGCGGTGATGGCCACATTGCAATCAAAGTCCTGGAAGATTACAATCACAGGGGAACTGTTTATGCAGTGGATGTTTATGATGCGTCAATAGAGGATATGGAAACATATAAGCAAGAGAACAATGTTGACAATCTGATTAATGTTGAAGCCGACATCACTGAAGGAATTCCCGGTGTGGAGGACGATTCGATTGATGTTGTTTTGATGGTTAATGTATTCCATGGATTTAAAGCATCAAGAAAACTGGATGAAGCAGTTTTGGAGCTTAAAAGAATAATCAAACAAGACGGTAAAATAGCTATTATGGATTATAAGGCTTGGGATGTACCTAATGGGCCTCCGACTAAAATGAGAAGTTCTCCAAGCGATTTGGAAGAACTATTCAATAATCATGGTCTTAAAATGACTTATTTGAATGAAGAGATTGGCGAGGATATTCCTGAAGGCAAATCTCACTACTTTATCGTATTTCAAAAAGAATAGTCGTTTAGATTAGAGGGGATTAAATTCCCATTTATTTCTTTTTTTGCAATAATAAAATTTAAAAATAAAAAAAGTAAGGTTTTCGATATTTAATCGTGTGATAAATTATCGAAATATCCTTGGATGAATACAACTGGTGTTCCCTTATCTCCGGAACCGCTTGTCAAGTCGCATA
This sequence comes from Methanobrevibacter sp., assembly GCF_045112895.1. Classification (GTDB taxonomy): domain Archaea; phylum Methanobacteriota; class Methanobacteria; order Methanobacteriales; family Methanobacteriaceae; genus Methanocatella. The sequence continues at coordinate 11,188 of NZ_JBGUIH010000002.1, read as the reverse complement.
ATGAACCGATTAAATCAGTCAATACTCTTGGTGTTGTTCCTTCGGTAATCATTTGTCCAGTCAAGTCTTCATCTTTCTGTTTGATTTCTTCTTTAATAGCTTCTTTCAATTCATCGCCTTTCAAATCAGCGAATTTATTATCGGAAACATATTTCAATTTGATTTCGTTTGGATATCCTACAAGTCCATCGGTATGTGCTGGTGAAACAACAGGATCTGCAAGTTCCCAAATCTTTCCGACAGGATCTTTGAATGCCCCATCACCGTAGACCATCACTTCTATTTGTTTGCCGGTAATGTCAATCAATCTTTTTTGAACTTCTCTAACTAATGCATCTCCGGTTTTTGGGAATAATTTCAATTTTTCTTCTGTTGCCTTGTTAGAACCGAGCAATCCGTAGTCAGGGTTAAAACCTGAATCTCCAATAGGTTCAACTAGAATTTGATGTAATCCGTAAACATTGGCGCCTTCCTCTTTAAGGAATTTTGTGGTTTTTTCTCTGGTATGGATATCACAGGTCAAAACGTCATTATTATAATCAAGAATTGTTTTCACATCGTTGGAGAAGACAAATTCAACTTCACAGTCTTCGCTTTCAATCAGTTCCCTGTAGAAGTCAATCATGTTGATTCCGGTAAATGGATGTTTCCATGAACCGAAGGTTTCATTGTATTCTTCTTCAGTGATGACGCTTCCTAGGTTATATTCGCTTTTTTCCAAAATATCTTCATCTAAAATGCCGTTTCCCACTTCATCTGAAGGGAAAGATGTTAAAAGTGTTATCTTATCCATTCCCCTTGCAATACCTTTCAATATAATGGAGAATCTGTTTCTGCTTAAGATAGGATTTGTCACTCCAATATTTTTAGATGGGAATTTGTTTTGCACATCTTGTGCGACATCATCCACGGTCACATAGTTTCCTTCTGAAATACCGACAACCGCTTCTGTAATTGCAACGATGTCCTTGTCTTTGAATTCGAATCCTTCACTTTCTTTTGCGGCCATAAGTGAATCCACAACTATTGTTGCCAAATCATCGTTTTCCTTAATAATCGGTGTTCTTATTCCACGTACGACAGTACCAACACATCTCATTTTTTATTACTCCTAATTACCATAAGTCTGCTATTGGAATAAATTCCCAATAACCCATTTATTTTATATTTTTTTAATTATATATATGTTTAAGATTCATGACTTTTCTGAAAATTATTATATACTATTTTTTAAAAATTATTATCTAGATAACTATAGGTGATTTCATTGGAACATAAGCATCATGCCAAATCTAGCATAAAATTCTTTGAAACTGATGATATTTTAAAACAGTTGGGTTTTGCAGGAAATGAAACCTTTATGGATGCGGGATGTGGTGACGGCCACATTGCAGTCAGGGCTTTGGAGGAATTCATCCCTGATGGAAAGGCCTACGCGGTTGATGTTTACAGCCCTTGCATTGAAAACCTGAAGGATTATGCTGAAAAAAACAATATTGATAATTTAATAGCCATTGAAGCGGATGTCGGCGAAAGGATTCCTGGCGTTGAAGACGGGTCTGTTGATGTAATCTTGATGGTTAACGTGGTTCATGGATTCAAGGCATCCGAAAATATGGGGCAAGTCATTGGCGAAATGTCAAAACTATTGAAAGTCGGCGGCAAGTTTGCCATAGTCGATTTCAATCCAATTGAATGGTCAGTCGGCCCGCCAATTGAAATCAAATGCTCTCCAATAGAATTGGAAGAGATTTTCACTAAATTTAACTTTAAATTGACTTACTTAAATGAAGAGATGGGTCCGGACGAAGACGGCAAAAGGTCCCATTACATAATAATATTTGAAAAGGAGCAAATGTAAATGATTTTTGCAGCAATTTTGGCAGGAGGAATCGGATCAAGGATGGGCGGTACAGACATCCCAAAACAATTTTTGACTTTAGGGGATAAGCCCGTTATTGTCCACACTATCGAGAAATTTGCAATCAATGAAAAGATTGACAAGATTATTGTTTTAACACCTCAAAACTATATCAATCATACTAATCACCTGATTGAGATGCATATTCCGAATAAGGAGGACATTATTGTAATTGAAGGTGGAGAAACTAGAAACGATACTATAATGAATAGTATTAATTATATTGATGAAAATTTCGGAATTGATGATGATTCCATAATCCTTACTCATGACTCAGTGCGCCCATTCGTAACCCATAGGATTATCGAGGACAATATTGATGTTGCAAGAAAGTATGGTGCCTGCGATACTGTAGTTCCGGCTACCGATACAATCGTTGAAAGCATCAATGGCGAGACTATTGAAAGCATCCCTGTAAGGGATTATTATTACCAAGGCCAAACGCCACAGAGCTTCAATATAAAAAAACTTTTCAACTTAATCAACAGTTTAACGGAAGAAGAATCCAATATACTTACAGATGCATGCAAAATATTCACACTTAAGGACGAAGATGTACATCTAGTGAAGGGGGAAGTGACAAATATTAAGATTACATACCCTTATGACTTGAAATTAGCAAATACAATACTAGAGGATATTCATGATTAACATTGTTTACAGGTTAAAGTCCCCAAAATTCTTTGAGGAGGCCATTGATGAAATCGAATTGGATGGAGTTATAGTAAGGCCAAGCTATCTTTCAATCTGTCAGGCGGACCAAAGATACTATCAGGGATCACGTCCGGCCGAAATTTTAGAAAAAAAATTGCCGATGGCTTTGATTCATGAAGGGATTGGGGAAGTTGTCTTTGATGATTCCGGAGAATATAAATCCGGTGATATGGTTGTGATGATTCCAAACACTCCAGTGGAAGATGATGTCTGCAGGCCAAACTATTCTTATAGTTCCAAGTTTAGGGGAAGCGGTTTTGACGGATTCACATCCGATCTGATTAAACTGGAATCTGATAGGGTTGTCAAAATTCCTGATGAGTTCAATCCTCATGTTGCGGCATTCATTGAATTGATTTCAGTAGCATATCAGGGAATCTCCAGGTTTGATGAATTGGCCATCACTCCAAAGGACGCATTGGGCGTTTGGGGAGATGGAAATGTGGGTTTCATTACAGCATTACTTTTAAAAGAGAAGTTCCCTGAGTCTAAGGTTGTCGTGTTTGGAAAGCATTTGGATAATCTAAACCTGTTTTCATTTGCCGATGAGACTTATCAGATTCATATGGTGCCTGATGATTTAAGAATAGACCATGCATTCGAATGTGTGGGTTCAAGTGCATCGCAATCGGCCATTGAACAGATAATTGATCTTATTAATCCGCAAGGAACAATCAACTTGTTTGGAGTCAGCGAATATCCGGTACCTGTTAACACCAGGATGGTTTTGGAAAAGGGACTGACCATTCAGGGAAACAGCCGGTCTGAAAGGGAAGATTTTGTCGGAGTTGTTGAAACTCTCAAACAAAACCCAAAACTGTTTGAATATTTGGAAAAATTGGTTACCAACGTATGTGAAATAAACTCTCTGAATGACTTGAAAGAGGCATTTGACAAAGATTATATTTCTATCTTTGGCAAAACTATTCTAAAATGGAATAAATAACTAATAATCAAATCCATTCATAATTTTCAAATACTCTCTTCTGAAATAATTTCTCTCATCTCTTTTACATACTATGGGGAGCATTTCCAGGATGTCCAGATCTTCCTTGTCGAGAAATCCTTCCTTTTTTAGCTTGTTTTTTATAATGTCCAATGTTATCTGCGCCAGATTTTGCTCGACGCATGCCAGTTTGATTGTGAAATCGGCTTTGGATTTGATTTCACCTTCCCTTACACATACGTTGACAAGATCGGGGCATAGCAGGTATATGGAGACATGCTGGTGGTGCTTTTCATATAGCTCTTCTGCAAATTCCACGTATTTGACGAGCTCGTCTATTGTAAAATCGACAATCTGAAATTCAAGGTCAATGAATTCGCCATCTTCAGTTGTAAATATATCTCCACCGGGGTAGATGTCCTCACCTAACTTTCTGTCTTCTTCAGGCGTAATGCATTTTATCTTTCTTGTGTCATTAAATGTTTCTCGTATGATTTCTGTTCTTATCTTAAAATCTTGTTCGTTCATAGTTTAACCTTTACAAATTTTAATCTGTATTGGTTATATTTTATTTTAAGATTAATAAATTAGTAAGTAATTAATTAAAGCAATTTAACAAGGTTAAATCAAAAATGATTTCAATCAAAAATAAAAAAAGGGTTTAAGAGTTAAAAAAACTCTTAATTTCCGAATTTCTCTCTTGTCCTTCTGATTTCGTATCTTGCAAAGAGGTAGTTGATGACACTGGCTATTGCTCTTCCGATACATAAGCCCAACCAAATACCTACAAGGTCCCAATGGAAGATGAATACGAATAGATAGATTAAAGGAACGACAAACAGGATTTCTCTTAAGATGGTGAACATTAGGCTGTACATTCCCTTTCCAATTCCCTGATATAAAAAGCTTGAAGGTATTCCGATACCTGTCAGAATCAAACATGGGCAGACCAATTGGAGATATTCGGCAATTCCCGGAACCAGATTTGCGGTTTCAGGGGTGTATGCAAATATTGTAGCCAATGGGGTTGCAAATATTATCAGAATTAATGTAATTGCAGTCCCTAATGCCAGACCGAATTTGACGCCGTACATATGTGTTCTGGATAGATAATCGCCGTTTCGGGCACCGTATGCACTTCCGGATACTGCAATAACGGCAGATCCGATTGCGGTTAAAGGCATTATTGCAAACAGGTATAGCCTTTGGCCGGAAGTGAATGTTGCTATTCCGTAATCTCCTCCGACCATTGAAATAACAATTAAATAGATTGACATTGCAATTGCCATAATCAGCATGTCCAGCGCTGATGGAATTCCAACCTTAAGAATGTCCTTTGTCAATTTTGAGTCGAATTTAAAGTTCTTGAGAGTAACGTCAATATATGTGTCCTTTTTAATTAGAATCCAGTATAGGATTATTATTGCCGCAATGGCGGAGCTGACGACTGTTGCAAGTGATGCGCCTGCTGAACCCAAACCGAATGTGTAGATGAATATAGGATCCAGTGAAGCATTCAAAATGACTGTGGCGATTACAACATACATTGCACGTTTCATATCGCCTTCGCCACGAAGGATTCCGCTGCAGCCATTTCCAAACATCAAAGCGATTAAACCTAAAAATAAAGGTGTTGCATAGGCCACAGCCTCATTTAATGTTTGTCCTGTTGCACCATAGCTTTCAAGCAATGGCCTTTGTATTATGATGAAAATAATTGTCAATACGATTGAGGCTATTAAAAAAATGAACAAAGCCTGTGTCGCTGACTTTGTTGCCATCTCCTTATTTTTCGCTCCAATAAACCTTGAAATGCTGCTTGTCGCACCGTTTCCAAGCCCAACGCTTGCTCCGTTCAACACCATGAAAATAGGTGTTACAAATCCGATTCCTGCAATGGCTGTCGGACCGAGCCCGGCCACCCAAATTCCGTCAACGATATTGTATAAAGCGGTCAGAATCATTGATATCATGATTGGTATAGCCAATTTCTTTACAGCCTTTTCAGGTTCTCCTCTCATTAACTCCACGTTTTTGTTTGCCATGTTGAATCCCATCTTTAATTATCATTAAGTATCTCTTCGCTTTTTCTAGCTATCTTTCTTAACTGACTTTTTGTTTTTTCATCCAATTTGTCGATTCCAACGGTTTTCTCCCAGTCTTCCAAATCTTTTGTTAGTAAAATAGCCAGTTCCTCTCCTTTTTCTGTTGTATTTAAAATGTATTTCCTTCTATTGTTTTCATCAATCTCTCTTTCGACATATTCCTTGTCTTCTAATTTTCTTAATGCTTTAGCTATTGTTCCTTTGCTTTGGCCGAAAATATTTGCAAGATCGTCCTGAGATAAATTCTTCCTTTTATGTATCTCCATCAGATAGCGGCCTTCATGAACCATATCCATGTGATTCGGATTTTTCATTGAGTATTTTAGTTTATTTCTGGATATATGATGAATTAATGCAATAAAAGGCATTGAATCAAATTTATCGATATTACTGTTTTCTTGAGTCATGTTTTCACTAGCAACTAATCATTTTGATATAATTTGATATCTGAAATTAATTCTGTAATAAATAGCATATAAATGTTTCCTGAGAAACTGTTCATCGATAAACAATTATCTTAAAATAGTTTTATATCTGTTGTTGCCATAGTTAATAGTAGGTGATATTGTGGATTATGAAGCCATAATTTCTGAGAAATTTCCAAATTGCAATGTTGAGGTTATTACGCCCGATGTTTTTGAGTTGGAAACATTGATTGAGTACATTACCGATGATATTGTCGTTTACAAGCCCCATGCAGTATTTGTATATAGGCATCTAATCAGATTCATGATGAATGTAGGCCATAGGGGAAAAATCTATTATCTGGACGGCTTTTCTGATGATGAATTAAAATTAGTTCATGCCGGTCTTTTGAAATTCACATGGAAAAGGGATGTTAAGATTAATCTCTTCAAACATGCAAATCCCGACAAGGACCTGTTGGGGTTATAATTGGAAAAATTCGTCGCAGTACTCGCAATAGTAATTATAATCGCTTTCACAGCAGTTTCCGATAATAATTTCATTTTCTATAGATTCTATTGCAAGTTCGTCTGTCGGTTCGCCATGAAATACCCTTTTCAGTTCCCTATTGCATTTTGGACAGGTTTTCATATAATCTAATTATATTAATAATGAATTTTAAATATTATTGTAGGTGTAAATATGCTTATTAATATTGGAGCCGAATTCGGCACACATTTGGAAACAAGCGAAATTGCAGTGGAATTGATAGATATTCTAAATAAGATACCAAAAGATGACTTTATACTTGATTTTAAGGATGTTACATTCATCACTATGAATTTTGCACAGGCATACTACAATTCAAAATACCAATCCGAAAAGAGGATATCAGAAATCAACATTTCCGATGAAATCAGCGTTGTGATGGGTGCTGCCGATGAGGCATGCAATCCTTAATTCTTTTTTTTTTAATTGTATTCACTTTAAAATATTGTTTTGGTTTCGTAAAATTGTTCTAATTAATAACTGCTTGTTTTAAATACTTTTCAGTCCAAATTAGTTTTGTTAACTGTTATGTTAAGGTCCGGATTTTTTCATTCCAGTTAATTATTAAATATGTGGTGGTGTTAATATAACACTTAAAAACTTGTTTGATAATTACAAGGAATTTGAAGAAATTGTTAATGAAAAAACTGAAGGTAATGAAATTGATTTGAGAAATTTAAAGCTGAATCCAACAACTACGCTTCCATTGTTGTGCAGATGCAAAAATAAAGATTTGAAATTTAATGGTAAAAGCGCATATGAGTATCTAAATAATATTCTTAAGAAAGATATAATGTTTTCCAATCTTCCAGAATCCAGAACAGAAAGTGAGGAATTAGATTTCATTACAAATTACATGGAAAATTTAGATTCTCGATATGGAAGTTATTTTGCATTAAGGCACATAATTTCCGAGTTAGCGAATAATGTTTATGATCATGCACGTTTTGAAAATAATAATCTTCAGAGTTACATCTATTCTAAATTGCATCCTCATTATGAAAAATTAGAAATTTGCATGGTTGATGATGGGCTATCGATTCCGGGTCTGTTTGAAAGATGCAATGTTGATTTTCATGATGATTGCCATGCCATTGAACAAGCTATTGGCACATTTTCAACTGTTTCAGACGAATTTTTTGAAAGAGGAAACGGCTTGAGAACAATCGTTAGATTAATTGGTGAAGGAAATTGTGGTGAGATTTTAATCGTTTCTAGAAAGGGAACATTACACATTTTTGGTGAAAATTACACCTATTATTTATTGGATGACGAACATAAGTTTAATGGGACATTAGTTGCAGTTATGTTAAACAAATATGAAATTCAGAATATCTATAATCTGCTCGAACCTCAAAAATTAAATTATTATAAGTATAATGGTGTAAACTATGATAATCAAGATAAAGGATGAAATTAACTCATCTTTGGATTTCAATAAGTCGGCAACAGATTTATTTGATAAGATTAATCGGATTAATGAATCTGAGTTTATCATAGATTTTGAAGGTGTTTCTTTCATTAGCATGAGTTTTGCACAGGCTTATTATGCCTCTAAAAGAAGGTCTCCAAAAAACATCACTGAAATCAACTTGTCCGATGAGGTTAAGCCCATAATGGAAATGGTTGAAAAGCAGCTGATGTTTTAACATTGATGACCTATTGAAAAATTGTGGAATTGATATGGAAATAACTAAAAAGCCGGTTCAGCTAATCGAACTATTCTATGATTTGATTTTTGTATATGCAATATCTCAGTTGACCGGACTTATAAACGAACCAATTAATGGGATAATCCCTCAGTATAACCTTTTTGCTTATTTGATTACTTGCTTTGTCATATTGCAGGCATGGCTTTACTTCACCAATTATGTCAATAGGTATGGCCAGTGGAAATGGTATGATTATGTTCTGGCTTGCGTAAATATGATTGCAGTTATCTACATGGCGAATACCATTTCCCTTGATTGGGCCAGATTCTATTTTGCATTTGATATTTCAATGCTGATAATCCTTTTGACAGTCGTCGTTTTGTATTCGATTCAGGCAAAAAAGGAGAACTCCCTAAAAGGGGCTGCAGGAAATTCAATAACAATCTTGGCCGTGGTCTGTTCAATCTATGCAATAGCCATTTTGTCATCCATTTTCAATTTCACGGATTATGTTATCTGGATTAATGTTCTGGCTATCTTGACCGGTGCATTCCTACCGTTTTTCCTCAGGGGCAATTTCAATAAGAACATCATTAACTTTCCGCATCTTGTTGAAAGATTTGAACTCCTAACAATCATTACCTTTGGCGAAGCGGTTGTTGGCTTGACACATTTCTTTGATACGGCAAGCTTCAATATGGTTCCTATTTTTGTATTTCTAATCGTAATAACAATGTTCGGTTCATACGTTATTCAGATTCATCGTTTGATGCAGCATAATCGTGTTGAGCGCTCATTGAGATTGATGTTCAGCCATTACTTCATAATTATCAGCATCAATCTTGTAACTGTCGCCTTGGAACTAATCCACTCCGGTGCAGTAAATCATCTGTTTGCAGGTTCACTAATGATAATCTCATTGATTATTTTCTACATTTCGATAATGGCAAATAAGGAATATTATAGGAAAAATATTAAATTAACTAAAAAAGATATTATACAAATGATAATAGTTACAATGATTGGAATAACTGTTATTTTGGTATTCATTTCAAATTTATATGCTTTCTTAATCGGAAGCTTAATTATAACATTAGGCAATTTTACAGTATTGCTAATGAAATATAAAAGGTGTTTAAGTGAGTGAACAAAAATTAGAGATTTTTAATGTTTTGAGTTTTTTAAATAGAGGCTATGATCTTGAAGATATTTTAAAGGAAGGAACTTTCGGAACTTTCCCGTCTGCACAGGACTGCATTGAGTATTTGGTTGATGAAGGATATCTTGAGGGGGAATTTGGCATCGGTTCAGACAGTGAAGAGTTGACTGCCGATGAGATATCCAAAAAATACACTGTTGCACAGTTGAAAGACATTTTAAGGGAGAATGGATTGAAAGTTTCAGGCAAAAAGCAGGAGTTGGTTGAAAGAGTCCTGCCAGTATTGACCGACGATTCAAAGAAATCCGCTAATGATGATGAATCCTATGATTTGGAACTGACCGATAAGGCAAAACAGTTCCTTGTTGAAAATCAATGGATTGACCTTTACATGTTTGCTATTGCAATGTTCCGCTTTGATGATTATGAACAGTATGTCAACAATTCATCTGAAGACATGATTCAGACCGCACACAATTTCTGTGATGAAATCATCTCAAAGGCATTGATGGCAAATCAGTTTTTAATCTTTATCGATGCGCTTTCCGCAAAGGCCCATGTATTTGCATATGTCGGGGACTACGATTCATTCCTGGACTATGATTTGCAGCGTTTCATTTTAGGACTGAACCCAATAGTATTGGATGCACAAAGCTATGCAACTTATAATATTGTAGACTATGCAAATGTAGTAAACCTGAAAAACGTAACTGAAAAATTGGATCTTGGAAGTCTAAAGAAAAGATTTGACAGGATTTGGGTCAAATCCCATATTAAGAATACCACTGTACCCAAAAAGACAGCATATAAGATTTTACAAAGGGCAATGGATGGTGCAGATATTGAAGTGCTTAACTTCGAGTTAAGGGAAAAATACTTTGACAAAAAATTCGGAATTTAGATTATGAAGCGTAAAGTTGCAGGAACAGTATTTATAGTTGGAAGTCTCTACTACATTATAGCTGAAGCTATTTCCGCAGCTTTCTTCAATGCTTCCCTTTTTGATACTTACGTTTTCCATACCATTTCCGAACTCGGAATTCCCAATGGAAATTCGCCGTTGTTTTGGCTGATGAATTCCGCCTTTATCTTGATTGGTTTGGCACTTATTTTCGGCAATTTTTACAAGCTTAAAGATTTCATCGTTAAAAATAAGACTCTTTTTTATATTTTAACGTTTATAACAGGCATTGGGGTTATCATCGTTGGTCTGATTCATGGAGGAAATCCATTTACCCTTGGATATCATATGCTGGGTGCCACAATGGCGATTTTGGGAGGAAATATTCTCTTAATTGTTGTTTCAAGGTCAATGGAGAACTTTGGAACTTATCAAAAATTAACGTTGGCCTTAGGCGTAGTCGGCTTAATCGTATTTTGGATAATGTTTTTCAATATGGAAATTGGATACATGCCAGTCTTTGAAAGGCTGTCTGTATACACAATGATAATCTGGAGTTTTTTAACCGGAGTTTATCTTCTTGGAAATTAATTTTAGATTAAATCAGCTGAAATTCTTGACAGTCATACATTGGAAAAAGAATTTGTAACATGGAATGTGGGTTCAAATTCAAACGAGATTATGATTTTTTTCTTATAAATTATTTTTTAGATAAATTTCATGAATCATCCTTGATATTCGCCATTTGGTGAGGAGTTCAATAACTTCTCCCACCCTATTTTTTTTGAAATGTCTAGTAAAATTCACTAAATTTTGATGAATTTTCACTAAATTTT
>NZ_JBGUIH010000001.1:0-12891 GCF_045112895.1 Methanobrevibacter sp. | reverse complement strand
TCTTGCTAAAGCACGAATAGTAGCTTGTGCACCAGGTCCTGGACTTCTAGGTCCATTTCCACCAGGAGCTCTTACTTTAATATGTAAGCCAACAAATCCTTTTTCTTTAGCATCATCAGCTATTCTGGTTGCTGCAGCCATAGCTGCGAAAGGTGAAGCCTGTTGTCTGTCTGCACGTACAACTCTTCCACCAGACCATTGTGAAATAGTTTCAGCACCAGTAATATCTGTTACAGTAATAATAGTGTTATTGAATGATGAGTAAATATTAGCTATTCCCCATTTTTCATCTTTTGCCATAGTTACACCCTCTATTCCTCAGTATTAGCTTTATTAACTTTGCTATTGTTGTACTCTTCAATCTGTTTAGCAACAGGTGAAGAACGATAGAATCCTATATCATCTTCCTGACCTTTCAATACTACATAACTTGGGGAGTTGATTTTCTTACCGCCTAAAGCAATGTGGCCGTGTACAACAAACATTCTTGCTTCTTTAGGAGTACGAGCTAAACCTTTTTTGTATACAATGGTTTGTAATCTTCTTCTTAAGATATCTTCAACATTTAAATCTAAGATTTCTTCAAGAGCAGCGCCTTCTGGCAAAACACCGGTTCTAGCTAAGTGTCCTAATAATTGTAATTTTTCTTTTTGCATTTGATCAGCAGAAAAACCGAGTAAGTATCTTGCTTCCCTACTGTACCTTCTGACTAAAGTATCGGCTTTCCAAATTTCCTTTTTGTTTTTTAAACCGTATTTAGTCATTAATTTGTTTTCGTTTTTAATTCTTTCCGCATTCCAAGGATGTGGTGGTGTATTATACTTTTTCCTTGATTTTCTAGGTTGTCCCATTAAAACATCTCCTTATAAAATTGAATTTAAATAATTTATTTATAAAAAAAGTCCCATGCCTATCTGCGACGTTTTACACCAACTGAAGAACTTTTTCTGAAAGTAGATTTGGTTCTTTGACCTCTAACAGGTAAGCCAACTTCGTGTCTTCTACCTTTGTAGCTTCTGGTCTTTTTCATTCTGTTCAAATCATCCCTTAAAGTCATGTCAAGGTCGGATTCGATTAAATGAATATCTTCACCAGTTTCATAGTCTTCCCTACGGTTTAACATCCAAGATGGAATATCAAACTTTTGTGGGTTTTCTAAAATTTCTTCAATTCTTAAAACATCCTCATCAGCAATATATCCAATTTTAGCATCTAAATCTAAGTCTAAAATACGGCACATAGTTTTAGATAAAGACATTCCGACACCTTTGATTTCAGTTAAAGCATGTTCAATGGTCTTATTACCATCAACGTCCTTTCTTGAAATACGCACTAAATGCTTAAAATCGTCTTCCATTAAATAACCTCCATTTATAGAGCGAACCTACGAGACGTAAAATAATAGATTCGAATGTTTTGACTAGCAAAACACAGTTCTTTCAACAATATAAACTTAGTTCAAACAAACTAAGAGTGCAATAAATATCAGTCTAACAAGTATTTTTATTGATATTAAAAAAATATAGTTAAAAACTAATAAACGCCGAGACTGGGATTTGAACCCAGGAGGGCTGAACGCCCACGAGATTTCCAGTCTCGCGCCTTACCAGGCTAGACTATCTCGGCATGAATAGTCAGCAAAATACTTGCAAATCATATCATCTAGAATAATATGATAAGATAATATATTTACTTACCTATATATAAAGGTATTGCTTTAATAAGGAATTTCATAAAAATGATTGATTCAAAAGAATTATTAGATTTCCAATCATAAAAAGAAAAGTATATTTTTAAATGATAAATATACTATAAATTAGGTGATAAAATGAACCTTATCTTATTAATAATAGTAATTATCTTAGTCATATTTGTTGTGGTAACAATCATACACATGTACAATAATCTCGTTGGACTCAGAAACCGCGTGAAAAACAGCTATGCGCAAATAGATGTCCAGCTTAAAAGAAGAAACGATCTGATTCCAAACCTTGTCGAGACAGTCAAGGGTTATGCAGGTCACGAAAAGGGCGTGCTTGAAGAGGTAACCAAAGCAAGAACAAGCGTGATGAATGCATCTTCCATTGAAGAGGCAAGCGAAGCGAACAACCAATTGACCGGTGCATTGAAAACATTGTTTGCGGTTGCCGAAAACTACCCTGACCTCAAGGCCAACAGCAACTTCCAGCAATTGCAAGCTGAATTGACCGAAACCGAAGATAAAATTTCTTATGCAAGGCAATTCTATAATGACGTTGTCTTGAAATACAATAATGCATGCCAACAATTCCCAAGCAGCATCATTGCAAAAATGTTTGGATTCAGCGAAGAAGCATTCTTCCAAGCACCAGAATCCGAAAAAGCAGTTCCAGAAGTCAAATTTTAAACGGGTAGGGATTATATGAATGTTAAAAGAACATTTTGTATAATCTTACTTTTTTTAATATTATTTTCAACAGTTACGCTCGTTTCGGCAGATGACGACAGAAGCTATACCATAGATCAGGCATTTGTTGAACTGACGGTTGGAAGTAATGGTCTGCTTCATGTAGATGAAAGGTATGATTATTCATTTGATGGCGCATTCAACGGAGTCTACAGGGATATTCCTCTGAAATCCGGAGAGAGCATCAGCAATATTAAGGTTTCGGCGGACGGAGCCTATGCTGTACTTAAGGAAAGTGACGATAACGGATATAAGCATCTGAAAATCTACTTATATTCCGATAAGGCGCATACCAAAGGCATCAGGGACTGTGACGTATCCGTTCACATCAGCTATGACCTTAGCGGCGTAGTGACCCTTTTCAACGATGTCGGAGGATTGCAGTATAAGCTCTGGGGAGAAGAGTGGGATGTCGGCGTCGGCAGCTTGACAGCCATAATTAACCTGCCTGGAGACAACGGTAACGAATACTACCTGAACCCACAGGACTACAACGAATCCTCATCACTGCAGGGAAACACAATAACCGCGCAGAGTTCATCCATTCCGAAAGGCGAATTCTATGAACTGCTCGTTTTGATGCCTATTGACGATTTCAATGATGCGCCATATGCAAAGCATGTCAACGAAGACGGCCGTGAAATGATACTGAAGAACCTTGAAGACAGCGTCAACAGCAGGAATTTCTGGAACACCAGCTTTCTTGTCTTGGCATTGCTGTCAATCATAAGCCCCATAGGTGCAGTGTTTACCTATCTTAAATACGGCAGGGAACCTAAAGTGATGTATGACGGAATCTATGAACGTGACCTTCCGACAGACGATCCGCCGGAAGTGATCAATGCTTTCATTGAAAATAAGGGAAATATCGGAAAGCCTAACATAAAGGGATTTGAGGCATCAATCATGAACCTTATTGACAAGAAGGCCTTCAAGATATTTGCTGACGATGGCACTGAAAATGAATTGAACGATTTGCTTTTAACATTCAATCATCAGGAATACGACAAATTAAGTTCAAGCGAAAAGATAGTATTCAAGACATTGGAACACTTTGCAAAAGACAACGTTTTGAATCTGTCCCAATTGAACAGCCGATTTTCCTCAGAAAGCAATGCAGAATGGTTTATGAAACATATTGAAAAATGGGAAGACGATGTTCAAAACAAGCTTGACAAATCAAAACTATTTGACGACACCGGTGCATCAATGATAGCAACCATAGCACTTCTTGGCATTCTCTTTGGAATAATAATAGCTGCATTAGGATTTACCACAAATCTTGGAAACGGAATCTATGCACTTGTAGGAGGCATATTCCTGGCGCTATTTTCAGTGGCGCTGCTGCACTTTGATGACGATATCTTCGGAAGATGGACCGAAGAGGGTCGTGTCTTCTATCTCAAATGGAGAAACTTCAAGGAATTCATCGAAGACAACAGTTTAATTGAAGAGCGCCCTCCAGAATCCATAGTTGTCTGGAAAAAGTACTTGATTTATGGAACCGCTCTTGGAGTAGCTAAAGAGGTCTACGAATCCATGAAACTGCAAGTGCCTAACATCTCAGACTATGACGATGGAATATTCCTGTACCACTACTATGGAGGATACGGATTGATGTCAAACGCATACAGTACAAGCTATTCAACAACCCATTCATCATCCGATTCCGGAAGCTTCGGTGGCCTTGGAGGAGGATCCGGTGGTGGAGGTGGAGGAGCATTCTAGCTTCCCACACTTTTTTTTATTTATCAAAAAAATATAGTAAAAAAATATTATTATATATATTCAAAATTAAAACTAAAATGGAAGACTTCTGTATTTAGCATGTATATAATAGTTCTTAGTATCCCAATTCTTTATTTTTCCCAAAGAGTTAGAATAGCTAATCGGGTCTCCGCAAACCCATGTTTTGCCAATCTTGACCTGAGTCCAGACATGGCCGGTTGTGTCTCCGCTTTTTATGAAATGGCATACTCCATGAACATATCTTGCCTGAAAGCCCGCTGTCCTATACATCGCAACCAGCAAATGTGAATGGTCAACGCAATTTCCCTTTTTAAGCTTCAATGTCTTTGATGCACCATATTTTGTATTATAATAGTAGCTGTAATCCAAAGTGTCCCTTACGTAATTGAACAGGGCTTTTGCCTTATCGATGTCATTGGTCAATCCCTTGGTCAGTGATTTGACTAATTTTTTAATTGCTGGACTTCCAACTTTGCAATGCCAAGATGATTTGAGATAAGCCCTCAGGGACTTGGCGTTCTTTTGGTTGAGCCCACTTCCATATTTGGAAAGCTTGACATTGACTGATTTGGATATTTTGGAACTTGGAAGATACTCGTTGTTTCCTAAAAATTTGACTGAAACCTTATATTTTCCCAATGCAACCTCCGTTTTGAATGTTGCATATCCATTTGACCCGACAGTAGAATTATATGTTTCGCCATCAATGGTCAGCTCAATGTTTCCTCCGGAGATGGCCTTGCCGTTGGAATCGGTTACCAGAACCTTGAAGGTCTGGAGATTATCCTTATAGGAAGTTCCACATTTCCAAGTAACTTTAGAGGGGCTTCTTTTAAAGACCTGTATCTTGCAAGATCCTGAAGTTCCGTTTACAATGGAGTCATCATCCGTTTGATAATAGACCGTATGATTGCCAATTTTCAGGTTGATAGGGACTGCTGCAATTCCCTTATAATCTGTAGTGTTGGTGTAATTTTCACCACCAATAGTGAAGTTTACTGTCCTTTTAGCCAAAGGAACTCCATCGGCAGTGTATGAAACCTTAAGCAAGGTGCCTGCACCAAATCCAAAAGCTTTTGTGCCCTTAACTTTAAGTTTAGTGTGTGAAGTGTCATTAAGCAGCGTGATGTAATTTGATGATTTTGAAGCCTTGAAATACTTGTTTCCCTCATATTTGTAGTTGACCTTATAAACGCCCTTCTTCAGGGATGGCAATTTGAAATTGATTATGCCATTGCCATCGGTCTTTTTGGAATAGGTCTTTCCAGCAACTGTAATCTTAACGGTTCTTCCGGAGTTTGAATCATCATTCAAGCTGGTTGACAATTTTATTTTAAGATTCTTGGCATCATTAGGAAGGAACGTATACTCCTTAGTGGTCAATTTGGTGGATGCCTTCCTTTTGAAAACCTTAATGGTGTATTTTTTTGACAAACCGTCCTTATTGTAGCAGATGACCTTATATGTGCCTTTCTTAAGCTTTTTTAAAGATAATGTTGCAATGCCCTTTGAATTGGTTTTGACCTTATGGGTTTTGCCCTTAAGCTTAATCTTAACATACTTTTTAGCCAAGGCCTTTCCATTGCTCTTATAGAATTTTACGCTGAACTTTCTGCTGTCGCCCTGGACCTTATTAAGGTTGGATGCCGAAATAGTTGATAGAACCTTAAATGTGGTGGTCAGCTTATATCCTGTAACGGGATCGGCTGCAACAACCTTATAGCTGCCCGGCTTCAAGTTTACCGGAAGGCTTACAAAACCATTCTTATTTGTCTTTTTAGTGTATGACTTTCCATTAATCTTTACATTGACATTCCTATTTGCCAAAGCCTTTCCCTGGCTGGTGAGGAATGTTGCCTTATATTTTGTACTGCCCTTGTAGTATTTTGATTGATTAGATGCTTTAATGGTGGGCAACACTTTAAAAGAGGAAGTTAAGGCACTTGCTTCATAGGCCTTATCACCATCAAAATGAATGCTTGCCTTATATTTGCCTGGAGTTAGCTTCAAATTAACGCTCGCAACACCATTCTTATCTGTTGTAGAGTTATAGTTAACATTATTTATAGTAAAATAAACCTTCTTTTTAGCCAATGAACAGTTTGCATTTGAATCTTTTAAAGTCACATTATAAGATCCCTTATAATAAACGCTTGTCGATGGCGATGAAAGCTCCGTCTTGTTTTTACTTTTTTCATTCAAAGAAGCACTGATTTGGTCAACGGATAAATTATCTGAACCAATAACATCTGAATCGCTGAATTGAGAACTCTCTTCAATTTGAATAGCATCATCACTGGAATTCTGCATTGACAAATCCGTTATGTTGGCCTCGCTTGCCTGAATTGCAGTAATCGAAAAAAGAAGAATTAATGCAAAAATCAGAGACAGGAATATTTTTCTGTTAAAAATAATTTACACCTTGTATTGCTGTTTTTATAATAATATTTAGAGTTTTACTTCTCTTTAAGATTATTTAGGTTATTAAGAATTATAAATCTTTTCACATCTATTTAAAAAAAAAGTTATTTCCAGAATCTCGGATAAGTGTCCGGTTTCATAAATACTTTGGAAACATTAACTGCAAAGCCTGAATCGGCTTCTAAAATTTCGTTTGAAGTTAAAAAGGAATGACCTGCACCTACCAATTCACCCTTCAAGGTTTCAATAGCTACAATATCGTTCTTTTGAATATTGTCTGCCAATTCTGCAATTCCTCCGCAGGCAAGGTCCGCACCATGACAGACTGCATCTACCGCTGAATCCTTAATGACGATTTTTGGAAGATAGTCTGCAGCCCTTTCCATCGGCATGATGGCTTCACGCAGGAATGATTCATCGCCGTCCTCAATCCAGAAATGATATGCGTCAGTCACGTCATGCAATGTAACCAGGTTATTCTTTTCCGTAAATGAGCCCACTTGTGTTCTTCTAAGCTCTGCCATATGCGCTCCAACACCCAATGCCTCTCCGATATTGTGGCAGTATGTCCTGACATAGGTTCCCGCTTCACAGCCTATTCTGAATAAGACGTCACGGCCTTCAATTTCATAGATTGTCGAATAATAGATGTTACGGGTCCTGAGCTCACGCTTTACAGCGGACTTTACTGGAGGAAGCTGGAATATTTTTCCGGTAAATTCGCTGAACACTTCACGAATCCTGTCTTCATCAACATCATGATGGAATGTCAAAAGACAGACATATTCTTTGGGAGCTGTTAAAAGCAGTTGAATTGCACGGGTGGCATCATCCAAACCAACTGGTAAAATACCAGTTACTTTAGGATCAAGTGTTCCGCCGTGACCTGATTTTTCAATTGGTAAAATGCGTTTAACCCAAGAGTCTATTTCATGAGAGGTCGGACCTGATGGCTTGTCTAAATTAATTACACCCTTAGAGATATATTCTTCAATCTCCCTTTCTTCCGGCTTGCAGCCAAAATCCGGGGAAGTGAAACTTTTAGATTTGGTCACCATATCAAATTTCATGAAAAAAACCTTGAATATAAAAAAATAGTTAAATAAAAAAAGATATGAATAATCGTTTCAATTATTCATTTATAAGTCAGCTAAAGCTGCTTTGATAGATTCTGCATCACCAGAAACATCAATGGAATCTGCAGTTGGTTCTAAGTGAGCGATGTTACATCTTCTGTTTTTAACAGCTTCACCAATTACTTCTACAAAGTTTTCATCGATAATTTCAACGATTGCACATTTTTCGCCTGCTTCTCTACCAGCAGTTTTAATACATACTCTACCTACTTCAATTGATGCCATTTATATCACCTTTAATGTTTGAATAATGATTTCTGATACGTTTTCAGGATTGAAAGTACCAGTATTTATAATTATGTCATAGATATCCATATTGGAAATGTCAATATTATGGATTTCCATGTATCTTAAGGCTTCGCTTTTTTCACGAGTTATTATCTCTCTTTTGGCCACATCGACAGATTTGTTTTCCCTATCGGAAATTCTTCTTGATCGAACATCAAAGGGTGTTACCAACCAAACCCTCAAATCAGCATTGTCAACAAAATATGCTGACAATCTTCCTTCTACAATCAAATCTTCTGCAGATTTGGCCTTTTCAGCTTGCCTTCTATCAATTTCTTTATCGATATCATCATTACCTTCAGCAAATTCACTGAATTCAAGAACACTCATTCCTTTTTCCGCAGCCATTTCTCTAAAAACAAAACCTGCAGAGATATATGGAATATTTAACTTTTCTGAGAGACCCTCAGCAGTTGTTGTAGTTCCGGTTCCAGCTAATCCGCCGACAGTAATTATCATTATTTTCTAGCCTCGTTTTTGAAAATTTTACGAGCACAACTTGAACATAAGTACCCACCGTATGGACGGTTAGGTCTTTTAGCTGTTTTTGATAATTTTCCAATTTCATATGGACGTCCACGAGGAACTCCATGCAATATTGCACCACACTCAGCACAAACATGCTTAGATGGTTTTTTCTTTTTGTATCTTAAAACATTTTTCCCACCAGGGGTGTTTTTATGAACTCTTTTATATGATCTTGATCTAAACCTATTTGCAGGCATTTAATCACCTATAATAATTTTTAATAATTTAAATAATTGTGTAATAGCGTATTCAAAATAGAATGCTATAATATATATTCTTCATTATTAATAAAGGTATAGTTTTTTAGGTCAATTTAGAACCCTTGTTTGAATCCAAGATATTTTCTTAATATTTGGCTCATACCAAAAGTGCAAATGAAATACCATAATAACCAACCGATACCATATGGAATGGTTGCCTTACCGCCATACATGAAACTTCCAATCATATGCCAAACCGGAGTTAAGATAACCCAATATACGGTTTTAGGCAAAATAATAACCAAATCACTTACGGCAGAAGCTCTCATCCAAAAGAATATCAAAATGATTGGAACGAAAGTGACAAACATTGGTTTGAATTGGTCAGTCATCATTGCGGTTTGCTGTTGCATAAGTTCTGTCTGTTCAGCCTGAAGCTTTGCAATCTCTTTTCCGTCACCTCTTTTTTGAGCATCCCTTAATCTTTTATTGAATTCTTTCATTTCAGCTTGTTGTTCATTTAACTTGTCTTGATCCACCAAATACTTATTTGCAACAGTTGTAATTAAAGAAACAATGAATGCAATGATTAAAACTGTTAAAGCAGGATTAGCCGGATTCGGATCCATAGCTAAAATCGGATTGAAAACTGCATTTAATGCCCCATAAATAGGAGTCATGAAATCAACCATAATTTATACCTCTTTTGTAATTTATAAATTTAATACATCCACTAATTTTGAAACTGAAGAGTTTAAATGATTATCATGGTTAGAGACAATTTTAACAGTAGCCCCAGTTAAAGTTGCATAAGCCATAGAAGTTGCCCTGTTCATTTCTTGATGTAATTGGATGTCTTTAGCTTTTTGAACATCTCTTGAACGGGTTTCATCATTTGATCTTCTGTAAATAATTTCATCAGGATTTGCTTCAACTAATATGAAAAGATCCGGTTGTAATTCTTCTAAAACCCAAATTGGGAGACCTGGCAAAAATCCTCCAGGTGTGTTGATGGTACAGTGAGTATCTACAATGACATTGTCGTTTTCAGACCTTTCCTTAATTTCTTTTGCAGCCTTAGCTTGAATTTCCTTTTGTGTTTCAGCTGGTAATTTTCTTAAAGAATCCCTATCTTCAACAATATTTTCTTTAATAGCAATTTCAGTCATTATGTCCCCATAATTTAAATGTACATAATCGACTTCTTCAAGTGCTTTGTTAAGTAATGTTGTACTTCCAGAACCTGGAATACCTGTTAATACTACTAATTTCATTTTTTCCCCTCACATATTGTTAAAAAGAAAAAAATAGGAGAGAATCTAATCTCCTAAGAATTTTCTAAGAAGTGGATTTGCGGACATGAGTTGTTCCTCAGCCATTTCCTCATAAAGTTTATGAAGAATACCTACAGTAAGCAATACTCCGGTACCTCCACCTAAAGCACCGGTCAAATCTGCAAGGAAAGCAATGAGACCTACATAAATACCACTGATAATGGTAAGTGCAGGAATATATTTTTTCAAAATTTTATACAATTGACGTTTACTGCTTCTGAATCCAGGTATCTGAATACCTGAGTTATAAAGCTGTTCAGAAATCTTTTTAGCATTCAATCCACTGATTTCTACCCATAGATAAGAGAACAACATACAGCATGCAATGAAAAATATTGCATATATAAGAACGTGGAACGGTTCTGTAATGAACATGGACAAATTAGGAGTGGATAACAACCAGGCAATACCGTCAACAGCCTTACCGTTTTTGAGATGTCCTAAAATCGGGAATCCGATTTTTTGGAAAATGTTAGCGAATAATGTAACGTTTACAAGCAATGCACTTGTCAAAATTACCGGCATGTTACTTGAGTATACGAATTTTAATGGGTATTTACCTACAGATCCTCTAATTCTTCCGTGACCTCTTACACTACCATGAGAAATAGGAATTTCCACTCTCATGGCCTCACCATAAAGAACAACCGCGAATACTATGAGGGTTGCAATCAATGGAATCAATATGGAAAAGTCAAAAGTACCGCCACTAGCTAGTTGGATAAATTTAGGAATAATTCCAGCCAATAGGCCATCTGAACCCTTTAATATACTGAATGTTCCTACAATGATAGCTTGACATACACCAGCAGCAATGAACAAACCAATACCACTACCGAAACCCCATTTTGAAACGACTTCATCAAGGTAGATAATGATTAATGCACCTACAACAAGTTGGGCAATCAATATGAAAGTGTAGGAATTGTCAATAGGAACAAGGTTCCCAGTCAATACCAAAACACTTGCCTCGAATACTGTGAAAACTATGGAAAGGATTTTCTGAGTAGCTTGGAAATGAGACTTGTCTTTATGAGAAGACAAATCTAATTCTAAAAGATTGGAACCAACTAATAACTGCAATACAATTGATGCAGTAACGATTGGTCCAATACCTAAAGTAAGGATGGAACCGAAACTTCCAGCCATAACTGCTCTTAACTGAGCAAATGAATCAATAGCTCCAGGAGCTAAACCATATAATGGAATTTGTGTTAATATAAAGTATAAAACTAAAACAAGCCCAGTCCATTTAAGTTTTTCATTGAAATCTTCTCTGTGAACAGGAGACTTAACTTCAGGAATAACTTTAAATATTGGCTCTAAAACTTCTAGCGCTGACATAATTTTCCTCTAATAATTTTAAGGAAAAAAGCTATAATTCGATAGCTTCTCCTCCTAACTCTTCAATTTTTTCAATAGCAGATGCTGAAAATTGTGGAGCTGAAATTTTGAAAGTTTTAGTGATTTTACCTTTTGCTAAAACTTTGTCAAAACCTAATTCAGTTACATCAATTACAATTGCATCTCCTTCTTGTGATGCTTTGCCACTAGCAACTAAATCATCAGCTTGTTCTTCTAAGTAACTTAAATTAACAGCATTAACTTTTTTAATCATTTTTTGAGGTCTTTTGAAACCGTGTTTACCAAAGTGGTCAGGATCGTGGATTACAGTCCAAGTCCAATGTTGTTTGCCCATACCGGCTTTTCCTTTACCACCTTTGTTACCTGCACCTCTACGTTTTTTAGTACAGCCTCCACCGTTGGATCTAGAACCTCTTTGTTTGTTAATTTTACGTTTTGTTCTAATCATAAATATACACCTGACTTAAAGCATTCTTTTTGCAAGGTCTTTAATTTCTTCTCCCCTGTAACCTAAGGATCCACCTTCTTTAACAGATAAACGAATGTCTTCATATCCTTTTCTTGGAGGGTGTAAACGGAATACAGGTTTAATTCCAACATCAGCTAATTTAACTTTAGATTCAATTAAAGCTTTAGATAAATCAGCGATGTCTTTGTAATCAGTATTTTCAGCAACGTATTCATCAGTAACTTTAACGTTTCCTGGGAGTCTGCCTCTTTTAGCAATGATAGCAGCTAAAGTTTCCGCATCAATTTCACCCCAGGTGATGTAATCCTTAGCTTTTTGAAGCATTCCTTCGTAGCTAGGATTTTCTTCAACGATGACTGCGTGGCTGATTCTGTTAAGTCTTAACATGTCTAATGTGTCAGCAATTTTCTGAATGACACCGGTAGTTCCTCTAACTCTAATAACTAAATACATAGTAATCACCATCTAGTAATTGACTCCCATTTTCTTGAGGTCTTCTTGACTTGCTTTTACATTACTTAATTCTTTTAGAGCATCGAATACTGCATTAGCGAAGTTAACAGTAGTTTGGGTTTGACCGAAAGTTTGAGACCATACATCGTGAATACCAGCAAGTTTTAAGATAGTTTTACCAACATCTCCCACTACTAAACCTACACCTGCAGGAGCTGGCATTAAAGTAACGCTTACACTACTGGTTTTTCCTTGTACTTTGAAAGGTACGGTGTGTTCTCTTCCACAGACACAACCCCAGTCTCCACAACCTCTTCTTACTTTGATAATATTATATTTAGCATTATCAACAGCTTTTCTGATTGCAGGACCGACTTCTTTAGCTTTACCTTGGCCTAATCCAACATATCCGTTTTTGTTACCTACAGCAACAATTACTCTGAAATTAACTTTTCTACCAGATTTATGCATCCTTTGAACTAAGTTAACATCCATTACTTCT